>NZ_JAVUPU010000001.1:0-646731 GCF_032378825.1 Sphingosinicella rhizophila | reverse complement strand
TTATCTCGGTGTCCACGAAACCGGCAGCAGCTCAAGCAGCCTATTTGACGGCTGGCGCGCTACCAGCGACGGCTACGGGTTACGTTCGCGAACTTCGAGAGTTTTACACACTCCCTGTCGATACGCTCTGGATAACCTTTGCCCGTGGGCACCTGTGGTGGGCCTTCTCGGAGCCCGAGGTCACCTATGTAGGGGGAACAGGGGAAGGATGCGGCACCAGGTTCCGACCAGTCATCGGGAGCTGGCGAAACACTGACGTGAATGGCCGGCCGCTCGCCATGACGACGCTTAGCTCTAAACTGACTCAGCTGGCGAGTTACCGAAGGACAATCTGCGGCGTTGCCGCGTCCGACTATCTCCTGCGCAAGATCAATGCCCAGGAAGAACCCGCTGTCGCGACTGCCCGTACGGCTCGAGATGCGCTCATGATCGCTTCTATTGACCTCATCCGCCAGTTGCATTGGGCCGATTTTGAGCTTCTCGTCGATTTGATATTTTCGCGTGCAGGTTGGCGGCGCGTCTCCGCGCTCGGTGGGACTATGAAAGATATCGACCTTCTGCTTGAGCAGCCACTGATCAACGAGCGGGCGAGCGTCCAGGTGAAATCGGCAGCCGATCAGAAGGTGCTGAACGCATCAGTTTGCGCATTCGAGGCCGATGACTCGGCAAGCCGATTCTTCTTCGTCTGCCATAGCCCTCGATCCGAACTGATCGTGCCCGAGACAGAAGCTCCAGTTCATCTCTGGACTGTGACCGACCTTGCTGCGGCCGCAGTCGATCAAGGCCTCACCAATTGGCTTCTTGAGCGCGCCGCCTAAGCGGCGGAGGCTCAAACCGGGTTGATCTTTCGCACCTAATATCACATATGCACGCCACGCATTCGCCGCTTTGGCGGCCATGAATGCGAGGCTGATCGCGGTTCTCACAGAGGCCGGGGATCGCCGAAATAGAAGACGAGGTCGGGCTTTTAGGCCCAGCGATGGAGGCAGCCGAGGCTCGCTCGGCAGCAGCTCCGCGCGTTCGCCTCGTCAATTCCGGCGAGGCGTCATTGAATGGAGCCTCGTTATGGTAAGCAATGTACGAAAGAATAGCCTCGCTGGGGTCAGTAGCCAGCCCGTCAATACCACCAAGCTACGCTATGAAACGGTGCTATTGAGTTCGCTCAGGCCCAATCCCCGAAACGCGCGGAAGCATTCCAAGCGGCAGATTCGGCAGCTGGCCGATAGCTATCGGGAATTCGGTGTCATCAACCCGGTGATCGTCGGGCCCGATCTTACCATTGTGGCAGGGCACGGTCGCTACGAAGCGGCCAAACTGCTGGAACTGACCGAAATCCCGGTCCTCTATGCCGACAGGCTCAGTCCGGCGCAGCTTCGCGCTTATGCGATCGCTGATAACCGGCTTGGCGATGAATCCGCCTTCGATACTGCGCTCGTAATCCAAGAACTTGAGGCCATTCGGATCGACGCGCCCGACTTAGATGTGTCCGTTACGGGTTTTACCGTGGCGGAAATGGATAAACATATGGGCGCTGTTCGGACGGATGAGCTCAATGATCTTGATGATCCCATTCCAGAGCTGCTGGACCGCAATCCTGTCAGCAGGGAAGGGGATCTCTGGCTGCTTGGCCCGCACCGCATGTTATGTGGGGACTCGACGGATCCTTCTGTTGTTGAGCGGGTGTTAGACGGTAATGGCGTCCGCCTCGTTCTTTCCGACACACCCTATAATTTGAAGATCGAGGGTGTTGCCTCTGGTCTCGGTCGAAAGATCCACTCAGATTTTGTCATGGCCGCGGGAGAGATGAGCCCAACAGAGTTCATTGCGTTCCTTGGCAAGGCGATGGGTGCGTTTCAGCCCCATCTTCTAGACGGTGGGATGGTCCTTCTTTTCATCGATTGGCGTCACATCGCAGAAATGTTGGCCGCCGGTGCAGCTTCAAACCTAACGCTAAAGAATATTCTCGTTTGGGCGAAGGATAATGCCGGCATGGGAAGTCTGTGGCGGTCCCAACACGAGCTGGTCGTTGCCTTCAAGCACGGCTCGGCAGCTCATGTGAACAATGTCGAACTGGGTCGCCACGGCCGTCACCGCTCCAATTTGCTGCAATATCCAGGAATGAACAGCTTTCGGAAGGGACGCGGGAGTGCGCTGGAAGCTCACGCCACGGTCAAGCCGGTGGCGCTTATTGCTGACCTCATCCTGGATGTGACGAAGCGCGGTGACATCGTCTTCGATGGATTTGGTGGCAGCGGCACGGCGATCATCGCAGCCGAGAAAACGGCGCGGATCGCCCACGTCATCGAAATCGAGCCGGTCTTCGTCGACATTGCAATCGAGCGATGGGAAGCCGTGTCCGGCCAGCAAGCCAGACTGGAGGATGGTCGGACCTTTGCCGAGGTTGCCGATGATCGCAAGTCGGCCCAGGGAGGCCGGACATGAGCGACCCCAACGAGCCGCAAGACGACTGTCCTGAAAAGAAGGGGAAGGGCGATTATGATGTGGGATACGGCCGTCCGCCCAAACACACCCGGTTCAAGCCGGGCCAGTGTCCAAACCCAAAAGGCAGACCAAAGGGCGCCAAGTCGTTCCGGACGGACGTCCTCGAAATCCTAAAGCTGCCCGTCGCTGTTACCGAAAATGGGAAGACCAAGAAGGGATCGACCCAGCGAGCATCGCTGCTCCGGCTTCGCGAGAAGGCGCTAAAGGGAGATATCCGGGCGCTTGATCGCCTCCTTGCTCTTGCTGCGGAACACAATCCTGAAAATGGCTCGGAAGCTCCTACTGCCGACCTTATCGCCGAAGACCAAAAGATTTTGGCGAACGCCAGAAAGCGTCAGAAGGGTGATGCTCCGCCGGCCTCAGATCCTGATCCTCACGATGAGGATGAGCAATGACAATCATGATTTCGGATCGGCGCGAGCTTGAAGCCATTCTCCGCAACGATCTTGCCGCTTTCACGGAGAAAGTTTTCTACCATCTCAATCCCGGCCGGGCATTCACGCCTGGTCAGTATCTGCAGGCGATGGCCTATCATGCGAGAATCGTTGCGCTCGAACGGCAGGTTGATCGCCTGGTCATCAACCTGCCGCCTCGATCGCTCAAGTCCACAATGATGTCGGTCGCGCTACCAGCTTTCTTGCTGGGACGCGATCCACGTCTGCGGATTGTGGTCGCGTCATACTCCCAAGAGCTTTCCAATTTTTTCGCAAGGCAGACCCGTTCCGTCTTGGAAGCAGATTGGTACAAGACCTTGTTTCCCTCGACGCGTCTCAATCCTCGGCGGACGGTAGAACACGATTTTCAGACCACTAAGAATGGTGGTCGGTTTGCTACATCGACCGGGGGTACCCTGACTGGGAGGGGTGGCGACATTATCATCATCGATGACCCGTTAAAGGCCGACGACGCCTATTCCGACGTGCGGAGGCAGGCGATGCTGGAATGGACTCGGACGACCCTCTTTTCGCGCCTCGATGATAAGCGGAGCGGCGTCATCATCAATGTTCAGCAACGGCTCCACGAAGAAGACCTGTCTGGTCATCTTCTCAAGAGCAACGAATGGTTGCATCTCAACCTTCCGGCCATCGCTGAAGAGAACCAGCGGGTGGTTATCGGCCCCAATCGATTTTGGTGGCGGCAGGCGGGCGAGCCGCTTCATCCGTTACGCGAACCGGTAGAAGTTTTGCATAGCCTCAAACGGGACATAGGGACCGCAATATTCTCTGCCCAATATCAGCAGGCCCCGACACCGGCTGACGGTGACGTCCTGAAGCTCAGCTGGTTCAAGCGATATGATGAAGCACCCGTTGATGGTCAGGTGATCATGAGTCTCGACACGGCCTCAAAGCCTGGCGAGCATAACGACTTTTCCGTCTGCACAACCTGGCAAGTGGCTAACGGTCGCTATTATCTCCGCCACGTCTGGCGGAGCAAGGTCGATTATCCAACTCTGAAACGTAATGTCATTGCCTTGGCGGATTCCTTCAGGCCCGACGTTTTGTTGATTGAAGATAAGGTCTCCGGGACGGGTCTGATCCAAGACCTTCGCGAGGAGGCTCAGGCGCTTCCGGTTATTCCCTATCTGCCGCAGGGAGACAAAGAGACCAGGATGCGGTTGCGGGCCGCAGCAATCGAGGCCCAGCTCGTTTACCTCCCCCGCGATGCGTTTTGGCTCGATGCATTCGAGATGGAGGTTCGTCAGTTTCCGGGTGGGAAGCACGACGACCAGATCGATAGCATGTCGCAAATGCTCGATTACAGCCTAACCCGCCAATCCGGCCAGCTGTTTATCGGCAGTTATAGCACGTATCGCCGGCGTTGATCTCACGGCTGGCATGAGACCACTGCTCCATCTTACCGCGTATGAAATTTACTTGTCGAATTCCCTCGACTTCCTGGACAGCGCAAGCATTGGTCATGGATGTGAATCGCAGCCGCTTCGATCGCGGTTGCCGCCCGGCTGGCCGACCAGCGGGGCTGTGGGTGGTGGGAGATGGCAATTTGGCCACTCCCTTCGAAAGAAGGACCATCCACCATGACGATCAAGCTCAACGATCTCCAATTGATTTTGCTGAGCACGGCGAGCCAGCGCGCCGACGGCAATTTTCTTCCGCTGCCTGAATCCTTGGCCGAAAAGACCGCGGCAGCGCAAAAAGCCCTGGCAACACTGTTGAAAAGGAATTTGGCGAGCGAGGTTCCTGCGAAGGGTGCCGATCAACTGTTCCGTCAGGATGGGGAGGATCGCATCGGTCTTGTCATCACTGCTGCCGGTTTGCAGGCCATTGGTGCGGAAGAGAGGGTGACCGACCAGGCGAGTGCGTCAGAACCCGAGACAAAGCCGGAATGGCCGTTGCCAAACAAGCCTCGCTCCGGGACCAAATCGGCCCGCCTGATCGAACTGCTGTCTCGCGCTGAAGGCGCGAAGCTGGATGACATCATCGAAGCGACCGGTTGGCTGCCGCACACGACGCGAGCAGCACTGACCGGTTTGCGCAAGAAAGGTCACACGATCATTCGTGAGACTCAGGGTGGCATCAGCATCTATCACATTGATGGCGGTGCCCAATGAGCAAGAAGAAGGACCTGCTCCATCGCGTTCGCGCGATGGAGCGTATGGATCTTGCCGATCTTCGGACGGAATGGAGGCGGCTCTATGGAGAGCCGCCCACGATGCGATCGGCCGAACTGCTTCGCCGCATGCTCGCTTGGCGTGTGCAGGCGGATCAGCTCGGCGGCTTCGATGCTGCGACCCGGCGCATGCTTGAAACAGGGAAGGCAGCCTCTCCGCCACCCGTACATCTTCCGCCTGGCACACGGCTGGCCCGCATCTGGAAGGGACGCCGCATTGAGGTGACCGTCACCGAAGACGCAGTGGTCATGGATGGTGTCGAATATGGCAGTCTTTCCGAACTTGCCACCAAGATCACCGGCACGCGTTGGAACGGCCTCCGCTTCTTCGGCGTCAGGAGCTCGGCATGACTGCGGCTCGAAAGGTCGTTCGCTGTGCCATCTATACCCGGAAGTCGACCGAGGATGGGCTTGATCAGGAGTTCAACAGTCTCGATGCCCAGCGGGCCGCCTGCGAAGCCTATGTCGCTAGCCAGATAGGGGAGGGGTGGGAGCTTCTTCCTTCAGACTATGACGACGGTGGCTTTTCAGGCGGGAATATGGAGAGGCCCGGCCTGCAGCGTCTGCTTGCTGAGGTCGATGACGGAAACGTGGATGTTATCGTTGTTTATAAGGTTGATCGCCTGACGCGTTCGTTGCCCGATTTTGCCCGCATCATTGAGAAGCTTGATGCAGCTAAGGCGTCGTTCGTCAGCGTGACCCAAGCTTTTAATACGACCAGCAGCATGGGTCGATTGACGCTAAACGTACTTTTATCGTTCGCGCAGTTCGAGCGCGAGGTGACCGGCGAGCGGATTCGGGACAAGATCGCTGCGTCAAAGGCCCGCGGCATGTGGATGGGGGGCAATCCCGCGCTTGGCTACGACATTCAGGAGCGGCGGCTCATCATCAACGAGCGAGAGGCAGCGATCGTTCGACACATTTTTGACCGATATCTCGAACTGGGATCCGTGCCGCGCCTGGTGCGGGAGCTGGATGAGGCAGGTATTAGGTCGAAAAGCTGGATCACTGCAGATGGCAAACGGATGGATGGCGCTCGACTGCGACCAGGCAGCATTTGTTACATGCTGAATAATCGCCTCTATCTGGGTGAGATCGTCCACAAAGGGCTTCGTCATCCCGGTGATCACGAGGCAATTGTCAGCCTGAACATCTTCGAGGCGGTTCAGCGTCGGCTGGAGGAGAACCGTATCCAGAAGCGAGGGACAAAGGTGAGAGCGGCTACTTGCTGGCTAACTGGCAAGATCGCGGATATTTCCGGGCAACCCATGCGACCTAGCTTTAGCTATGGCGCAGCAGGACGCCCCTACCGCTACTACGTGTCGGAAGGGGAATTGCCCGGCAGCCGACCTGGAACCAACGCGCATGTCACACGCGTCTCGGCAGCCCATATCGAGCGAATCGTTGCGCAGCGGGTTGCTGGGCTGATCGATAGCGCTGAACACGATCTGGAACGCATCGCGGCGGCCATCGATCGGGTCGAGATTGGTCGTCGCAACATCCATGTTTTGCTGCATTCAGAGGCGGTTCGCGAACCGTGCGAATCAGCGGCCAGAGCTGTCGAGCGGCTTCTGCCTTCTATCATTTTCGGTGACAATATCGTCCTCGAACATGACGAGCGGATAAGGCTCGTCGCTGAGGTAAATCCGGTGGCGAGGGGGAAAGTCATCAAACAGGACGGAATATCGCTGGAGCAGGTCAACGGCAGCGGGGCCGATCGGAGAGATCTGGCTTCGATTCTCAGACACGCTCATGCCCGGTTGCGGGAGCTCGATGCATCGCCGCTTGCACCGGAAACGCAGGGTTTAGCTAAAGCGCCAAAGGAGGGTTGGACCCGCAATCATCTGGCGTTGGGTTTCATTGCGCCTGACATTCAGAAGGCGATGCTAAAGGAAAAACTGGATCAAAGCACCATATCAGCCCTGATGGCCTCGATACCTTTGTCGTGGGAAGATCAACGGATGCAAATACAGGGATTTTTCCCTTGAAGCCGATGACCATCTCTGGGTCGGGAAGGGACGGTCCGGTTTCAGTGCCGAAGCCTCGGAAGCCCACGGATTGGCGCGGGGCCGCGCAGGGCATCAATGGTTTCGACCTTGGGAGGATTGCACTCGTCGCGGCGGCAGCAGTGAGGAGTGATCCGCAGCGACGAGCATCGACGATTTTGGCGTCACTGTAAGGTCAGGATCGAAGAGGGTTTGCAACTAGCCCTAATCTGATGTTTCCTTCCAGACCTTGGGTGGATACCAATGTACGGTAACTCCCTGGGCTTCGAAATTGAGCTTGGCATAGGCGATCCAATCGTCAGGAAGATATATTATGTGCTCGCCTAGCAACTCCGCGAGATACCTGGTGGACGCCTCGATTTCGTTGAAGTCATAAGCTGTTCCCCGCTTCAAGAACGACTTCAGTGCACCCGCGTGAAGCTTGTCGCAGGCGGTCGTGTAAATCTCACAAAGCCTATCGCGCACATCGGTGGTGTGGAGCGGCGCGGCTATGAACCCCCGATCATAAGGCGGATTCACGGCGATAACACCTTGCTGGGGAAAGGCCGCAGGACTCAGTTTTCCAAGTGCTCTAAGTAGCTTCGCCGGATTGTATTCTCCTACGAGATTTCCAGCTCTGAATGCTTCGGTTGGATTATGAGCTATGAGGATTGCGAGCGAGACCAGCTCTGTAATCCGGCGAAGCTGCAAATAGCAGTATTCAGCTATAGGGACGAGCTTGACCTTACTGGATCCAGCGTGAGCCTCAGCGAGCAGGCGCTCAACCTCGAGCAGGCGAAGTTTCACCTCGACCATAAGGTCGGCGTATTTCTGGCCAACTTCGTCCGGTGTCAGCTTTGTCATCCTAGGCCTTCCGCATTCCAACGATCCCTGGTGTCATTCTAATGTGCGCTCAAGCAGTTGGCCTGACCACTTTGCGAGATCGCAGCAATTGGGCCGGTTGCTGACTGGCAGCTTCGAGGTCGCCCAAGCGCCAAAGGAGACGCCAGGCGATCGTCGCACGTGACGGCAGCCAAGGCTCCAGCGCAAGCTTCGAATTTTGGTCTGGCAAGGGAACGCAAGTCACTGGGTCGCGGCCAGTATCACGGCAACCGTCTCTTCTGGCTGGTCCCACATAGGAAAATGTCCGCTGGCCTCGAACCAGTGCAGATCGGCAGAGGGAAAGGCGACTTTTGCTCGCGCTGCCTGCCTCGGCAGACAGAGCCGATCATGGCGGCCCCAACCGATTACGATCCGACGAGAGGGATTGGCTGCCGGACCAGTTTGCTCAGGCCCGCTCGCAAGGTCACGAACCAACGCATCGAACGTCGGTGTCGCGCTTAGACTTGCCAACTCCGTCGCAACGATTTTCGGATCAAGCGCCCAAGGACGCGCGGACAGCTGCGCCAGCAACGCAGTGCGTGATGCGGCGTTCTTGCTCAGCATCGGCAAAATAGGCCGGATTGCTCGAAGCAACCGCCCCGAAACGCCTATGGTGGTTTTGAAGAATATGCGCTCCCAACCGCGCCAAAAGCCGCCAGGATCAAGGGCCACGACGTTGCCGACGCGGCCACGCCGAGCAAGTTCCAGCACGATCCGCGCACCCATCGAGCTACCGACAACGTCGATCCCGTCCAGTCCCTTGTCGGCGATATAACGCTCGACGCTACCGACAAGACCTTCAAAGGTCCCGCTATCGTGATCCGCCGGGGTGGCGCCGTGTCCAGGAAGGTCGATTGCGATCAACGTCCGCTCGACGCTGAGGGGGCCCATGATGGTGCTCCACGATTGCCAGCTTCCGCCGAGACCGTGAATAAGTAGTAGCTTGCGGCCCGCGCCGCGTTGGACCTCGTTCATTCAGGACACTCCTATTGGTCGCCACTGAACAATCGGGAGTAGCCCTCGGGGCCGACTGACGTGTCCTCCGTACGAGAATCACACGATCTAAGTTAGCCAGCTTTTGAGGTTGAGCGAGCGACCGCTTCAGGGACCGGCGATCGTCTCGCCGAACGACCGATAGTGGGGCGCATTGCCGACTGGCGGGTTATGCCAAAGCGGTCCCCCCGCTCCTGGGCCGTTAGCAGACGGGCCGTTCTTGGCGGCAGCAGCGCGAAGGCCGACACTCGGCTTGAACTCGCCCGCAGGTCTGCTGCCGACGCATTACAGATTTCGGGGCGGTTGCATGGCCGGTGTCCTGAGCCGTATCCGCCGACCATGAAGAAACTCAAAGACAGTCGGTTCGGGCAAGTCATCGAACCCGAATCTCCCATCGAATTGCTCAACCTGATAGCCCATGGGGGCGATGAATCAGACACAGCAGTGCGGATGTGGAGGGGGCAGTCGGATGAGCAGTGGCTTCTCGACAGCGCAGCATATCGAAAGATGCTCCTGTCCAAATCTGACGACCGTATGGAATGGCATGTCGCTTATTATGAGAAAGGTTTGCTGGAGAAGGCGAGGCATAAGGGCTTCGGCAGATTAGACGGGCGGACCCTGAGCGATTTCGAATTGCTTGCGCGGCTCCAACACCATGGCGCCGCTACTCGGTTGATTGATGCAACCCGCAGTGGGTTGATTGGCCTCTATTTCGCCTGCTCCGGCAACTTTGACAGCGCTGGGATGCTTTTCGGCATCCACTGTAGCCATCTCGGTGGCGGCGAGGGCAAGCTATTGGACGAGACCTACGATGAACGAGTGCAGTCCATCGCAAAACTCAATCACTCGCAGACGTGGGAGCCGCCGGTCGTCTCGGCTCGAATCGCTGCCCAGCATTCGCAGTTCATCTACAGCATTATCAAACCCGGTCTCTCGCACGGGAGTCTCGCAATCGAAAAGCCAAATTACCTGCTCGCCATAAGGATACCGGCCCAACACAAGCCGACATACCTGAAGATGTTGTCCGCGAACTTTGACATCACTCTTCTGTCGCTTTTCCCAGACATCGACGGGTTTGGCAGAGCGTATGGGGCGAGCCGCGAGCAGTGGGCGAATGAGCGCTGGTAGTTCGCCCAGTAGCCGCCAAAGTGCTCGGAGCATTATTCTGGGCGGGTCTGGGCCGTAAGCCGAATGCCGGCTTTTGGCGCAGAAGCACGAAAGCCATCGACGTCGCGACGGGCCGAGACTGAGATGAAGGTCGCGCCTCAGATCGGGCGCGTGAAATTGCGGTCCCGCATGTCGCGGCAAATGCCGTCTAGGCCAGGGAACAGAGAGCCGTAAGTGATACCCATCAACTCCAGCTCGCGGATAATTCGCGGCTTATCATTGGCCGGAAGATCGCAAACGGTGAGATAGTTTTGACCGTCGGCCTCCTCGCGCTCCCTCACGAAAGCCTCTACGTCCGCGATATTTGTCACGATGGAGAGGGCCTGTTGCGGCCCGGACCTGGGATTGCCGATAGCATAGCTCTCCATGACTACGAGTTGGGGAGGCGAGGGATCGGCAATGAACGCTCTCAAGCCATAGCGTTTGTTCCACTCCGCCTGGTCAAAAATGTGAATCCGAGGAGAGACCTCCTCGCTGAATTCCAGGTCCTGGAAGGCAAAATAGGCTGCCACAAAAGGAGAAAGCGTCCAGTCAAGCAACGGCGTCGGATATCCGTGGTGTTGGAGGATACTCCAGATCGCAGAATTGTGGCCAAGATCGCCTAGCCGGAGGGGATAGCTTATCCGCTCCATGACGGCACCGAACAGGGCGTTCACGTCATGCTCAATCCAGGTGAGCAAGTCCTTCCGCCAGGTCCGGTGGAAACTTGAGACCAGCTTCAAAGGCAGAGCTTGCCCGCGAAAGATATACTGCCGTGGCCGTTGGTTGATTGCCCACTCCCGGAATTGATCCCATGTGGTTAGGTCATTGCGGCCGACGATCTGAGACGGGCCTTTGAGGTCGGTTCCAGTTAGAACGACCTCGCCGCTTTCTTGGGTGCCCGGCGACGCCCACGTAACCTTGTGCCTCTCCCTCAGCGTTGAAGGAAACGTCGAGCGTGGCGGGCATCGGCTCATTGAAGCGCTGCACAATGTCCTGTTCGGCGCGGAGCTTGTCCTCGCGCGTCATGATCCCGCCGTTGGCGTAGAGATAGATAGTTTCGACCTTGGCGGTAAAGGGCGGCGCTTTGGGAAGACTGAGACCAAATTGAAACCCCGGCAATCCGTGCTGGGCACCGTAATAAAGATAGGCGTGGCCTCGGAAATCATCACCACGATCCTCCAATTCCACGCGCAGCGTCCCGCTAAGTTTGCCCTCAATCTTGCCTAGCCATTGCCCTTCCATCGGCACCCCCGTCAGTGTGACTTTTGGGAGATACACACTGTTCGGATTTAGCTCTAGCCGTTTGGTTAATTTATCGACCTGAACTTATGAATGAATGGCAACTTTTCGGATCCTGCCGCGGCTCATCCAACGACCGAGATCGGGCGCAGAGCGGACGTGAGCCAGATATGGCATTGCTTTCAATGGTCGGAGGCTCTCCTCCGTTCAGCGGCGAAACCCTGGTTGCACTTCAGCGAGGAGAGACTCTGGGTAAAAGTGCCCGAGTTTGCCCCTACATCAGGGTCTCTTTCAGTTTCTCTGTGCGAGGTTAGAGCCACGGAACGGCGCAGAATTGCGCCAAATTCCTTGCGCTCTGGGTAACTGGTACAAAAGAGAAACNTTCAGTTTCTCTGTGCGAGGTTAGAGCCACGGAACGGCGCAGAATTGCGCCAAATTCCTTGCGCTCTGGGTAACTGGTACAAAAGAGAAACTGGCTGGAGGTCCGGATCGGAATCGAACCATCTGCAAGGTTTTGAGAAATGCTTCTGTCTCAAGAACTTAGCTCTCATTTCACTCCCAGTCCAGTCGAATGATATCGTTCCAAAATTGAATTGTGCGGTTGGGAGTGTTCTATTGAAACGGGACGATTAGGGTTCGAGTTTGCAGTCCGGGCCTTGCTTAAGGCGCCACTGCATCCGGCGAGAGGGCTAGGACGGAGGCCTGCAGCTCTTCAGGTTTGACACCGTGCCGTTGTGCCCACGCAGCCAAGTTAGGCGGGCGGTAGCCATTATCGCGCCGCCATCTGTCGAAAACAGAGGCATCGATGGTTTCATTGACATTGAAGTGGGTCCCGTTGACCGTTCGGACGGGAGCCGCACCAATCGGTCGAAAACTTCTGTTGAAGAGCGTTGAATAAAATCCTTTCAAAAACTCTTTGTAAGAATCCGAGATCGGGGCAAGCTGCTCGTTTCCGTCCAGTTCTACTTCTTCTCGGAAGGTAAGGCCGCTTAGTGCTGCCTTAGTCATCATCCATCGAAGCGGGATTTGCGCAAGCGTGTCGTTGTAGCATCCACCTCCGACGTTAGCGTGAGCCCCCACAAACCAGCGTTGCTCAACACTCTGCATGGATCGCATTGAGGGAGCCGGCTTTTCAGACTGTCCCCGTACCGTCCATATGGTGGGAGCAAACTTCGGCCGGTGTTCGTCAATGGCCAATGCGTGAAAACCGTGCTTGATGGGTTGGCGGAGGCCTGTGTGATGAAACCGTAAAGTTGAGCTGCTTATACCTTGGATGCTGAAAAGCGGGATTCCCACCGCGCCGACTGTGTCCCAGACACCGACTACCTCGATCGGGATTTCGCGAGAGTAGCGAAGTATCCATCGCTCTTCATTCGTGCAGCTAGAATGATCCTCGCCCCGAAGCTTATAAATCGTCCGGTCATCTTCATGCATGTATCTTTCGTAAAGCTGGTTCACTCCCAGTGGACCGCCCGGTTTGAGTAGGCCGTATATTGATATCAAGCCGGCCAGGCTTCTTGCCGTGTATGCTCCGCGGCTGAACCCGAAGATAAATATTTGATCTCCGTCTTCGTAGTTGTCCACGAGCCAATCGTAGGCTTGTTTTACATTCTCGCTGAGACCTTTGCCCCAACCTCCGCCAGAAAACCCATTCACCCCTTCGTCATAGTAGCGAAGCTGCGAGGCGCCATCGGCGCTCTTGTCTGAGCACAAGCATCGTAGGCGCCAAACATTGGTATTCGTTCCGACCGAGTTCCAGGTTCCGTCTAAGAACAAGGCAAGCCTTTTGATTGGTCGAGGAGGTGGCGTCTCGATTTCAGTCATCCTTGATAACTCCAGTTCCCCTGGGCATGCCCGCCAGGAATTATCCAGTCGAGTCTCTGTTGTGCGCGATCTGCCAAATACTGACTACTGGATGATGCTCGTCATGGCGAACGTCCACAATGAGCCGCAAGCGGCATCGTAGCCCGAAGTCTCTAGCACTGAGGTAAAATGCAAACCCTGGTTGCACTTCAGGCCTCAGAGACTCTGGGTGAATCGGGCTCGATTTTTGGTGCGAGACGCGATCTCTGATCGCGCAGAGACGGCCTTTGGTAAGGCAAATGGCGCAGAATTGCGCCATTTTCTCCAGAACCTAAGCTATTGAAATAGAAGAGAAAACTGGCTGGAGGTCCGAGCAGGAATCGAACCATCTGCAAGGTTTGAAAAACGCTTCTGTCTCAAGAACTTAGCTCTCATTCCGCTCTCAGTCCAGTCGAATAACACCGTTCTTGAATCAAATTGTGCGGTTGAGACTGTTCCACTGCGGAAGGGGGCTATCCACGAGCTTGAGTTTGCAATGCATCGAGATTCGGACCTTGGCTAAGGTGCCACAGTGTCGGGCGAGAGTGCGACGACAGAGGTCTGTAGCTCTTCAGGTTTGACGCCGTGCTGCTGTGCCCAGGCGGCTAAGTTGGGCGGGCGGTAGGTATTGTCGCGCCGCCATCTGTCGAAAACAGAGGCGTCGATGGTTTCATTGACATTGAAATGGGTACCATTGACCGCCTGAACGGGAGCAGCCCCAATCGGTCGAAAACTCCTGCTGAAGAGCGCTGAATAGACCCCTTTCAGGAACTCTTTGTAAGAATCCGAGATCGGGGCGAGCTGCTCTTTTCCGTCGAGTTCTACTTCTTCTCGAAAGGTAAGGCCGCTTAGCGCTGCCTTGGCCATCATCCATCGAAGCGGGATTTGCGCAAGCGTATCATTATAGCATCCACCTCCGACGTTGGCATGAGCCCCAACAAACCAGCGTTGTTCAACGCTATGTATGGATCGCATCGAGGGAGCTGGCTTTCTAGGCTGCCCTCGTACCGTCCAAATGGTGGGAGCAAACTTTGGCCGGTGTTCGTCAATGGCCAATGCGTGAAAACCGTGCTTGATCGGCTGGCGGAGTCCTGTGTGATGAAACCGTAGGGTAGAGCTGCTAATACCCTGAATGCTGAAAAGCGGAATCCCCACCGCGCCGACTGTGTCCCAGACACCCACGACCTCGATCGGAATTTCACGAGAGTAGCGAAGTATCCAACGCTCTTCATTCGTGCAGTTAGAATGATCCTCGCCCCGAAGTTTATAAATCGTCCGGTCATCTTCGTGCATGTATCTTTCGTAGAGCTGGTTCACTCCCAGTGGGCCGCCCGGTTTGAGTAGGCCGTATATTGATATCAAGCCGGCCAGGCTTCGGGCTGTGTATGCTCCGCGGCTGAACCCGAAGATGAATATCTGATCTCCGTCTTCGTAATTGTCCACCAGCCAATCGTAGGCTTGTTTTACATTCTCGCTGAGACCCTTGCCCCAACCTCCGCCAGAAAACCCGTTCACCCCTTCGTCATAGTAGCGAAGCTGTGAGGCGCCATCGGCGCTCTTGTCCGAGCACAAGCATCGTAGGCGCCAAACGTTGGTATTCGTTCCGACCGAGTTCCAGGTTCCGTCTAAGAACAAGGCAAGCCTTTTGGTTGGTCGAAGTGTTGGCGTGGCGATGTCAGTCATCCAGTCGCTCCATTTCGCCGAGGGCATGTTCGCGGGGGATGACCCAGTCGAGGCCCACTCGTGCGCCTTTCGCCCCACACTTACTATCGGATGATGCTCGTGTTGGCGAACAGCCACAGTAAGCCGCAAGCGGTATCGTGGCCCGATGTCTTTAATGCGGGGTAAAATGCAAACCCTGGTTGCACTTCAGGCCTCAGAGACTCTGGGTGAAGCGGGGCCGATTTTTGGCGCGAGACGCGTTCTCTGGTCGCGCAGAGACTGGCCCTGCTATGGCAAATGGCGCAGAATTGCGCCATTTTCTCAGGCAACTAAGTTATTGATATAGAACGAGAAAATGGCTGGAGGTCCGGATCGGAATCGAACCATCTGCAAGGATTTGGAATATCCTGCTGCCACAGTAGGTTAGCTCTCTTTTCCTCTGTAGTCCAGTCGAACGGGACCTGATAATAGCCGAAAATTAGGCCGACCTAACGCCAAGGAGAATGAAGATTGCCTGGCGACGGGGAGCAGGACGAGCGCGACGATGTGCGGGTCGAAAATCGACCGTTCAGGCAACGTCAGAAACGGGCTTGCAGGCCGTCCAGGAAATGCTTTGCTGCTTTGTCCTGATCGACTCCGTTAGTTATGCGTTGCTCGGCAATCGCCGCCAACCGATCGACATCGACAAAGGTTTCGAGCGATTCTCGACTGACGGTGTGAATACGCTTCCCGACCATGTCCCCGAAGCCATGTGCGGTGCCTTCGCCGGTAAACGTCATCATCAGCCAGGGCGCGAACCCAACCGTATCAAGGTTGGCCTCGATCCACAATTTGATCGGCTCGGCACCGGCATGACGCTCCCACGCCCATATCTGGCTAGCGGCGTCGCGTTGCTGGATAAGCGCGCCCGACTGCGCATCGCGCGCAACTCGCTCGGCGAGGCGCTGCTCGAGACGCTTCACCATGGTGAGCGAAAGGCGACGCTCCGCCTTGGGTTTGGCTTCTTCTTTCCCGACGCGTCCGTGCTCCCCGCTCATGATGGTTACGAAGAATGTGGCCACGCGCGGCGATGGGCCATCAATCGCGTCGCTGAGCAGCGTGGCTATTGTCTTGGCATCGAGCCGGTTAAGCAGAGGATCGATTGCGAACGATACCGCCCAGATTTTCGGCAAGCCCTCCGGCGAGCGATCACCGTCGGCGGCATTCAGGAACAGATCAGCCGCGGCGAGTAAGGCGCGAGCTGCCGCCTCGTCGCCGCCCTCTAACTCGGCATCCACCTCAGCCATCAGCGCATCGAGCAACACTGCCGCCCGCGTCCCGCCCGCGCGGCGCGGCTGGTCGACATAGCCCTGCACTAGCCGACGCGTTGCCTTGGGATCGGTGAAGCTGGCTCGTAGTGCTGCCATCTCAGCGGTTGAGATGATGCCGTCGCCCAGGCCTAGGCTGAAATAGACCAGAAACCGGCGCTTTGAGGTGATGCGTCGCTCCCGCTCCGCATTGCGCCAGTCGCCGCCGTGCCAGGTGTTGGCGAAGATCGCATCAAGTCGCGGAAACAGGTAACGCAGCGCCCGCTCGGCCCGTTTGCGTCTTTCCGGCTCAACATTGGCGAGCAGCACAGCGCCAAACTCTTCGCGTGCTTCCCGCGATGAATCATTGGGTTCGGTGCCGGTCAGGTCGTGACCGTGGTTGCGCACGAACGCATAAAGCCTCGGCTCAAATAGCCGCATCGTTTCAATCGCAACAAAGTCCGCGACGTCGACCTCCTTTCGGACGGCGGGCCATGCCATCGCGAGCGCATTGGCGAGCCGGCCCACGTCACGAGCGGTGCGCAGCCAAGGCACAACTGCACCATGGAACGTATTTCCCCAGCGCACTATGTCGGGTACGGGGGCGTTGCCCACAATCGCATTGAGGCGTTTGAGGAATAGCCGGTTGAGATCGGCCTGCGCGACTGGCGGCAGGTCGAACGAGGCTTGGATGATTTTCTCAAGCCATTCCGGGCTGTCGGCATCCGCTGGCCGCTCCAGCGTACGTGTCGCAATATCGCGGTCGAACACCAGGAGATAGGTCACCCGCGGCAGGTCGGCGACCGATTTGACCAATCGAAAGATCTGGCGAGCCTCATCGCCCGGCAGGCGGTCGACGTCATCGATGATTACAACGATAGAACGCGCTTCCTTTTCCAGTGCCTTGGCAAGATCGCTTCGAACATCGTCCAGACTGCGCTCGTCGGCGATCTCTTCGCCGGCCGCCTTGACGAGTTCGGCGATCTGCTTCGCCGCGGGTCCCGCTGGCGTCCACGCCAGGATCGACGACACAAGCTCGCCTGCACCTGTCACCTTTTTCGCCATGGTTCTGAGGCCGTCGCGAACACCAGCCGAGAGCCGCTTCCCGATTGAAGCGGTCAACTCGGTGAAGAATGCACGGGTGAGATCCTTCTGTTCGGAGAACCACCAAGGATTAAAGCGGACCACGATGGTGCGTTCGTCTTCGCCCTTGCCTGCTTCACGGCGCTCCAGCGCATCGACCGCCATATTGACTGCGGTCGTTTTGCCGCTGCCCCACTTCCCGTGGATGGCGATGACAAGTCCGTCATTGCCGGCGCGACCGGCCAACCCCGCGGCGACCGCTTCCGCGAAATCGCGGTAGCCCAGCTCGTCCTCGTCGAGCTTGGTACGCGGGCGGTCCGCGGTCAGGCTCCCACTTGTTGAAGTGTACAATCCGTCCACGTCGCTCATGCTGACTAGATAGTGCTTCGTCGTGAATTCGACACGGCAAAAGCGTTCGAAATATTCCTCGGAGGACGGGACGAAACCCTGGTTGCACTTCAGCGACGAGAGACTCTGGGTGAAAAAGGCTGAAATTGGGACCGCATTCGGTCTCTTCCAGTTTCTCTGCGCGAGGATATAGGCGCGGAACGGCGCAGAATTGCGCCAATTTCTCGGAGGGTTAAGTTACTGTTATAAAATGGAAATATGGCTGGAGGTTCGGGCAGGAATCGAACTATCTGCAAGGATTTAGAATATCCTTCCGCTACAGTAGGTTAGCTCTCGCCTGCCCACTAATCCAGTCGAATTTTGCCAGAAAATAAGAAAGAGGTGAGGATTCTGCGCGTCTGCTTTCAGCAGTGGGTAGTCTAATAATCACCACAACCTTTGTGACGGTTACCATGTGCGACGACGAACGAAGACGCAGTTTGTCTTGACCCTGCACTCGAAATGGCTGAGCAAATTCGCAACGGGAAAATGCAGCGGGGAATCTGACCTTCATGGATGGCTTTGTCCGAAAGCTGGCATGCCTGCTCGTGCTGGCCGTCGTTGGTGGATGCGCGACATATGCCGAACCACCAGCCGGCGGCGACTGGCGAGCGGCGGCAGCAACGTTGGCGCGCGCCGAGATTTCGTCTGGCGGGCCTCCGTCGATACAGATCGCCGTGGGATATGAGGGCGAGCTTATTTTCAACGAGGCGTTTGGAACAGCCGACGTCGAGAATGACGTGCGCGCTACGCCGGACACGATGTATCGAACCGCGTCGATCTCGAAATGGATGACGGCGGCGGCGGCGATGGTTCTTATCGAGAAGGGCCGCTTGGACCTCGATCGACCGATCCAGGAATATTGCCCTGCCTATCCCGAAAAGCGTTGGGAAGTGACGACCCGCCACCTGCTGACCCACACGGCAGGTCTACGCCATTACACTGACTATGCGGATGAACTTGCTGCGGCGTCGAACGAGACACAACGATTGAGGGTCGAGCTTCGCCGGATGCGTGATCAGAATAGCCGATATCAGCGCTATACGGACGTGCTCGCTCCACTCGACACGTTCAAAGCAGACGCTCTGCGCTTCAAGCCGGGCACGGACTATCTGTACACTTCCTATGGCTATCGACTGCTGGCTTGCGTCCTGCAAGGTGCCGACAGGTCCAGGGATTTTCGCACGATCCTGAGGGAAGCCGTGTTCATTCCGGCCGGCACACCGGCGATCGTCGAGGACGATTCGTGGGCAATCATTCCGCGCCGAGCGGGCATGTATTCCCTGCAATCGGAAAAAGGCCTTCGTCGGGCGGATCTAAGAGACGTCAGCGAGAACCTGCCGGCGGGCGGGCATCTCGCCAAAGCGTCTGATCTTGTCCGCTTCGCAATGGCGTTTTACGATGGCAAGATTGTTTCACGAGATTCCATCATGCTGATGGAAACTCCATTGGCCGGGCCGAAGGGTGAACCGGTGGAACCCGGTCACGGGCATGGACTGATGATCCTCCCCATCGGCTCGAAAAGCTATATCGGTCACACCGGCGGCCAGGCAGGTACCGCCTCCGTATTGTTCTATGAGCCCAAGACGAAGATTACGATCGCTGTCATGTCGAACGCCGACACCTGGGCGGGGCTACGTGCCTTCGCAGAGCGTCTGTTCCCGGCGATTTTAAGCGGTGTCTACCGAAGTGACTGACTGACACGCAATTGATATCCGACGCCGCCGAGGATTGCCGGGAAAGCGGACATCGCCAATGTTAAAAAAGAGGAGGCGATGAGCTCTTAAGTACTAGGAATCCGACCAGTGTCAGTCATTGTGCTCGGGTGGCGTAAACAGGATCAATTCCACTTTATCCGGGCCGTCGACGTAGCCGTCGTGTCCTGGAGGAATCTCGAAGAAATCTCCGCTGGTGACGCGAGTCTCTCTGTTCGTTTCGACCATGCGGACCACCAGACTGCCAGTAATGCAGTAGCCGGTATGGCGCATCGGACACGTTGCTGGAAAGCCGAGCAGGGGCTTCTCATCTTTTTCCCAAGTCCACCCAGGCTCGAAAGTTGCAAGCATGCCTGTTGTGCCGTCTCCCATCTTGATGATGGAAATCGCTCCGGCCTCTTTCATGTCTAGGGTGTCGTCGGGAGTGTCGAAACGCCTGCCTTCGATAGCAGCATTCATGGGCATTCTCCCTTCATTCGAGGGATATCACGTTCGTAGCTTACCGCCAATCTATGGGGCCGTGCCAGCAGGTCCGGCATGCAAGTGGATGTGGGCAATGGGTCGGAAGCCGACGCTTGCCGTCCCTGCTCTGAGGAAGGCGTTTTTGCGAGCAGCACGAAACCCTGGTTGCGCTTCAGGCCTCAGAGACTCTGGGCAAAAAAGGCTCGATTTCTGGTTCAAGGAGCAGTCTTCGCTCGTTCAGAGACTGGCTTCGACCTCGCGAACGGCGCAGACTTGCGTCAGATTCTGCCTCATATAAGTATTTGATATAGAATGGAAAAATGGCTGGAGGCCCGAGCCGGAATCGAACCGGCGTGCAAGGATTTGCAGTCCTCTGCGTAACCACTCCGCCATCGGGCCGCCGCTGCGGCAAATGGGCGGGCCGTTCCGTTCTGTCAACTCTCCGTCTGGTCTCCCGGTTTCGGGCCTCGTGCCGCGGCGCCGTGCCGGATCGGTGCAGTTGGTGCTTGGCGCTGCGGGCCGTCGCCGATAAAGGTCGCCATGCACCTATTGCTGTGTTGCACCCCTAAGACAGTTGTGCGAATAAGGCTCCCGTCATGACCGACCAGAATTTCGAGCATATGCGCCGCGCCATGGTGGCCAGCCAGTTGCGCACCACCGGCGTCAACAATCCGCGGGTCGTCGCGGCGATGGGCGCGGTGCCCAGGGAACGCTTCGTTCCGGCGGACCGGATCCCGATCGCTTATGCCGATGCGCTGGTGCCGTTGGGGGGAGGGCGCCAGCTGAACACGCCGATGGCTCTCGGGAAATTGCTGACCGAGGCCGATCCGCAGCAGGGGGAGCGGATGTTGGTGGTGGGAGCCGCGACTGGTTACGCCGCCGCCGTGGCCGCCCGGCTGACGGACTCGGTCGTGGCGCTGGAAGAGGATAAGGCGCTGCTGGCGGCAGCAAAGATGGCGCTGGCCGGTACCATCGTGAAGCTCGTCGAAGGGCCGCTCGCGAAAGGACATAAGAAGGGCGCGCCTTATGATCTCATCCTGATCGACGGTGCCGTCGAGTTCGTACCTGATGCGCTGATCGATCAGCTGGCGGAGGGCGGGCGACTGGCCACGGCCCTGCTCGACCAAGGCGTCTCGCGGCTTGCGATCGGCCGCAAGGCGGGCCAGGGCTTCGGCCTGGCAGCCTTTTCCGATGCTGCCTCGGCAATTCTTCCGGGATTCGCCAAGGCCCGGTCATTCACATTCTAAAGGCGGAGTGAGTTCATGCGCTGTGGATTACTGGCTGCGGCAGCGATATCGGCGCTGATGCTCGGCGGCGTGGCCAAGGCCGATACGCTGCGCGAGGCGCTGGTCAGCACCTATAACAACAATCCCACCATCACCGGACAGCGGGCGCAGCTCCGCACGCTGGACGAAGGCGTGGCGATCGCCCGCGCACTGGGACGTCCCCAGGTTTCGGCGACCGCCGGCATCAACCAGGATCTGACCCGTACCGGCGGCGGCAATGGCCGCAATCTCAATGCCGGGGTCGACATCAGCTACCCTTTGTTCAACGGCGGCTCGGTCAGGAATCAGATCCGCGCCGCCAATGAACGCGTCCTCGCCGGGCGTGCCGTGTTGCGCGCGACCGAGGGCGACATCTTCACCGAGACCGTCGCCGCCTATATGGACGTGATCCGCGACCGCTCCATCGTCGAACTGAACCGCAACCAGGTGCGCGTGCTCGAGACCAATTTGCAGGCCAGCCGCGATCGTTTCGAAGTGGGAGACCTGACCCGTACCGACGTCGCCCAGTCCGAGGCCCGGCTGGCGCTGGCACGCAGCGAACTGGAGCTGGCCGAGGGACGATTGACTTCCAGCGAGGAAAATTATCGGCGGCTGATCGGCAGTCTTCCCGGCGAGCTGGAACCGCCGCCGCCCTTGCCGCCGCCGCCGGCCACCGCCGAACAGGCCGTCGACATCGCCCTGGCGAACAATCCCGATCTGGTTTCGATCGCGGCACAGGCGCGCGCTGCCGGCCGCGACATCGCCGTGGCCCGCGCCGACCGCCTGCCCACCTTGTCCGCGATCGCATCCGGCCGCGCCACCAATTATCTCGGCACGGCCGATGAACAATTCGGACCCGGCGTGGCGAATACCCAGACCCAGACCGGCGTCGGGGTTCAGGCAACGGTCCCGCTTTACCAGGGCGGGCTGGTCTCGGCCCGCGTCCGCCAGGCACAGGCGGTGCAGAGCCAGATCCTGGAACAGGGCGTGGAAGTCGAGCGCTTTGTGGTCGCCCAGACCCGGGCCGCATTTTCGAGCTACCAGGCGTCGCTGGATTCGATCGAATCGAACGAGCTCGCCGTCGCCGCCAACACGCTGGCGCTTGAAGGCACCCGGGCCGAACAGACCGTGGGGACGCGCAACGTTCTCGACGTGCTGAACGCCGAGCAGGAATTGCTGAACAGCCAGGTGGCGTTGGTGACCGCCCGCCGCGACGCCTATGTCGCCCGCTTCCAGCTCCTGAACGCCATGGGGCAGGCCGAGGCGAAGGATCTCAACCTCGACGGCGGCGTGCTCTACGATCCGGTCGCCAATTACGATCGGGTATCGCGGCGGTCGTCGGACTGGAACGACGATCCGTCACCGACACCCGTGGCCACCAGAACGGTCCCGGAAAACGCAATCTCCCCCGTGACACCGTCTCCCAAATAGGCGATAAGCCCTTCCATATGGGGGAGATTCATTCAGAACCGTCGATGGAAGAGATACTCGCTTCCATCAAAAGGGTGATCGCCGAGGACGGGCGTCAGCCGCCACCGACCCGTCCCGGACGCGCGCAGCGTCCGTCCGCGCCACCGCCGGTAGCGCCGGAAGACGATGTGCTCGAATTGAGCGAACCGATGGCCGATGCGGATTCTCCGGAAGATCCGCTGATATCGGAAGATGCCGCGGCCGCGAGCCGGCAGGCGCTCGCCGCCTTGTCCGTCGCTCATGGGCGCGGCGAGGCCGCACCAGGGGATGTTACGATCGCTGAGGGGCCGCTGGAGGCTGTGGTTCGCGACATGTTGAAGCCGATCCTAAAGGATTGGCTCGACCGCAACCTTCCCGAGATCGTCGAGGAACTCGTGACCCGCGAGATCGCGCGGATCACCGGCAAGAGCCTCTAGCACGCGCTCTTAACGCGAAGCGCTTCCACGCCGGACATTCCCGTTCTATGCGGCTCGCCATGACCGAGCTTCCGAAAATCTTCGATCCCGCCGAAATCGAGGCGCGCTGGTACGGCCATTGGGAGGAAAAGGGCCTTTTCCGCCCGGACCGGCCCGACGCCGAGCCCTTCACGATCGTGATCCCGCCGCCCAACGTCACCGGCTCGCTCCATATCGGCCACGCGCTCGACAATACATTGCAGGATATCCTTATCCGCCACGCCCGATTGCAGGGGAAGGATTCGCTGTGGGTGGTCGGCATGGACCATGCCGGCATCGCTACCCAGATGGTGGTCGAGCGCAATCTCGACAGCCAGGGTGTCCGGCGCACGGAGATGAGCCGCGAGGCCTTCATCGAACATGTCTGGGAATGGAAGGCGCAGTCGGGCGGTGCCATTACGCGGCAGCTGCGCCGGCTCGGCGCGTCGTGCGACTGGGCCAATGAGCGCTTCACCATGGATCCGGGCTTTTCGAAGGCCGTGCTCAAGGTGTTCGTGGACCTGTTTCGCGAGAAGCTGATCTATCGCGACAAGCGGCTGGTGAATTGGGATCCGAAATTCGCGACGGCCATATCCGACCTGGAAGTGGAGACCCGCGAAGTCCAGGGCAAATTCTGGCATCTCAAATATCCGCTGGAGGATGGCGGCGGCTTCATCCATGTCGCCACCACGCGCCCCGAGACCATGCTGGCCGACATGGCGGTGGCAGTGCATCCGGAGGACGAGCGCTACCGTCGGCTGATCGGTGCGAAGGTGCGGCTGCCGCTGACCGGGCGCCTGGTGCCGATCATCGCCGACGAACATGCCGATCCGGAACTGGGAAGCGGCGCCGTCAAGATCACGCCGGGTCACGATTTCAACGATTTCGAGGTCGGACGCCGTGCCGGCTTCCGGGCCGCCGACATGCTCAACATGCTGGATGCCGCCGGCCGCGTCGTCCAGACGAGCGACGGGCTGATACCGCAGGAGCTGGTCGGCCTCGATCGGTTCGAGGCGCGCAAGCGGGTCGAGGCCTTGCTTGCGGCGGAAGGACTGATCGACAAAGTTGAGGATCGTATCATCCAGACGCCTTATGGCGACCGTTCCGGTGTGGTGATCGAGCCGTGGCTCACCGACCAATGGTATGTCGACGCCGCGACGCTGGCCAGGCCCGCCATCGAGGCGGTGCGGACCGGCAAGATCAAGGTGGTCCCCAAGACCTGGGAGAAGACCTGGTTCAACTGGCTCGAGAATATCCAGCCCTGGTGCGTGTCGCGTCAGCTCTGGTGGGGCCATCAGATCCCGGCCTGGTATGACGACAAGGGCAATGTCTTCGTCGCCGAAACCGAGCGGGAAGCCCAGGCGGAAGCGGGGGAGGGCGTCGTCCTGCGTCGGGATCCGGACGTGCTCGACACCTGGTTCTCCTCCGCCTTGTGGCCGTTCGCGACGCTGGGCTGGCCGGAGCCGACCGAAAAATTGCGGCGCCATTACCCCAATGACGTGGTCATTTCCGGATTCGACATCATCTTCTTCTGGGATGCGAGGATGGCGATGCAGGGCATTCATTTCATGGGGGAAGTCCCGTGGAAGACGCTCTACCTCCACGGCCTGGTGCGCGACGCCAAGGGCCAGAAGATGTCGAAATCGAAGGGGAATACGGTCGATCCGCTCGGGCTGATCGACCGCTACGGTGCGGATGCCCTGCGCTTCACCCTGGCGGCGATGGAAAGCCAGGGTCGCGACATCAAGCTCGATGAGAAGAGGATCGAGGGCTATCGCAATTTCGCGACGAAGCTCTGGAACGCTGCCCGTTTCTGCCAGGCCAACGGAATCGGCGGTTCGAACCGGCTCGAACCGCCCGAGGCGAAGCTTCCGGTCAATCGCTGGATCATCGGCGAGACGGTGGCGCTGGTGCAGGCGCTCGATCTTGCCATGGCCGACTATCGCTTCGACGAAAGCGCCAATCTTCTCTATCACTTCACCTGGGACCGGTTCTGCGACTGGTATCTCGAGCTGATCAAGCCGCTCCTGGCCGGGGAAGGAGCCGATGAGGTCCGAAGCGTCGCGTCCTGGGTGCTCGACCAGATCCTGGTCATGCTCCACCCGTTCATGCCCTTCATCACCGAGGAATTGTGGCATGCGATGGGCGATCGGCCGACGGAAATCATCCTCGCCAGATGGCCGATGCCGGACGCCCGCGCGCTCGATCCTGCAGCCGGCGAGGAGATCGACTGGCTGATCCGCGTGGTCAACGGCATCCGTACGGCCCGCGTCGAACTCAACATCAATCCGGCGGCCAAGCTGGATCTCGTCGTCCGCGATGCCGATCCGCGAACCGGGGAGCGCCTGCGACGCAACGACGCCGCGCTGAAAAGACTGGCGCGGATCGACGCGATCACCAGCGATTCCGGACAAGCGGTCGGCGGCGCCGCCCAGATCATCGTCGACGAGGCGACCTTCATCCTGCCGCTGGAGGGGGTGATCGATCTTGCCGCGGAACGCGCGCGGCTCGCCAAGGCGCTGGAGGCCGCCGAGAAGGAAAGGGATATGCTGGCCAAACGGCTCGGCAATCCCAGCTTTGTCGAGCGGGCCAAGCCGGAGGCGGTCGCCAAGGCGCGCGCCGACCATGAGGAAAAGGCTTCGGACGCGGAGAAATACCGGAGCGCGCTTGCCCGGCTGGGCTGATACGAGTGGCTGAGGCCGCATTGCACCGTCGCGGCCAACGGGACTTCCTTACCGGCCCGATCGGCAGCACCTTGCTGCTGTTCGCGTTGCCGACTTTGGGCTCCGGCATACTCCAGTCGCTGAACGGTTCGGTGAACGCCATATGGGTGGGCCGTTTCCTCGGCGAGGATGCGCTTGCGGCGACCTCGAACGGCAATCTCGTCATGTTCCTGTTGCTGGCTTTCGTGTTCGGCTTCGGCATGGCCGCCACCATCCTCGTCGGCCAGGCATTCGGCCGCCGCGACGTGGACGGCGCCCGCCGGGTGGTCGGTACCGCCCTTTCTTCCTTTGTCCTGGCCGCAGTGGCGGTCGCCCTGCTCGGCTGGATCCTGGCGCCCGCGATCCTGGAGATGTTGGCGACGCCGGCCGACGTGGTCCCGCTGGCTCTGGCCTATTTGCGCATCATCTTCCTGTCCATGCCGGGTTTGCTCATGATGAGCATGATCATGATGGCGTTGCGCGGGAGCGGCGATGCAATGACGCCCTTGTGGTTCATGTTGCTGGCGGTCCTGCTGGACGGAGGTCTCAATCCGGTCTTCATCCTCGGCCTCGGTCCGGTGCCGCGCTTCGGGATCGCCGGATCGGCAATCGCCAGCGCCATAGCCAATTATGTCAGCCTGGCCGCGCTCCTGATCTACATCTATGCACGCGATCTGCCGCTGCGGCTGCGTGGCCGCGAATATGCCTATCTGCGCCCCGATCCGGCGATATTGCGGACCCTGCTCGCCAAGGGTCTGCCGATGGGACTGCAGATGATCGTCATTTCCTCGTCGGCACTTGCCATGCTCGGCCTCGTCAACCGGGAAGGCGTGGTGACCACCGCCGCTTACGGCGTGACCCAGCAGCTCTGGACCTATGTGCAGATGCCGGCGATGGCGCTCGGGGCTGCGGTGAGCGCCATGGTCGCCCAGAATATCGGCGCCGGCAATTGGGATCGGGTGTCGCGGATCACGCGGTCCGGAATCATCTACAATATCCTCCTTACCGGCGGTCTCGTTATCCTGCTCACGATGGTCGATCGGCCAGCGCTCGCTCTTTTCCTCGGCCCCGATAGCCCGGCCTTGCCGGTGGCGCGGCATATCCAGCTGGTGGCGACCTGGGGATTCGTCGCCTTCGGTGTCTGCCTGGTGCTGTTCGGCACCGTGCGGGCGAACGGCCAGGTGATCTGGCCGCTCATCATCCTGTTCATCTCCATGTATCCGGTGCGGCTCGGCATCGCCTTGGGCGCCTATGACTGGATGGGCGCCGATGCTCTCTGGCTGAGCTTCCCGATGGGCATGGTCGCCACGATGGTCATGGCGATCGCATATTATCTGCACGGAGGATGGAGGCAGAGCCGGATGACGGCCGGCCCGATCGACGAGAATGAGTGCGTCGAGCAGGCGGAGGCCAACCGCGAGCCGGGCGGGTCCTTCAACCCGACGGGTTAGCGCCCGATCAAGGTCTGGGCGCGACGACGTCGATGGCCCGCTTCGCCACCTCGACCACGGCGGGCGTCCGCGCGGTCACTTCGCCGTCGATCGAGATGCGCTGCCGCGGGCGGGTGTCGATCAGCAGCCGCGGCCCACGAAATTCGACGGTCATCGCCTCGCGAGAGGGCAGTTTGAGATATCGCGAGAACCAGTCCCAGAACAAGGCGAAGAGGCTGCGGCCGATCACTGCCTGGACGACCATCACGCCGTTATCCACCGAGGCATTTTCGATCAGTTCGACCCCGCCATGATAAGTGCCGTTGGCGATGCGGGCTTCGCTTGCCCAGATCGTGCGCTTCTCCCGGCCATCATCGACGCTGAGCCTGAACGGCCGGAAACGGAACAGGCACCAAATGGCCCACAGCAGATAGCCGAAGCGTCCGAAATAGCGCTTCAGGTTATGCGGCACGCTGGACCCGATCAGCGGCGAAAGGCCCATGGCCGCGCAATTCGCGAAATAATCGCCGTTGACGACGCCAAGATCGATGCGGCGCCGGCGCCCGGTGACAATGGTGTCGATCGCGCCGTCGAGGTCGAGCGGTATTCCCAAGGTGCGGGCGAAGCTGTTGGCGGTCCCCAACGGCAGCAGGGCGAAGACGCAGTCCTTGCCGACCAGATCGTCTACCGCCCCTGACAGCGAGCCGTCCCCTCCGCCCACGATCACCATCGGCGCACCGTCGGCGATCGCCTTGCGGACGGTTTGGGTGAGCTTCGAAGGATCGCGGATAGCGTGGGCGGCGATCAAGGTGATCCCTGCCGCCTCCAATTTCTGTCTTGCCTCCCGGAAAAGGTCCTGTCCCTTGCGCGAATGGGCATTGACCACAAGGACGGCTTGGCGAGGGACGGGAAGAGATTCCACGGCGGACCAACTCACGAAAGATGCGCCAGGGTCCAAGTGGCTTTGCGCGGGGACGCGGCCACGCTAGGAGGAAAGTGCATGTCAGCGCCATCCTTTCCTTCGAGCCGCCTTCGCCGCACCCGCATTTCGGCCTGGAGCCGGGCGCTCGTCGCCGAGACGAACCTGGCGCCCACCGATCTCATCTGGCCGATCTTCGTCACCAGCGGAAAGGACGTGGAAGAGCCCATCGCGAGCTTGCCCGGCGTGTCACGCTGGTCGGTCGACAGGCTGGCCGCGAAGGCCCGTGAAGCGCGGGACCTCGGAATACCCTGCATCGCCTTGTTTCCCAACACACCATCCGACCTTCGCAGCGCGGACGGGAGGGAGGCTCTCAACCCCGACAATCTCATCTGTCGTGCGATACGGACGTTGAAGGATGCGGTGCCTGAGGTCGGCATCCTCACCGACGTCGCCCTCGATCCTTATACGGCCGATGGCCATGACGGGATCACCGATGCCGATGGCTATGTCCTCAATGACGAGACGAGCAGCATTCTTGTCGAACAGGCTCTCGTGCAGGCGGGCGCGGGAGCGGATATCGTCGCACCGTCAGACATGATGGACGGGCGGGTCGGCGCGATCCGTCGGGCGTTGGAGACCGGGGGGCACGTAAACGTCCAGATCATGGCCTATGCGGCTAAATATGCGAGCGCCTTTTATGGTCCGTTTCGAGATGCGGTGGGATCGCGGGGACTGCTCAAAGGGGACAAGAAGAGCTATCAGATGGATCCGGCCAATAGCGTCGAGGCGCTTCGCGAGGTCGCACTCGACATTGCCGAAGGCGCGGATCACGTGATGGTGAAGCCAGGGCTTCCCTATCTCGACATCATCCGGCGCGTGAAGGAGAGGTTCGACATCCCCGTCTTCGCTTATCAGGTGTCGGGCGAATATGCGATGATCGAGGCAGCCGCAGCCATCGGCGCAGGGGAGCGGGATCCGCTGATCCTGGAAACATTGATGGCCTTAAAGCGCGCCGGTTGCGCCGGCATCCTCACCTATCATGCGCCTGTCGCCGCGCGCCTCCTCACGCGGTGACGATCGCGCAACCCGGATCCCCAGCGTCGGGAAGACGCGAGCTTCACGTCAAGCCCCTGTTTCTCGCGACCATCCTGACAGGCTCCTTCCTGCTCTTCCTCACCCAGCCGATGATTGCGCGCATGGCGCTGCCGCGGCTGGGCGGTGCGCCGGCGGTCTGGAACAGCGCCATGCTGGTCTATCAGGCGCTGTTGCTGGCCGGCTACGCTTATGCCCATTTCCTCTCGCGGCTGCGGCCGCGACGCCAGGCCGGGCTTCACCTGGCGATGTTCGCATTGGCGGCCCTGTGGCTTCCCATCGGCCTCGGCACCGCCTTGCCGCCACGGGACGTTGCGCCGGCCATTTGGGCGCCATGGTTCCTGCTGAGCTCGATCGGGCCGCTCTTCTTCATCATCTCGGCCCAGGCGCCGTTGATGCAGCGCTGGTACGCGCTGGAGAGCAGGCGCGGCGAGCCTTACGCCCTCTATGCGGCGTCCAATCTGGGCAGCTTTGCCGGACTGGTCTCCTACCCATTGCTGGTGGAGCCGCTGCTGACGCTCGAGCAACAGGCCATGGCATGGACCATGGGATTTGGCCTCCTGGTCCTGCTGGTGGCGGGTTGCGCCTTCACCATGCCGCGCGAATCGGCGGAGGAGGCTCCTCCCGAGGTCAGCCCGGCCCCCCGGGCAAAGACGATAATATACTGGATGGCCCTGGCCGCGATTCCTTCGGGCCTGATGCTCTCGACCACCACCCATCTTACGACGGATATCGTGGCCGTGCCCTTGTTGTGGGTGGTGCCATTGGGCCTCTATCTGCTCAGTTTCGTGATCGCTTTCGCCGTCCGCAGGGGTGCGGCCGATCTGGTCACGGCGATCGCTCCGGTGGTGCTGCTGATCGCCGGCGGCTTTGCCTTCAGCGACGGCACGTCGCGGCCGCTTCTTTCGGCCGCGATGGGCCTGTCCTTGCTGTTCGTGGTCGCCATTGCCCTCCATGCCGAAATGTACAGGCTGCGGCCCCCGCCGGATCATCTCACCGGTTTCTACCTCGCCATGGCGGCCGGCGGCGTCGCAGGCGGTCTCTTTTGCGCGCTGATCGCGCCCAGTCTTTTCGATTGGGCCTATGAGCATCCCCTGCTGGTGATCGCCGCGGCGATGCTGGTGCCTCAGACGGGGTTGCTGAACTGGGTGTCACGGATAAGCCCGCCGTTGCGCTGGGCGCTTCCGGTCCTCGCCCTGCTAGCCTCGCTGGCGGCGGACAAGCGCATCTGGCCCGGACTTTCCGAAACGGGCACCATCCTGATCAGCATCGGCATCGCCCTTCTCGGCATTCTCTATATCGGGCATCGCTATCTGTTCGCGCTCTGTCTGGCGGCCTTGATGATGGGTTATGGCGGCTGGCGCATCACGGAGCTCTCCTTCGGAGACGCGCGCACCCGGAGCTATTTCGGCATCTATACGGTAAGCGATCGTAGTGACGGCAGCGCACGCGTGCTGACCCATGGCACCACGCTGCACGGCATCCAGAATCTGGTTCCGGGCGAAGAAGCCAATCCCACCACTTATTATTCGCCCGGCTCCGGGGTCGGGCTGGCCATGCGCGCGGCCGAAAATCTGTTCGGCCCGCGTGCCCATATCGGGGTCATCGGGCTCGGCACCGGAACCCTGGCCTGTTATGCACTGCCCGGGCAGGACTGGCGTTTCTTCGAGATCGATCCCGGTATCGAGCGGATCGCCCGGTCCGAGGGCCGCTTCACCTTCCTTTCCCGTTGCGCCCCACAGGCCAGGGTCATCATCGGCGATGCCAGGCTGAGCCTTGCTCGGGAACCGCCGGGCAAGCTCCACATCCTCGCGGTCGACGCATTTTCGTCCGACTCGGTGCCGATCCACCTGCTGACGCGCGAGGCCTTCGGCGTCTATGGACGGGCGATGCGGCCGGATGGCCTGCTGCTCGTCCATATCTCCAATCGCTATCTCGATCTCAGGCCGGTCGTCGCGGCGGCCGCGGCCGCGGAGGGATGGACGGCGCTTCTGGTGGAACATCATCCGAGCGGCCTGGCGGACGAGCGCAACGCCAGCGTCTCGGTCTGGGTGGCTCTTTCCAGGAATCGGCAGACCCTTGATGCCCTGGTCGACGCGAGCGATCGCACCACCATGTGGCAGGGTCTGCGGGCGCGCCGCGGCTTTGCCGGCTGGAGCGACGATTATGCGAGCATCCTGCCGCTCCTCAAGTTTTGGCCGCGATGAACGACATCGTCATCGAGACCGAGCGGCTGCGGCTCCGCAACTGGAGGTCGGGCGATGACCTCCTGTTGGACCGCCATTGCAATACCGAGGGAGTGATGCGCTGGCTCGGCGGCGTGGCGAGCCGAGAGGCGATCGCAGAGGCCGTGGCACGCTGCATCGATTGGCAAACGCGCCTGGGTTATACCTATTGGGTCGTCGAACGGACGTCGGATCGTGAATTTCTCGGCTTTTGCGGCTTGAGGCCGCCTGACTGCCAGATCGCCGGCGGCGACGACCTGGAAATAGGATGGCGCCTGCGCGAAGATAGCTGGGGCATGGGCTATGCGCGGGAAGCCGCCGCCGCTTGCCTCCGATTCGCTTTCGATCGGATCGGGACCAAGCGGGTCATTGCGCTCACCTGCGAGGCGAATGTCGCGAGCTGGCGCCTCATGGAAGGATTGGGGATGCGGCGGCGGGCGGACCTCGATTATTGGGACGAAGGCTCGCCGGCGGAAATGAATCCGTTCATCGTTTATGAATTAGAGGAGCAGAGGTGACTATCTTCAGTTTTGGCGGGCAAAGTCCGCGGATCGATCCAACGGCCTTCATCGCGCCCGGGGCGAGGCTGATCGGCAATATCGAGGTCGGCCCCGAGGCAAGCATCTGGTACAATTGCGTCATCCGGGGCGACGTCAACAGCATTCGCATCGGTGCCCGTTCCAACGTCCAGGACGGCAGCGTCGTGCATTGCGAGTCGGTTCGCCCCGGAAGCGATTCGGGCCATGCCACGATCATTGGAGACGATGTTCTGATCGGCCACCTGGCAGTCGTGCACGGCTGCGTCCTGCGCGACGGCGCGCTTGTCGGCATGGGGGCGATCGTCATGAACGGATGCGAGATGGAGGAGAATGCCATGCTCGCGGCCGGGGCGATGCTGACGCCCGGACGGCGCATCCCGGCGGGGCAATTATGGGCCGGGCGTCCAGCCAAATTTGTCCGCGACCTCGGCGAGTCGGAGCTCGCCGACATGCGTTACGGAGTCTCCCATTATGTCGCTCTGGCCAAGGCGCACCGCGAGATGATCAGCCAGGCGCAAGCGACGACCTGAACGCCGAGATCCGCTCCTGCTGACTGGCGACGATCTCCTGGACCGCGGCGATCGCCGCCTGGATGCGACCGAGATCGGTGGCGCTCACAGGTGCCGCCGCCTGGACGCGTTGGAGTGCGAACGCGTCCAGATCCCCCAACGCCTTGACGGTCCGGGCGCGGGCGGATTCCAGGCGCGACAGGGACTGTTGTGCTTCCACCCAGGAATCACTTCCTGCAGGGCCGGCCGACCGGATCGTCCGGCCGGCGGCATTCGACGCTGCCTCGAAGTTCCTCTGACCCTCGCGCGCCTCCGCCAGCAGCGTGTCCACCCTGGCAGCGACGGCGGGATCGTCGGGCACGACGATCGCAGCCTGCTCCGCTTCGTCCAGAGCCGCCAATTCCTTCTCCACCGCGCGTGGCGCAAGTGAAGGGAAGGGGCCGCGCGCGGCGCAGCCGGCAAGGGGAACGAGCAGCATCAGGGCTGCGAATGAGGGCGGGCGCATCCCTGTCTCCTATGCCCGCCAGCCTTTGTCCGCAACGGGCTTGCACGACCTGCGCCTTCCTCCTATGTCGCACCGTCTCGCGCCCGTAGCTCAGCTGGATAGAGCACCAGACTACGAATCTGGGGGCCGGAGGTTCGAATCCTTCCGGGCGCGCCAAATACCGCCGGGTCCATAATGGACAGATCGATTGCGGTTTGTTTCCGAAAGACACTCCTCCTGCCTGCAGGTGATTGCGCAAGGCACTCAGGGCGACGCATTATGCCGCGCGGGTGCAGGGAGGTGGGTATGGCAAAGCTCGTGTTTGGAATGAATCAGTCACTGGATGGCTATGTCGATCACATGGCGTTTGGGCCGGGGCCCACGCTTTTCCGCCACTTCATCGAGGAGGTTCGGGGGCAGGCGGGCTGTGTATATGGCCGCGAAATGTACGAGATCATGCGCTACTGGGACGACGATAATCCTGAATGGAATGCGGACGAGCAAGCCTTCGCGGCAGCGTGGCGGGGGCAGCCGAAATGGGTCGTCTCGCGCTCGTTGAAGACGGTCGGTCCCAACGCCCGACTCGTCGGGCAGGATATCGAAAGCGAAATCCGCGCGCTGAAAGCCGAGCGCGAGGGCGAGATCGAAGTTGCCGGGCCGGACCTGGCGCGAAGCCTGACCGAACTCGGCCTGATCGATGAATATCGAATCTATCTGCACCCTGTCGTGCTCGGTCACGGCAAGCCCTATTTTGCCGGAGCGCGCCCGCCGCTCCGCCTCAAGGCGCACGACCGGATCGATGAGGACGTGATCAGATTGTCCTACATTCCTGTTTGATCTCGCGACTTGCCTCTCTGGGGTCGGCGTGGCGCGCCTTCGATCGCGGTCAATCCGCCGTGACCGCCGATGGGTCAGGCATGCTCCGGTTTGCCTTTTCTCTTGGTTGCGGCGAATTCCTCGAGCTGCTTTTCGCTCATGGATTCGGCCATGGATTTCGACGCTCCCTTAAGCTTGCTTTTGGGCGTTTCGCCGCGCTTGGCCGACAAAGCGGCCCCAGCCGCCTTTTGCTGCGCCTTTGATTTTGCAGGCATGGCTTGTCTCCTCTACAGGCTGCGCGAATGGAACCGACCACGGAGGGCGCGGTTCCGCAGACACCAATCAGGGAGACAAGCGGCATGGACGAAATCGAATGGTGGGAGTTCGATTCCCCGGCCGAGATGGCGGAGCAGGTGGCCGGCGATATCGGCTTCGTGATCGAAAGCGCGATCGAAGCGCATGACGGCGCCAGGATCGCCTTGCCGGGCGCTACCATACCGGACGAAGTCTATGCTGCCTTGGCGAAGCGTTCCGACCTCGATTGGTCGAAGGTCACCATCCTTCCCGTTGCCGACCGGCTGGTGGCGCTGGACGATGCGGCCAGCACCTTCAGCAAGCTCGACGGAATTTTCGGATCCAAGGGCGCCAAGCTGGTCTCCCTAGTCGACGAATCGGCGCTGGGCGACTATCGCGAGGCCGGTCGCCTCGCCGACGCACGGCTGGCGCTGATCGATTGGCCGCTCGATCTGGTCTGTCTGGGCGTGGACGACGACGGTCATACTGCCGGCCTGCTGCCCGGACCCGATTTCGACCGTGCCGTGGCCGGTCCCCGCGAGCGCCGCGCGGTCGGCGTCCGCCCGGACCCTATGCCGAATGACAATCCCGGCGAACGCATCACCTTGACTGCCGCCGCCATCTCGTCGGCCCGCGCAGTGATGATCGTACTGGCCGGCACTCAGAGGCGGGAGCGGTTGGAGCAGGCGATCAAGGAAGGACCGCTTTCATCGCTCGCGATCGGCCGCGTGATCGGCGAGCTGGACGCCGCGATCGACATATTCTGGAGCGCCGAATAAACGGTCCTATTCGACGGTCAGCTCTTCCAGGTCGAGCATGTGGAGCAGGGCCGTTCGCGCCTCCTCCATGTGCACCCAATGTTCGGGCTTGAGGAGGTCGTCCGGTGCGATCTCCTCGGGCCAATGGTCTGCGATCAAGGCTTCGATCCGGTCGAGCTTTACCGCGTCGACCAGGAAGCGGGGATCGATCGTCTCCGCCGCGGCGACGACGCGAAGCCTGAGGCAGGCTGGTCCGCCGCCATTGGCCATGGATTCACGGACGTCGACGAAGAATATCTCCCGGATCGGCCCATTTCCCGCCACCATTTGCAGAAGCCAGGCGTGGACGGAGGGCAGCTCGCGTGCTTCTTCCGGCAGGATGAGCGCCATTGCGCCCGTCGGCAGTGTCACGAGCTGGCCGTTGAACAAATAGCTGCTGATCGCCTCGCCCAGGCTGACAGCGGCTGCCGGCACCTCGACGATTTCCAGGTCCGGTACCCGGCGGCGGAGCTCTTCGAAGAGGGCGGCCCGGCCGGCAAAGGCCTGTTCGTGGGCGAAGAGGACATTTTCGTTCGCGACCGCGACCACGTCGTTGTGAAAGGCCCCGGCCGCGATCGCCTCCTCGGCCTGGCAGACGAACATGGTACGATCGGGGTCGAGACAATGGAGACGGGCGATGGCCTGCGATGCTTCCTCATGCTGGCGCACCGGATAGGCCCCCCCGCGTTCGCCATAGACGAACAATTCGACAGCAGCCGCGCCATGGCTCGATCCGATCCGCATATGATTGGCGGCGCCTTCGTCGCCGAAGGTGCCGGGGACGGGCGGATGCACCACGAAATGGCGGTCGTCCGCAAAGGCGAGGCGAAGCTGGGCCAGGGTTGCCGGCCATTCATGGCTGCGATGCGGCATCGTGCGAAGATTGGCCACGGTGAGGTGGCAGCGACCGTCCCCGCAATCCGGCGCGGGCGAGACCGTCGCCGCGTTGGCGGCCCACATAGCCGAAGCGGAAAAGGCGGCCGGGCGCAAAGAGGCGGGTACAGTCTCGACATCGGTGCCAAGCTCGACGAGCCATTTCCGATCGGGGCGGGGGTGGGGCAGGAGCACGCCTTGCGGCAGACCGAGGCGGATATTGTGCCGCATCTTCGCTACACCCTGCAACGCGGCAGCCCGAGGACGGGAAATAATGCCCCTGCTGTTCGACGAAGCGATGTTGCCGTGGCTCAAGCCCGCATAATTGTGACTGGGCCCGATGATCCCGTCGAAATTGATCTCCGTCGCTTCCATGTCAGCGGCTCATCGCCAGGAAGGTCGCGCCGGGTTCGATGCCGAGCAGGCCGGCTGCGTCGCGGTTAAGCTTCGCAGAGCCGTCACCGAGATCCTCGATCTGGCCGTAACAAGCGGCGAAGCTCGTCCGTTCGCCCGATGCGACCATCATCTTGGGACCTGCGAGATCCTCGACGACATCCGCCAGCTGGAACTTCCGTGATTCCCGGATCGTCCGAATCTGGTCGATCGCTGCCGTCATGGTGGGCCCGCCGTCGAAGATGTCGATATAGCATTCGAAGCGGAAGCCCTCGCTTTCCAGCATCTTCATCGCAGCGCGGCCCGACGGATGGGGAACGCCCATCACGGTCTTGGCGCTTTCGGGAAGCAGCGAGGTGTAGATCGGAGTCTTGGGCATCAGATCGGCAATGAACTGGGTACCGTGCGTGGCATTGAATTGGTCGGCCTCCTGGAAGCTCATTCCGAAAAAGCGCCCGGCGATCGCTTCCCAGAAGGGCGCATTGCCGCCTTCGTCGATCACGCCGCGAAGTTCCGCCAGGATCCTGTCGGGAAAGCGTTCCCGGTGAAGGCCCATGAAGAGATAGCGGCTGCGCGCCAGCAGCATGCCGAGACCGCCGGCGCGTTCCCCCGGATGGAGGAAGAGACCGCCTACTTCCGCGCAGCCTTCAAGGTCGGTCACGAGCGTCAGCGCTTCGTTGCGGAACGTCTTTCCCAGCGCCTTCGAGGTCTGGGTCAGCGTGCTCATCCGATAGGAGTAGAAGGGATGTTCGATGCCGACCATGCCGAATACCTGGCAGGTGCCGCGAATCTGCCGGGTTTCGATATTCTCGAGCACGAACAGGAACATTTCGTCGCTCGGCTTGTCCGCTGCCCGCGCCAGCGCCGTCTCCGACCTGGTCAGCTTGGCCAGCAAGGTGGTCCTGTCCGGCGGCAGATTCGTGAAGCCGCCTCCGGTCAGCTTGGCCATTTCGTAAATAGCCTGAAGATCGTCGCTGGAGGCCGGGCGGACACGGAAGCTCACAAATAGTCTCCCTGGACGAGGCGGAGGATGGTCAAGGCCGACAATTGGGCGCGCTCGACCAGGCTTTCGACGATCAAATATTCCTCCTCCGAATGAATGCCTCCGCCGCGGACGCCCATCGTATCGACGACGGGAACCCCGCAGGCGGCGATGTTATTGCCGTCACAGACGCCGCCAGTAGCTTGCCAATCTATATGCTGCCCAAGCGCCGCGCCGCATTTCTTGACGAGAGCGAACAGCCTCTCGGCCGCGGCGTCCATGGGCTTGGGCGGGCGTCCGAATCCCCCATGGACGTGCATTTGGACTTCGTGTGCGCCCGCGACCATGGCCACGGCCGCATCCAGTTCGGCCTGGGCGCGCCGCTGGTCGGCAGGGCCGGCGGGCCGCATGTTGACGCGGAGCACGGCGCGGTCCGGCACCACATTGTTGGGGCCGCCGCCCTCGATCCGCGCGGGATTGACGGACAGTCCCGGACCCTCAATGCGGGCCAGTCGAAGGGCGAGATCCGCGGCCGCGAGTATGGCGTTGCGGCCATCGTCAGGGTTGCGCCCGGCATGGGCGCTGCGGCCCGACACGAAGATCGAGAAATTGCCGCTGCCCGGGCGGGCGCCGGCGAGGGTCCCGTCGGGCAGGGCGGCGGGCTCGTAGGTCAGGGCAGCCAGCTTGCCCTGGGCCGCGGAGGCGATCAGGCCGGCGGAGCCCGGAGAGCCGATCTCCTCATCGCTATTGATCACCACTTCATAGCCGAACCGGTCGGCGATGGGACTGCCTTCCACAGCCTTTAGCGCCGCAAGCATCACGGCGATTCCGCCCTTCATGTCGGCGACGCCTGGGCCGCCGAGCACCCCCTCCTTGCGCCAGAATACGGACTGGAAGGGGTGGTCGAGACCGAACACCGTGTCCATGTGGCCGGTGAAGAGCAGTTGCACCGGTGCTTTCGGCCGCACCCGCAGGTGGAGATTCTGACCGTGTCGAGTCTCCCGCAGCGACCCGTCTGCGGCCATCACGTCGCTGGGATCGGGTTCGAGCAGGTTTGGGGTGCCTGGCAGAGCGGCAAAGGCGTCGCGATAGACCATCGCCATCTTCGCCAGCCCGTCCAGGTTGGCGGAGCCGCTATTGATTTCGGCCCATTGCCGGACCTGATCGAGCAGCGGCTCGTCGACGCATCGTTCGACGACGTTTCTCTCATAATCTTCGAGGCCCCGCATCCGAAATCCTTAGTGTTCCCGCACAGCCCCGGCAACACCGCCGGTTCAAAGCCAGTCGGCAAATGCTTTCAGGATATTCGCGTAGAGGTCGCGCTTGAAGGGAACGATCATCGCCGGCAGATCGGAGGGATCCGCCCACTTCCAGGCGCGGAACTCCGGCTCGGCGGTCTCCAGGTTCACATCTTCATCGCTGCCGGTAAAGCGCATCAGGAACCAGGTCTGACGCTGTCCGCGCCACCGGCCCTTCCACATCTTGCCGACCAGATCATCGGGCAGGTCATAATAGAGATCGATCGGGCAGCGCTGAATCAGATCGACCTTGTCCGGGGCGATTCCGGTCTCCTCCTCAAGCTCGCGCAACGCTCCGGCATGAGCATCCTCTCCTTCGTCGAGGCCGCCTTGCGGCATCTGCCATGCCTCCAGCGTGCTATCGAGACGTTGCGCGACGAACACCTTGCCATGGGGATTGAGCAGCATCACGCCTGCGGCCGGGCGATAAGGAAGACTATTCTTGTCGATCATGCGAAGCGATCCCGGCTGCGAGAAAAAAATTTAAACCTAAAACACTCTGGCGAATGGTCTTTGCGAAGCGATTCGGACACACCATTTAGGGTGCGGACCGGCATTTCATAATGAATGCTGGCGATGCTGCCACTGGTTGTGACAGGGGTGTTGCAGGGCTAATCAGCCCTTGGATAGCGAAGGAAACTCACTTGGCCACGGCCAGTCATTATCTCACTCCCGAAGAGGCCGGAGCGGATATCGCGCCGGAAGCGATCGTCGTCCGCTTCGCGGGCGACAGCGGCGACGGCATGCAGCTTACCGGGGGGCAATTCACCTTATCGACGGCACTGGCCGGAAACGACCTCGCCACCTTCCCGGATTTCCCCGCCGAGATTCGCGCGCCGCAGGGTACGACTTTCGGGGTTTCAGCCTTCCAGATCAATTTCGGCTCGGCCGCGATCGAGACGGCAGGCGACGCCCCGGACGTGCTGATCGCGATGAATCCGGCGGCGCTCAAGGTCAATGTGGCCGACCTGAAGGCTGGCGGCCTCATCATTGCCGACGAAGGCGAATTCGGGGCAAGGAACCTCGCCAAGGCCGGCTACGAGGTCAATCCGCTGGAGGATGACTCGCTCGCCCGATGGCAATTGATCCGGTTCAACATCAGCCAGCTGACGCTCGATGCCGTCAAGCCGTTCGGGCTCGGGAACAAGGAAGCCCTGCGCTGCAAGAATATGTGGACCCTGGGTCTGGCCCTTTGGATGTTCGATCGCGACCGCGGTCCGATCGAGCAATGGCTTAGAACCAAATTCGCCAAGGCGCCCGAGCTTGCGGAAGCCAATATCGCGGCCTTGAATGCCGGGCATGCTTATGGCGAGACGGCCGAGATCGGCGGGCAGATCCGCCAGCATCATATCGATCCCGCCCCGGCCGAGCCCGGCCTCTACCGAACGGTCACCGGCGCCGAGGCGATCTCGATCGGTCTGGTGGCCGGCGCCAGGCTCGCCGGTCTGCCGATGTTCTTCGGCGGCTATCCGATCACGCCGGCATCGGCGATCCTCCATCATTTATCGCGGCTTAAGGAATATGGCGTCACCACCTTCCAGGCGGAAGATGAGATCGCCGCGATCGGCAGCGCGATCGGCGCCAGCTATGCAGGATCGCTCGGCGTCACCTCCTCGTCGGGACCGGGCATCGCCCTGAAGGGGGAGGCGATGGGTCTCGCCATCATGACCGAGCTGCCCCTGGTCATCATCAACTCGCAGCGCGGCGGGCCTTCGACGGGCCTTCCGACCAAGACCGAGCAATCCGACCTCTACCAGGCTGTCTACGGCCGCAACGGCGACGCGCCGATGCCGGTGATCGCCGCCCGCTCGCCCGCCGACGCATTCGACTGCGCGATCGAGGCGTGCCGCATCGCCACCCAATATATGACGCCGGTGATGCTGCTTACGGACGGCTATATCGCGAATGCCGCCGAGCCCTGGAAAGTGCCGGACATGGCAGAATATATGCCCTTTCCCGTCCGGTTTCATGATCAGGCCCCGTCCGAGGGAGAGGCCGTAAACCCCTATGTGAGAGACGAGAAGCTGGCGCGTGTCTGGATCAAGCCGGGGACGCCGGGTTTGACGCACCGGATCGGCGGCATCGAGAAGAATTTCGGCAGCGGCCACATCGATTATGCGCCGGCCAACCACCAGCTGATGACCGACACACGCTTCGCGAAGGTCGATGGCGTGGCCGATTCCATCCCCGATCAGGATGTCTGCCTCGGTTCGGAAGGTGCACGGCTTGCAGTGGTCGGATGGGGTTCCACCTTCGGTCCGATCCACCAGGCGGTGCGGCGGGTGCGATCGAGGGGACTCGATGTCGCCCATATCCATCTGCGCCATATCTGGCCGAATCCGCGAAACCTGGGTGACCTGCTCCGATCCTTCGACAAGGTCATCGTGCCGGAAATGAACAAGGGCCAGCTCAAGACCTTGCTGCGCGATCAATATCTGATCGATGCGCGACCGGTGAACAAGGTTTCCGGCCAACCCTTCAAGATTGCCGAGATCGAAGCTGCGATCGAGGAGGCCCTGGCATGACCCAGCGGCCGCTGCCGTTGCTCATGATGTTGATATTCGTCGTGCTTCTGATCGTCTATCTGACCCGTGGATTTTAGCTGATGAACGAACTCGTCAAACTCACGCCCAAGGATTTCGCTACCGACCAGGAGGTGCGCTGGTGTCCGGGCTGCGGCGATTACGCCGTGTTGAAGGCCGTGCAGAGGACGATGCCGGAACTGGGCGTGCGCCCGGAAAATATCGTCTTCGTCTCCGGGATCGGCTGTTCGTCCCGTTTCCCTTATTATATGGAGACTTACGGGTTCCACACCATTCACGGACGGGCGCCGGCCATCGCCACAGGGGTCAAGCTCGCCAATCCGGAACTCGATGTCTGGATCATCACGGGCGACGGTGATGCGCTGTCGATCGGCGGCAACCACACGATGCATGTGCTGCGCCGGAACCTGGACTGCCAGATCCTCCTGTTCAACAACGAGATTTACGGCCTGACCAAAGGGCAATATTCGCCGACCAGCCGGGTCGGCACCCGCTCGCCCTCGACGCCGTTCGGGTCGGTCGACCGGCCGGTCAGTCCCTCTGCCTTCGCCTTGGGTTCCGGTGCGCGCTTCGTTGCGCGCGGGATCGACGTGAACAAAAATCTTCCCGATGTCCTCAAGGCCGCGCACAGCCACAAGGGCGCTTCCTTCGTGGAGATCTTCCAGAATTGCATCGTCTATAATGACGACGTTTTCGCGCCCTTTACCGCCAAGGAATTCGCAGCCGACAAGCAGCTTTGGCTGAAGGCGGGCGAACCGATGCTGTTCGCCAACGGCGCGAAGGGCCTGACCCTTGATCGAGAATCGCTCCGTGTGAAGGTCGTCGACGTCGTGGACGGGGAGTGGCAGAGCGCCGGCGTGATCGTGCACGAGCCCGCTAACAAGATGATCGCCCATATGCTGGTCGATATGCCGTTCGGAGCCTTCCCGATGGCGCTCGGCGTGATCTACGAGCATCCCGCGCCCAGCTTCGAAGACGCTGTCGTCGAGCAGAATGCGCAGGCCAGCACGGGGAAGGTCCCGGACCTCCAGGCCTTGGTCTCCCGCGGCCAGAGCTGGGAAGTCACCAAGGAGCCTCACGTCATCTAAGGACCCCAGGGCGCGCTCGGAGGGGCAAGAATGAACCAGCGGCCGAGAGGCAATCATCTCGTTTCCGCCGATCGCGGTTTCGCGACCGGCGGCGGAATGCTCGCACGTCTGTTCGGCGGCGGCTTCAATCCCATCCTGGACCGGGTGGACAGGGGACTTTCCCAGGGCGCGATCGAAGCCATTCTGCCTGACGGCAGCCGTCGCACGCTCGGCGGCCGCGCGGCCGGCCCGATCGCCATCGTCCATCTTCGCAGCTGGCGGCCGCTGGTGCGCCTCGCCACATCCGGGTCGGTCGGTTGGTACAAGGCCTGGGAGCAGGGTGAATGGACGAGTCCCGACCCGGTGCCGCTGTTCGGTCTCTTCATGCGCAATGGCGAGCGGCTTGGGGACACGGGCCGGGCCAAAGGCCTGTTCCGCCTGGTGAACAGGCTATCCCATCGTTTCCGCGACAATGACAAGGAAGGCGCCCGGCGGAACATCTCGCACCATTATGACCTCGGCAATGATTTCTACGCCGCCTGGCTGGACGAAAGCCTGACCTATTCGAGCGCGATCTTCGCCGAGCCCATCACGAGCAGTGAATCCCTGGAGGATGCGCAGGCCCGCAAATTACGCCTGCTGCTGGATCGTTTGGCTTTGAAGCCAGGTCAGCGGCTGCTGGAAATCGGATGCGGCTGGGGCTCCCTCGCCGAGGCGGCTGTGCGGGATCATCAGGTGGATGTCGTCGGGCTGACGCTTTCGAAGGAGCAGAAGGACCTTGCCGACCAGCGGCTCGCCGAAGCGCGCTGCGGTGATCGGGTTTCGATTGAACTCAAGGATTATCGCGATGCCGACGGCGTTTTCGATGCCGTGGCAAGCGTCGAGATGGTGGAGGCCGTGGGCCAGGATTATTGGCCTTCCTACCTGCGAAGCATTGCTCGGGTCCTGAAGCCGGGCGGGCGGGCCGCGCTCCAGCTGATAGCGATCAAGGAGAGCCTGTTCGAAGGTTATGCGTCCAATGCGGACTTCATCCAGACCTATATCTTCCCGGGCGGGATGCTGATCAGCGAGGAGAGATTCCGTGCGATCGCACAAGATTGCCGCCTCGAATGGCGGGATCGTCGCGGCTACGGTCTTCACTATGCCGAGACGTTGAAACGCTGGCGCGAGCGTTATGATCGAGCGGTGGCCGAGCGCCGCCTGCCACCGGAGTTCGACGAGCAATTCCACAAATTGTGGCGCTATTATCTGATGTATTGCGAAGGCGGGTTTCGCGGCGGCGGCATCGATGTCGCGCAGGTGACCTTGGTCAAGCGGTGAAGGGCCGACTTTCCGCCTGCTCCCGCCATGCGCCGGTGGGAGGATATGAAAGGATCAGCCCGGTATCTTGAGACTTCGGCCGGTCTCAAAGTCCTGGCCCAGCAGTTCGACGATCGCCGCGGCGACGGCGGCTGGCGGCTTCAGGGTCGAGGAATCTTCCCCGGGAAAGGCACGTGCACGCATCGCCGTCGCGGTGGCGCCGGGATCGACGATCGCCACCTTGATCGGCGAGAGGTTGCGCACCTCCTCGGCATAGCTCAGCGCCAGATTCTCCAGCGCCGCCTTCGATGCCCCATAAGCCCCCCAATAAGCGCGGGGCGTCTGTCCGACGCTCGAAGTGATGGCGATGAGTCGGCCGGCCGCGCTCTTGCGGAGCAACGGGTCGAAGGCGGCGATCATCGCCTGCTGCGCGAGCAGGTTGAGAGTCAGGACCCTGGAAAATTCCTTGGCGTCTATCTGCGATACCGGTGAGAGCGAGCCGAGCATGGCGGCATTGAGAATGAGGATGTCGAGCGACTTCCAGCGTTCGCCCACGGCGGCGGCCAGGCGCGCGATGCTCTCATTTTCGGTGAGATCGAGCGGAGCGATGGTGGCGTTGCCGCCATCGGCATGAATCTTTTCCTCGACCTCTTCGAGCTCCGCGGTCGTCCGCGCCGTCAGGATGACGTGGGCCCCTTCGGCGGCAAGCGCGATGGCTGTCGCCGCGCCAATGCCCCGGCTTGCGCCCGTGACCAGGGCGAGCCTTGCCTCCAGCGATCCGCTCATCAGGCGTAGCGTTCGGCCAGCAGCGCCAACTGATCCGTCGGCTCATGCTCTTCCTGGTCGGTAAGACGGGTCGGATAATCGCCCGTGAAACAGGCGTCGCAATATTGCGGCTGCCCTTCGTCACGCATGTCCTCGCTCAACGCGCGGTAGAGCCCGTCGATCGAGACGAAAGCGAGGCTGTCCGCATTGATATAATCGGCCATCTCGACGACATTCATCTGGGCCGCCAGCAGTTTGGCCCTTTCGGGCGTGTCGACGCCGTAAAAGCAGCTATGGCGGGTCGGCGGGCTGGCGATCCGCATATGCACCTCGCGCGCGCCGGCGTCGCGAAGCATCTGGACGATCTTCAGGCTGGTCGTGCCGCGGACGATCGAATCGTCGATGAGGACGATACTCTTGCCCTGAATGAGTGCGCTGTTGGCATTGTGCTTCAGCTTGACGCCGAGGTGCCGGACCTGATCGCCCGGCTGGATGAAGGTCCGGCCGACATAATGCGAGCGGATGATGCCAAGCTCGAACGGGATTCCAGATTGCTGGGCATAGCCGATCGCCGCCGGCACGCCGCTGTCAGGCACCGGTACGACATAATCGGCCGCCACCGGATTCTCGATCGCCAGCTCCGCGCCGATCCGCTTCCGGACCGAATAGACCGAAGACCCGTCGACGATGCTGTCGGGACGCGAGAAATAGACGTGCTCGAATATGCACGGGCGGGGCCGGACCGGCGCGAACGGGCGGATCGACTTCAGTCCGCGTTCGGAAACGATGATGAGCTCGCCCGGCTCCACCGACCGGATATAGGTCGCGCCGACCACGTCCAGCGCGACCGTCTCGGATGCAAAAATATAAGCGTCGCCAAGCCTGCCCATCACCAGCGGCCGGATGCCCAGCGGATCGCGGCAGGCGATAATTCCTTCATTGGTCAGGCAGACGAGAGAATAAGCGCCCTCGACCTGCTTCAGCGCGTCGATGAAACGATCGAGCAGGGTTCGATAATTCGATGTCGCCACCAGATGGATGATGACTTCGGTGTCGGAGGTAGACTGGAAGATCGAACCGCGCCTGTTCAGTTCCTTCCTGAGCTTTGCCGCGTTGGAGAGGTTGCCGTTATGGGCGATGGCAAAGCCGCCGCCGCTCAATTCCGCGAACAAGGGCTGGACGTTGCGAAGGGCGGTCTCGCCGGTTGTGGAATAGCGGACATGCCCGATCGCGGCTTCGCCGGCGAGGCTGCGGATGATATCGTCGCGGTCGAAATTGCCGGCTACGTGACCCTGGGCGCGGTGCGCATGGAAGGCGCGGCCGTCCCAGCTGGTGATCCCCGCAGCTTCCTGCCCGCGATGCTGCAGCGCGTGGAGACCCAATGCGACGATGGCGGACGCAGTTTCGGCGCCCCATATACCGAAGACGCCGCATTCCTCACGCAGCTTGTCGTCATCGAATGGATGAGTGGTCAGCATCGCTTTAGGTTCCGACCCTTGTGCGTGATTGCCCGTTGCCGGCCATATAGGAAGTGCGGACGGCTTTGTCGCCCCTCCTCGGTCATAGAATTGCAATGATCGGTCTACTCGCCCTGCGAGCTTGTCCGAATCCCGCCCTGCTGCCAGGGTTTGCCGAGGAGTAAGGCCATGAAAAAGTCCCTGATCGCTCTGATAATGCTGGCGGGTTGCGGATCGTCCGAGCAGCCGTCGAACAACTTCTCCGCCGCTGCAGGCGGCGTTGGCGCGGAAAATCGAATCGTTGCCGACCTCGGTCTGACCGGCCTCTACGAAAGCGGCTCGGTCAAGCAGCCCAACCAGCTTTGCATCGTCGACACGGACAAAGGTCCCGCCCAGTTCGGCCTCGTCGTCTGGGGAGGCAATCTCCACAATTGTTCCGGCGCCGGTGAAGCTGTCCGAGACGGGCAAAGATTACGCCTGACCATGGCCGGAGACCAGGCCTGCGAGATCGAGGCGACGATGAAGCACGGTGCCATCACTTTGTCGGATACCATCCCGGACGGCTGTTCTTATTATTGCGGCGCGCGTGCCCGGATGGACGGCGCGACTTTCATGAAGAAGGGCGGAACGGTCGAGGATGCGATGAAGGCGAAGGATCTGGTCGGCGAGCCGCTCTGCGCGGGGCTCTCGGAGAACGGGTGAAGAGGTCCGCAAGCCGGCTGTGCCCGCTTTTTCTTGACGTTGACGTGAACGTAAAGTAACGGACCGACATGCTCGATACCGCTCTCCATTCCGACTTTCGCGGGCCGGAAGGCCATGCGAAAATTTATTCGATCACCGATCTGTGCGACGAATTCGGCGTCACGGCCCGCGCGCTTCGATTTTACGAGGACGAAGGGCTGATCGCGCCCCATCGCCATGGTCTGGCGCGAATCTATTCCTGGCGGGATCGGGCACGTCTCGCCTGGATTCTTCGTGGCAAGAGGGTCGGGTTCAGCCTGGCCGACATCCGCGAGATGATCGATCTTTACGACATCGGCGACAATCGCGAGTCGCAGCGTCGGGTGACGATCCGCAAGTGTCTCGAGAGGGTCGACCTCCTGAAGAAGCAGCGGGTCGACATCGATGCGACGATCGCGGAACTTGAACAATTCGTTGCCACGATCGAGGTGCTCGACCTTTCGGGATCGTCCTGAAGCCATCCGACAATCCCGGTCCCAGGCGGGCCGTCTATCGAGGAGTCCTTTCGAATGCCGAGCTATTCCGCCCCCGTCCGCGAAACACGCTATATTTTCGATCATGTGCTCGGCCTCGAACGCTATTCCAACATGCCGGGCTTCGAAAATGCGACGCCCGATCTGATCGAAGCGATCCTGACGGAAGGCGCACGCTTTTCGGAAGAAGTGCTCGCGCCGTTGAATCGCGTCGGTGACGAGCACGGCTGCGTCCGTCACGACGATGGATCGGTCACGACGCCCCCGGGCTTCAAGGAAGCTTATGATCAGTTCGTTGCGGGCGGCTGGACCACGCTCTCGGCGCCGGAGGAGTTTGGCGGGCAGGGGCTTCCCCAGATTCTGGCGACCGCAATCAGCGAATATCTGCTCTCGGCCAACCAGGCTTTCGAAATGTATCACGGCCTGACCCAGGGCGCGATCGCTTCGATCCTGGTCAAGGGCAGCGACGAGCAGAAGCTCAAATATCTGCCGAACATGGTGTCCGGCCGCTGGACCGGAACGATGAATCTGACCGAGCCGCATTGCGGCACGGACCTCGGCCTGCTTCGCACCAAGGCGGAACCGCAGCCTGACGGCAGTTACAAGATCTCGGGAACCAAGATCTTCATTTCCTCGGGCGAGCATGATCTGGCCGAAAACATCATCCACCTGGTCCTGGCGAAGATCAGCGGCGCCCCGGATACCGTCAAAGGCATTTCTCTTTTCATCGTCCCCAAATTTCTGGTGAACGAGGATGGCTCGCTGGGCGAGCGCAATGGCGTCCTTTGCGGCTCCATCGAGGAAAAGATGGGGATCCACGGCAACTCGACCTGCCTGCTCAATTATGACGGGGCCACAGGCTATCTGGTCGGAGAGCCGGAAAAGGGCCTCGCGGCGATGTTCATCATGATGAATGCGGCGCGGCTGGGCGTAGGTCTTCAGGGGCTGGCACAAGGCGAGGTCGCGTATCAGAACGCGGTACAATATGCGAAGGACCGCCGGCAAGGCAGGGCGCTTGTCGCGGAGCAGCGCGAGGAAGGTGCAAAGGCCGATCCGATCATCGTCCATCCGGACGTCCGCCGCCTGCTGATGGAGGCCAAGGCCTTCAACGAAGCGGCCCGGGCGCTCATCCTCTGGGGCGCGCTGCAGGTCGACATCAGCCGCAAGGCCCAGACCGAGGAAGAACGAGAATCGGCGATGGACCTGATCTCGCTGCTCACGCCGGTCATCAAGGGCTATCTGACCGACAAAGGCTTCGACGCCGCGGTCAATGCCCAGCAAGTCTATGGCGGGCACGGCTATATCCGCGAATGGGGAATGGAGCAGTTCGTGCGCGATGCCCGCATCGCCCAGATCTACGAAGGAACGAACGGCATCCAGGCGCTCGATCTGGTCGGCCGCAAACTTGGCCAGAATGGCGGCCGCGCGGTGCAGGCCTTCTTTCGTCTGGTGATGGAGGAGGTGGCCGAAGCCAAAGGCGACGACAGGAACGCCGCGCTTGCAGCCGGTCTGGAACGCGCCGCGGGCGATCTGCAGACCGCGACGATGTGGCTGATGCAGAACGGCCCTGCCAATCCCAACAATGCGGGTGCGGCGGCCTACCCCTATATGACCATGATGGGGATCGTCTCGCTTGGCCTGATGTGGCTGCGCATGGCCAAGGCGAGCGCCAAATTGCTGACCGAGGGCACGGAAGACAAGGATTTCCACGAGGCCAAGCTGATGACGGCGCGCTTCTTCGCCGATCGTATCCTTCCGGAAACCAATGCGCTTCGCCGGAAGATCGAGTCGGGGTCCGAGAGCCTGATGGCGCTCCCGGCGGAAGCCTTTTGATCGACGGTCCAGCCAAGCTTTGCTGAGGAAGCCGGAATGGTAGAGGCCGGCGCTCATGGAGCGCCGGCCCCTCCCTCGTTACGCAACCCGAGGGGCCGGCCTCAGCCGACAAGCTGGCTTATGCTTTGATTCGCTTGATGAATTGCTGAATGAATCCGTCAGCCGCCGTTCACCGATAAGATCTGGAACCGGGCTTCAGCCTTTGTTCTCCGACGGCTCGTTATTCACATCTATGTCGACGTCCGGAACTTTCAGGTCGACGTCGGGCAGTTTCAGTTCGGGTGCTTCGACATTGACGTTGATGTCTCCCTTGTCGGCACCGCCCGTCAGATCGCCGCCGAACAGGAAGAAGAGCAGGGCGAGGACGGCGATCAGGAGGATGATGGCGATCATGATACCGCCGCCGCCGCGACCGCGGTCCGTCTGGATCACTGTGGTTCGCTCGGTTTCACGAATCGGCTCCGGCCTTACCGGTTCCCGGTCTCGGTCTTGGTCGCTCATCACTCACTCCACGCTGTGATAGTTACAGAGGCGAAACGCTGAGTGGATAAACAGGGTTCCCTACAGCGGTCGTGCCGGCTCCTCGCAAGCAATCAAATCGCCTATTGAGTGGGTGTCGCCGGAGTCTCCACCTTCACGTTCACGTCGCTTGCATCGCCGCCGCCCAGAAGCTGACCGCCGAAGAGATAGAAAAGCAGCGCCAGCACGGCGAGAAGCAGAATGACCGCGATCAGGACACCGCCCCCTCCACGTTCGCGGGTCTCGATAATGGTCGTTTCACGTTCCCTATTATCGCTCATGGCCAATCCTCCCTTTTTGTTTCGGGAGCTTAACGCAAGGCGTGTCAGCGCGGTTCCTCACCTTGGCAGGGACAGACCAGGCCGGCCGGTCCTTCCGCAAAGGGGAGGACCTGGCCTTGCGACAGGTTTAATGTTCGCCGTCACTCTTCCGGAAGGAAATCCGGTACCGACAGATAACGCTCGCCAGTATCGTAGTTGAAGCTCAGCACCCGGCTGCCCTGGGGCAATTCCTTCAGCTTCTGCGATACGGCGGCAAGGCTTGCGCCCGAACTGATGCCCACCAGGACACCCTCCTCGCGGGCGGCGCGGCGCGCCCATTCCTTGGCATCGGCAGGATCGACCTGGATCGTGCCGTCGAGAAGGTCGGTGTGCAGGTTCTTCGGCACGAAACCGGCACCAATGCCCTGGATCGGGTGGGGGCCGGGCTGGCCGCCGGAAATGACCGGCGACAGTGTCGGCTCCACCGCGAACACCTTGAGGCTGGGCCATTCCTTCTTCAACAGCTGCGCGCAACCGGTGATATGACCGCCCGTGCCGACACCCGTGATCAGCACGTCGATCGGATTGTCGCGGAAATCGTTCAATATTTCCTGTGCGGTCGTGCGGACATGGACATCGATATTCGCCTGGTTTTCGAATTGTTGCGGGATCCAGCCGCCCTCGGTCGTTGAGAGCAGTTCCTGAGCGCGCTCGATGGCGCCCTTCATGCCCTTCTCCCGGGGCGTGAGATCGAAGCTCGCGCCATAGGCAAGCATCAGCCTGCGCCTTTCCAGACTCATGCTCTCCGGCATGACCAGGACCAACCGATAGCCCTTGACCGCGGCCACCATGGCAAGTCCGATTCCGGTATTGCCGGATGTCGGTTCGATGATCGTACCACCGGGCTTCAGGGCACCCGACCGTTCGGCATCTTCGATCATCGCCAGCGCGATCCTGTCCTTGATCGAACCCCCGGGGTTGGACCGTTCGGACTTGATCCAGACTTCCGCCGATCCGAACAGACGATTCACCCGAATATGGGGGGTGTTGCCGATCGTCTCCAGGATGCTTGCCGCTCTCATATCGATTTCTCCTGTGCTCTGTGTCTGGCCCTGTTTCGAGCCGTTCGAAGCCGTGCGGTCGTCCGCTTGGGCCAAGCGCTAGATCAAGGGTTCTCGCAGCGCAAGCGGACGAGAGCCGCTGCGCAGCCACCTCGGTGCGGCTTTTGCATTCGAACAGGCCCCGCTGGTCAGTTGACGACGAAGAGGGAGGTCAAGCCCAGGGGCTGAGGCCACCCCGCATTCCGACGATCAAGGCGAGAAACAGAAACAGGAGGATCGCGAGGGTCTGACGAACATAGGCGCTGACCGTCCAGCCGGCTTCCGCACGGCCCGTACCGCGTCTGGGCAGAACCATCATTATGAACGCGACGATCGTGGCCAGGGTCGCCGCAAGCGCCAGGATCGAACCCAATAGCAATGGCGTGGCCGGCCAATTGTACATCGAACGGCCCGGACCGCCGAACATCGGGAACCAGGAACAGGCCGAGATGATCGACGCGATCCACAAGGCGGCCGCGCCAAGCAAGGAGTAATGCGAGAGCCTCTGGTTGCGGATCGGCGAGGTAGCGGCCCGACGAGCGAGGAATGCCACCCACAGGCCGAAGCCCGTCAGCAACACCAGCAGAGCGGCCAGGTTGAGCATGTTCGTGCCCATCAGCGGCGTGGACCGCTCATAGGCATTGGTGCCGGAGGATTGATACATGGTTGTCGGCCGGCCGTTCTTGTCCAGGACGAAGTTCAGAAGATCCTCTCCGTCGGCGGCCACGAATTGCCCCGGCGTTCCTGAAGGCACCCAGCTCTGTGGCGAGCCTGCGCCGGCGGTTACGAGATAGCCGCTCGGGGTGACCGAAACGTCCATCACCCCACTGGTGAGGCCAACGAATTTCTCGAGACCTGAATAAGCGCGCCGCGTCAGCACCCAGGTCCCCGCATAATCATCACCCTGCTCGGCGAAGGCCGGATCGCCCGCCCGCTGCACGGGCGGCGTCCCGGCATAGAAACGGTCGACGATGGCCGCAGCGAAGGGCCCGCTGACCGCATTTGCGCCGATCGTGTTGGTGCTGATGAAGATGCCGAGATCAAGTTCAGGCACCAGGACCATGGAGGTGAAGAAGGCCGTGGTGCCGCCACCATGGCCATAGCCGGTGAAGCCGCCGGGCAGCCGCGACGTGACGAGGCCATGCGCCCATCCGTTGACACCCTCCGGCACCTTCATGATCGGCGTGCGGAATAAACGCGCCGATTCCGGTCCGAAGATCCTGGTCCCTTCGAGTGTGCCGTTGCGCAGATGCAGGCGCATATAGCGGGTCATGTCTTCGGCCGTCGTCGAGATGGAGCCGGCAGAGGCCACGGACGTGATGAAATCGAATCCGACCGGCTGGAAGCGCCCGCCCGACCAGCGGAAGCCGCTTGAAACGTCCGGCTGCAGAGCTGCGGACATGGGCTGCGGAAGTCCGGCACGTGGCTCATAAGGCTCCCGGAAGGTCGACCGGCGCATCTGCAATGGGCCGAATATCTCGCGATCGGCGACCGTGACGAAATCGGTGCCATTCAGCCGGGCGACTATCTCGCCGGCCAAGGCCACGCCGTAATTGGAGTAAGTGGAAAGCGCTCCGGCTTCCCGAACCCGATCCGGGCGATATTTCTCCAGATAATCGGCGGGAGGCACGAGCCGCTCCGACGTGTCGAAGAACAAATGACCGAGAGCGCGGTCTTCCATGCCTGGCGCATGGGCCATCAGGTCGACCACCCTGATCGGGCGCTTGAAACCCTGGTCGGGGATCTGAAGCTCGGGCGGAAGATATTTGTTCGCGGGATCGTCGAGCTTGACCCGACCCTTTTCCACTTCGCGGAGCAAGGCGATCCAGGTCATCGTCTTGGACACCGATCCGATGCGGAACAGGCTCTTGCGCGGGTCCACCGGACGCACCGGATCCACGCCGGCAATACCATAGCCCTTGAGGAGGATCGGCCGATCGTTTTGGACGATACCCACGGTGACCCCGGCGACATGACTGGCCGCCATGCCTTGCCGGACATAACCGTCGACGAAGGCCTCCAGCTGGTCGGCGGGGATCGGCGTGCCCCGCGCGAGCGGTTTGGTCGTGTCCAGCGAGGGCGCAAGCGCTGTGCCGGCCGCTTCCGGCGTAGCCTGAGGCGCATTTGGCAGAGATACCTGGGCACCGATGGCAGCGGCGGCCGTCAACAGGATGAGACCCAGCATGGGCTTGGCACCGATCATCATCACCTCCCTTTGTCCTTATTCAGCGCGTGTCCGTCTCATCCGTTCTTTGAGCAGGGCTGCCAGCCGCGAAACTCAACCCGGGCAGGAATGGCGCAGAACCTGGCCCGCCAGAGCGCCGGTGTGCTTCTTGCCATCGAAGGTCAGCTTTCCGTTGACCAGGACCGCTTCGATTCCGGTCGGGCTTGAGACGGGCTTTTCCCAGGAGGCGACATCGTCCAGTTTGTCATAATCGAACACGACCACGTCGGCACGCATTCCTTCGCGGACGAGCCCGCGGTCGGAAAGCCCCATGCGCTGCGCGGGCCAGCTCGTCATCTTCCGGACCGCTTCCGGGAGGCTGAGCACGGGCCTGCGTTTGACATATTCGGCGATCACGCGCGGTGCGGTGCCGTAGGAGCGCGGATGAGGCAGACCGAGCATGTCGATTTCGCCGAACTTGACCGAAGCGCCTGCATCGCTGCCGATGCTGGTCCAATCCTGACGGAGCGCGGTTTCTATATCCTGCTCGCTCATCATGAAGAACAGGGCCATCGGTCGCTTCGGGGCCTCGAGCAATATGTCCCAGGAGACATCGGCCGGGTCCTTGCCGAGCGCTTCGCCGATTTCCTGGAAATTCTTGCCGTGGAAGCGGGCATATTTTTCCAGATGGCTGTTGGCCAGGACGATATTCTTCCAACCGCCAGAGGCCTCGACCAGATTGGACCAACCGGGCTGCGATCCTTCCGCGAGTTCGCGCTTCATGCGGGCGCGCATCGCCGGATCGCGAAGTCGCTCTATGCCCTTGGCGCGGCCTTCGGACCACACCCAGCTTGGTACCGTGATGTCGAGTCCGGTACCGCCGGCGGTATAGGGGTAGAGATCTGCGGCAATGTCGACGCCGCGAGCCCGTGCGGCCGTGATAGCCGCCACGGCTTGAGGCATCAGCTTGCCCCAGAGTGGGGCGAAAGCCGCCTTCAAATGGAAGATCTCCACCTTCACGCCGCCTTTCTCGCCAATCTCGATCGCCTCGTTGATCGCTTTCAGAAGGTCGGCGCTTTCGTCGCGCATATGGGTGGCGTAGAAACCGTTGCACCGGCCGGCAACCTTGGCAAGGGCGATCAGATCGGCTGTCGTCTGGAAGCTGTTGGGCGCATAGATCAAGGCGCTGCTGATACCGAAGACACCCGCGCGCATCGCCGTGTCGACTTCCTCTTGCATCGCCTTCATCTGGGCGGGCGTGGGCCTGCCTTCGCCATCGCCGATGATTTTACCGCGCGCCTGCGCGGACGAATAATAAGTCCCGAAATTGACGGAAATGCCCTGTTGCTCGAGCTGGCGGAAATAATCGGTGATCTTCGCGGCCTCGACCGGTGTGCCGCCTTCGCCGGCGATGACAGTGGTGACGCCCTGCCGGATCTTGTTCTCGGCGAGGCCGCTTTGCAGCAAAGCTCGGCCGGACTGATCCATCATGTCGATGAAGCCCGGCGCGACATATCGGCCCTTCGCGTCGATTTCCTGTGCACCTTTACCGGTGACCGTGCCGACTTGAACGATGCGGCCGTCCTTGATGGCCACATCGGCCCTCACCCAGGGATTGCCGCCGCCGTCGAGGACGCGCCCCCCGCGAATGACGATGTCATAAGGGTCAGCAGGAGGATTGGCCGCGCCCATCAAGAGGATTGCAGCCAGAGTCGCCAGGGCCCGCTTCATTCAAACTCCTTTTCCGGGATCACCGAGACAAAGCAGCCGCCGAGGCACGGTCCACGCCAATTCACGTAGCCGGCCATGTCCGGTAACCACTTCGACGGCGTCCCCCTTTATGATCTTGTTGGCAGCGCGCGCTGCCTCATCAGGTCATTCTTTTGCAGAATGGACAACAATGTTCCAATCGCGCCAAGTGATGTCAAGGCCCGATCCAAAAGAGGGCCGATTCAATCATCTTTCAGGAGCGGATGCCTGGCTGCCTTCCGCGGGTGGATCGAAGCTTCGTGCGAGGCGGAGTTCCGGAAACCATCTGGCCCAGAGCAATGTCACGGCGATCGCCCCGAATCCGCCTGCCACAACGGCCGTGACCGGGCCGATCAGGGCGGCGAGGAAGCCCGACTCGGCCTCGCCGAGTTCGTTCGAGGCGGAAATGAAAAGGGATGAAACGGCAGAGACACGGCCGCGCATCGGATCCGGCGTGTAGAGCTGGATGAGCGACTGGCGCACATATGCGGACAACATGTCGGCCGAACCCAGCAGCGCCAGGCAGAACAGGGACAATGGCATGGAGCGGGAAAGGCCGAAGAGGATCGTCGCCGCTCCGAACACGCCCACTGCGCCGAGCATCTTGGCGCCAACATTATTCTTCAGCGGGTAGAAGGAAAACCAGAGCGCCGTCAGCGTCGCACCCACGGCGGGGGCGGCTCGCAAATGACCGAGGCCGGTCGGGCCCGCCTGCAGGATATCCCGCGCGAAGATCGGCAGCATGGCGGTGGCGCCGCCAAGCAGCACGGCAAAAAGATCGAGGGAGATCGCGCCCAGGACGAGACGGTGGTGGCGGACATAATGGAGCCCGTCGACCATCTGCCGCCAGGGATTGCGAGATCCTTCGATGGCCCGTCGCGTTACGGGCCGGACCAGAAACATGCACAACAGGGACAATGCGAACAGTCCGGCACTGACGGCATAGGGCATGACCGGAGCCCAGGCGTAAAGATAGCCGCCCAAAGCAGGCCCCGCGACGGCGCCCGATTGCCAGGCGATGGAACTCATCGCGATCGCCTTGGGCAGGATTGCGCGCGGAACCAAATTGGGGGCAAGCGCGCCGAGAGCCGGCCCGGCAAATGCGCGGGCGACGCCCAGGAAACCGGCTATGACGAACAGGTCGGTAAGCGTGGTCGTACCGGTATAAGCCAGCCAGCCGAGCGCGGCGGCGCATGCCAGTTCGAGCGCGATCGATCCCCGGGCGACGATCCGCCGGTCGACGCGGTCGGCAAGCCAGCCGGTCACCAGGGTCAGCGCGAACAGGGGTATGAACTGGACCAGGCCTACCAGGCCCAGCTGCAGCGCCGCCTCGCGCGTGTCCATGGTCAGGCGGGCAATGTCGTAAACCTGCCACCCGATCACGATCACCATGCACATCTGCGCGATCGTGGAGCCGAGCCTGGCGATCCAGTAGAAGCGGAAATCGCGATAGGCGAAGGGGGTGGCGGAGCCTGCCATCGGCGCGGCTCTACGGTCGATGACAGGAGGCCGCAATGGCCCGATCATTGCCTCCGGCAGACATCGGACCGAGCGTCAGGCGGGATTGACGAAACTGTCCAGGACACGCTTGCGCCCGGCATGTTCGAAGTCGATCTCCAACTTGTTGCCCTCGATTTCCGCCACCTTTCCGTAACCGAACTTGCTGTGAAAGACGCGGACACCGATTTCGATGTCGGACCGGCCCGGATTCCCCAGGCTGACGGCACTCGCCTTGGCCTCGATCACGCGCGGGGGAACCCGCTCGAAACCTCCGCTCACCGCGCGTCGCCAGCCGGGACCCCGACCTGTGCCGCGAGCGACATCGGCGAAGGGATCGGCATATTCAGACCAATTGGCCCGCCAAAGGCTTTCGCCGCCGCTCATGCTGTTTTCCTGCGTGACATGGGCGTCCGGAAGCTCGGTTACGAAGCGGGACGGGATGGACGAGGTCCACTGACCGTAGATGCGGCGATTGGCCGCATGCATGATGAAGCATTTTCGCCGCGCCCGGGTGATGGCGACATAAGCGAGCCGCCGCTCTTCTTCCAGGCTGGCATTGCCGCCTTCGTCCAGCGCCCGCTGCGATGGGAAGACGCCTTCCTCCCAGCCGGCGAGGAAGACGGTATCGAATTCGAGTCCCTTGGCGGCATGGATGGTCATGATGGTGACCTTCTCCGCGTCGCGGTCCGCATCATTGTCCATCACCAGGCTGACATGCTCGAGGAAGGCACCGAGCGTTTCATATTCCTCCATCGCCCGGGTCAGTTCGGTGAGATTCTCCAGCCGTCCGGCGCTGTCGGCCGACCGGTCCGCCTGGAGCATGGCCGTGTAGCCGGATTCGTCGAGCACCAGCCGCGCGAGCTCGGGATGGGGCAGTTCGTCGAGACGGGCGCGCCAGCGGGCAAAATCGCCGACCAGATTGGCGAGCGCGCGGCGCGCCTGCGGGGTCAATTCGTCACTGTCGAGGATTTGCGCCGCCGCCGCCAGAAGCGGCAGCCCCGCGGCCCGTCCCAGCGCATGGATCTTGGCGACCGCCTTGTCCCCCAGACCACGCTTCGGCGTGTTGACGATCCGTTCGAAGGCAAGATCGTCCGAGGGCTGCGCGATCACCCGCAGATAGGCAAGCGCATCCCTGATCTCCGCGCGTTCGTAAAAGCGGAAGCCGCCGACGATCCGATAGGGGAGGCCGATGGCGATGAACCGATCCTCGAACTCGCGGGTCTGGAACTGGGCGCGGACCAGGATCGCGACATCGTCGAGGCGGGTTCCACGGCGCTGGGCCGCCTCGATTTCCTCGCCGACCCTCCGGGCTTCTTCCGGACCATCCCATATGCCGACGACCTGCACTTTTTCGCCTTCGCCATGCTCGGTCCACAAAGTCTTGCCCAGACGGCCGCCATTATGAGCGATCAGGCCCGAAGCAGTGGCGAGGATATGGGGGGTCGACCGGTAATTCTGCTCCAGCCGGATGATCGTGGCCCCCGGGAAATCCTTCTCGAACCGAAGGATGTTCGCCACCTCGGCGCCACGCCAGCTATAGATGGACTGATCGTCATCACCGACGCAGCAGATATTCTTCCGCTCCTGCGCCAGCAGCCGCAGCCACAGATATTGGGACTGGTTGGTATCCTGATATTCGTCGACGAGGATGTATTTGAACCGCTGCTGGTAATGTTCCAGCACGTCGCGGTGGGTGCGCAATATCGTCAACATGTGCAGCAGCAGGTCGCCGAAGTCGCAAGCGTTGAGGGTCTTCAACCGTTCCTGGTAGCGGGCGTAGAGCTCGGCACCCTTGCCGTTGGCATATCCCTCGCTCTCCGCCGCGTCGACTTGCGCCGGGGTCCATCCTCTGTTCTTCCAGCGATCGATCAGGCCCGCCAGAAGGCGGGCGGGCCATCTCTTTTCGTCGAGATCGGCGGCGAGGATGAGCTGTTTGAGCAGACGCAGTTGATCGTCCGTGTCGAGAATGGTGAAGTTCGACTGCAGTCCGACCAGCTCGGCATGGCGCCTTAGCATGCGCGCGCCGATCGCATGGAAGGTTCCGAGCCACGGCATGCCTTCCACGGCTTCGCCGATGATGCGGCCGACCCGTTCCTTCATTTCCCGCGCCGCTTTGTTGGTGAAAGTGACGGCGAGGATTTCCGACGGCCAGGCGCGGCGGGTCGCGACCAGGTGCGCCAGCCGCGCCGTCAAGGCCGCCGTCTTGCCTGTACCTGCCCCGGCGAGCACAAGAACGGGACCTTCCGTGGTCAGCACGGCCTGGCGCTGCGGCGCATTGAGCCCCCGCAAATAGGGCGGTTCGGGCGAGGCGGAAACGGGCTGGGTCACGTCGAACAGTTAGTGAACAGAAGCGATCGGCACAACAGTCAGGAATGACGGCGAAGCAAATGGACACGGGCCTTGCCGAAGCGCCGCTCGGTCGCCACGTCGAAAAAAGAGGGCACGATCAGGGATCCGTCACTCTCCACGCTGATGAGGCCGGACGGGGCCATCCAGGCCGGATCGCGAAGCCGTTCCAGCGCCATTTCCGCCAAGCCTGTGGCGTAAGGCGGGTCGAGGAAGACGAGATCGCACGGGCGGGAAGGGGGTGCAACATGCTCGACGCTTTGGCTCATGACGTCCGCCTGTTCGGCTGCGCCCAATCGATCGACGTTCCGACGGATCGCATCCACCGCATTCCGATCATTCTCCACGAACCTGCAATGGGCTGCGCCGCGCGACAGGGCTTCCAGGCCCAGGGCGCCGGTGCCGGCGAACAGATCCGCGACATGCAGTCCTTCGAAGGTGCCGATGCGGCTGGTCAATATCGAGAACAAGCCTTCGCGTGCCCGGTCGCTGGTCGGACGCGTGGCTCCGCCCTCCGGGGCGGCCAGCGGCCGTCCGCGCCATGCGCCCGCGATGATCCTCACCGCAACGTCTTTCGAAACGCGGCCAAGTCATGCTGGTGGATCTCATCCACCGCTCCGGCCGGAAGATCGCCCAGCACGAATGGCCCGTAGGACGTGCGGATCAGACGGGAGACCTTGAGGCCGAGATGTTCCAGGACCCGTCGGACTTCGCGATTCTTGCCTTCCTTGAGCTTCATCTCCACCCAGCCGTTCCTGCCGGTCCGCCGCTCCAGATTGGCGTCGATCGAGCCATAACGCACGCCTTCTATCTCGACGCCCCCGATCAGTTCCTCCAACTGCGCCTGGCTGACGTCGCCGAACACACGGGCGCGATAGCTTCGCTCGACACCGCTCGACGGCAGCTCCAATTCTCGCTTCAGGCCCCCGTCGGTGGTGAGAAGAAGGAGGCCTTCGGTGTTGAGGTCGAGCCGTCCGACAGGCATCAGGCGGGGCAGGCCGCTTGGCAGACGATCATAGATCGTCGGGCGCCCTTTCGGATCGTGCGCGGTGGTGATGAAACCGGTGGGCTTGTGGAACCGGAACAATCGGGCCGCGAATGGCGCCTTGACAGGCTTGCCGTCGACGGTGACGCCCTGCAGCGACGTCAACAGGGTTGCGGGCTTTTCGACAGCAACACCGTTTATGGCGACCCGACGATCCTCGATCATTCGTTCGACCTCGCGACGCGAAGCGATGCCGGCGCGTGCCAGGAGTTTTGCGATGCGCTGCGGTTCGTTGGACAGGCGGGGCGGCGGCAAGGCGATCCTCCAAAGGGCTTGAGTCGGACGGCCGGAAATCGATTTGCGTCAGGCGACCGGTGACGGCTGGCACCGATGTCGTCGTCGCTCGTTACGCAAACAGATCGACCACCGGAGGGCAAGCGCGCTTATAATGTTGTTCGGCAAACGGGAAAGGACAATCCGACGGATCGTGATCGTCGAGGATGAGGTGCTGGTGGCGTTCGACAACGAGCATCTCCTTCAGGAGGACGGTTATGAGGTCGTCGCAACTGTCGACAGTCTGGCGGATGCCCTGCGAGTGCTGGAAGAGGAAGAAATCCACCTCGTCCTGAGCGACATCAAGCTTAGCGGCGATGGCGACGGCCTGGACGTTGCCCGGGCGGCGAGAGCCAGAAACGTTCCTGTGCTCTTCGTGAGCGGCAATTGCCCCGTCGAGGCGCGAAGCCTTGCGCTGGGTTGTCTCACCAAGCCCTACACCGACAAGATATTGAAGGCCGCGCTGGACGCTCTCGACGCTCGGCTTCGCGGCAGGCCGGTCAAGAAGCTCCCGCCCGGACTTAGTCTCTACGACGACGTTTGAAGCAAGGCCTGTTCCACCGCCCGGTGGAAATGATGAATGCCGGTTTCCAGCGTGCCCAGCGTCAGTTGACGGACCGCGCCCGAAGACAGTCCTTCCTGGCCGAGTGCCGCGGCGCGGAAATCCTCCGCCGCGAACGTCCCTTCATCGAGCAGGATCCAGCTCTTTTCCCAATGCCTTTCTTCCTCGGGCGATGAAGGCGGCTTGGGGATCAGCATGAAATCCTCGACCAAGGTACGGTCCGGTGCCTGCGGCATCAGCACCATCAGGTTCACATAGTCGGGGCTTACGACCAGGATCGTCGCCGGAAAAAGCTGATAGGCGAAGGTGATCGCTCCCCTCAAGGCGGTCCAGTCGCTATGATCGACGCGGGCGAGATAGTCGGCGCGGCCCACTGCCGATCGCTGGTGAACGCCGATCCGGTCGGCGGCGGTAATCCCGTCAGCGAAGAACTTGCCGATGCTCGACGCGTGCAGTCGCTGGACGTGGTAGCTTTCGAGGAATGCGTCCATGATCAGTTTCCAGTTCGACGCGACATCGTGGACCCGCCGACGGTACAGATGATGGACGGCAAGGCCGAAGGCGTCGAACTCCGGCGCGAGGGCGTCCGCATCGGAAAAGTCCGCGTCTTCCCTGGCGAACCAGATCAGGCCGCCGGCTTCCCGGCACGGCAATTCGGCGAGACCAAAATCCTTCCGGTCGAGGCCCGGGAAGCAATCGGATCTGGGCAGAGCGGCAAGCGTGCCGTCGAGACCATAGGACCAGGCATGATAGGGGCAGACCAGCCTGGATGCGCTGACCGGCGCCGAACCTTCCACCAGCCGGGTTCCGCGATGGCGGCAGACATTGAAGAAGACATGGGCCACACCCTCTCTGTCCCGACTGAGCAGCAAGGGCGGGCCGAACCCGTCATGCGGAACGGCCATATTCGCGCGGGCCAGGAGCGCCGACGGTGCGATCACCTGCGGCAGCCGGGCGAACAGCGTTCCCATCTCCGCGTCGAAGCGTGCAGGAGAGGTGTAGACCGAGGCGTCGACCGAAGTGATGCCCTCGCCACGCGTGCTTTCGCCGCGGGCAATGCTTTCGGCGAGCGCAAGCTGCCCGCCCGTGGGACGATTGCCGGTCGACACATTCATTTGTGAGACTGCTTTTGGGGCATTTGTGGAGACTGCTTTTGTGGCGGTGAGAAGGCAAGCAAGAAGACTGGCGAAGAGGGCTGGCCGAACGTTGGCAGTTCGTTACAAAGACGCATGAGCGAAGCCAGTCAAAGCGCCCCGCAAGGCTGGCGCAGCCGCCTTCCCGAAGGCATCCGCCCCTATACCGAAGCAGGCCCGATCGCCGCCTTCTTCCTTGGCGTGTCCTCGGGCTTTCCCTACGCGATGATAGGCGCGACGCTGACCACCCGCCTTGCCCAGGATGGACTCGACAAGAAGAGCATCACCGCCTTCAGCCTCGCTTTCTTGGTCTACAATCTGAAATTCCTATGGGCGTGGGTCGTCGACGGCGTTCGGATTCCAATTCTCGGGCGTCTGGGCCAGCGCGTGTCGTGGCTGATCCTTGCCGGCGTTTTTGCCATGGCCGCCGTCGTCAATCTCGCTTTGGTCGATCCGTCGGCGAGCTTGCTCTACACCGCTTATGCGGCCGTGCTCGTCGGCGTCGCCGGAGCCACGTTCGACATCGTCATCGACGCCTATCGGATCGAGACGCTGCAGCCGCAGCAACTCGGCGTGGGTTCCGGCATGAGCCAATATGGATGGCGGATCGGATCGGTCGGCGCAGCCTCGCTGGCTCTCGTGGTCGCGGCCCGTTTCGGTTGGGAAATGGCCTATCTGGCCTGTGCGGGCTTCGCGCTACCCGCGATGCTGACGGGCCTGATACTCGGCGAACCCGCCCGTCACCGCGAGCCCAAGGAGCGACGTGGCATGATCGCCGCTGCAAGGGCGGTCTATGGCCCGTTCACGGAATTCTTTCAGCGGAGCGGAGCTTTGCTCGTCCTCCTGTTCATCCTGCTGCACAAGATCGGCGATACGCTCGGCCAACTCACGCTTCGGCTGCTTCTCGATGATTCCGGGTTCACGAATGACGAAATCGCCATCTACGACGTCGGCGTCGGTTTCTGGGCCTATCTGATAGGCATCTTCATCGGCGGGATCATGTATTCGAAGATCGGGATGAAGCGTTCGGTGCTGATCAGCCTCATCCTCATGGGCGTGTCGAATTTCACCTTCGCTTTGCTTGCCCAGGCGGGGCACAGCAATATCGGACTGGCGGGTGCGATCCTGTTCGAAAATATCGCGAGCGGGATTGGTGGCGTCACCGTCGTCGCTTATTTCTCGGCGCTCACCGATCTGCGATTCACAGCGTCACAATATGCGCTGATCTCGGCCGCGGCGAGCGTGGTGGGACGGTTTCTAACCGGAACCACTGCCGGCGCCTTGGTCGAATCCATGGGTTATGTGAATTTCTACCTTCTCACCACCGCCGCCGCCTTGCCGGGAATTCTGCTCTTCTGGCTGATGATGAGATCCGGTCTCATCGATGCCTCGATCGGTAGCGCAGGTGTGGAAGGTGAAGGAGACGCGAGGAAAGACGCCGCTCAAACCGGCGGTTGATCGTTCTTCCGCAGGACTTCGCCGGCAAGGTAGAGCGACCCCAGGATCAGCACGATCGGCGGGTGCGCGCGATCGCTGTGGCGGGCGATCCATCCGAGCGCAGCTTCGACATTGTCGGCGACCAAGGCGCCGTGGCCCGCAGCTTTCGCGGCGGCGGCGAGGTCCGATGGCGGATGATGGGGGTGCGATGCCACCGGCACCGCGTGGAGTGTGATCGAACGGTTGGCGAAGGGCTTCAGTACGCCGGCAGCGTCCTTGTTGGCGAGCAGGCCGAAGACGATGTGGAACGGCCGTTCGGCCGGGACATGAGCCCGGAAGAAATCGGCCACCGCCCGGGCGGCGGCGGGATTATGAGCGCCGTCGAGCCAGAGCTCCGAACCGTGGGGCAGCAGGTTGGCGAGCGGCCCTGCTTCCAGACGCTGGAGTCGCGCCGGCCAGTCGGCCCATCCCATCGCTGCGCGCAAGGCGGACTCGCGCACGGGCAAGCGATCCTGGTGGCGCAGCATCGCGATCGCCAGCGCCGCGTTCGTCGCCTGATGCGCGCCCCGCAGGCGGGGCAGGGGAAGATCGAGCTTTCCCCGCTCGTCGCGATAATGAAGCCGCTGCCGATAGACGGTGGCATCCCATTCGCCGCCGCGTGGCAGCCAGATCGCGCCGGCCGCGACAGCCGTCTCGCCGATCCGGGCGGCGAGGCTGTCGGGATAATATTGGGTGACGAGGCGAACCCCAGGCTTGGCGATGCCCGCTTTTTCTGCCGCAATATCTTCCAAGCGGCTGCCGAGAAAGGCCTGGTGGTCGATGCCCAGCTGGGCGATGCCGCAAATGAGCGGTGCCGGGATGATGTTGGTGGCGTCGAGCCTGCCGCCGAGACCGACCTCGACGATACAGGCGTCGGCGGGCGTACGAGCGAAGGCGAGGAAGGCGGCGGCCGTGGTGATTTCGAAGAAGCTCGCGCCGATCCCGTCGGCGGCATCCAGGACTTCCGCGAGCAAGGCGGCCAGCAAATCATCTTCGATCAGCTGTCCCGCAATCCTGACCCGCTCGTTGAACCGCACCAGATGGGGACTGGTGTAGACATGGGCCTTGAGGCCCGACGCCTCGATCCCGGCCCGCAAAAAGGCGCAGGTGGATCCCTTGCCGTTGGTTCCCGCAACATGGAGGACGGGTGGCAGGCGCCGCTCGGGATGGTCCAGCCGATCCATCAGCGCACCGATCCGCTCCAGGCCCAATATATCGGCGCCCGGCGACAGTGCGGCCAGCCGCTCGAGCTGGTGGCGAACTCCGGGATGGTCGGAAACGGCGTGGTCGGCCATTTTGATTTTCTCCCTTCCGCAGGAGAAGGAAGATCAGGCGGCCGCCCGGTCGGGCGTCAGATAGGCGATCAGCCGGCCGAGAGTCGGGCGAAGATCCTCGCGATGCACGACCATGTCGACCATGCCATGTTCAAGCAGATATTCGGCGCGCTGGAATCCTTCCGGCAATTTCTCCCGGATCGTCGATTCGATGACGCGCTGCCCTGCAAAGCCGATCAGCGCACCCGGTTCGGCGATCTGGACGTCGCCCAGCATCGCATAGGAGGCCGTGACCCCGCCCGTCGTCGGATCGGTCAGCACCACGATGTACGGAAGCCCGGCTTCCTTGAGTTCGGCGATAGCCACCGTGGTGCGCGGCATCTGCATCAGCGACAATATGCCCTCCTGCATCCGGGCGCCCCCAGCGGCGGTGAAGATGATATAGGGGCAGCGTTCGGCGATCGCCGTCCGCGCGCCGGCGATGAAGGCGGCACCGACGCCAAGCCCCATCGATCCGCCCATGAAGGCGAAATCCTGAACGCCGACCACCGCGCGGCGCCCCTCCACGGTCCCGGAGGCGTTGACCAGGGCATCGCTTTCGGCCGTCTGCGCTCGCGCGCCCTTCAATCGATCGGCATAGCGCTTGCTGTCGCGAAACTTTAGCGGGTCTTCGCGGACGGACGGTTGCGGCAGGATCGCATAGCCGGGATCGAACAGACAGTCGAAACGGGCCTTGGGGCCGATCCGGTCGTGATGATCACAGCGGGGGCAGACGAAATCATTCTCCGCCCACTCCTTGGTGAAGATCATCGCGTCGCAATGGCGGCATTTGTGCCAGAGATTATCGGGCGTTTCCCGCTTGGGCAGGAACGGAATGCTCTGGCGAACGCGGTTGAGCCAGCTCATGCGGCTTCTCCTTCCGCGCGTCCGATAGGCCGCTGGGCAAGCCTTTGTCTACGGGGATGGAAAGAGACTTCCTTCGGGGCCTAAAGCGTCGCCTCGATCGACCGCGCGGCCAAATCGGGATCTTCGGCCTGGGTGATCGGGCGACCGATGACGAGGATCGACGCGCCGCTGTCCAGCGCTTTCCTTGGTGTCATCACGCGCTTCTGGTCGCCGGAATTGCTGTCGGCGGGACGAACACCGGGCACGACAAAGAAGCCGCCTGCCCATAATTTCTTGGCGGCGGCGACTTCGTTGCCCGAGCAGACGACGCCGTCCAACCCCGCTTCCCTGGCGAGAGCCGTCAGCCGCTCGACTTGCCCGTGCGGATTCGGCTCCAGTCCGATCGAGGATAAGTCGCTACTGTCCAGGCTGGTCAGGACGGTGACCGCGACAACCTTGGTGCCGGTGGGCGCGGCCGCCTTTGCATCTTCCATCATTGCCCGCCCTCCGGCGGCGTGAACGGTGAGAATGGCCGGTTCGAGCGGCCGCAATGCCTGGATCGCCTTGCCGACGGTGTTGGGAATGTCGTGGAACTTGAGGTCGAGAAATATCGGAAGGCCGAGCTCGGCCATTTCCTTTATGCCGTGGCGGCCATTGGCGGAAAAGAATTCGAGCCCGAGCTTGATGCCGCCGACATGGTTGCGAACACGCGCAGCAATCGCCCTGGCCCGATCGAGATCCGGCGTGTCGATTGCGACGAAGATCGGACTGGTCATGTCGTGGGCCATGCCTTGCTGTCGGTCGCCACCCGTTCCGCCTTGATGCCGGCGCTTTCGTTCGACGTCGCCATCGGCTGGGGCGGCGCCACCGAGACGTGGCGCTCCGCCGGTTCCATCCGCCGCTTGAGTGACCAGAGCCTGGCGCGATGAATGATGAGCATCGGAAGGAAACCGAGCAGAAAGGCGGCGAACACGAGCACCGGCAATTTCACGTCGGCCTGCATCCCGCCCCACAGATTGATCGTCACCGCATTCCAGTTGCGGGTGGCGAACAGCACCAGCATCACCGCCAGCACCACCCAGAATAGGGTTTTCAAAAACTGCATGTCCGTCGCCTCCCAGGCATCATGCTTGCTTATGTGCGCGCAACCGGCGTGGCAAGCGATCGTCCGCCTTCAACCAATCTCCTTATCCAGCACCTCGAACAAGGCGGCAATATTGGTCAGTCTCGGTCTTTCTTCGTCGACTATCAGGCGGAAGGCATCGCGCTTCAGAGTCGCCACCGTTCCTGCGGGCAGATGACTGCCTTCGGGCAAGGTGGATACGACGATGTCGATCAGCCGGTCAGCGCCGTGAAGCCGCCCCCAAAGATAGTCATTCTCCCGATAGGCACGGCTGAAGAAAGCCCCGAAACTGTTCAGCTGAATTCCCTTGAGCGTGGCCGCGGCGCCGCCTTGCCGGATGGCGACGGCATCGTCGGGCGAAATGCGATCGACCTTGATCGGATCATATTCGTCCAGACCCTCACCCTGAAGAAGCGGCAGCGTCGCGATGTCGTAGAAGGGGAAGCCGAGATAGGTGAGCATCATCGCGCGCCGCTCCACCTTCGGAAAGGAGGCGAGTGCTTCGCTGAGCCTCTCATCGGCCTGCTCGTCGAGGGGTCTAAGACCCCACATCTCGGCGAGCGCCGTCATCGCCGGGGCGGCATCGTCGCCGGCGGACCGAAAGGTTTCGGGCGACGACGATTTGCCCGCCGTCGCCGCGAGGGCCGCGCCATAATGGCCGACCAGGTCGTAAATGGTCCCGCGCGCACGATCGATCGCGTCGCGCGGCGCCCCACTGCGCTCCTCGATCTCGCCCATGCGGCGGGCCAGGAATCGCAGGCGCCGCACCCGGTAGCTGAGGTCGAACTTGCGCAGGAAGAGTACCAGCTCCGGACATGCTCCTGCCGCCGTAATGGCATCGTCTGCGTTGAGCCTTTGCTGGCGGATGACCGCCCACACTGCCTGGCGCACCCGTTCATGCTTCTGCTTCCCGCCGCCGCCGCCGAGGTCGAATATCCGGTCCGCAATTTCTTCGACCACTTCGGAAAGCTTCAGATGCACATAAGCCGCGAAGGTATAGCCGGCATCCCGGGCTGCGACCTTCTGGGCACGAATCCGCCAGCCGGCCAGCCTTTTCGGGGTTGGACGACCGAGCAGCAGGACCGATCCGAAACTATTCTCGATAGCGGCTTCCACCTGCGGGCGCATCGCGCTGACGATCCGCTGCATGCGCCTGATCTGCGACGAGCGATTATCGATCGCCTCCAGATTGTCTCGAATCGGCTGCTCTCTCGGGATATCGGAAAGGGCGCCGAAGATGGTCGCGAAGAAGCCGGGAGGCTCGCTGGCGCCGGATCCGGTCAGCCGAACGGAGCGGATCCCTGGCTTTGGATCGATATAGACGAAGCGGCGATCCACTTCGCGGCGGGTCGGGCGGTTCTGCAAAGCGTGTATTGCTGGATGGAAGGGGGCGTTCGCCAGCACCGATCCGTCGATGAGCACGACATTGTCGATGTCGCCGATGGCGGCGTGGCGGGGCAGGGTATGTTCCAGGAAGGCGTCGCGCCCAGCCCAGACCTGTCCCCGCTTTGCCAGCGCGGCATCCAGTTCGCCCACCTGAAAGGGCGGAAAGGCGCCAGGGAAACTCGCTGTCGCCCTTGCCGCGAAAACGAGTTCTGCGGGTTCGGCAAGTTGCCGGTCCGGCCCGCCCGGGTCGCGGAACGACAGGGTCAGGCGATGCTCGCGCTCCGGGACCTCCGCAGGACTATTGAGTCGGAGCCGCTCCGGATGGCCATGAAAATCGGTAACGGTGACAAAAAGGTCGAGCGGCTGGTAGTAAGGAAGCAGGGCTGGACCAGCCGCTTCCTTGGTCATCGCGTCAAAGGCCGACAGCAGCAAATTGGTGAAGCCAGACCCGCTAAAGGGCGGCGCAAACCATCGCGCCCGGACAAAGTTGGCGAGCTTGGTGCGGATTTCCTCGCGATGCTCGGGCTCGACGGTCTGCTCGACTCCGCCACGGCTGCGGGAAAGCGCCCAGGCGAAGGGCACCGCGGCCGTTTTCGCCATGCGGGAAAGGGGGTTCACTTCGGGGTCGATAAGCCGATCGACATCGGCCGTTTCCAGCCATAATTCCGTCAGTGGATCGAGCGATCGTCCGGCGGAGATCGCCTCCGCAAGGAAGATGGCGTTGATACCTCCGGCGCTGGCGCCGGTGAGGATGTCGACAAGCACGCGCAGGTCGATTCCGCATTCGGCGGCGATGCTTTCGAGCAGGCGGCGATAGACCTGCTCGCTGCCCTGCGAATCCGGCCCCCCGCCATGATGGGCCTGGCTTGCGCGAACGAGATGCCAGATCTCCTTGCTGATGCCGTGCATGTAAACAGCAAGGCTGATTCCGCCGTAGCAGATCAGCGCCAGCCGCAATTCCTTCTCCCGCATCGGAAGACCGATGACAGGCCCGGCTGCCATTGTCGAGTATCGCGCGGGTTCCCCCCGTTTCGGGTCCGTTCGCCGCACTTTTGGGACACACCGCCGTAACGATGGCGACTCGATCAAGCGCCACGGCTAAGCCCATTTTAGTGGAAGAGCTGAGGGGCTTTGCAAAATGGTGGAGCAATTGCGCCGGAGCGGCATGCGTTGCGTGGTGGCATTGGCGGCCGCCGGCCTGATGACGTCGGGGCCTGTCCAAGCGGTGCAGATCGACCAGGCCAAGGCCGCCGAGGTCCTGCTCCAATCGGAAGCGCTGCCTCAGGCCGAAGAACCGCTCGTGGATGTGGCCGAGATCGTTGCCGACCTCGTCGATCCGCCGGAGGCTGAGCCGAGCTATCTTCATCTCGCCGACGGCGAAGCCAGTTATTATGGCCGCGAGCTTGCCGGCAACCGGACGGCGAGCGGGGAGCGGTTCGACCCGCATGCGCTGACGGCAGCGCATCGGACGCTCCCGATGGGTACCAAGTTGCGCGTCACGAACAAGTCCAATGGCAAGAGCGTCATCGTCCGCATCAATGATCGCGGCCCGTTCACCCGCGGCCGCATCATCGATGTTTCCCTGGCGGCAGCGCGCGAAATTCAAATGATCAGGTCCGGCAAGGCGATGGTAAGGCTCGAGCAGCTGATGTAAGGCATGATCAATTACCGAGCCGAAACAGCTGTAAAGTAAGAGAGAATCCGTTGAACCTAAGCCGAGTCGGCGGCGCCGGCTTCCCAAATTGCGATCCGGGACAAAAATGCTGAGCCGCCGAATCCTTCAATTCGCAGCCGCCGCGATGCTCCTCACGCTGGGCGTCTGGGCGGCCACCAGTATCGGCTTCAGCTCGGACGAGCCCTCCGGGAACCGGCACCAATTGACGGCCATCGGCAAAGGCAAAGACCCGCCGCCGAGTCTGATCGACTATTCGCGCCTAGATCGCCGGCTCCAGTCCCTGATGGAGGAAAATTCCATGATCGGACTTGGCGTCGCGATCGTGGAGAATGGTGAAATCCGATTCCTCAAGGGTTATGGGGAGACGGTTGCGGGCAGCGGTCAGCCGGTCACCCCCAACACCGTCTTTCGCTGGGCTTCCCTGTCCAAGGGCGTGGCGGCTGACATGATCGCCTTGCTGGCCGCTCAGGACAGGCTGTCGCTTTACGAGCCGGTGGCCAAATATTCCGCGACCTTGAGGTTGCCGGGTGGCAACGAACATAAGGCCACGATCTCCGACCTGCTGTCCCATCGCCTGGGCCTCTTTTCGCATGCCAATGATTCGAAGCTCGAGGACGATATGGATCCGCGCATGCTGCGAATGTCGCTGGCAGAGCTCAATGCCATCTGTCCGCCCGGCACCTGCCATTCCTATCAGAATGTCGCCTATGACGCGGCCTCCGAGATCGTCGAGAAAGTTACGGGCGAGCGTTACGAGGATGCCGTGCGCCGACGCCTGTTCAGGCCGTTGGGCATGACGTCGGCATCGATCAGCAGGGACGGGCTGGTCACCGCTCCAAGCTGGGCGCGGCCCCATGTGGGCGGCAAGAATTCAAAGCCGGTGGAGGTCGTGGAATCCTATTATCGCGTTCCCGCTGCCGGCGGGGTCAACAGCTCGATCAAGGATCTGGCGCTGTGGATGAAGGCGCAGATGGGCGAGAATTCCAGCGTGCTACCGGCACAAGCGCTTCAGGCGGTGCAGTCGGCGCGGGCCACCACGCCTGGAGAGATGGGCCGGATGCGCAAGTTCAGGGAGCGGATCGCCAAAGCAAGTTACGGCCTTGGCTGGCGCATCTATGATTATGCAGGCCACCGCGTCATCGGCCATCGCGGCGGCGTCCGCGGCTACCGATCGCTCGTCATGTTCGACCCCGAACGCAAGAGTGGAGTCGTGGCGCTCTGGAACTCGTCGACCAATCAGCCCGGCGGTCTGGAGTTCGAAGTGATGGATATGCTTTACAGACTGCCCCAGCGCGACTGGCTTGGGGTCGACGATCGTCCGACTCCGGACCAGCCCACACCTGAGGAAGCGGGCAATGTCATCATCGGCGGAGGCGGGAGCCGCTGAACTATCCGCACCGCGTGCCGGTCTTTTCTAGACAATAGAATCAGGCCCGCGGTCTTCCAGTGCAGTTATTCCCGTCTGAGCTGCGCCCAGATCGGCAGATGATCGGATGCGCGGCGTGCGGTGGCGCTTTCATGGGACCCGCTGGCCATGATCTCCAGTCCGGGCGTCACCATGATCCGGTCGAGACGGGCGATCGGCCGGCGGGCATGGAAGCTTCGCCCGCAATCGGCGAATCGGCAATGATGGGCAAAGTCTCGTAGGCAGCCCCCGCGCGCGCTCCATTCGTTGAGATCGCCCATCAGCACGGTCGGCGGATCGCCATCGCGCGCATGAAGGTGCGCCAATATGGCGTGGGCCTGTCGCCGCCGCCAAAGGCCCGACAAATCGAGATGCATGCCGACCACGCGCAACAAGGTGTCGTCGATGCGCAGGTCGGCCAGAACCGCGCCGCGCGGCTCCAGCGACGGGAGATGGATCAGCTCCCGGTCGACCAGCTCGATCCCCTTTTTTACCAATATGGCATTGCCGTGCCAGCCGAGACTGCCGCTTCGCGCATCGAACGGCACCGGCTTATAATCGCTATGCTCCTCGATCATGTGAAGCGGGAGCGCGCTGGCACGCGCCCCGAAGCGGCGGTCCGCCTCCTGCAGGGCGATCACATCGGCGCCCAGCTCGTTCAGGACCTCGATCGTGCGCTCCGGCCGCCTTCGCCGGTCGGTGCCGATGGCCTTGCGCATATTGTAGCTGGCAACGAGGATCATCTCATCCCGTCATGAAGACGAAGGTGGCGGCGCGCAAGCCGGCAGCGACCTGGAATGATCAGCCGGTCCGTCGCCCCTCGAGCTTGCCCAATTGATGATCGAGCGCACGCGCCGCTTTCTTGGCGGCGCCCAGCACAGCGCGGTCCACACTTGTGCCTTCCTCATGCACGGCAACCGGATGAAGGCCGGTCATCCGTGCCTCGAGCGTGCAGCGCAGCTCGCCATTACCCCCCTCCCTGCCCTGGGGGTCCGACACATGAACCTCGACGTCGGTGATCCTCTCCTCGAACCGCGCCAGCCGCTGCCGGATTTGCTCCTCGAGCCTGGCGTCGCGGATGTTGTCGCTATCGACCTGATTGTCGGTACTGATTTGGATGAACACGGAAAACTCTCCTGTACTGTGCTGGCTGAATGCGGGGGAGGCCAAGCTGTTCCCGAATCACGAGGCGGATTGTCGATCCGACCGCCCAAACCATTGCGAGGAGGAGCCGCCGGCCCTAGCTTCGAGAAGATGGCGAAACCCAAAAAGCGATATGTGTGCCAATCCTGCGGCTCGGTCAGCAGTCGCTGGCAGGGCCAATGTCCCGATTGTTCGGAATGGAACAGCCTGGTCGAGGATGCGGGTGCGGTGGTGACGCCCTTTTCAGCCCGGCACAATCTGCGCTCGGGCGGGCGGCCGTTCGAGCTGGTCGGTCTCGATTCCGAACTGGCGCTGCCCGAACGGATGAGCACCGGCATCCAGGAACTGGATCGTGCGCTCGGCGGCGGCCTGGTGGCGGGCTCGGCCACGTTGATCGGCGGCGATCCGGGCATTGGCAAATCGACCCTGTTGCTCCAGGCGGCGGCGCGGATCGCAGCACGAGGATTGGCTGTCGCCTATATCTCCGGCGAAGAGGCGACCGACCAGGTGAGGCTTCGCGCGCGCCGGCTCGGATTGGGCCGTGCGCCCGTGCAGCTTGCCGCAGCCACCTCCGTCCGCGACATTCTAACCACCTTGAGCGATGCCGGGGCGCCCGCCCTCGTTGTGATCGATTCGATCCAGACGATGCACAGCGACCTCATTGAAGGGGCGCCAGGCACGGTCAGCCAGGTCCGTGCCTCGGCGGGGGAGTTGATCCGTTTTGCCAAGGAGACCGGCAGCGCGATCGTCCTTGTCGGCCACGTGACGAAAGACGGTACGATCGCCGGCCCGCGCGTGCTCGAGCACATGGTCGACACCGTGCTCAGCTTCGAAGGCGAGCGGAGCCACCAGTATCGAATACTCCGCGCGATCAAGAACCGATTCGGCGGTACCGACGAGATAGGCGTCTTCGCCATGGCGGAGGAGGGTTTGAGCGAAGTCGGCAATCCGTCGGCATTGTTCCTTACCCACCGGGGCGAGGCAGTTTCCGGGGCAGTCGTCTTTCCCGCGCTGGAGGGGACGCGGCCTGTGCTGGTCGAAATCCAGGCGCTCACCGTCCGGCTTGCCAGTGGCGCCACGCCCCGGCGCGCCGTCGTCGGCTGGGATTCGGGCCGTCTGGCGATGATCCTTGCCGTGCTGGAGGCACGTTGCGGACTGAGCTTCTCCACCGCCGAAGTCTATCTCAACGTTGCCGGCGGCTATCGTCTGAGCGACCCGGCCGCCGACCTTGCCGTGGCCGCGGCGCTGGTCTCGGCACTGTCGGAGCGAGCCATTCCCGCCGAAACGATTGCGTTCGGGGAGGTTGCCTTGTCCGGTGAATTGCGGCCGGTTGCCCACGGCGCCTTGAGGCTCAAGGAGGCGGCCAAACTGGGTTTCGAGCGGGCATTGGTGCCGGCATCACTGGCGGCGGGTAAGGACGGCGTTCAACTCGTGGGTTTCAAGACCCTCGGCGAACTCGTTGACCATCTGCTGGAGCGCCGGTAGCCAGTCTTACATGACCGCGCTCGACATCATCGTTCTGCTGTTGCTGGGCGGCGGTCTGATCCGCGGTTCGATGCGCGGTTTCGTCGGAGAGGTTCTGTCGCTCCTCGCCTGGGTGGCGGCGGTGATCGCGCTCAAACTGATGCACGAGCCGGTGACCCAGGCGCTGGCGGGGACGGTGGGAACCTATGCCGGCGCGGCTGTCCTTGCCTTCGCCCTCGTCTTCGGCCTGGTTTTCCTGTGCGGCCGGCTGCTTGCCCGCCGGATCGGCCAGGCGACGCGAACGTCGGTGGTGGGGCCGATCGACCGTATCCTTGGCGCGGGTTTCGGCGTCTTGAAGGGATTGCTTGTCGCGACCTTGCTCTATCTAGCAGCCAATCTTTTTTACGATACCTTCTACGGCCGTGCGGCCGAGCGGCCCGACTGGATGGCACGATCGCGCACTTATCCTTTGCTTCATGCCAGCGGCCGCGCCATCGTCGATTTCGTCGAGACGAGAAGAGCCCAAATGCCTGAGCCTCCGCCATCCGATGAGGCGGACAACAAGCTTCAGAACCAATTATGAACAGCCTCAGACTCTATGACACGATGGCGCGGGAGAAGCGCGTCTTCACCCCTGCCGATCCCGCACGCATCACCATGTATGTCTGCGGCCCCACCGTCTATAATCGGGCCCATATCGGCAATGCGCGGCCCGCCGTCATTTTCGACGTCCTGGCCCGGTTTCTCCGTCACCTTCATGGCGAAGACAGCCTGGTATATGCGCGGAACGTCACCGACGTGGACGACAAAATCATCGAGGCTGCTCGTGCCGCGGGTATCGATCCATCCGCGATCGCTTTGCGTTTCGAGCAATATTATCTGGACGATATGGGTGCCCTGGGGGTCCAACCGCCAACCCTGGCGCCGCGGGCCACCGAGAATATCGAAGCCATGATCGCGATGATCGGCCGGCTCCTCGTCCGCGGCAACGCCTATGAGGCGGACGGTCATGTGCTGTTCCATGTGCCGTCCGATCCGGATTATGGCGCGCTAGGCCGCCGCGACCGGGAGGCGATGATCGCCGGCGCGAGGGTCGAAACCGCCTCCTATAAAAAGGACCCGGCCGACTTCGTGCTCTGGAAACCATCGCCGTCCGGCATGATCGGCTGGGACAGTCCATGGGGACGAGGACGGCCAGGCTGGCATATCGAATGTTCGGCGATGATCGAGGCCCATCTCGGCGAGACGATCGACCTGCATGGTGGCGGCCTCGACCTTATTTTCCCGCATCACGAGAATGAGATTGCCCAGAGCCGCTGCGCTCATCGGGGCGCCCCGCTCGCCCGCTACTGGCTCCACAATGGCTTCCTGGCGATGGCCGGCACCGAGAAGATGTCGAAGTCGCTCGGCAATGTCGTCACCGTGGCCGATCTGCTCGACGCAGGCCATAAGGGGGAGACGCTCCGTTTCGCCTTGCTCTCCGCACATTATCGCCAGCCGCTCGAATGGTCGTCCCAGCTCATCGCCCAGAGCAAGGCCACGCTAGACCGCCTCTATCGCGTCACGGGCGATGCAGAAGCGGGCGAAATCGATGCCGGCGTGGCCGAGGCCCTTGCCGACGATCTCAACACGCCGCTCGCTCTTTCCCGCCTTTCCGCCATCGAAGATGCCCATTGCCTGCGGGCCTCCGCCGCATTGCTTGGGTTGCTCCAGGCCGGGACTGCGGGTTGGTTCCAGGGGCAAGGGGATGCGCGCATCGACGCGCTTGTGGCCGCGCGCATCGAGGCCAAGAAGCGTAGGGACTTCGATACCGCCGACCGCATCCGAGACGCGCTCGCGGCTGAGGGGGTCGTGCTCGAGGATGGTGCCGCCGGCACCAGCTGGCGACGTGCCTGATCAACCAGCGGTGGGAATCGGACCCGATCGGCCCTAAGTGGAAGCCGTGACCCTGCCTCTCTACAATCGCGATATCCTTCGCCTTGCCGCGTCGATCCCGCACCATCGTCGCATCGCCCGGCCGCAGGCGAGCGTGGAGAAAAGATCGCCGGTTTGCGGTAGCCGGGTCGTTGTCGATGTGGTGCTCGATGACGGAGGCAAAGTCGTTGAGCTTGGTCAGGAGGTGCACGCCTGTGCGCTAGGCCAGGCGTCCGCCGCGTTGATGGGCCAGCATGTCCTGGGCCGCGGCGAAGCCGAACTGGCCGATGCCCGCGATACCCTCGCGGCCTTTCTGGCGGGGACTCGCGAAGATCCGGGCGATTGGCCCGGACTCGACATTTTCCGCACGGCACGCCCCTATGTCGCCCGCCACAGATCGATACTTCTCGCCTTCGAGGCGGTCGCCGAGGCGGCTGCGCAGGCGAAAAGCTGATGGAAGCGGAGACCACGGCGGCCGCATCGCTCATGCTTCGCGATGTCGTCGTCATGCTTGGCGCGGCCCTGCTCTTCGTGATGCTGTTCCGGAGGCTCGGTCTCGGTGCCGTGCTCGGCTATCTCGTCGCAGGAGCCTTGGTCGGACCCGATGGCCTCGGTCTCGTCAAGGCGCCGGAAGAAATGCTTCACGTCGCCGATTTCGGCATCGTCCTGCTGCTCTTCCTGGTCGGGCTGGAACTTCATCCCGAGCGTCTGCTCAGGCTCAAGAGCGACATATTCGGACTCGGCCTGCTGCAGGTCGCGCTCAGCGGGGTCGCTATCACGGTCCTGATCCATTTCGCTGTCGGCTTCAGCTGGCCGGCCTCGCTTGCGATCGGGCTTCCGCTGGCACTTTCATCGACTGCACAGGTGCTTCCGAGCCTTCGTGCTTCCGGGGATATCAACACCAAGCCCGGCGAACGCGCTTTCTCGATCCTGCTGTTCCAGGATCTGTCGATCGTCCCCCTGATCACGATCATTGCCGCCCTTTCACGCGCGCCGGCGGATCCGACCGCACCGCCGGGATGGCAGCTCGCACTTTATACGGTGGCGGCCATTATCGGCCTCGTGCTGGCCGGACGCTTCCTTATCAATCCGCTGTTCCGGCTGGTCGGCCGGATCAGCGAGCGCGAATTGTTTATCGTAGCCGGCCTTTTCGTCGTGCTGGCCAGCGCCGGAATCATGGAGGCGCTGCACCTGTCGACGGCGCTGGGCGCATTCATCGCCGGCGTGATGCTCGCCGATTCGCCGTACCGGCACGAGCTGGAAGCCGACATCGACCCGTTCCGGTCGATCCTCCTCGGCCTGTTCTTCGTCGCCATCGGCATGATGCTCGATCTCGACACGATCAAGGATCGGCCCATGTTCGTGATCGGCATGGCAGCGGCTCTTATCGTCGTGAAGGTCTTCATATTATCCGGGCTGGCGCGGCTGTTCGGGATGAACGGCCGCAAGGCGCTGAAGCTGGGTCTGCTGCTCAGCCAGGGGGGCGAGTTCGGCTTCGTTCTATTCGCAGCCGCGCAGAATGCGCTGCTGATCGAACCCGAGGCAGCGAGCCTGTTCGGCGCCATCGTCACCTTGTCCATGGCGACGACGCCTTTCCTGATGATGCTCAACGACTGGCTGGACCGGCGCAGTTCCCGTCGCGACGCGGACGGTCTGGAGGGACCCGAAAGCTCCGGGGCCGCCAAGGCGATCGTGGTCGGCTATGGCCGGTTCGGACAGACGGTCGCACAGATGCTGATGGCCAAGGAGATCAGCGTCACCCTGATCGATTCGAAGCCGAGCCAGATCGAGATCAGCGGCAGTTTCGGATCCAAGGTCTATTATGGCGACGGCACCCGCATGGACCTGCTGCGACTTGCCGGCGCCGCCGAGGCCCAGGCGATCCTCTTCTGCATAGACGAGGGTGCTCCGACCGCACGCAAGCTTGAACCCATTCTCGAGGCTTTCCCCCAGGCGGCCGTGTTCGTGCGCGCCTTCGATCGCCTCCATCTGATGGACCTCCAAGCGGTCGATCTGGCCGGCAGGTTTCGTGAAGTGTTCGAGTCGGCGGTGTGCATGGGTCGCGAGGCGTTGGGCGCCTTCGGCATCGATGCGGACGAAGCGGCGCGGGTGGAAGAGGATTATCGCCGGCGCGACATCGAACGATTGGAACGTCAAAGCCAATCAGGCGATCTGCACGCACTTCAGGAGCGAATGTTCGGGCCTAACAGTCAAATGTCCCGACCCGACTGATCGGTCGGCGCGCGCGCGTGGTCCGTCAGGAGGTTCCCCTCCAGCCGGCGAGCGCCTCGACGATGCGATCGACGGTCTGCTCCTGGGGGAGGGAATGACTTTTTATATGAAGGTGCGCCTCGGCATAATAAGGGTTTCGTGCGATCGCCAGTTCGCGAAGGACGGCCGCCGCATCCTTGCCGCGCAGGAGCGGCCGGTGGTCGCTGCGCGCGACGCGCCGGGCGAGGGTCTCGACGTCCGCATCGAGCCAGATGACGATGCAATGCTCCAGGAGCAGGGCTCGCGTCTGCTCGTTCAGAAAGGCGCCGCCGCCCGTGGCGACGACCCTTGGAGCGCCTCCCACAAGCCGCGCGATCACCCTTCGTTCGCCGTCGCGAAAGCCCGCTTCGCCGAAACGATCGAATATTTCCGAAATCTTGTGCCGAGCCGCCACTTCAATCTCGTCGTCGGAATCGACGAAATCCATGCCGAGACGCCGTGCCAGCCTTTTGCCCATGGTCGATTTTCCCGCACCCATCAACCCGACGAGCACGATCGATCGGTCGAGGCGGGGCAGCTTGTTCGTCATGCGGCGGGGGCTATACATGGGGCAGGGTCGTGGGGCAAAAGGCCGCCATGCGTAGAAACTATACTTCCCTGAGCCCCGTCCGGCGCAAGAAGTCGCCCTTGCCGTTGATCTTCCTGCTTCTGCTGCTGGTGCTGATCGGATTCCTCATCTGGCTCGGCACCGTTGACACCGAAGTGCCGACCCAGCGCATCGAGCAGGATGTCACCAATGAAGCCCTGGCGCGTTAAGCTCCTCCTGCTGGCCGGCGTGGCGGCGGTCGCGGGGTCGATCCCGGCGATCAGCCAGGAAGCGCCCGAATCGCTGCTCCCTCCGGGATTCGACGATCCGGCTACCCTGCCGGCGCCGGCCGAGACCCCGCAACAGCCAAAGGCGGCGCCTCAGGCTGTGGACACACCATCGGTTGCGCCGTCGCCGGGATCGATCGTGACGATCGAAAATGCAGCCCAGGATGACATGGAGACTCTCGGCCTGGTGGCGCGCGTCCAGGCCGAATTACCGGCTTCGTCGCGCCGGCGGACCGATTTCGTGGGTCCGCTTGGCCCCTCCAATTGGGGACTTGGTGAAAATGCGTTCGGCGGCGCGAACGGCCGTTTTCTGAGCATGTTGATGCGGCGGCTCGACGCGCCATTACCCTCCCGTTGGACGTCAATTCTGCTCCGCCGCGCGTTGCTGTCGCAAGTGCGTACGCCCTCTCAGGTCTCGGATGTCGACTGGATCGCCGAGCGTGCATGGCTGTTGCTGCGCATGGGAGAGGCGGATGGCGCCCGCATGCTGGTCCAGTCGGTCGACGTCGAAAATTTCACCCCCCGCATGTTCACGGTCGCCGTTCAGACAGCGCTGGCAACCGCTGATCCGGCGGCTTTGTGTCCGTTGGTCGGGCCCGGCCGGAAGAACTCCGACGAACCGGTCTGGCCGCTGGCCGATGCCATGTGCGCCGCTTTGGAGGGGGAACCTTCGCGGGCCGGCGCCCTGATCGATCAGGCGCGGCGGCGAAGCGGCGCCGGCGGCATCGACATATTGCTTGCCGAGAAGGTCATCGGGGCCGGCACTGATACGCGCCGGGCCGTCACCATCCAATGGGATGGCGTGGACACGCTCAATGCGTGGCGTTTCGGCCTGGCCAGCGCCACGGGCCTGGAAATTCCCGACGCCTTGATGAGCGGGGCCGGCGCCCATGTCCGCGCCTGGCAGGCACGGGCGCCGATGGTTCCGCTGGATCAGCGCATCTCGGCGGCCCAGACGGCTGCTTCCCTCGGTGTCTTCTCGAACGCGGCGCTGGTGGACACGTTCAGCCTGATCGCCGATGCGACCGATCCTTCCGAGATCCAGGACAGTATCGGAGGGCGTCTGCGACGAGCCTTCGTCGGAGGAGATATGGACCGGCGGATGTCGGCCATTAAAGGCCTCTGGGACGACGCCAAGACGCCGCAGGATCGCCATGCCCGCCTTATCCTGACCGCCACCGCAGCAGCTTTGATACCGCCGTCGGATGATCGTCAGGCGGATGCGGCCGACCTGATTGCATCGATGCTTTCCGCGGGGCTCGATCGCCAGGCTGCCCGTTGGTCACCGATCATCGGGTCCATGGGCGAAGATGGCGACCGTGCATGGGCATTGCTCGCCATCGCGTCGCCCCGGCCGGCGGTGGATACCAGTGGGGGACGGGTGTCCGCTTTCATCGACCGTGACGAAAGCCTTCGGGGACAGCGCGGCCGGATGCTGTTTGCCGCCCTTGCCGGCCTTGGCCGGCTCGACAGTGGCACTGCCCAGGATCTGGCAGGCGATCTCGGCATCAGTTTGCAGCCCGACGACAGGTGGAGCCGCATGCTCGCCGCCGCCGCGCGCGCACGGCAGCCCGGGACCGTCGCCCTGCTCGCCGGGGTTGGCATGCAGACCGGGGACTGGCGCGGCGTGCCACCCCAACATCTCTTCCAGATCGTCGATGCCCTTCGGCAGGTCGGGCTCGAATATGAGGCGAGGATGATCGCCGCCGAGGCACTGGCCCGACTGTGACGTCCGGCGCGGGCGAGGACCGGCGCCTGATCGCGGCCTTTCTCGAAATGATGGCGGCCGAAGCGGGCGCGGCCCACAACACCTTGTTGGCCTATGAAAGGGATTTGCGGGGCGCGTCGGAATTGCTGGATGGCGGTCTTGGAGCGGCGTCGCCCGAGACCCTTAAGGGCCTTGCCGACGCCTGGATGCCCCTCAAACGGGCGACCGTCGCGCGCAAGGCAGCGGCGCTCCGCCGGTTTTTTCAGTTTCTGCACGAAGAGAAGCTGCGCCTGGACGATCCGTCGGCGGCGCTGCCGCGTCCCGCGGGCGAGCGGCCGCTGCCCAAGATTCTCGACCATGGTTCCGTCGATGCATTGTTCGCGGAGCTCGAGCGGCGAACGGGCGAGGCGCACGGCAAGCCAAAGGCGCTGAGAATGGCGGCACTGGTGGAGCTTCTCTATGGTTCGGGTTTGAGGGCGACCGAATTGGTATCTCTGCCAAGGAACGCCGTTTCGCCCGACAAGCCCTTCCTGATCCTCCGTGGCAAGGGCGGGCGCGAACGCCTGGTGCCAATCTCCGACCGCGCCCGCGCGGCCGTCGCGTCATGGTCGTTGCTGGTGCCCAGGGATTCGCTTTGGCTGTTTCCGTCGGGACGAAATCACCTCAGCCGCGTCAGGCTTTACCAGCTTCTCAAGGAACTGGCGGCCGCTTCCGGAATCCCGCCCCAAAGAGTCAGTCCACACGTGCTTCGCCATGCCTTCGCGACCCATCTCCTGGAGGGTGGCGCCGACCTGCGCGCGCTCCAATTGCTATTGGGTCATGCGGACATTGCCACGACCCAAATCTACACCCATGTCGATAGCCGCCGCCTCATCGAACTGGTCAATAGCCGGCACCCGCTCGTTGACGCGAAGCCGAAGCAGGCTTAACCGCCGCGCCAATGCCGACCTTTCTCGATTTCGAAAAGCCGATCGCGGAACTTGAGGCGCGGGTCCAAGACCTGCGCGAGACCGCGCAAGCGGGCGCGCTCAACATCGATGCCGAAATCGAGAAGCTCGAAGCGAAATCGCAAAAGATGCTTCGAGACATTTATGGCAAGCTGACACCCTGGCAGAAGACTCAGGTCGCGCGCCATCCGGAGCGTCCGCATTTCAAGGATTATGTCACTGCCCTGATCGAGGATTTCATACCGCTCGCGGGGGACCGGTCCTTTGGCGAAGACCAAGCGATCGTCGGGGGGCTCGGCCGCCTTGGCGGACGCAAGATCATGCTGATCGGCCATGAAAAAGGCGACGATACGGCGAGCCGCCTGCGTCACAATTTTGGAATGGCCAAGCCCGAAGGCTATCGCAAGGCCATTCGGCTGATGGCCCTTGCCGATCGCTTCGGCCTGCCGGTGGTGACCCTGGTCGACACGCCCGGCGCCTTTCCCGGCGTGCAGGCGGAAGAAAGGGGACAGGCGGAAGCGATCGCACGCTCCACGGAGCAATGCTTATCCTTGTCGGTGCCTCTCGTGACGGTGATCGTGGGCGAGGGGGGATCCGGCGGCGCGATCGCCTTGGCCGCTGCAAGCCGCGTGCTGATGCTCGAACATGCGGTCTATGCCGTGATCTCGCCGGAAGGCTGCGCCTCGATCCTGTGGCGCACGGCCGACAAGGCGGCCGAAGCGGCCGAAGCGATGCGGATCACGGCCGGCGATCTCCAGCAGCTTGGTGTCGTCGACGGTATCATTCCAGAGCCGGTCGGCGGCGCGCAGCGCGACCCGGCTGGTGCCATTGCAGCCGTGGGCGGAGCGATCCAAGCCGAGCTGGACACCCTTTCCGGCTTTTCACCGGATCAGATTCGCGCGGGCCGTCGCGCCAAATTCCTGTCCATAGGATAGAAGCGGACGCCGGCAGAAACTGAAGACGGGAAAGCGCAAGGCTCGCCGCGCCGAAAAGATCCCGGCCGTGCCGATCTTCCCGCGAAACGCAGGCGATTATTTCTATCGCCTTTCACAGATACGAAAAGGGCGGCGGAACCGAAGTTCCGCCGCCCCAATCTTTAGCCAGAGGACTTATTAGCCCTGCATGGCCGTCGAAACGTTGGTGAAGGTCTGGTTCAGGCTCGAACCCAGGCCCTGCATCGCGGCGATAGCAGCGACGGCGATAAGAGCGGCGATCAGGCCATATTCGATGGCCGTGGCACCCTTTTCGTTCTTAAGAAATTTGCGAATGATCTTCATTTCCGGTCTCCTGTTCCAAAGCTTTGGAAGTCCACACTTCCTGCCACCCCCCACACTATATTTCCGGGTTGGCTGATCTCGCATTTAGGTCGACTAGGTTTCCAAATATTTAATGCCGACAGCGATTTTTTTCGGCTTCAAACCGTCGAAACGGCTTCGGCGACGTTGTTCCACATGCCGATCGTCGTATCGGCGAATAGGGTCAGGCCGGCCATCATGGCGAGCACGATCATCGCGATGATGAGGCCGTATTCCACCGCGGTGGCGGCCCGTTCGTCACGGATGAACTTTGCAATTCGCTTCATCGCCCCTATCCCCGAACGGAACCAACACGCCTAGTCTCGACGGTCCATATCCAAGGCGTCGTTAACGAATTCCTAGCAAGGGCCTCTTCTTTGGAAAAAAATCCGACAGTCATGGTGGTGGCGGCGGCATTGGTGGACGATCAGGGACGGATCCTCCTCCAGCAGCGGCCGCCCGGCCGTCCCATGGCCGGACTTTGGGAGTTTCCCGGCGGGAAGATCGAACCGGGGGAGCGGCCGGAGGCCGCGCTGATCCGGGAATTGGAGGAGGAGCTGGACATAAGCGCCGACACGGCCTGTCTTTCACCCGCAACCTTTGCGAGCGCCGACCTGGAGGAGCGCCATCTCCTTCTCCTCCTTTATGTCTGCCGCCGCTGGAGAGGCGAGCCCAGGCCACTCCATGCCACCGGCTTGCAATGGGTGCGTCCGGATCAGATGCACGATTTGCCAATGCCGCCTGCCGACCGGCCGCTGATCGGCCTGCTGGACGCCCTTATTTAGGCCGAAGCGCTTCGGCCAGGGACGCCGAGCCGCTGCCGCGCCGGGCGGGCTGCGGCTGGTTGGGAGCGGGGCCCCAGCCAATCAGTGAGACGATCTCGATATATTCGGTGGTCCGGCCGTCTTCTTCCACTTGGGCGGCGAAATCGGCGGTAGCCGCGGCAAAACCCAGCCGGCCCAATGCTCGGCCCGAGCGCAGCGACAGGATATTGGTACCCCCGATGGCGCGAAGGTCCCCGATCAGCTGAGAAAGGCTTTCGAAGCGGATCGCCAATCGGTGCGAGTCCGCCACCGGCAAGGCGAATCCGGCGCGCGCGAGCAGGTCTCCGGCGGTCCGGACATCGATCTGCGGGTGGAGGCGAGGGGAGGTGCCTTTGCCGTCGGCCGCGTCTGCGGCCAGCATCGCGCTGCGCAAGGCCGGAAGACTGCCCGCCCCGGCGAAGGAGGCGAGAAACAGGCCGTCGGGCTTTAGCACGCGGCGGATCAAAGCGAGCGCTCCCGGCAGATCATTGACTCCGTCCAGCGCCCCCGCGGAGACGATCAGATCGAAGGTCGCGTCCGCGAACGGGAGCCTGTCTTCATCGCACTGTACTCCGCCTGCCATGCGGGCGAAGGAAAAGCCGGAATCGGCGGCAACCACGTCTATCCCGCGCGCGCGGAGCCGGCCGGACAGATAGCCGGCGCCGCAGCCAAGATCGAGTGCCTGGCGGAAGTCCCTGGTGACGAGGTCGAGCCGGTCGAGCAGCTCGTCTCCCATCAGTTTCGACAGATAATCGCCATCCCCGACGCTCGCAGCGCTGCGGTCCCGGCGCTGCCGCCGCAACCGTCGATCGAAAGGCAGGTCCGTGCTCATGGGAGGGCTTGTGCAATGCCGGAGGCTTGGCGACAAGGTGGCGCCATGGCCTGGGCAGCATCGGGGTACGAACATGTTAGGTTTTGCCCCTAGAAAGGCGCTCAGCCAGATTGTCGATTTCGCGCTGCCGCCGCGCTGCCCCGGCTGCGGCACGATCACGGCCCAGGATCATCTCTTCTGCCTGTGCTGCTGGCAATCGCTCCATTTCCTCGGAGACCCTTGCTGCGCGCGTTGCGGGCTTCCGTTCGAATATGAGTCCGGCGAGGGTGCCGAATGCGGCGCTTGCCTCGCAGATCCTCCTTTTTTCAACAGACTCCGGGCAGCGGTGGCTTATGGCGACATTGCCCGGCACGTTGCCTTGAAGCTCAAATATGGGGGAAGGCCGGGGGTCGCACGAACCTTGGCCCACTTCATGGCGCGCCACCTTGCGGAAAATGACCCGGACGCCATCCTCGCACCGGTACCCCTCCACCGATGGAGGATCTGGACGCGCGGCTACAATCAGTCCGCGCTGATCGCTTCCGCTCTTGGCGATCGCACCGGCCTGAAAGCGGATCTCGGGTTGCTGAAGCGGGTGAAGGCAACGCCGCCGCTCAGGAATATGAGCCGCCGGGAACGGGCGCTCGCGGTTCGGGGCGCGTTCGCCGTCGGCGCGGGCCGCAAGCCCGGCATCGCAGGCCGGACGATCGTGCTGGTCGACGATGTCTTTACCAGCGGCGCGACCGCCAATGCCTGCGCACGAACGCTGAAGCAGGCGGGAGCGGCAGCCGTGAACATTATCTGCTGGGCGCGGGTTGTCACCACGCAGGAAAATTGACAGGCGGAAGCGGAAGACCCACTTCCCCTCCAAGCAGGAGTGATATCGAAATGGCGCGCGTGGAAATCTATACCAAATTTGGCTGTCCCTATTGCTCGCGCGCCAAATATATCCTGAATTCAAAGGACGTGGACTATGAGGAATATGACCTCAATTCCCAGGTCGGCAAGCGCGAGGAAATGATGCAGCGGTCCAATGGCCGTCATACCGTGCCGCAGGTCTTCATCGACGGTCGCCATATCGGCGGGTGCGACGACCTTATCGAGGCGGATCGCTCCGGCAGGCTCGATCCGCTGTTGGCGCGCTGATGCGCATTGCGCTTTACCAGGCACGGACCGGGATCGATCCGGGACGCAATGCCGGGCACCTCCAGGAGGCTGTGCGGGAGGCTTCGCGCCTGGGCGCCGAGATGCTGTTCACACCGGAGATGAGTGGCCTTCTCGACCGGGACCGCGAGCGGGGTGGAGAGAATCTGAAGCTGGAAGCGGACGATCCGGTGCTGGCCGCGGTGCGTGAGGAGGCCGAACGGACGGGCCTTTGGGTGCATCTTGGTTCGCTGGCATTGAAGCGAGACGACGGCATGCTTGCCAATCGCGGCTTCGTCATCGACGACCAGGGCCGGATTCGGGCGCGCTACGACAAGATCCATCTGTTCGATGTCGATCTGCCTACCGGAGAAAGCTGGCGAGAATCCTCCACTTATGCGCCGGGCGAGACTTCCGTCCTGGTATCGACGCCGATCGGACTGCTCGGTCTCTCGATCTGCTACGACCTGCGATTCCCCGACCTTTATCGGAGCCTAACCGATGCCGGTGCCGCCGCGCTGGCCATCCCCGCAGCCTTTACGGTCCCGACCGGCCAGGCGCATTGGCATATCCTGATGCGCGCCCGGGCGATCGAAGCCGGGGTGTTCGTGATCGCCGCGGCGCAAGAAGGACGGCATGAGGACGGCCGGGAGACCTATGGACATTCGCTGGTCGTGAATCCCTGGGGCGAGGTCCTGCTGGATATGGGCGAGGGAACGGGCGTGGCCGCAGTGGATCTGGATCTTGGCCAGGTCGAAGAAGTCCGCCACCGGATTCCGGCCATCCGGCATCGCCGCCCTGTCCCGGCGCCAATTTCCGCATGATCGTCTTCGATCTCAAATGTCCCAGCGAGCATGTCTTCGAGTCGTGGTTCGGATCGACCGAGGATTATGAGCAGCAGCGGCAGCGCGGGCTGGTGGAATGTCCGCTCTGCGGCGCCCGGGACCTGGTGAAGGCGGCTATGGCACCTCATCTTCCGGCCAAGGCGAACAGCCGGGCGAGCTCGGACATGGCATCCGCACATCCGGAGGCCGTCAAGGCGATGCTGGCAGCCATGGCGAAAGCCCAGAAGAAGATGCTCGAATCCTCCCATTTCGTCGGCGATCGCTTCGCCGACGAAGCGCGCGCCATCCATATCGGCGACGCCGAAGCACGCGCCATTCACGGCAAGGCGACACGCGACGAGGCCGATAGCCTGATCCAGGAGGGCATTCCCGTTGCTCCGCTGCCATTTCCGGTCGTCGAGCCGAGCGAGGAGAATTGACCGGGGCGGGCCGCGCGCCTAACCCGGCCCTGGAATGGCCCCGTAGCTCAGCAGGATAGAGCATCTGATTCCTAATCAGAGGGTCACAGGTTCGAATCCTGTCGGGGTCACCAGGAAATCCGGGTCAGCGGGGAGCTAGATGGACGAGTTCGATAGCGCGGAGGACGGCGATCTGGTCGCCCAGCCCCCCAAGATCGACGTGCCCGAAGACGTGCAGGCGGCGGTTCGGACGCTGATCCGGTGGGCAGGGGACGATCCCTGCCGCGAAGGGCTGCTCGATACGCCGCTTCGCGTGGCGCGCGCGTGGAAGGAATATGCGAAGGGCTATGAGGAAGATCCTTCTCATCACCTCAGCCGGACCTTCGAAGAAGTGGGCGGCTATGACGAGATCGTGCTGTTGAAGGACATTCCCTTTCAATCCCATTGCGAGCATCATCTCGCTCCGATCATCGGCAAGGCCTCGATCGCTTATCTTCCCGGCGAGCGGGTTGTCGGCATTTCCAAGCTCGCGCGCGTTCTTCATGGTTTCGCGCGCCGGCTGCAGGTGCAGGAAAGGCTTACCGCCCAGGTCGCCGATTGCGTCTGGGAGAATCTCAATCCGGAAGGGGTCGCGGTGGTGGTAGAGGCGAGCCATGCCTGCATGACGGCGCGAGGGGTCAACACCCCGGGCGTTTTGATGACCACGAGCCGGATGATGGGCGTATTTCGCACCGACGAACGAAGCCGGCGTGAAGTCCTTGCGCTCATGGGATATTAAGGTCCAAACAAGCAGGCCAAGGATTCAGATGTCACGATCGCGCCTTCTTTCCATTGCAGCCTTGCTGGGGTTGGTTCTCCCGGCTGCTGGCGCTTGGGCGCAGGACGCCGACACGGTGGGACCGCCCGCTCTTCGGAATTTCAGCATCAGCGGCGAGCAGACCAATGCGCCGGCGCCGGCCGAAGAACCGGCGGCCGTAACGCCTCCACCCGTCGTGGAGATTCCGCCGGTGAGGATCGCACCGGAACCGACGCAGCCTGCAGCGTCGGCGGAAACGAATGCCTCGTCGCCGGCGGCCTCGCCTGCCGACGAAAGAAGTGCCGGCACGCGTGACAATGCACCTGCCGATCGGGCAGCGGCCGCGCCAGTGCCCGAACCGACCATGCCCGTCGAGGAAACGCGCTCGTTCGGTCCGAGCGAAGTGCCGGTCATCGTGTCGCCAGAGCTGAGAGAGCCAGCCCAGGCCCCATCGGCTGCGGAAGGGCGCTTCCCCTGGCTCTACGCCGTGGCCGCGGGGATCGCGGGATTGGCGCTCCTCGCTTTCCTCCTCTTGCGAAGGCGCGAGGATCAGGGCGAAGAGGAGCTGGAGCTGGCAAATGTGCTCATGCCCGAGGCCGAGCCTCTCCCAGCGCCGCTGGCGCGAGAGCCGGAGCCGGAGCCACGGGCAGCGGCCGTGACACCGCCGGCGCAACCGCGGAGGCCCCGGCTGGAGCTGGAATTCAAGCCAGGCAAAGCAGCGGCGACCGATGCGCAGGCTTCGGTCGAATATGAGCTGAAGATAGCCAATGTGGGCGATGCCGAGGCGAGAAGGGTGCGGATCGAGGCACGCCTTTTCAACGCGCAGCAGGATGCCGAGATCGGCGCCTTCTTCTCCGCCCCCGATCCCGCGCTGGCCACTTTGGCGCCGCGCGCCATTCCTCCGCAAAGCGGCGCATTGTTCAAGAGCGTCGTCGCCTTGCCGAAGGAACAGGTCCGCGAAGTCGTAATCCAGGGCCGTCGCCTGTTCATTCCGATGATCGCCTTCAATGTCCTCTATGAATGGGGCGAGGGCGAGGCGGGCCAGACATCCATGTCGTATCTCGTCGGCCGCGAAACGGAGCCGCCCGCAGAGAAGATGGCACCGTTCAGGCTCGATCTGGGGCCGCGCATCTATCGTTCGGTCGGCTTCCGCCCGAGCAAGTTGGCGCTGACCGTCTAAAGTTGTTTCACGGCAGATAAATCATCTGGCCATTCGGAAATAACGGAAATCGAAGAGAAAAAGGCGCTTGAACGGAGCCTGATCCATGTCGTCGGCGGAAGCGCGAAGCGATTCCACTTCAAACGATCAGGCTCCAAAGGAAGTTGATCGTCAAAAAGAAGAGGCCGCCCGCTCGGTGGAGCGGACGGCCTCGATTGTTCGCGCGTGTCGAAGCTCAGGCTTCGCCCTGCTCCTCGCTTGCCGGTTCGGCAGCTCTCGCCTGCTCCACGGGAGCGGCGATCTCGCCTGGTTCGGCATTGGGATCATAATCCTCCGTGAAGCCGGCGCTGTCCTTTTCGAACATCTCCGCCATCACGTCGACACCCTTCGCCTGCAGCTCGGCTTCCTCGGGCGAACGGGCGACGTTGACGTGGATGAGGACCGAAACTTCGGGGTGAAGCGCGACCTTGACGTCCTGCAGACCAATGGCCTTGATCGGACGATCGAGCACGATCTGGTTCTTGGCGACTTTATGGCCCTCGGCCTCGAGGGCCTCGGCAATATCGCGCGCTGAGACTGAACCGTAGAGCTGGCCTGTATTGGAGGCCTGCCGGATGAGCTGGATCTTGACGCCGTCGATCGTCTTCGAGTCCTTTTCGGCCTCGCTGCGACGTTCGGCATTGCTCGCCTCGATCTTCTCCCGGTTGGCTTCGAACACCTTGCGGTTGGATTCGTTGGCGCGAAGTGCCTTGCCGTTGGGGAGAAGGAAGTTGCGGGCATAGCCGTTCTTCACTTTCACCACGTCGCCGATGGCACCGAGCTTCTCGATTCGTTCGAGCAGAATGACATCCATGTTCGCTGCTCCTTATTTCACGACATAGGGAAGAAGGCCGAGATGCCGGGCGCGCTTGATCGCCTTGGCCAGCTCGCGTTGCTTCTTCGCGGAGACCGCGGTGATGCGGCTCGGGACGATCTTGCCCCGTTCGGACACGAAGCCCTGAAGGAGACGGATGTCCTTATAATCGATGGTGGGAGCATCCTTGCCCGAAAAGGGGCAGCTCTTGCGGCGGCGGAAAAATGGACGTGCCATGTCTGAGCTCCTGCTCCTTAAGCTTCGAACTGGTCGCGGCGCGGGCCACGATCGCTGCGGCTCATGCGATCACGATCGCCACCGCGCTCGCCCCGCTCACTCCGCTCGTTGCGACGCATCATCGCCGACGGACCCTGTTCGTGGGCGTCCACGCGTATGGTCATATAGCGGATGACGTCTTCGTTGATCTGCGTCTGCCGCTCCAGTTCCGCCACGACGGGCGCGGGAGCATCGACGTCCAGCAACACGTAATGAGCCTTGCGGTTCTTCTGGATCCGATAGGCGAGGCTGCGGAGACCCCAGGTCTCGGTCTTGACGACCTTGCCGCCATTATCCTCGATGATCTTGGTGGCGTTTTCCGCCAGCGCATCGACCTGGGCCTGGGCCAGGTCCTGACGCGCGAGAAAGACATGCTCGTAAAGCGGCATGTTGCGCATTCCTTGTCTTTGGCCGATCGCTGACGCCGCCCAATGCGGACGCCCCTCCGGCTGTCGTCTGAAATTAAACCGGGGCGGGAAGGCGCTCGCCCTCCGCCCCGGACGTGCGCCTGATGACGGAAATGCTGCCGAAAAGCAACCCCGCTGGCCCAGATCGAGTATGGACCCGGTTGGCGGGCTCGCTTACCAGCCGCGCCAACAGGAGGAAATGGCGATGCGTGCATTCATTTTTCCCGGCCAGGGAAGCCAGTCAGTAGGGATGGGAAAGGCTTTGTCCGAAGCGAGCGCGACCGCTCGCGCCTTGTTCGAGGAAGTGGACGACGCGCTCGGACAGTCGCTCGCTCGGCTGATGGCCGAAGGGCCGCAGGATGAACTCACCCTCACCGAAAACGCCCAACCGGCAATCATGGCCAATGCTCTTGCAACGCTGCGCGTGCTGGAGCGCGAAGGCGGGCTCAACCTTTCGGACAAGGCTGCTTTTGTCGCCGGGCATAGCCTGGGCGAATATAGCGCTTTGGCAGCGGCCGAAGCGCTGGACGTGGCGACGACCGCCCGCCTGCTCAAGCTGCGCGGCCAGGCCATGCAGGCAGCGGTCCCGGTCGGCGAAGGCGCCATGGCAGCATTGCTGGGCATCGACCTTGCGACGGCCGAGGCGGTCGCTGCGGAAGCCGCGCAGGGCGAGATTTGCGCTGTCGCCAATGACAATGATCCGGGGCAGATCGTCATCTCGGGGCACAGGCAGGCGGTCGAGCGCGGACTGGAAATCGCCAAGGCGAAGGGTGCCAAGCGCGCATTATTGCTGCCGGTCTCCGCGCCCTTTCATTCGCCGCTGATGGAACCGGCCGCAAAGCGTATGGAAGCGGCTTTGGCCGCGGCCGCCCTCCGGCCGCCGTCGGTACCTCTCTACGCCAATATAAGTGCGTCCCCAGTGGGTGATCCGGCGGAGATCCGGCGCCTGCTCGTCGATCAGGTGACTGGAATGGTGCGGTGGCGGGAAAGCGTGGCTGCCATGGCCGAGGCCGGAGTCACGCATTTCGTAGAATTCGGGGGCAAGGTGTTGGCTTCGATGGTTCGCCGCATCGTACCCGACGCGCAAGCGACAAGCGTGGTTTCGATGGCCGATATCGAAGCCCTGGCCAAGGAGATTTGATCATGTTCGACCTCAGCGGAATGACGGCGCTGGTAACCGGCGCATCGGGCGGGATCGGATCCGCGATCGCCGGGGCGCTGGCGGCGCAGGGCGCGCGAGTCGCCCTGTCGGGGACACGGCAAGAGGCCTTGAACGAAGTCGCGGCCGGCCTGGGCGGGGATCCCGTGATCCTGCCTGCCAATCTCGGCGATCCCAACGAGGTGGATGGCTTGGTTCCCCGGGCCATCGAGGCGCTGGGGCAACTCGACATCCTGATCAACAATGCCGGCGTGACCCGCGACAATCTGGCGATGCGGATGAAGGACGAGGAATGGTCCGAGGTGCTCCGGATCAATCTGGAAGCCGCCTTTCGCCTGGCCCGCGCTGCGCTGAAGCCGATGATGCGCGCCCGCCACGGCCGGATCATCTCGATCACCTCCGTGGTCGGGGTCACCGGCAATCCGGGCCAAGCCAATTATGCTGCTTCGAAGGCCGGCCTGATCGGTATGTCCAAGGCTTTGGCCCAGGAAGTCGCCAGCCGCGGCATCACCGTCAATTGCATCGCGCCGGGCTTCATCGCCTCGGCAATGACCGATGCCCTGCCGGATGGGCAGAAAGAGGCGCTGCTGGGCCGTATCCCGGTCGGCAAGCTGGGCGAAGGGAATGACGTTGCTGCCGCGGCGGTCTATCTGGCCAGCCGCGAGGCGGCCTATGTCACCGGCCAGACGCTGCATGTTAACGGCGGCATGGCAATGATGTGAAGCATGGCCGGCTTCCGATTCGGCGCCGGCCACTTGCCAGCCCCGGCCGCGACGGGCTAGGGCTGGCGCAAAGCAAAGCTAGGGAAGGCTAGAATATGAGCGAGACCTCCGATCGGGTTAAGAAAATCGTCGTTGAGCATCTCGGGGTCGAATCCGAGAAGGTCACCGAGGAAGCGAGCTTTATCGATGATCTGGGCGCGGACAGCCTCGACATCGTCGAGCTCGTAATGGCGTTCGAGGAAGAATTCGGGGTGGAGATCCCTGACGATGCCGCCGAGAAGATCGGAACGGTCAAGGACGCGATCGACTATATCGAGGCCAACAAGGCCTGAGGTTCGGCTCGAGCCCCAGCGATTTGAGTCGCTTGTTCAAAACGGCTTCCCGTCCTAGGTCGGGGGGCCGTTTTGCTTATCTGCTGCAAGGAGTTTGCGCATGCGCCGCGTAGTCGTGACCGGTCTCGGGATGGTTTCCCCCCTGGGTGCCGATGTGGAGACCAGCTGGAAGAATATTCTGGCTTCGAAGAGCGGCGCAGCGCGCATTACCCGCTTCGACCCCACCGACTATGCCTGCCAGATCGCCTGTGAGGTGAAGGCGCCCGAGCATGAATATGGCTTCGATCCCAACAAAAGGGTCGATCACAAGATCCAGCGTCAGGTCGATCCGTTCATCATCTATGGTCTCGATGCCGCCGGACAGGCGCTCGAAGATGCGGGCCTCACCGACATGAGCGAGGAGGATCGCTACCGGGCCGGCGTGTCGATCGGGTCGGGCATCGGCGGTCTCCCCGGTATCGAAAAGGAGTCGCTTGTCCTTCATGAAAAGGGTCCCCGGCGCGTCTCTCCGCATTTCGTCCATGGGCGGCTTATCAACCTCATCTCCGGCCAGGTTTCGATCAAATATGGCCTGATGGGTCCCAATCATGCGGTGGTGACGGCCTGCTCGACTGGCGCCCATTCGATCGGCGATGCCGCCCGGATGATCCAGATGGAGGATGCCGACGTGATGCTGGCGGGCGGCGCGGAAAGCGCGCTTTGCCCGCTCGGTATCGCCGGTTTCGCCCAGGCGCGGGCTTTATCCACGCAGTTCAACGAGCAGCCCGAAAAGGCCAGCCGCCCCTATGACAAGGATCGCGACGGCTTCGTGATGGGCGAGGGCGCCGGAGTCGTCGTTCTCGAAGAATATGAGCGGGCCAAGGCGCGCGGTGCCAAAATCTATGCCGAGATCATCGGCTATGGCATGTCCGGCGATGCCTATCACGTCACCGCGCCGCACCCGGAAGGGGCCGGCGGCTATCGCGCAATGGAAGTGGCGATGCGGCGCTCCGGCCTCGATCTCGACGACATCGATTATATCAATGCGCATGGCACATCGACCCCGCTCGGCGACGAGTTGGAGCTTGGTGCGGTGCGCAAGCTGTTCGGCAATGCCGTCGGCAAGCTTTCGATGAGCTCGACGAAATCCGCGATCGGCCACCTGCTGGGTGGCGCGGGTGCCGTCGAAGCGATTTTCTGCATCCTCGCGATCCGGGATCAAATCGTGCCGCCGACCCTCAATCTCGACAATCCGAGCGAAGGGACGGCCGGCGTGGATCTTGTTCCCCACGTGGCGAAGGAGCGGAAGGTGAAGGCGGCGCTCAACAACAGCTTCGGCTTCGGCGGGACCAACGCCAGCCTGGTGATGCGCGCGGTCTAGGGCCGAGACCGATGAAGAAGCTGGCCGCCTTCGTCCTCCTGCTGGCGCTTGCGGCCTTCATCGCCGGCGGCCTGGTGATCGGCAGCTGGAAGGCGGCGGGACCGGCGAACAAGGCGATCCCGGTCGTCGTTGCGCAGGGCTCCAGCCTCAGGAAGGCCGCGGAGACGCTCGAGGTAGCTGGCGCGCTGGAATCGGCCGACAATTTTCTTCTCCTGGCGAGGATTTTCGGCGGCGATGGTACGATCCATGCCGGCGAATATGAGATACCGGCTCGCGCAAGCCCTGCGGACATTCTTGCTCTTCTTCAAAGCGGCAAGACGCTGCAGCGTTTCATCACGGTCCCGGAAGGCCTGCCTTCGATCATGGTCCACGAGCGGCTGATGGCGGCGCCGACGCTTGCCGGCACTGTTCCGGTGCCGGAGGAGGGGTCGGTCCTTCCCGACAGCTATTCATACCAGCGCGGGGAAAGCCGGGCGGCGGTTCTCAAGCGCATGCAGGACGCGATGACGAAGGAGCTCGACGCCTTATGGGCGAAGCGGCAGCCGCAGAGCGTCGCCAAGAGCAAGCGTGAGGCGATCATTCTTGCCTCGGTGGTCGAAAAGGAGACCGGCAAGCCTTCGGAGCGCCGAATGGTGGCGGGGGTCTATAGCAATCGTGTCCGACTGGGCATGAAGCTGGATGCCGATCCGACCGTCATCTATCCGATTACCAAGGGCAAGCCGCTGGGCCGCCGCATTCGCCGTTCCGAACTGAACGACGACAATGGGTACAACACTTATGCGCGGCCGGGCTTGCCGGCCGGACCGATCGCGAATCCCGGCCGGGAGTCGATCGCCGCAGTCTTGAACCCAGCCGACACGCAGGCGCTTTACTTCGTCGCCGACGGCACTGGCGGACATGTGTTCGCCAACAGCCTGTCCGAACATAATGCCAATGTTGCCAAATGGTATGCCATCCGCCGCGCGCGGGGGGAGATGTAGGACAGAAGGCCGTTCAGGTGCGGATCCGCCGGCGGTCGAGCTTGTGCGGACAATGGGCCTGCGCATCCCGCAGCGGCTCCACCGCCACTTTTCCGCTGACCGGGCTGACATGGATCACCATCCGATCGTCGATCATCATGCCGACATGCTGCTCGCAGAAAACCAGGTCGCCACGCACGAGCGAGACGCCGTCGGGAAGCGGATCGCCCAGCGTTCGCTGCTGGTCGACGTCACGGGGGGCCGGAACCCCGCACAGCGCCAGCGCGAGCTGGACCAGGCCGGAGCAGTCAATGCCGTGGAGGGTGCGGCCACCGTCGGCATAGGGTGCGCCGAGCAGTCTTTGGCATATGGCGGCGGGATCATCCTCATGTTCGTCGATGCGGCGCAGATGGGAGAGGGGCACAAAGCCTCCCTCGATGGCCAGCATCGCGCCCTTTTCCGTTCCGCGAAGGCGCGAACCCATCGGCAAGGCTGCAATGGTAGGGGAAAGCAGATCGATCGAGGCTTCGACGGGCGCGGTCGCTTCCACCACGATGTGGGTGGGGACGAAGGGGTCGGCCAATGCGATCGCCTCGACATAGCCGACCTTATGGTCGGCCCGACAATAGCCCCAGGCCCAATGACCGGTAACGTCCACCACGGCGAATTCCTCGCCCGGCAGAAGCTCGGAAATCGTCTCTGCGGTGTCAGAGGGTGACGCCCGAAGCGGCGCCGGCAGCAGGCCGCAGCTCCGTGTCATCGGCCTGGCATAATGGGGCGCGAAAAGCTGTCCTGCCAGGGCGATGTCGGCAATGTCCTTGCGATAGGCATGGATGCGCGGGTCCAGGATCAGGGAGGGGCCGCTCAACTGAAATCGCTCAGCCGTGCTGGAACAGCATGCTTCGTTCCCTGCTCGGCCGCTCACCTGCCCCTTCCTGTTGTTCGATATTATGTTCGAAGCGTTCAAGGAACTCTTGCCCTATATTGGTCTTAGCAACGAACACATTGCGGCGATCCGCTTCGTCGCGGACGCGCCGGAGATAGCCGAGCGTACCCAAAGTATTCAAGGCGCGCGTGATCACCGGCTTCGACACTCCGAGCAGATGCGCGAGGCCACGGACGGTGTGCGGCCCCGGGGTGAGATAGACCAGAAGGAGAAGGGCCATTTGGCGGTTGGTGAGATCGGGCTGCCCGGATCTCACATAGCTCACAAGCGTCTGCATCCAGCTCTTCAACGAGCGCTCTGACACTGTTTTTACTCCGAATTCGGATGAATGACGTTACGGAGCTACAACCAGTCAAAGCGGTTTTCGTTTCGTTATCTATCGAGAATAGGACAGAAAAGGCCTTTAATCGGACAAAGCGTAACGGTCGCTCAGCAGGCGCCAGGCGGCGCGAAGACCCAGGGCGTCGCCCCCTTTGGGACGGCCGGGGCGGGCGGAGGCACGCCAGGCGAATGTATCGAAATGCGCCCAAAGAATGTTCTCGGGAACGAATTTCTGAAGAAACAGGGCCGCCGTGATCGAACCGGCCATGCCGCCTTCGGCAGCATTGCCGATGTCGGCGATGTCCGACGCAAGCATGTCCGCATAATCCGTCCACAGGGGCATGGGCCAAAGCGGATCGGAAAGCGCCTTCCCGGCTTCGGCCAAAGCTTCGGCCAGCCCGTCCTCATTGGCGAACAAAGCAGGGAGATCCGGTCCCAGGGCAATTCGCGCCGCACCGGTGAGGGTCGCGAAATCCAGGATGAGCTCGGCCTTGTCCTCAACCGCCTTGGCCAAGGCATCGGCTAAAACCAGCCGTCCTTCGGCGTCGGTATTGCCGATTTCGACGGTAATCCCTTTCCGGCTCTTCACGACATCGCCAGGTCGCAGTGCCGCCCCCGAAACAGCATTTTCGACGGCCGGAACGAGGAGGTGGAGTCTGACGGGAAGACGGGTCTTCATGACCAGCCTGGCAAGGCCGAGCACATGTGCGGCACCGCCCATATCCTTCTTCATCAACCGCATCCCGGCCGAATTCTTGATATCGAGACCGCCGGAATCGAAACAGACCCCCTTGCCGACCAAGGCGATACGCGGATGGGCCGGATTGCCCCATTCGAGCTCGATCAGCCTCGGGCTTCGATCCGTTGTGGCGGCAGCGCCGACAGCAGCGATCAGGGGGAAGGCCTTTTCTAGATCTCGGCCGGACGTGACCGTGACGGCGGCTCCGCAATCGGCTGCAAGGCTGCGGGCGACGGCCTCCAGATCGGCGGGTCCCATATGGTTGGCAGGCAGGTTGACGAGGTCGCGCACCAGCGTGATCGCTTCGGCGAGCAGGAGCGTCTCGTCGATCTGCGCGGGCTCTGGGGTCAGCAGCGTCCGCGGCCCTTTCGGGGCCGGATTCGCCTTGAAGCGATCGAAGCCATATTGGGCAAGCAGCCAGCCGAGGGCGGCGGGGCCGGGGCCTCGGCCCTCGACCCGGTAAAGACCTTCCGGCAGGACCTCGGCAGCTTTGGCAAGGCACCAGGGGCTGAGCGCGTCGACATTGGCGACCCCGAGCACCGCCGACCAATCGGCTTTCTCGCCTGGCAATATGGCCATCTGATAGCCATCGCCCCTGAAGCTCTGGGCGTTCACAGCCTCCCGGATCCGCTCCGGCTGGGCAGCCAGCCAGCCGTCAAAGCCGTTCTTGTCGACGAGTTGCAATAAGGTGGCCGGCTGTTCCTTGTCAGGCTGGAGGAGGGTCTTGAGATCGGCCTTCACTGTACCGGCACGCCGTAAAGATCGTGGTCGTCGGCCTCCTCGATCAGCACGGTGACGATGTCGCCCGGCTGGACCATGGCGTCGCGAAGATGAACTTCCCCATCGATTTCAGGCGCATCAGCCTTGGACCGTCCGGTCGCACCGCCGGCACCGTCGGCAAGGTCGACGATGACGTCGAGCGTCTTTCCGACCTTCGCCTGGAGCTTTGCGGCTGAAATGGCCGCGGTCCTTTCCATCAATCGGGCGTAGCGCTCTTCCTTCAGTTCCTCGGGCACCGCGCCCGGCAGGTCATTTGCGGCGGCTCCCTGGACGGGTTCGAATCGAAAGGCGCCAACACGGTCGAGGCGGGCCTCATCGAGCCATTGGAGCAGATAATCGAAATCGGCCTCCGTTTCGCCGGGAAACCCGACTACGAACGTGGAACGGATGGCGATATCTGGACAGATTTCACGCCAGCCGCGGATCCGTTCGAGGACCTTCGCTTCGTTGGCAGGCCGCTTCATCGCCTTCAGGACCGATGGCGCGGCATGTTGAAATGGAATGTCCAGATAGGGGAGGACGAGACCCTCCGCCATGAGCGGAATGACCCGATCCACGTGCGGATAGGGATAGACATAATGGAGCCGCACCCAGGCGCCGAGCTTCCCGAGCTCGCGGGCCAGGTCGGTCATATGTGCCCGGACTTCAGCCCCCTTCCAGGGCCATGCGGCGTGGCGAAGGTCCACCCCGTAGGCGGACGTGTCCTGGCTGATGACCAGCAACTCCCGGGTGCCGGCCGCGACCAGTTTTTCGGCCTCGCGGAGGATCGCGTCGGGGCGGCGGCTGACGAGATCGCCGCGGATCGACGGTATGATGCAGAAGCTGCAGCGATGGTTGCAGCCTTCCGAGATCTTCAGATACGAATAATGACGCGGCGTCAGCTTCAGGCCGCTTTCGGGCACCAGGTTGAGATAGGCCGATGGCGGGATCGGGGCAGCGACATGGACCGCGCCGACCACCTCTTCATATTGGTGCGGGCCGGAAATGGCGAGTACGTCCGGAAAGCGCTCGCGGATCAGCTCGGCTTCGCGTCCCATGCAGCCGGTGACGATGACCCGGCCATTTTCCGCAATCGCTTCGCCGATGGCGGCCAGGCTCTCCTCCTTGGCGCTGTCGAGGAAGCCGCAGGTGTTGACCAGGACGACGTCTGCCTCATCGTAATCGGCGCTCAGCTGATAGCCGTCCGAGCGCAGCTTGGTCAGGATCCGTTCGGAATCGACGAGCGCCTTCGGGCAGCCGAGCGAAACCATGCCGACCTTGGGCGGGGAGGGGAGTATGGTTGCCATGAGAGGCGCCCACATAGTGGCAAAGTGCGGATTTTCCTAGGGTCCGGACCGCGGAAACTGAAATCGAGCGGGCGCACGATACCGGGTGCCTGGCGGTGGTGCCGGAGGCCTGACATGCCGTGAGCAATTGCGACCTTTCCGAACGATGCTCATGACCGGCCAGGGCCGCTATTCAATCGAGCTCCCGTTCGGACGCGGCGGTTGGAAGGATTTCGACGATGATATCGCCGGGCTTCAGTGCGGCGGCCTCCGGCTCCCAGAATCCATAGGGCCGCCCGTCCCGATAGAAACGTACGCCCAGGCCCTTGGCTATCGCCGAAAGCGGGGAGCCGCATTCTTCCGGATCGACCTCGCGCTCGGCCAGCTGGACCCGTCCGTGGCTGGAGGCGAGATCGGCCATATAGTCGGAGATGTGCGCGCCGTGGGTAGAACCCGCCAGCAGCAGCCCGGCGAAACTGACCGGGTTTATTACCGTGGTGGCGCCCGCCTGCCGGGCGAGCAGCTCATTATCTGCGTTACGGACGGCGATGCTGATCGAAATATCGGGCGAGAGATGGCGGGCCGTGAGCGTGATCAGAATCGAGGTGTCGTCGCGGCCTGCGGAGACGATGATGGCCTTGGCCGCCTTGATCCTGACCGCCTCCAGCGTCTTGTCACGCGTCGCATCCGCTTCCATGACGGCGCACCCCAGCGAATGGGCCCGATCCAGGGCCTCGGCGCTGGGATCGATCACGACGATCCGCTCGGGGGGTGCACCCCGTGTGATCAATTCGTCGACGGCTTCGGATCCGCTGGTCCCGAAGCCGGCAACGATGATGTGATCGCATAGATTTCGCTGAATAGTCTGCATGCGCCATTTTTCCCATGTGCGGCGGAAAACGAATGTATAGGCCGTGCCGATGAAGATCAGCACGAAGAAGATCCTGATCGGCGTGACGACGAGCGCGTCGAACAGACGTGCCTCGGTGCTGATCGGCACGATGTCGCCATAGCCGGTGGTAGTGATGCTGATCATCGTGAAATAAATGACGTCCAGGAAGCTGACATGGCCGTCATACGAATCCCGGAGGCCATCGCGCTCGAACCAGTGGACGAGGATGGCAAGCGCGAGCAATCCGATCACCAGGCCACCGCGCCAGGCGATCTGCAGCCAGACCGGGACGGGGCTCTCTCGGCGCAGCGTGACGTAATCCGGTCCGCGGTGGCGCGGAGTCATCGGTTGTACAGATCCTGCAATCGCGGCAGAGACGGCCCGTGGGTCAAGTCCAGATGCAGCGGAGTGACCGCCACATATCCATCTGCCACCGCTTCGAGGTCCGTAGAATGGCCCGGCGTTTCGATCATCGGACCGAGTCCGAACCAGAAATAATCATAGCCGCGTGTGTCGGTGCGCTGAACGATCCGAAGCCTCCCATAATCGCGTAGCCCCTGCTGGACTACGCGAATGCCCTTGACCTGGTCCGGCGCCAGCGCAGGGAAGTTGATATTGACCAATGTTCGCCTTTCCATCGGCGCCGCCAGCAACGGGCCGAGGACCTCGCCGGCCCATGCTTCCGCGGCGGCGAAGGGGACGCTGTCTCCCATACCCTCCCGTGCATAGCTTTGGCTCAGTGCGATCGACGGGATCCCCGCAAGCGCACCCTCCATCGCGGCCGAGACGGTTCCCGAATAGGTGACGTCCTCGCCCAGATTGGCCCCGCGGTTGACACCGGAAAGGACGAGCTCGGGCGGATCATCCTTCATGATGTGAGCGATCGCCATCATCACCGCGTCGGTCGGTGTACCGGTGACGCAGAAGCGCCGCTCGCCAAGCTGGCGAAGGCGTACCGGCTGGGCGAGGGTGAGCGAATGGCCGGCCCCTGACTGTTCCTCAGTCGGGGCGACGATCCAGATATCGTCGGAAAACGAACGCGCGATCTTCTCGAGCACCTTGAGCCCGGTTGCGTTCACGCCGTCGTCGTTGGTGAGCAGGATCCGCATCGGCGCAAGCTATGGCGGGGCCATCGGTGGGAGGCAAGTGGATCGCCCCGCAACTATCGCCCGGATTGCGGCGTTGGTCGGGAAGGCAGAAGGAGAAAATGATGCACATCCCAAACAAAGCTTTCGTGGTCGTGGCCGACGGCGAGAAGATGCTGTTCTTCCGCAACGAAGGAGATGGCGAATATCCAAGGCTGGCGGTCGAGCGGAAGCGGGAACAGGACAATCCGGCAGATCGAAACCAGAAAACCGATGCTCCCGGCAGGGCATTCGATTCGTCCAGCAGCGGACGAAGCGCCTATGAGGAAACGGATTTCCATCAACTGGAGGAGGATCGCTTCGCGGCGGAAACGGCCGATCTGCTCAAGCAAAGGGCCCTCAGAAACGATTATGACCGCCTGATCGTGGTCGCACCGCCGCGAACGCTCGGGGAACTGCGCAAACATTATCACAAGGAAGTCGAGAAGAGGCTGGCGGGAGAGATCGCCAAGGACCTGACCGGCCACCCAGTGGAGGAAATCGAACGAATCCTGATGGCCCAGTAGCGAAAGGGATCTGGCACAAAAAGGCCGCGCCAAGGAGGAAGCGCGGCCTTTGGCTGTCCGTGGCGGACAGCCTGGACATCGCATAGAGCCAGGATCACGTCATCGGTGGAAGCGTAAAGCGCTTCCACGTCAATCGTTCAGACTCTGCTTTCCGATCTGCCGATCCGGCGACGCGCCACCAGGGCAGCAGCCGCCGCTCCGAAGAGGAGGATCATCGGAGGCGCCGGAACCTTCGTGCCGCCGGTGGAGCTGCTCGAACCACCGCTTGAAGTCGACGAACTGGTACTGGAGCTGGTGCTCGCGCTCGTGCTCGCACTTGTGCTCGTGCTGCCGCCGAAGCTGCTGGAGCCGCCTGTCGAGCTGCTGGTCGAACCGGAGCTGGCCGACGAGCTGGAGCTTGCCGAGGAACTTGAGCTCGCCGAGGAGCCGGAGCTGCCCGAAGAACCGCTGCTGCCCGAGCTTCCCGAGGATCCGCTGCTTCCGGAGCTTCCCGAGGAGCCATGGCTGCTCGAGCCGTGGCTGCTGGAGCCGTAACTGCTCGACCCGTGACTGCTGGATCCATGGCTGCTGGACCCGTAGCTGCTCGATCCGCCATGGGGTGGCTTGGGTGGCTTGCCGCCGGTCGAACCGCCGGAGGAACTGCTCGAGCTGGAACTGCTGGATGCGCTGCTGGCGCTGCTCGACGAGGAGGATGAACTGCTCGATCCACCGCTCGAAGTCGATGTGGAGCCACCGCTGGTGCTCGTGGAACCGCCGCTCGTGCTCGACGAGCTGCCGCCCGTACTCGTGGAGCTGCCGCCGCTGCCGCCGGACGATGTCGACGTCGAGGCAGTGAAGATCGTGTTGCCGCTGCTGCCGCCGAAAAAGGCGCCGCTGAAGAATCCGCCCCCGAATCCGAAGCCCCCGCTGCCACCGACCGCGACGAGGCCGCCGCTGCCGCCGCTGCTACCGACGAAGCCCGTTTCCGCGGGTGGTAGAGGCGGGAGCGGTAGGGGAGCCGGATAGGCATAGGTCCGAGTGGTCACCGTGGTGCCCGCTTCCTTCACCACGCAATCGTTGCGGGCGATGCGCCGGACCTTGGCCCGCGGCCGATGGGTCTTGGCGGGCCTGACCTTCGCCTTGGCCTGCTTGACGATGGCAGGTCGCGCGGGCGGGTTCTCGGAGACATGGACGGCCCCGCCGCCAATGATGGCGCCGCCGCAAGTGCAAGCGCACAATTTTGCCAAGGCCATTCTTACCGACATAATAGCACCCTGTTCCAAGCTCTTTAAGCGGGACGGAGAAGGACCGTATCAATAGTCCACAACCGAAATCAGCTGAGCCGACAGATGACGAAGATAAGCGCAAGTGCAAGCGCGTTAACTATATTGTGCCCCTTCAGAGGCCCTAATCGGGGTCCTGGCAAAGCTTCCGTCCCATTTCTAGACAAAGTGCGGGGAGGGGTGAACGAGGCTTTTCCCGTTGCGCGCAGGAACATGGTTAATCAAAGGACCGGCGATTCGACAGGATCGAGATCTGGATCGCCGCCGATCCAATCGGTCTGGCGAATGCCCGGTTTCCCCGATCTGACGGGGGCTGAAAAGGCGGGAGGTTTTGAACGCTTTTAGAGTGACTTGTGCTCCTACTCCACCATGCGTATAGGGCGCCCTGGGGCAGGCACCGACAATTCCGGAACGAATCGGAAGCGGTGGCGATAGTCGGCGGACCGGCAGTTTCCGTTCCGCCAAAAGTGGAGGGGTTATGGCGACGGCTCTCAACGAAATTTACAATCCAGGGTTTCAAGCGACCATGGGGGCGATACCGGACGCTTATCGTCCAACCGCGAACGAGGAGTTCATGAACCCCGTTCAGCTCGCATATTTCCGGCAGAAACTACTCAGCTGGAAGGATGAGATCGTCCGGGAATCACGCGACACGATGGTCCAGCTCAAGAGCGGCCCGATCCGCGAAGCGGATGTCACGGATCGCGCCTCGAGCGAGACCGACTGGTCGATCGAGCTTCGGACCCGCGACCGGCAGCGCAAGCTGATTGCCAAGATCGATGCCGCGCTGCGACGCATCGAGGAAGGTGAATATGGCTTTTGCGAAGTGACCGGCGAGCCGATCTCGCTGGCACGTCTGGAAGCCCGGCCGATCGCAACCATGACCGTGGAGGCGCAGGAGCGTCACGAGCGTCAGGAACGGATTTCCCGGGACGATTGAGAGGGCGATCCGGCCGCCCCGGCAGGCGCGGCCGAATTGCAGTCCGGTAATTCGGCCGGTTAATGCAGGCCGGCGATTGCTTCCTTGACCTTCAGCTTTTCCTTTTTGAGGCGGGAGATGGTGGTCATATCCGGCAGCGGCCGCTGATTTTCTTCCGTGATGCGGGCTTCGATGTCAGCGTGCCTGGTTTCCAGTGCCGAAAGATGCGCTTGTTGCATTCCCGTCTCCTTTGTTGGTTGCTGATGGATAATCCGCGAATCGCGACATTGTCTCCTCGGATCGGACGGCCGCCCGGAAATTCAGGACGGTCCGTTGTTCAGGGACATCCGCTTGTATATCCGAGATCGTCGCGGTTGAGTAGCGGCCCTGGAGTCAAATGACGGCAAGCGAGGACATGCTGGACGTTTCGCGGTTGTCGATGCTGCGCATGCTGCACCGCGACCTCGATGCGGCGATCGATGCCCTTCGCCTCGCGCCATCGTCCGACCAACTGCAACTCGCCCGGCTCAAGAAGCGCAAATTGCTTCTCAAGGACGAGATCGCGCAGCTGGAAGACCAGATGATCCCCGACATCATCGCCTGACCAAAATGGATTCACTCTCTTTCCCGTTTGCCCGCGCCGCACTCTGTGGCAGACGGTTTCGATGGAAAGGGACGACAGTCTTCGTTTGACGTCCAAACTGGTGGATTCGCTCTATACGGAGGCGATGCTGCTCGCTGACGAGGCGCGCGCCTATTTCGACCGACACGGGCGGGAGGACAGGGAGGGGCTGGATCCGATAGTTCGAGTCGGCTTTTCCTGCGAATCGCTGAAGGTCACTACGCGGCTGATGCACATCATTGCCTGGCTATTGACCCAGCGGGCCGTTCATGCCGGGGAACTGACGCCGGTTCAGGCGCGTACTCCGGCGCGCCGGCTGGGTGATGCCCAGGAAAGCGATCCGGCCCTGCTTGGGCAATTGCCGAAGGCCGCGCTTGCCATCGTAACCGCGAGCCAGGAGCTATATGCGCGGGTGCAGCGCCTTGAGGAGAGCAGCGATGCGACGCCGCATCCGAGCCCTGCCCGTGGCCTGCTGAGCCGCCTCGAACGCTCCTTCTGAAATTTCCGCCGCCGGTTCATCGCCGGAACTGAGCGAAATGGAGTGGTCCGATGACGTCGTATCGATTTTCTTATGGTCCGAGGCTGATCGCGGGAGCCGGGTCCAGTCGGGACCTAGCCGAACTTCTGCCGCCGGGACCCTGCCTGTTCGTCACCGATGTCCAGATACGCGATCTGGGTCTGGCCGACACGGCGCTTGCTTCGCTCCAGGCCGCGGGGATCGCACCGGCCGTTTTCGATGCCGTGGAATCCGACCCGTCCCGAGATACGCTCATGAAGGCGGTGCAGATGGGCAAGGGCTGCGCGTCGGTGGTCGGCTTCGGCGGCGGCAGCCCGATGGATGTGGCGAAGCTCGCCGCCTATCTGGTCGGCAGCGGCGACGATCTCGACGCCCTCTGGGGCGTCGGCAAGGCGGTCGGCGTCCGTTTGCCGCTGGTATTGATCCCGACGACGGCCGGTACAGGATCGGAAGCGACGCCGGTGACGATCATCACGGTCGGAAAGCATGAGAAACGAGGCGTGAGCAGTATTGCCCTCATCGCCGATTGGGCCATTCTGGATCCCGCGCTTACGACCGGACTGCCGCGCGCCGTCACGGCGGCGACGGCGATCGACGCCATGGTCCACGCCATCGAAGCCTATACTTCGGCGCGACTCAAGAATCCGATGTCGGACCTGCTTGCAAGGCAGGCGCTTGGTTTGCTGGCGGAGAATCTCGGTTCGGTCCTGGACGAACCCGGTGATCTGGAGCGGCGGGGCAGGATGCTGCTTGGCGCGCACCTTGCCGGTGTCGCGTTCGCCAACGCTCCGGTGGCCGGCGTCCATGCACTTGCCTATCCGCTCGGCGGCCATTTCCACGTGCCGCACGGCCTTGCCAATGCGATGATGCTTGCGCCGGTGCTCGGCCATAACATGCCGGTGTCGATGCCCCATTATGCCGAGCTTGGACGGTTGCTGGATCCGTCCCTGGAGGCGCTGGGGGCTCAGGCCCAGGCGCAGGCATTCGTCGAGCGCATGTCGGCTCTCTGCCGTTCGACCGGGCTGCCTTCGAGGCTGGCGGAACTCGGAATCGGGGCCGGCGACGTCGCTTTGCTGGCCGGCGAAGCGATGAAGCAGGAGCGGTTGCTGATCAACAATCCCCGTCCGATCACCGAAGCGGATGCCCGCCGGCTCTATGAGGCGGTGCTGTGAGCGGAGGAGCCGACCGGGAAATGTTCAAGGGGCGCGAGATCTATCGGGTGTGGCGTGACGTCACCACGCGCTGGGCGGACAATGACGCTTATGGTCATGTGAACAACGTGGTTCACTACGGCTGGTTCGACACGGCCGTGAACGGCTGGCTGATCGATGAGGGCCTGCTCGATGTGGCGGCCGGCGATCCGATCGGCCTGGTGGTCGAGACAGGCTGCCGCTACGCTCGGCCGCTCTCCTATCCGGAGCCGGTCGAGATTGGTCTCGCCGTGGAGCATATTGGCACGTCCAGCGTCCGGTATCGGATAGGCATATTCGCCAAAGGGAGCGAACAAGCGGCCGCCGAAGGGCATTTCGTCCATGTCTATGTTGGACGCGAAGGGCGGCGGCCGGTTGCGCTACCGTCTGTCTGGCGCGAGCGTTTCGAATCGATCAAAAGCCCGCTTTGACGCGCAGTTCGGCCTTGGCTTCTTCATATTGCGCGCTGAGCCGGGCGATATAATCCGCCGCGGGCAGCACCTTCTCTATCTCACCGATGCCCTGGCCACAGCCCCAGATGTCCCGCCAAACCTTGGCATCGCTCCCGCCGCCCGACGCGAAGTTCATGCTACTGATATCGCCTTCCGGCAGATTGTCGGGATCATAGCCGGCGGCCTCTATCGACTGGCGCAGATAATTGCCGTGGACGCCCGTGAACAGGTTCGAATAGATGATGTCCGCGGCACGTCCTTCGATGATTCCCTTTTTATATTCACTGCTTGCATGTGCTTCTTCAGTCGCAATGAAAGCGGATCCGATATAGGCCAGATCGGCGCCCACGGCCTGCGCCCCCAGGATCGACCGGCCATTGGCGATGGCGCCGGACAGGATCAATGGTCCGTCGAACCATTGCCTGATCTCATGGATCAAGGCGAACGGAGACAGGCGTCCGGCATGGCCGCCGGCACCGGCCGCGACCGCAATCAGGCCGTCCGCGCCCTTTTCGATGGCCTTATGTGCGAAGCGATCGTTGATGATGTCGTGGAGGGTGATCCCGCCCCAGCCATGAACCGCCTCGTTCACCTCCACCAGCGCGCCGAGCGAGGTGATGACGATCGGAACCTTCCACTTGGCGCAGGTCGCCATATCCTCCTGCATGCGGTTGTTGGAGCGGTGGACGATCTGATTGACTGCGAAGGGCGCGGAAGGCCGATCGGGATTGGCCCTGTCCCAGGCAGCAAGCTCCTCCGTGATCCGGTGCAGCCATTCGTCGAGCAGCGATTGCGGCCGGGCGTTGAGGGCCGGGAAGGAGCCGACGATTCCCGCCTTGCACTGCGCGATCACAAGATCCGGATTGGAGATGATGAAGAGGGGGGCGCCGATCACCGGAAGGCGGAGGCGGTCGAACAGGGGCGGAAGGCTCATTACACGTCCTTAACGGCAATCCGGGCGGCGAGAAATCGGGATTATGGCTGCATCGAGCGGGCGACCGCATTCCTTTCTCTCCGCATAGCTGCCCGAAGACATAATAGGTGAATCCTGCGCCGAAGCGGCTATCAGAGGGCAGGGCAGTGGCGGGCTGACACCGGCATCAAGCCGCGCGGGACATTTCCGACCAGAAAGAGCGAGGACGACATGGCGTTTCTTACACTTCGGGATTTCCAAGCGGCGAGAAAGCATATCGAGCCGCATGTCCACCGCACGCCGACGATCGGCTCGGAAACGCTGAGCCGGATGACCGGCTTCGATGTCGTGCTGAAGGCGGAGCTTTTACAGAAGGCCGGCTCCTACAAGGTGCGCGGCCCTCTCAACGTACTGGCCAACATGTCGGAGGAAGCGAAGGCGCGCGGACTGATAACATCGTCGGCGGGCAACCATGCCCAGGGGGTAGCCAGGGCCGCGCGGATCCATGGGGTGCCGGCCGTGGTGGTGATGTCCAAGGCCGCCAAGCCCGCCAAGATCGAAGCGACGCGCGATTACGGCGCCGAGGTCGTCATCCACGGCGAGGTCTGGGACGATGCCTATGCCCGCTCGCTCGAGATCATGAAGGAAAGGAACCTCACTTATGTCCATCCTTTCGACGATCCCCAGCTGATCGCCGGCCAGGGTCTGGTCGGCCTGGAAATGATCGAGGACGTTCCGGATCTGGACGTGGTGGTCGTGCCGATCGGCGGTGGCGGCCTGATCGCCGGCTGCGCCATGGCGATCAAGGCCATCAAGCCCGATGTTCGCATCATCGGGGTGGAAGCCAAGCAGTCGCCGGCCATGCGCCGGAGCCTGGACGCCGGCCAGGTGACGCCCCTCGACAGCTTCGGCCCGATGATCGACGGCCTCGTCGTCAAACGGGTCGGCGATTATACGTTCGACGTCGTGAGGGAATTCGTCGACGACGTCGTGCTGGTGGACGAAGAGCGCATCTTCGAAACCGTCATCCTGATCATGGAACGCCTGAAACTGGTTCCTGAGGCGGCCGCCGCGGCCCCTGTCGCCGCGATCCTGGACGGGCTGATCGAAGCGGCTCCCGGCACCAAGGTGGGTTGCATATTGAGCGGCGGAAATCTCGACCTGAGCGCGCTCAAGGGAATGGCCTGGAACTGAGGGAGGAATCGTTGCGCCCGGAATTATGCCTGGCGTCCCTGTAGAAAGCCTGAGCGGGACGCGCCCCGGCTCTGTTGAGCCTGCCTGGGTTTTTGAAAATATGGTGGACGCACCAGGGCTCGAACCTGGGACCCGCTGATTAAGAGTCAGCTGCTCTACCAACTGAGCTATGCGTCCATGCCGGTGGGCAAGGCAGGCCCTCTAGTGGGACCGTGCGCCGAATGCAATGCCGGTGGCGACGCCTCGGCGTCAGAAATATTTGCCCAGGGTGAAGGAAAGACGTGGCCCGCGCCTTTTGGCGGGATCGTAGCGGACCTTGAGCGGCAGGCCGACTTCCAGGCCGACATCGACGCCGGCGACACGACCTCTGACTCCGGCTCCCAGCGAAGCCAGCGAGCCGCCGCCGAAGCCGCGGCGGGAATTGCGCACCGTGCCGCCGTCCATAAAGGCATAGAATTGGGTCATGGAGAGCGGCTCAGGGAGATTGGCGAGATCGTAGCGCAGCTCGATCGAACCGGCGCCGCCCTGATCGCCGGACCGCTCGCGATAATCGTAGCCGCGCAGGAAATAGCGCCCGCCAAGACCCATCTCCTCGCTCGACAATAGTGGCCCGGATGCGATCTGGCCCTGGATCTGCGCCTGTATGCTGAATTGGCGACCGAGGTAGTGCTGATATTCGGCCCAATATTCCAGCTTCGTGAAGGTGCCGTCCGCGTCCGGTCGCGAGGCGAGCAAATCCCCGGCCTCGTTGGCGCCGAACAGGTCGAGCCCTTGGATCAAGGTAAGCCGGGTGCGCAACCGCCCGTTCGGCCACCGGGCGACACCATAAGCGCCCAAGGTCAAGGCGGTGATGCGATCGTCGCGCAACGGAAGATCGCGGCGATCCTGCTCCGAATCCCTGACGCGCAGGAATGCATTGCCCCAGAGGCTGGTGGCGCGCGTGCGCAGGAAAGGGTGGGAGAGGCCGATCTGCGCCTCCATGCTGCGGCCGCCCAGTTCCAGACGGGAGAGTTCCGCTCCCGGATTGGATTCGGCAAAATAGCCGTTCAGATGGACCATTGCGCCATTGGTGCCGATCGCCTTCGAATAGCCGGCCTGGAACAGATAGAATTCCTTCGGCTGCAGTGGCGTCACGACGCCTCCAAGGGTGAGGCGATCGTCGTCGGCGACGAGCCCATTGAAATCGACGGCGAGCCGGGCGCGGATCGGCCCGACCGCATCCGTGCCCCAATTGTCCGCTGCCGCCTCCGCTTGGACATTCTCGCGTCCAGCCACGATGCTCAGGACGTTGCGACCATTGCGTCGATCAAGGCGCGCCTTGCCCAGCCGCACGCCGGATATGTCACCGGCCAGCAGCAGCCGCCGCTCAAGCTCTGCTGTGCGTACCGGACGGCCATTCACCAGCGGTGCAAGCATGCGCCCCACGATGTCGGCCGCGGTGCCGCGCGCCTCGATCGAATGAATTCGGCCTTCGTCGATCTCCACCCGCAGCAGGCCGTTTCCCGAACTTTGGCCGGGTATCCAGGCAGTGGCGAGGCCATAACCTCGACCGCGTGCGACGTTCGCGATGTCCGACGCCAGCCGGCGCAGGTCGGCCGGTGCGAGCGAACGGCCCATATAAGCTTCGATAATTGGAGCGAACAGCGACTGGGGGATCAGGGTCGCCCCCTCGATGCGTATGGCACCGACGACGATCGTGTTTCCACGATCAGCTTGGTCCTTCTGATCCAGGTTCAGGACCAAGTCGGTCGCGGGCTCATCCTCGCGGGGATCGTCCAAGTCCAAGGATTCGATGACCACGGAAGCATCGCCCTCGTCCACTTGGCCGAGCGCGATGGAGGCAGGGAGACCGACCAGACATAATGCCGCCAAGGCGGCGATGAATTCCCTCGTCCATTTCATCTGTAGCTGCTGCCCCAAGTGCTCCGGAGCAGCACTTAGCCAGCATCTTTGAATATTTGGTTATTCGACAAGACTTTAGCGTCCCATTAACCTTGAACCTAAAGATGGCGGCAAGACGCACCGGCTAATGGGCAGGCGGGGATTCCTGTAATTTGGCTATGTCCATCGAATGGAACCATCATGCACAAGATCGTTCTTGCCTTCGCTCCATCTCTCCTCGCACTGGGCGCCGTCGCTGAAGCTGCAGAACCTGCCTGGAGGGTGAGCGAGGTTAGCGGAACCGTCAGGCTTTCGGAGAATGGCAAAAGCCGCGCGGCATTGCGCGGTGCCTTCCTCAGCTCCGGCGCAACCATCGCGACCGGCGCCAATTCCCGCGCTGTCATCGTCCGCGGACACGAGTTCGTCGTGATCTCTCCGCAGACCCAGTTACGCGTACCGCCAGCCGAATCTCCAAATAAGATTATACAAATAATCGAAGACTTTGGTACGGTACTCTTCAAAATAAATAAGAAGAGCACGCCCCATTTTGGGGTCCAAACACCTTATCTTGCCGCCGTGGTCAAAGGCACGACCTTCACCGTGACCGTGGGTCCCGAAGGTGGAACCGTCCAGGTCACGGAAGGCGCAGTAGAGGTGTCGACGCTGGACGGGGGCGCCTCTGATCTGATCACCGCGGGCGCCATCGCCATGGTCGGCGCCAATGATCTTCATCAGCTGAATGTGGACGGCGATTCGGACAAGATCATTCGCTCGCCCAACGTACCCCCGGCCGGCGGCTCGGAATCCTCTGCGGCGCCACACGCGCCTTATTCAGGGCCAACCACCTCGACCTTGCAAGTCGCAATTCCCTTGGCGGAAACTTCGCAATCCCTGGCCGCGGTGACTGGCGGGCTCATCGACGGGGATGCGGGAGTGCAGCTCGCGACGGCTGAGCTGATCGACCAGGCACGGCCTGTGCAAGCCAGCGGAGGCGGGGGTGGTACGCCGCAGCCGAATCCCAATGCCCCCATCAATCCTGGATCATCGCCTGACAATGGCAGTGGCAATGGCGGCGGCAACCCCAATCCGGGCAATGGAGGCTCGGGCAGTGGTGGTGGCAATCCCGATCCGGGCAATGGCGGTTCGGGCAACGGCGGCGGCAACCCGCCTCCGGGCAATGGCGGCTCGGGCAATGGTGGAGGCAATCCCGATCCGGGCAATGGCGGTGCGGGCAACGGCGGCGGCAACCCGCCTCCGGGCAATGGCGGCTCGGGCAATGGTGGAGGCAATCCCGATCCGGGCAATGGCGGTTCGGGCAACGGCGGCGGCAACCCGAATCCGGGCAATGGCGGCTCGGGCAATGGTGGTGGCAATCCCGATCCGGGCAATGGCGGTTCGGGCAATGGCGGCGGCAACCCCAATCCGGGCAATGGAGGCTCGGGCAGTGGTGGTGGCAATCCCGATCCGGGCAATGGCGGCTCGGGCAATGGTGGAGGCAATCCCGATCCGGGCAATGGCGGTTCGGGCAATGGTGGCGGCAACCCCAATCCGGGCAATGGTGGCTCGGGCAACGGTGGCGGCAACCCAAATCCGGGCAATGGCGGTCCGGGCAACGGTGGCGGAAATCCCGATCCGGGCAATGGCGGCTCGGGCAACGGTGGCAATTCCAATCCTGGCAATGGCGGTTCGGGCAACGGTGGCGGCAACCCCGATCCGGGCAATGGCGGCGCGGGCAACGGTGGTGGCAATCCCAATCCAGGTAATGGCGGCGGCAACGGCGGGGGAAATCCCGATCCGGGCAGTGGCGGCTCAGGTAATGGCGGCGGCAATCCCAATCCGGGCAGTGGCGGCTCCGGCAATGGCGGCGGCAATCCCGATCCGGGCAATAGTGGTCCAGACAATGGCGGCGGTGACCCTGGATCCAATGGCGCAGATGGTGGCTTGGACGCCGGTAATCCGGGCGCCGGCGGCGTCAATGGCGGTCCAGGCAGTGACAATAGCGGTGCGGGAGGTCCGGGCGGATCGCCCGGTTCCAATGGCGGGTTGGCGGGTGGCGTTGTCGACTTGGTCGATGGAGTCCTACCCTGAGCGCGTCCGCTCCGCTTAGACACTCTCGGCGTGCAGTTGCACTTACGCGCAGGGATTCGCGGAACCCGGAGGGAGAATCTTGCTAGCGGGTTGGCGACGCGGCCTCTTCGTGGCGCTGCCGACGCTGTGCGGCGCGCTGCTGCTGCTGAGCGGGCAGGGGACGAGTATCGAAGGACTGCTTCGGACGATGCGGGATACGATCCGTTCGCACCCGGCAAGCGGCGACGTCCAGATCCTCGAGATCGATGCGCGCAGCCTGCAGGCGATCGCCAAATGGCCTTGGCCTCGGGGAATTCATGCGGAAATAGTCCGGCGCCTCCGAGGGGCGGACGCGCGTGCGATCGCCTTCGACGTGGACTTTTCAGCGGAATCATCGACAGCTGAAGATGAAAAATTCGCCAGCGCGCTTCGGCGGGCGGGGGGCGGTGTCATCCTTCCGACCTTCAGCCAGCCGGCAGGATCGGGCAAGACCGACGCAATCGACAGTCTTCCGGCGCGGCCATTCAGGGAAGATGCATTGCTTGCCGCCGTAAACATCCTTCCGGATAGCGACGGATATGTTCGAAAGATGCTGCTGGGCGTGGCAACGGGCGGCACCGCACGGCCTTCGCTCGCGACCATGCTAGCCGAGCAGAGCGGGAGTATCGGCCGCGACTATCGCATCGACTATTCGATCGATCCCGCGACGATTCCACGACACAGCGTCATCGACCTGATCCAGGGGAGGATCCCAGGTCACGCGCTTGCCGGAAAGGCCGTGATCGTCGGCGCCACTGCGATCGAGATGGGGGATCGCTACGCGGCTCCCGGCCACGGCATCGTCCCAGGGGTGGTAATCCAGGCCCTGGCCGCGGAAACCCTGATCCAGGAAGGCTTGCCCAAGGACTATAGCGGTCTATGGCCGCTCATCCTGGCGATCGGGATGATCCTGCTTGCAACCCGACGACACACGGCGGCGATCCTCGCGGCGGCGAGTGGCCTCGTCCTGGCCCTGCCGCTGATCGGCGAGACTTTTTTCGCGGCGTCGGTGCCCGTTGCGCCAGCGCTGGCGGCATTGCTGGCCGCAGCCGCTTTCGCGAGCGCATCCTTTTTCGTCGAACGCTATCGCGAGCGCGCTCTTATCGACCAGGATAGCGGGCTTCCCAACCTGGCGGCACTGGAAGTGGCTCCGAATGATTTCGAGGATCGATCGCTGGTGGTCGCCCGCCTCGATCGCTTCGCCGTGATTGCCGCCGGCCTTGGTCCCAGGCTCACGGCCAATCTTGTTCTTCGCGTGGCGGACAGGATCAGTTTCACGTCAGGCCAGAGGATCTATCGCATCGATGACGCGGCCCTGGCCTGGCTGCATGACGTGCAAGGGCCTGTGTCGATCGAGGCTATTCTCGAATCCTTGGTCGCGCTGATGAAATCCCCGGTCGATTGCGGCCGGCTCGTCGACGTGAGTCTGAATTTCGGTATTGCCGCTGACGATGGCACCGAAATCAAGCAATTGGTCGCCAATGCCGCGCTTGCGGCGCTTCATGCCGCCGACAAGGCCACGCCATGGGATCATTATTCGGGCGCGGACAGTGACGAGACCAACTGGCATTTGTCGTTGCTGGGCGAATTGAGTGCCGCCATGACCCATTTACAGGTCTGGAACGCCTATCAGCCCAAGCTCGACCTTGCCACCGGCCGGATCATCGGCGCGGAAGCATTGGTCCGATGGGAACATCCCGAGCGGGGGCCGATCGGGCCGGACGATTTCATTCCCCTGGTCGAAGCGCACGGACGGGCTCGCGATCTCACAGCCCATGTCCTCGGCCAGGCACTGGACGATGCGTTGCGCTGGCAGGAACTGGCCGTGGCGGGCGTGGCGGTCAATGTATCGGCGACCTTGCTGGCCGATCATGAGTTTATCGAGATGGTCGGTCAGCGGCTGCGCGCAAGCGACCTGCCCGCCCACCTCGTGACGATCGAAGTCACGGAATCGGCCGCGATGGACAAGCCGGAGCAGGCTATCGCTGCGCTGGAAAGCTGGCGAAGGTTGGGCGTCAATATCTCGATCGACGATTACGGGACAGGCCAATCGTCCCTGACATATCTGCAGAAGCTACCGGCGACCGAGCTGAAGATCGATAAGAGCTTCGTTCGGAACATCGAAGCGGACCAGCGCAACGCCATCATGGTCCGTTCCACAATCGGGCTGGCCCACGAGCTCGGCATGAAGGTGGTCGCGGAAGGGGTGGAGGATGCACGCTGCCTCGCCATGCTTGGCGACATGGGTTGCGATACTGCTCAAGGCTATTTCATCTCCAAGCCGATCAATGCCGAAGCCTTCGCCGCTCTGTTGCGGGAATCGGCCAAGGCTGCAGCCTAATTCCCCTCCGATCCGATCGACCGGCTCAGATTCCCCGCCGCTTCAGCCATAGCGACGGTCGCGGCGATTGTGGCGATCGATCGACATCAGGACACCCAGGCAGAGCATGATCGTGAGCATCGCCGACCCGCCATAGGAGACCAGGGGAAGCGGAATGCCGACCACCGGCGCCAGGCCCATTACCATCATCAGATTGATCGCCACATAGAAGAATATCGTGGTGGTGAGACCGGCGGCCGTCAGACGGGAGAAGCGGTCCTTGCTATCCAGCGCGACGCCGATGCCCCATTTGATGACCAGCATGAAGGCAAGGATCAACAACAGGCCGCCCGCAAGCCCCCACTCTTCGGCCATGGTCGCGAAGATGAAATCGGTATGGCCCTCCGGCAGATAATCGAGATGGCTCTGGGTACCGTTTAGAAATCCCTTGCCGAACAGGCCGCCCGACCCGATCGCGATCTTCGATTGGCTGATATGATAGCCGGCGCCGAGAGGATCGGATTCCGGGGAGAGGAAGATCAGCACCCGCTTCTGCTGATAATCATGGAGAAAACTGTAGCCGACCGGCACCACCACCGCGAGCAAGGCGAGGCCGCCGAAGAAGAGCCGCAGCGGCAGGCCGGCCAGGAACATAACCGTGATTCCCCCCAGAGCAATCATGCTCGCCGTGCCGAGATCCGGCTGCACCAGCACGAGGGCGGCGGGGAAGACGATCAGCAAAGCCGCGGGCCAGATGGCGCTCCAGCGGCGGGTCTCGGCGGCAGGGAGCGCCGCGTAGAAGCGCGCGGTCGCGAGGACTATGACGGGCTTCATCCACTCGGATGGCTGGATGCGGATGAAGCCCAGATCCAGCCATCGTTGCGCGCCGCCCCCGACGAAGCCGAGCATTTCCACCAGCACCAGCAGCAGCAGAATGATCGCATAGAGCGGAATCGTCGCCTGCTTGATCCATTCAGGGTCGAAGCGCGAAATGACGATCGCCATCCCGAGGAAAGCTACGAAGCGGATTCCCTGGGGCAGCGCCCAGGGTGTGAGCGAGCCGCCGGCCGCCGAATAGAGGATGAGCATGCCGAATCCGGCGATCGCGCAGATCAGCAGCAGCATCTTCCATGGCAGCTCGGCGATCGGCGCCGGAACGAAGGACATGTTGCTCATGCCGGATCCGCCGGTTCGCCGGCGGCCTTGGCCGCCAGCCAGCGTTGCGCCTCGGCTTCCATCCGCTCGGAGATCGTCCCGCCCCACTGCGTCTCCATCGCGAGCAGGGCGTCCATGGCTTTCGGCTTGTCGAACAGATAGGTGAGCACATCCTTGGCGACGGGCGCGGCCGCGCGCGATCCGCCCATGCCATGTTCGATGACGACGGAGGCCGCATAGCGCGGGTTGGAAGTCGGCGCGAAACAGACGAACAGGCCGTGGTCGCGATATTTCCAGGGCGTTCCCCCCTGGCCGCGCTGGCTGCCCGTGATGCGGCGAACCTGGGCCGTGCCGGTTTTACCACCCATCTCGATCCCGTCGAGCTGCAGTCGGCTGCGCCCGGCCGTTCCGGCACCGTTCACGACTTCCCACATGCCGCTCCGGACGATGTCGAAATGTTCCTTTGGCATGGGCAAGGGACGGGGAGGGGGCCGGTTACGCCTGATAAGCCTCGGCTCGATCATCAGCCCGGACGCCACGCGGCCCGCCATGACCGCCAGCTGCAGCGGGTTGACCAGAACATAACCTTGGCCGATCGCCGCGTTGAGCGTGTCGGAACTGGTCCAGGCCTGCTTGTATTTTTTCATCTTCCAGGCCGTGTCGGGCACCGTGCCATAGCTTTGCGACACCACCGGCAAGTCGTAACGTGCGCCCAGGCCGAGCTGCTTCTCCATCGCCGCGAGCGGATCGATGCCGACCCGGTTTCCCATGCTGTAGAAATAGGTGTTGCAGCTCTTGGCGATGGCCCTGTGCATGTCCATCGGACCATGGCGGCCGAGGCACCGGAAGAAACGGTTGCCCAGCCGATAGCCTCCGGGGCAGCTGACGATCTGTTTTGGATCCACCCCGGCACCGAGCAGAGCCATCGCAACGGCCGGCTTGATGGTGGAGCCTGGGGGATAAAGGGCGTTCAGGGTCTTGTTGATGAGCGGGCGCCGCTCGTCATCGGCAAGCATGTCCCATTCATTGTGGCTGATGCCGTCGGTGAAACTGTTGGGATCGTAAGCCGGCATGGAGGCCATCGCCAGGATATCGCCGGTGAGGCAATCCAGCACGACCACCGATCCGGATTCAGGCCCCAGCCGCCGAGCCGCGAAGGCTTGCAGGCCGGCGTCGACGGTCAACGGCAACATTCCGCCGCTGCGATCGGGAAGGGTGGAAAGTTCGCGGATCAGCTTGCCGCGCGCCGTGACCTCCACGCGCTGCGCGCCGGGTGTACCGCGAAGGCGGCTTTCCATAGTTTTCTCAAGCCCTTCCTTGCCAATCTTGTAGCCAGGCGTGATCAGCAACGGACTCTTGTCTTCGGCCTCGTATTCTTCCTTGTTGGGCGTGCCGACATAGCCGACGAGGTGCGCCACGGCCGCGCCCTCGGGATAGAAACGGGAGAAAGACCGCAGAGGAGCGACGCCGGGTAATTCCGTGAGGCGCACAGTGACTGCGGCATATTTTTCAAAGGGCAGGTTTTCCGCGACGGGGACGGGCTGGTAGCCGGCGGCCCGGTCGAGCTCTTCCTTGATACGCTCCACTTCCTCCGCCGGAAGCGCGAGCAATCCAGTGAGTTCGGCGAGGACCTTCTCCTGATCGACCATACGATCCGGAATGACGTCGACCCGGAAATCGCTTCGGTTGATCGCGATCGGCTGGCCATGACGATCGACAATCCAGCCGCGTCGCGGCGGGATCAGCCGCATCTGGACCCGATTGCTTTCCGACAGGAGCTTGTAATGCTCGTTTTCGGCCACCGAGATCCAGATCATCCGGCTGCCGAGCAGGGCGGCGAGGGCGCCTTGGGCGGCGCCAAGGACCATCGCCCGCCGGGTGAACGTATAGGCCTGGGTATTTTCCGTGATGATGGGGCGGCCTCGCCGCATCATCGGGAAAGCCGCCATCGATCGAGTGACAGCACGATCCGTGCCACGAGCGGAAAGGCGAGAAGGGACAGGAGAATTTGGGGTACCATCACGATCATTCTTGTTTCGCTGCCCATCAGACGCGCGATGTACCAGCCGCCGAACGTATAGAATGGAATGGCAATCGAGGCGAACAGCCAGTCCATCCAATAATCGCGCCATCCCACCCGGCTGTCGATCAGGTCGAACAGCAAAAAGGCGATGGCCCACAGCGCCATCGACTGACCGATCGGATGGCCGGCCACGAGATCGTTGAACAGGCCCAGCAGCAACGCGGTCTGGGCCGTCCAGATTTCCGGCCTCAGCAGGCGCCAGGCGATCAGGACCAGGAAGGCGAAGTCCGGGACCAGCGGCGTGCTGACGACGATCGGCAGGAGGACGAAGAGACTGGCGGCAATGGTGGAGAGGATCGGGACGTAACGTCGGCGGAGGTCGCCGAGTGCGACATCGGTGGAGGAGCCGGCAATCCTGCTCACGGCGCCTGCTCCCGGGAGGCGGGGGGTTCCGGGCCCAGCGGCTCGGTCGCCGCCGGCTGATAGATCGATTCGACGATCGCGAAGTCGATCCTCGCCGGATCGGCGAGCGGCCTGGCCACGGCCGTTTCGCCTTTTACCGCGGCGATGATCGCCACGGGTATGCCGGGCGCATAGATGCCGCCGACCCCGGAGGTGATCAGGATATCGCCGCGGCGAAACGGATTCCGGCCCACCTCGAGAGTCTTCAAATCAATCGTGCCGTCGCCCCGGCCGGTGGCGATCGCCGGCGTGCCGTCGCGTACGAGTTGGACCGGCACGTTGCTCGAGCCGTCGGTGATTAGCAGGACGCGGGAAGCGAAGCGGCCGGTTTCGAGGACGCGGCCGATCAGTCCTTCAGGCGCGCGCACCGGTTGTCCGACCCCGACCCCGTTCGACGTGCCGACATTCATCGTTGCCAGCTGCCGGCTGGAATCGAAGCTTGATCCGACGATGCGGGCCATTGCAACTCTGTCGGGCGCACTTTCGGTGAGTCTCAGGAGGCTCTTCAGGCGGCGATTCTCGAGCAGGGCGGCTTCTGCGGCGATCAGTTTCCTCCGGTTGGCCTTGAGCCGCTCCTTCAGTTCGGCATTTTGCGATCCGGCCGCGAAATAATTGCCAAAATCGTCGCCAATGCCGCCGACGAAACGGACGATGCTTCGGCCGCCCGAGGTGATCGGGGTGGTGATGTCCAGGGCGACGCCCTTCAGCCCAGCGAATCCGCGCGGATCGAATATGGCGACGACGAGCAGCAGAAGCGCGAACAAGATGCCCGCCACCGCCACCACATAGCCCAGGAACAAACCATAATGCGCTTTACGGGAAAATCCGAGGCGCCGAGTTGATGGCGGCGCCATGCCGTACGGCTCCGCTTCAGGCCGTGGTCAGGACGCCGCGGAAGATTTCCTCTTCCAGTGCCCTGCCCGTGCCGATGGCAACGCAGGTGAGGGGATCGTCCGCGACCGTCACGGGCAGGCCGGTCTCGTCGCGGAGAACCTCGTCCAATCCCTGCAGCAAGGCGCCGCCGCCGGTCAGGACGATGCCCTGGTCGACGATGTCCGCTGCGAGTTCCGGAGCCGTATTCTCGAGCGCGATGCGGACGCCCTCGACGATGGTCCCGACCGGCTCCGACAGAGCTTCGGCGATCTGCCGCTGGTTGATCGTGATTTCCTTCGGGACGCCGTTGACGAGGTCGCGGCCCTTGATGTGAACGGTGAGGCCGTCACCATCCGCCGGCGGCTTGGCAATGCCGACCTGTTGTTTGATGCGTTCGGCCGTCGCTTCGCCGATCAGCAGATTATGGTTGCGCCGGACGTAAGAGGAGATGGCCTCATCCATCTTGTCGCCGCCGACCCGGACGGAGGTGGTGTAGGCGAGACCGCGGAGCGACAGCACAGCCACCTCGGTCGTGCCGCCGCCGATATCGACGACCATCGACCCGATCGGCTCGGTCACGGGCATGTCGGCACCGATCGCAGCCGCCATCGGCTCTTCGATCAGCCAGACCTGGGACGCGCCGGCATTCGATGCCGCGTCGCGGATCGCGCGCCGCTCGACCGAGGTCGACCCGGAAGGGACGCAGATGACGATCTCAGGCCAGCGCGGAAAGCGGCGCTTGCCGTGGACCTTCTGGATGAAATGCTTGATCATCTGCTCGGCGACGTCGATGTCGGCGATGACTCCGTCGCGCAAAGGGCGGATCGCTTCAATCTGGTCGGGGGTCTTGCCCATCATCAATTTGGCGTCGTCGCCGACTGCCTTGACGCGCTTGACGCCGTTGATCGTCTCGATCGCAACCACCGAGGGCTCATTGAGCACGACGCCGCGACCACGGACATAGACCACGGTGTTGGCGGTCCCGAGATCGATCGCCATGTCGTGGGACGGAAATTTGAAAAAACGCATGAATGACATTTGGTGGATCCCGCTCCTCAACCGCCGCCCGCAAGGAAGTCGGGCACAGCCTTGCACTTCTATAGGATAGCCCAGAAGCTTGTACCACCAATCAGTTAACAAGCCTCGCGGGACGGCTCGGCTTGGGCTAGACGCGATTCCATGTCAATACGCCGCCTGCCCGAGCATCTGGTAAACCGCATCGCCGCCGGTGAAGTGGTCGAAAGGCCGGCCAGTGCGCTCAAGGAACTGGTGGAAAATGCCGTCGATGCCGGCGCCTCCAGGATCGCCATTGCCCTCAGCGGCGGCGGCATCGGCCGGATCGAAGTGATCGACGATGGCTGCGGCATGAGCCCGGCGGACATGGCGTTGGCGCTGGAGCGGCATGCGACTTCAAAGCTTCCCGACGACGCCATCGAGCAGGTCGCGACGCTGGGGTTCCGGGGGGAAGCCCTGCCGTCGATCGCAAGCGTCGCCCGGTTGACGTTGGAAAGCCGCGTGCGCGGGACAGACGGCTGGTCTCGCATCGTCGACAATGGCCGGCTGGAGTGGGAGGGGCCAGGAGCGCTGCCGCCGGGCACGCGTATCCTGGTCGAGCACTTGTTCAGCCGGGTGCCGGCGCGGCGCAAGTTCCTGCGGTCGGAACGATCCGAATATGCCGCCTGCATCGACGTCGTGAAGCGGCTGGCCATGGCCAGACCGGACATCGGCTTCACGGTCGAGCATGACGGGCGGCGCACGCTCAACGTCCAGCCGGACGAGGATCGGCCGGCACGGGTAGCGGGGCTCACCGACCGTGGTCTCGTCGACAACAGCGTGGCCGTGGATTATGCGCGCAGGCCGGCACGCCTGGGCGGCGTCGCCGGCCTACCGACATTCAATCGCGGCGTTGCCGACCACCAATTCCTCTTCGTCAACGGCCGGCCGGTGAAAGACCGGCTGCTCATCGGCGCGGTTCGCGCCGCCTATCAGGATCTGCTCGCGCGCGATCGCCATCCGGTCCTGGCTTTGTTCATCGATCTGCCTGGCGAGGAGGTGGATGTGAACGTCCATCCCGCCAAGACGGAAGTGCGGTTTCGCGATCCGGCCAATATCCGGGGCCTGATCGTCGGTGGCCTCCGCCACGCGCTCGACAGTGCCGGCCATCGCAGCGCCCAACGGCCATCTGCGGCTGCGCTCGGCAATTGGCAGCCCGGGCAAGCCGGTGCGTCCTTCGCGGGAACGGCGCCCTTCGCCTCCATGCTGCCTCCGCAGTCGCGACAGTCCAGCGTGTGGGAAGAGCGCGCGGCGTTCGCGCCGCCTATGGCGCGTGCTGAAGCCGCGGACGAAACTCCACCCCCAGCTTCCTCATTCCCCTTGGGCGTCGCCCGGGGACAAGTGGCGGCGACTTACATCGTCGCGGAGGCTGAGGATGGGCTGGTGCTGATCGACCAGCATGCAGCGCATGAGCGCCTCGTCCTGGAACGGATGCGCAAGGCCATGGCCAATGGCGGCGTCGCTTGCCAGGCATTGCTGCTCCCGGAAGTGGTCGAGTTGGAGGAGGTCGGCTGCGACCGGCTCGAGGGACGTATCCCTGAACTTGCCGAAATGGGGCTGGAACTCGAACGGTTTGGCCCGCGGGCCGTCCTGGTGCGCGCGATGCCTGCGGTGCTCGGCAATGGCGATGTGAGGGGATTGGTTGCCGATCTTGCCGACGAACTCGGCGCTTTCGACGAGGCCTTGTCGCTGAAGGAAAGAATCGATCATGTCGCCGCGACCATGGCCTGCCACGGCTCGGTCAGGGCCGGCCGGATTCTTTCGGTGGCGGAGATGAGCGCCCTGTTGCGGGAAATGGAAGTCACGCCGCACAGCGGCCAGTGCAACCATGGCCGCCCGACCTGGGTAAAGATGTCGCATTCGGATATCGAAAAGCTGTTCGGTCGGAAATGACCCGATGTCACCTGGCGCGCTCTAGTCGTCCGGCTTGAGCGCGCGGAGCCCCCGACCGACCTGCTCGATCGGATGCGCTGCGGCTTTCGCACGTGACGCCTTCAGGCGGGGATAGCCGGACTTGGCATCGTCCATCAGTTCGCGGACGAGGCTCCCGCTTCGGACTTCGCGCAGGATACGGCGCATCTCGGTGCGGGTATCCTGGCCGATGATCCTGCTGCCGCCCTTCAGCGCTGCAAATTCGGCGGTATTGGAAATGGCTTCCCGCATTCCAGCTATCCCTCGCTCATAGATGAGATCCGCTATAAGCTTCACTTCTGTAAGGCATTCGAAATAAGCGATTTCAGGGGAGAATCCGGCTTCCACCAAAGTCTCATAGCCGGCATGAATCAGTTCCGGTATCGTGCCCCACAGGACAGCCTGTTCGTTGAACAGATCGGCTTCGCATTCCTCTGCGAAACTTGTCTTGAGCATGCCGGCGCGACCGCTTCCCAGCGCAGCCCCGTAAGACAGGGCCAGGGCTTCGGCCTGCCCGGATGCGTCCTGTGCGACCGCAAACAGCGCGATCAGGCCGCCGCCTTTTTCATATTGAGTACGAAGGGCGGTCCCGGGACCCTTGGGCGCGACCAGCACTACGTCGAGATCCGGGCGGGGCAGGATCAGGTTGAAATGGATGTTGAGGCCGTGGGCAAAGAGGAGGACGCCACCTTCGGCGAGATGGGGCGCGATGTCCTCGCCATAGATGCGAGCCTGGTCTTCATCCGCGGCCAGCATCACGACCACTGCGGACCGGGCGGCCGCTTCGGATGATGTCATGACGTCAAAACCGTCTTCCAGCGCACGTGGACGGCTCTTCGAGTCGGCCGGCAAGGCGACGACCACGCTGGCACCGCTGTCGCGAAGGTTCAGCGCCTGGGCGCGGCCCTGATTGCCATAGCCGATGATTGCGACCGGCTTTTCCAGCAGCAGGGCGGAATCGCTGTCGGCCTCGAAATAGACGCGCATCATGTCTCCCCGAATGCGAAGGCCGCTAGGGCATCGTTCAGCGGTTCGCAATCGACCGGCTTTTCCCGGCGCGGCCAATCCGCCGGTGGCTGGCGGGAGAACCAGGTATATTGACGCTTGGCGTAGCGGCGGGTCGCGGTCCGCCCCGCCTCCAGCGCCTGTTCGCGGCTGAGTTTGCCCGCCAGATAGCCCGCAATTTCCGGGACTCCGATCGCGCGCATGACCGGAACGAGCGGATGTAACTCTCTCTTCAGGAGCGAGCTTACTTCTTCAATCCCTTGTTCCTGAAACATATTCTCAAATCGTCTGTCACAACGTTCGTAAAGCCAATCGCGGGGCGGCAACAGGATGAGCGGTGCCAGGTCGATATTTTCGCTTATCCCCCCCGTCCTCTCTTCATGCCACACGGCGATGGGACGGCCGGTGGCGCGGACGACCTCCAGCGCTCGGGCGATGCGGACCGCGTCGTTGGGACGGATCCTCTCTGCTGCGGCGGGATCCTCGGAGGCGAGTGCCGCGAAGCTTTGAGCGACGGGAAGGGCGCGCACCCTGGCTCGAACCTCCGGATCGATCTCCGGTATCGGCGCGATCCCGTCCAGGAGCGTACGAAGATAGAGGCCGGTGCCTCCCGCAAGGATCGGCAGCTTCCCCGAATCATGCGCCGCGCCGATCTCCGCCTTCGCATCCTCGGCCCAGGCGGCTGCGGAACAAGGCTCGGCCCCATCGCGATAGCCATAGAGACGATGGGGCGCGCGGGATTCGTCCTCGCGCCCGGGCCGTGCCGACAGGGTATTGAGGTCACGATAGACCTGAGCACTGTCTGCATTGATGATGACGCCGTCCGCCCGCTCCGCCAATGCGAGTGCAAGCGCGGACTTGCCGCTGGCCGTCGGCCCCGCAATAAGCGCCACCCTCGGTCTTTCAGGCCCACCCCGTGGAGACGTGTTGATGTTCATCGCCACCCTGATAGCAGCGGATCGGCTGTCGAGCGGCGATATTTCGCTTGCCCAGGATGCCATGGCGGCCGCCGGCGCCGCCCCCTCATCCTATCAGTGGGTCGAGCCCGACAAGGCCCATGATTTCTTCTTTGCCGAACGGCCGGAGGAGGTGCGCGGGACCCTCGAGGGTTTGATCGAAGGGGTAGACCTTGTCCTTCAACCCGAGGCTGGACGCCGCAAGAAGCTGCTCATTGCCGACATGGATTCGACGATGATCACCGTCGAATGTATCGATGAACTCGCCGATTATGCCGGACTGAAGGCCGAAGTTGCGGCCGTCACCGAACGGGCGATGCGCGGCGAACTGGCTTTCGAAGAGGCGCTGACGGAGCGAGTCGCGCTCCTGCGGGGACTCGACGACGCGATTCTCGACCGTTGCCATGCCGAGCGCGTCCGGATCATGTCCGGTGCGATTCCCCTTGTAAGGACGATGAAGAGGAACGGGGCCTATTGCCTGCTCGTGTCTGGCGGCTTTACCCGCTTTGCCGACAAGGTGGCGACGGAGATCGGCTTCGACCGGGCGATCTCCAACCGGCTGGGGATCGAAGACGGAAAATTGCAGGGCATCGTTGCGCTGCCGATCGTCGGTGCGCAAGCCAAGCGCCAGGCACTGGTGGACACGGCCGAACAGCGAGGACTCTCGCTCGATCAATGCCTTGCTGTCGGGGACGGCGCCAACGACATACCGATGCTGGAGGCTGCCGGACTCGGGATCGCCTATCATGCCAAGCCGGCCGCCGCCGCCGCCGCCGACGCCAGAATCGAGCATTCGGACCTTGGCGCCCTGCTTTATGCGCAGGGTTACCCGAAGCGTGAGTGGCAAATCGATTAGCATCGGCACTGAGCGGACCCATCACCCGTTCCGTCGCGGTCGCGACGGCACGGCGTCCGAAACCTCGGTATCGCGGCGGTCAGGCGGCTGGGCTGCTCATGTCGGCGGCGATCGCCGCCAGCGCGAATGCAACGGACTGTTCGGAGCAGGGGAAGGTGATGCCGATCCCGTCATGGGCGAAGGCATGGACCATGCCGTTGATGGCGCCCGCTTCCGGATGATGAAGTTCGACAGCGCTCCCTAGCGCCGGGCGGCTATTGGTTTCCAGGAAGGCACCGGTCGCCGAAATCTCGCGCAAGGCAGCCGGCGACGGTTGACCTGCGATCAGGACGCACATGCGCCTCCGGCGCCAGCGTGACGCCATGGCCGATGCCTGTTTGAACTTTCCGACAACCCCCATCTGTCCGGCCCCTTATTTTCGATGTCCGTGGATAGCGGAAGGCCGGCAAAAAAAGCGTTAAAGCCTCTGCTTTGCCGGCCCAGCTCAGGGCGCGACCGGGAAACAGGCCGACCCTGCCGACTTGGCGACAGCGCAGATGCGGTCGGCCGCAGCCCGGTTGGCGATCGGCCCGGCCTGCAGGCGGGTCATCGCGCCCGCTTTGGTCATGATCGGCTGGAGCCCGGCAAAGCCTGCCTTGCGGCTGATCGCCTCCCAGTGGCGCCGGGCATTGTCGATATTTCCGAAGGCGCCGAGCTGGACCTTCCAGCCGCCGCGCGCGCCAGCAGCTGGCACGGCAGCGGCAGGAGACGGGGCTGTACGCTGTGAGGGCGGCGCCACACGCGGCGCGGGCGGCACCGGCGCAGTCGGCGCGCCTTGTTCGAGCCGCCGAGCCAAAGCGATACCCTGGCGGCGTTCCTGTAGCGGGATGTATTTGTCCATTTCAGCGAGCTGTGAGGCTGCCTGGGGAAGCCCCTGCGCCGCCGCGCGCTGCATCATCGCATAAGCGCGGGGCCAATCCTTGGCGATCAGGTCGCCGTTGAACAGAGCGGTGCCGTAAACATATTGCGCGCGAGGATCGTCGCTTTCGGCGGCTTTCTTGAGCCATGGCATGGCGCCGGCCCGATTGCCGTTCTGGAAGAGGATCAGACCGAGATTGGCCTGGGCCTGCTCATGACCCTGCTGCGCCGCTTTCTGGTACCAGTTCTGCGCGATCTTGATATCCGCATTCACGCCGCGACCGAGCTTGTAGGCCTGACCGAGGTTGAATTGGGCATCGGCGTCACCACGTTCCGCGAGCGGACGCCATTGGGCGATGGCCGCGCCATAATTGCCGGCCTGCCATGCATCGACGCCGGCTTTCACGTCTGCGGCCGATGCGCTTGCACTCATCAGCAGCGACGCCGCGCCTGCCGCGATCAGCAGCTTGCGACCGAAATTATGCATTTGCGAACTCTCCACGGGCGATCCTCGATAGGCCTTTCGCCTAGCCGATAAGGGTTAACGGCCACTTAGCATAAGTTCAGCGGACCCAGACATGTCGCGGCCCACTACCATCGATGGCGTTAACCGGATTTTAGCCAACGCAGGTGCACATCGTCGCAAACGACCCGGGACCCGAGGGGAAATCATGCGAGTATTGGCACTATCGTCGCAAAAAGGTGGTTCGGGCAAGACAACCTTGTCCGGCCATCTGGCCGTGCAGGCGCAGCTTGCCGGCGCTGGCCCAGTCTGCCTGATCGACATCGATCCGCAAGGATCGCTCGCCGATTGGTGGAACGAGCGCCAGACCGAAATGCCGGCCTTTGCCCAGACCACCGTCGCGCGGCTTTCCGCGGACCTAGAGGTCCTTCGCCAGCAGGGCTTCCGCCTGGCCGTGATCGATACGCCGCCGGCCATCACGATGGCGATCCAAAGCGTGATCCAGGTCGCGGAGCTGGTGGTCATTCCGACCCGGCCGAGCCCGCACGATCTGCGCGCCGTCGGCGCAACCGTCGACCTTTGCGAGCGTGCCGGCAAGCCGCTCCTCTTCGTCGTCAACGGTGCGACGCCCAAGGCCAAGATCACCTATGAGGCCGCCGTCGCGCTTTCCCAGCACGGTACCGTGGCCCCCGTCACCCTCCACCACCGCACCGATTTCGCGGCCTCGATGATCGACGGTCGCACGGTCATGGAGGTCGATCCTAAGGGTCGCTCCGCCAAGGAAGTGGCGGAGCTCTGGGAATATGTATCGGATCGCCTCGAGAAGAATTTCCGCCGCACGGTGTTCGCCGCTCCGACCGGATTCACGTCGCCAGCAGCTATGCAACGCCAGCCCGGTGGCTTCGGTCGCCGAGTCATCGGCCAGTGAGGGGAGCGCAGGTTATGAGCGAACCCAAACCTTTCGCATCCCTGTCTTCCGGTCTGCTTGCCCGCAAGGGCATGGCCAAGCCGGCCATGCGGCCGCAGGGTTTTGCCCATGTCGCGACCGACATCGACGATTTGGGCTGGAACGACATGGGCCATCTTGGCGGACATGACTTGGGGCCCCGGCCAGGGGCCCCGGCCGAGCATGTGCCCAGTTCGATCGCTGCACTGACTCCGGCGCCGCGCGCGCCAGCAGAAGAGCCTGCCGTGCTCGAACAACAGCGAAAGCTCGAAGCCAGCTTCGCGGAAGAAGCGAAAGTCGATCACGAGCCTGCTGCCATCGTGCCCGAGCCGCAAGTCGTGGCGCTTCCCAAGCGCAAGCGTCAGCCGCGCACGGATGGCATTCGGGCCAAGGACAAGGCGGCCTTCACGCTTCGCCTCGATGCCGAACGGCATCTGAAACTGAGGCTGGCATGTGCGGTCATGGGACGATCCGCGCAACAGATCGTCACCGACGCGCTGGACGACCTTTTGGAAAAACTTCCTGAAATCAATACGCTGGCTCAGCATGTGCCGGCCAAGGCGCGAAACAAGGGCGCCTGAGCGGAGTGAACAGGATGATGAACAAAGCCACTATGAAATTCGCGGCTTCAAGCCTGATCATCGGCGTTACGATGGTCGGCTGTTCTGCCACGCCGGAACGGCCGGGGGCGCTTGCCGCCAGCACTGCCAAAGCGGAACAGCAGGCCGGCCAGTATCACAGCCGAGCCAGGCTCGCAGCCCAGCGAGGCCTGATGGGGCAGGCGCTCGTCCTTGCCGAACATGCGGTCGAATTGTCTCCGCGCGATGTCGCCTATCGGATGCTGCTCGGCGATCTCTATCTCAAGAACGGCCGCTTCCAATCGGCGGCGACCAGCTTTGCCGATGTGCTTGCGCTCGATCCCGGAAACGACAGGGCCGGCCTGAGCCGCGCGCTGGCGCTGGTCGGACGTGGCGATCGCGATGGCGCTCTCGCGCAGCTCGAGACTGTCTCCTCGAGCATCGGAGCCGGCGATCTCGGCTTGGCCTATGCACTTGCCGGCCAGCCGCAGCGCGCAGTGGCGATGTTGGAAGCTGCCGCCCGCGCGCCCGGGGCCGACGGTCGCACGCGCCAGAATCTCGCGCTCGCTTACGCCTTTGCGGGCGATTGGCAGAAGGCGCGCGTAACTGCGGCCCAGGACGTTTCTCCCGCAATGCTCGATGAGCGCCTCCTGCAATGGGCCGCGCTCGCCAGTCCAACATCGAGTGCGAACCAGATGGCGATTCTGCTTGGCATCACGCCATCGGCGGATCCCGGCCAGCCGGTGCGCCTGGCACTGGCGCCGACGCGGCAGGAATCCAATGCCCTCGCCGCACTTGAAGCATCGGCCGCTGCCGAGGCCGATGCGGCACCCTTGGAGATGTCCGCGCCCGAGCCCGTCCAGATCGCGGCGGTGGAGACGGTGGAACCGGTCTCATTGCCGGAAACCATAGGTGCAGAGCCGAAGGTCGAAACGGTCGATTACGTGGCCGCCGTCGAAGCGCTCGTCGCTCCGGAACCCGCGCTCCTCCGCACGGCCTCGGCCGATATCGCCACGACGGTGCCGACCTTCTCTTCACCGAGATTGCAGCCGGTCAGGCAGAAGCCCGTCCGCACGAGCAGCGGAGGTTTCGTGGTCCAGATCGGTGCCTATAGCTCGGCGGAAAATGTCGAACGGGCATGGGCGCAGGCTTATCGCCGCTACGGGTTCAGTGACTATCAGCCGCTGAGCACCAAGATCGGGATCCCCGGCAAGGGCACCTTCCACCGCCTCTCAGTGGCCGGGTTCGAGACACGTGCGGACGCCGCGCGAATCTGCAGCACGATCAAGGCGAAAGGCGGGGCCTGCTTCGTCCGCACTGTGGCCGGCGATGCGCCGGTCCGCTGGGCATCGCGATACAGCTCGCCGAGAGCCTGACCGTTCCACTGGCTATTCCATCCCGTTCCCTCGGGAGGGCGGTCGGCCGGCCAGCCGACCGCCCGCTTCTTGCGATTAGGTTCCCATCTGAATTCTATGGTGCAAGGTCCCTGCTGGCCCGGGTCAGCAAATCGAGGCAAGCCATACGCGTCGCGACGCCCGCTTCGACCTGGTCGAGGATCGCCGAACGATCGGGATCGTCCGCAATCTCGCCATCTATTTCGACACCGCGATTGATCGGACCGGGATGCATGACGATCGCGTCGGGCGCGGCGCGTGCCAGACGTTCCCTACTAAGGCCGTAGAGGCGATAGAAATCGCCCAACGATTCGGGCGCAATGTCGGGCATCCTTTCGCGCTGGATCCGCAGCATCATGACGATATCGGCGCCTTCGATACCTTCGTCCATGTCGGTGAAGCTGGCTATCCCGCCCAATTCGTCGGGAAGCAGGGAATCTGGCCCGACCACCCTGACTTCCGCTCCAAGCCTGGGCAGGCAGAGGAGGTTCGAACGGGCAACCCTGCTGTGACGAATATCGCCGCAGATCGCGATCTTGAGACCATCGATGCGGCCCTTGCGACGGCGGATCGTCAGCGCGTCAAGCAGGGCCTGGGTCGGATGTTCGCCGGTGCCGTCGCCCGCATTGATGACGGAACAACCCACCAGACCGGCAATTTCCTGCGGCACGCCTGCCGTCGCATGCCGGATCACCAGCACGTCGGGCCGCATCGCTCCGAGCGTCAACGCCGTGTCGACCAGGCTTTCGCCCTTGTTGAGGCTTGATTGTGCGGTACGCATATTGACCACTTGAGCACCGAGCCTTTTGCCGGCGATCTCGAACGACAGGAGCGTGCGGGTCGAATTTTCGAAGAAGATATTTATGATGGTAAGCCCGGCGAGACGCTCATCCCGCTTGCGCGGCTGGCGATTGAAGGCCAGCCATTGCTCCGCCTCGTCGAGCAGATACAGGATCTCGCCAGCCTGGAGCTGATTGATCCCGAGCAGGTTGCGGTGCGGGAAACTGGACATCAAAATGCTGCCCTAAAGAGCCGCATGCCCCCCCGCAAGCGCGTCGATGGCGCCCTGCAGAATGTAAGCGGCGGCCATCTTGTCGATCAGTTCAGCACGCCGCGCGCGGCTGGCATCCGCATCGATGAGAGTTCGCGTCACCGCCTGGGTCGACCAGCGTTCATCCCAGAGCAGGACGGGCAAGCCGAGCGGCTCCAGGTTTCGCGCAAAGGCTCGGATGGACTGGGTGCGGGGGCTTTCGCTCCCGTCCAGGTTGAGCGGCAGGCCCAGGACGATGCCGACCGCCTGCTGGGCCTGCGCCAGCGCCTTCAATCGCATCAGATCGGCGGCGAATTTGGTGCGTCGAATCAATTCTGCCGCGGTAGCGATAGTCCAACCGGAATCGCAAAGGGCGACGCCGATCGTCTTGGTGCCGACATCGAGCCCGACAAGCCGGCCGGCACTGGGCAGAGCCGCGCGAAACTCCGAGGCTGTTGTCGTAATCATCTGGTGAGGAAGCGTGCCAGGCGCAGCTCGGCATCCGCCCTGATATTCGCCCAGAAAAGAGCGTAATCATAAACGTGGTAATTGTTGCCCGGCAGCACATAGGGTCCAAGCTTAGGAGAGTCGTCGCCAATGAGGAGGAAGCCGTGCGGATCGCAGCGGGCAGGGACTCCCGGGGTCCGGAGCCTGCCGTCGGTCAGCTTCGCATTCGGAACAAGCGTGCCGCGATTGGCGGAGGCGGGCGCATCGCCGCCGAGACGCCCGGTAAGCGGATTGACGCAAAGCATAGGGGTGCCCGCGCGGCGAATACCGCTGGCGCTGGTGGAGGCATTATAAACGTTGGTGATCATCTTGGGGTCGGCTGGCTCCGAGAAGGCTTGCCAGGAAAGGATACAGCCAGACTGTTGCGGCGTCTCGCAGGGTGGAAGTCCGAGCGCCGGCAAATCGGCCGTGACCGAGATCGGCCAGCCGACGACATAGGCGGCAGCGATCCGATCGGCCTCCGCCGATCCGGCGACGCGTTCGCCGAGCAGCCGCGCCAGGTGAAGGCTTCCCTGGCTGTGGGCGGCAAGGATGATCGGGCTGTTGCTCGGCGCTTCTCGCAGGAATTCCTCATAGGCGTCGACAATGTCGCGATAGGCGAAGTCGAGCGCCTTTCGCGCATCTTCCTGGGTGGTGAGAAAGGCACCGAATGTCGCTTGACGATATTTGGGCGCCCAGATCGCCCCGATGCCGTTGAAGGCACTTGCCTGGCTGCGCACGAACAATCGCGCGCGAACCTGCGAGTCCGTGTCGTCGAGCGGCGCATTCCATTGCGACCTTTCAAGGAATGACGTGGGATGAATGAAGAAGACCGACGCGACCGGCAGCGCCGCCGGCCGATAACCTGCCGGCGTCCAGAGGGCCGGATTGTTCGCAATGTCCGGGCGCGCGATCCACATGCCGGCATCCGCATAGCCCTTCGGACCGGAAGGAGGACTCTTGGCGCTTTCAAAGGATATCGTAGGAACAAGCGCCGTGCGCATCAGCCTTTGTTCGAACAGGCGATAGCCGAAGGCAGCGACCACCACGAGGACGACCAGTCCTGCGACAATCATCAGAAAACGCCTCGCCAGCATGCTGCACTCCAATTGGTCCGTCCGGCCCCAACAGCAAGGCGGAGCCGGTTGCAAGCGCTATAGGTTGCTTGAAGAGCGTGGGAGCCAATGCTAGCGGGCCGTGGGTCGTATCCGCGACGCTCCATTCCCAAGGCCATGCATGTCCGTCGATACCGCCACCGTACGTCATATCGCCAAGCTCGCCCGCATCGCCGTGACGGATGCCGAGGCCGAGGCCCTGGCGCCTGAGCTCAACAATATCCTTCATTGGGTCGAACAATTGCAGGAGGTGGACGTGGAAGGCGTCGAGCCGATGACGGCCGTCATCGCCAATCGCCTCCGCCTGCGCGACGATGTGGTCGACGATGGCGACCAGCGGGAGGCGGTGCTCGCCAATGCGCCGGTCGCCGAACATGGCTTTTTTGCTGTCCCGAAGGTGATCGAATGAGCCTCACCGATCTCGGGGTCGCAGCGATACGCGACGGCTTCCGCAACGGAGATTTTTCGGCGCGCGAAGTGGCTGAAGCCTATAATGAGGCGGTCACCAGCGCGAAGAGCCTCAACGCGTTCATTCTGGAAACACCCGATCATGCGCTCGCCGCGGCGGCCCAGGCGGATGCCGATCGCGTCTCGGGCGATCTCAAGCCGTTGTCCGGCGTCCCACTCGGCATCAAGGACCTGTTCGCGACCAAGGGCGTGCAGACGACCGCAGCGAGCGGCATCCTCAAGGGCTTCGAACCCGTTTATGAATCCACCGTCAGCGCCAGATTGTTCGCGGCCGGCGCCGGGATGCTCGGCAAGCTCAACCTCGATCAGTTCGCGATGGGTTCGTCCAATGAAACCAGCGCCTTCGGCAATGTCATATCGCCCTGGCGCCGCAGCGACGGCGGCAATGCCGCGATAACCCCAGGAGGGTCGTCCGGCGGTTCGGCTGCGGCTGTGGCCGCGAGGATCGCGCCGGGTGTGACGGGAACCGATACGGGCGGCTCGATCCGCCAGCCGGCGGCCTTTACCGGCATCACAGGCATCAAGCCGACTTACGGCCGCTGCTCGCGCTGGGGCATCGTCGCCTTCGCCTCCTCGCTCGACCAGGCCGGACCGATGGCGCGCGACGTCCGCGATTGCGCCATCATGCTGGAAGCGATGAGCGGATTCGATGCCAAGGATTCGACCTCGCTTCAGCTTGATGTCCCGAAATGGGAAGCCAGTCTGTCGAGCGACATACGCGGCAAGAAGATCGGTATTCCACGGGAATATCGCATCGAAGGCATTCCCGAGGAGATCGGCAAGGTCTGGGATCAGGGGATCGACTGGCTGCGCGATGCGGGCGCGGAGATCGTCGACGTGTCCTTGCCGCACACCCGTCATGCGCTTCCCACTTATTATATCATCGCTCCGGCCGAAGCCTCGTCCAATCTCGCCCGCTACGACGGCGTGCGCTATGGGAACAGGGTGGCGCCGGACGGCGGCAGCCTCGCCGATATGTATGAGGCCACCCGGGCTGCCGGGTTCGGCGCCGAAGTACGGCGGCGGATCATGATCGGCACCTATGTGCTGTCCGCCGGCTTCTACGATGCCTATTTCAACCGCGCGCAAAAGGTGAGGGCGCTGATCGCCCGCGATTTCGAACATGTCTGGAACGATTGCGATCTGCTGCTGACGCCGACCACGCCTTCGGCGGCGTTCGCGCTGGGGGAAAAATCGGACGATCCGATCGCGATGTATCTGAATGACGTCTTCGCCGTGCCGGCAAGTCTGGCCGGTCTCCCCGCCATTGCGGTGCCGGCAGGCCTCAATTCGGAGGGGCTGCCGCTCGGCCTGCAGATCATCGGCAGGCCACTCGACGAGCAGAACGTGCTCAATGCCGGCCTTGCCTTCGAGGAGCGCGCCGGTTTCGTCGCCCGCCCGGAGGCCTGGTGGTGAGCAATTATCGGATCCAGGGCGCCACCGGGGAATGGGAGGTCGTGATCGGCCTCGAGGTCCATGCTCAGGTGACTTCGAAGGCCAAGCTCTTTTCCGGCGCGTCCACGCAATTCGGCGCCGAGCCGAACAGCCAGGTGAGCCTGGTGGACGCGGCGATGCCCGGCATGCTGCCGGTGTTGAATGGCGAATGCGTGCGCCAGGCAGTCCGAACCGGTCTGGCGCTGGAAGCGGCGATCAACAAATTCTCCCGCTTCGACCGGAAGAATTATTTCTACGCCGATTTGCCGCAGGGCTATCAGATTTCCCAGCTTTACCATCCGATCGTGGGGGAGGGCGAGATCGAGATCCTGCTCGGCGAAGGCGATCGACAAGTCACCAAGAGGATCGGCATCGAACGGATCCATCTGGAGCAGGATGCGGGCAAGCTGATGCATGACCAGCATCCCAGTTTCTCTTATGTCGACCTCAATCGGTCGGGCGTTGCCTTGATGGAGATCGTGTCGAAGCCCGACATGAGAAGCCCTGAAGAGGCAGGAGCTTACATCCGTAAGCTCAGGTCGGTCCTGAGATATGTCGGCAGCTGCGACGGCAATATGGAGCAAGGCTCGATGCGCGCCGACGTCAATGTTTCTGTGCGCCGGCCCGGTGAATCCTTCGGCACTAGGACCGAGACCAAGAATGTCAATTCGGTGCGCTTCATCATGGCCACCATCGAATATGAAGCAAACCGCCAGGTCGACGTGCTCGAAAGCGGGGGTGCTATCGTCCAGGAAACCCGGCTCTGGGATCCCGACAAAGGCGAGACGAGGAGCTTGCGCAGCAAGGAAGACGCGCATGATTATCGTTACTTTCCGGACCCGGACCTGCTCCCATTGGAACTGACGGACGATGTCCTGGAAGAATGCCGTGCATCGCTGCCGGAATTGCCGGATGCGAAGCGCCATCGCTACGAGCAGGAGCTGGGTCTTTCCGCCTATAATGCGAGCGTGCTGACGGCCGACGTGGAATCGGCGCGCTGGTTCGAGGCGCTGCTCGAGGCACTGACCGCCAGGGCCGGCAAATCGCCGCAGGAGGTAGGCAAGAGTGCCTCCAATTGGGTGATCAGCGACCTGTTCGGCGCGTTGAACCGCACCGGTGCCACGATCGAGACAAGCCCGGTCACCCCCGCACAGGGCGCTGAATTGCTCGCCCTCATCGCCGACGGCACGCTTTCGGCCACGCTCGGCAAGCAGGTGTTCGAGATCATGATCGAAACGGGCCGGGATGCCGGTCTGATCGTGGAGGAGCGCGGCCTCAGGCAGACCAGTGACACCGGCGCCATCGAGGCTGTCATCGCCGAGGTGATGGCCGCGAACGAGGACAAGGTCGCCGAATATCGCGGCGGCAAGGATAAATTGTTCGGCTTCTTCGTCGGCCAGACGATGAAGGCGATGGCCGGCAAGGCCAATCCGGCAGTGGTGAACGAACTGCTGAAGAAGAAACTGGGCTGAGCAGCGGCGGCTATCCAGTCGGGAAGGCGGCCGCGAACGTGATTGCTGAAGTCTCCGACGGCTCGCTCTGCCGAGATCCGAACCTGCGGCCAGACAGGCAAAAGGCCGGTCTGAACCCGGATTGCGGAGGAAGCGGAACGAAGGCGACACATCACTGGCCGTACATGGGTAACTCGACCTTGCCCTTGCGGTGCACCCTGCTATATCCCCGCCAACCGGCGGCCCGGCGGGCGTGGCGGAACTGGTAGACGCGCTGGATTTAGGTTCCAGTATCGCAAGATGTGGGGGTTCGAGTCCCTTCGCCCGCACCAGCTTCGCCCGGATCGCAATGTAAAGGCGTCGCAGACGAAATCCTGAAACGAAGGTTTGGCTTCAAAATGCAGACTGTCGAGACGTTGAACGAGGGCCTGAAGCGGGCCTATAAGATCACCATCCCCGCGAAGGATATCGACGCGCTCGTCGACAAGGAGCTGCAGACAGTCGCGCCGCGCATCCGCATGCCGGGCTTCCGCCCGGGCAAGGTGCCCGCCAACCTCGTTCGGAAGATGCATGGTCCTGCCCTGGAGCAGGAGGCGCTCCAGACCGCGGTTCGCGACAGTGTCCAGAAGCTGATGGCGGAGCAGAATCTGCGTCCGGCGACCCAGCCTTCGGTCGAGCTGGAAGAAGGCGGGCCCGGCAAGGACACAATTGTAAACGTCCAGCTGGAGACGTTGCCGGACGTCGCGGAGCCAAATATCGGAAACCTCAAGCTGGAGCGGCTGACCGTCGAGCCGACCGACGCGGAAGTCGATCAGGCGCTGGAACGGCTGGTGTCGGGACAGAAGAGCTTCGAACCCGCGCCGGCCAAATATGCCGCGCAGAGCGGCGATCTCGTCGTCATGGATTATGAAGGCACGGTCGATGGCGAGGCGTTCGAGGGCGGCAAGGGCGAAGGCATGTCGGTGGAGCTTGGCTCCGGACGCCTGATCCCCGGCTTCGAAGACCAATTGGTTGGCGTCAAGGCGAATGACCAACGCAAGCTCAAAGTGAAATTTCCCGACGATTATGGGGTGGACTATCTGAAGGGCCGGGACGCTGTCTTCGAAGTGACGGTCAATGAGGTCCAGAAGCCGCGACAGACCAAGGCCGACGATGATTTCGCGAAGTCGATGGGACTGGAGGGCATCGACCAGCTCCGCAAGCTCATTACGGGCCAGGTAGAGCAGGAGCTGAACGGCCTGACCCGCACCCATATGAAGCGCAAGTTGCTCGACCAGCTCGCGGCCGCGCATGATTTCGACGTGCCGCCGTCGATGGTCGAAGCCGAATTCGAACAGATCTGGAAGCAGCTCGAACATGAAGCGAGTCACGAGCCGGATCCCGCCAAGGCTTTGGCCGAAATCGAGGCGGAACGCGGCGAATATCGCGCGATCGCCGAGCGGCGCGTCCGGCTGGGCCTGCTCCTTTCGGAAATCGGCACCCGGAATGGGATCGAGATCAGCCAGAACGAGATGAACCAGCTGATCATGCAGGCGGCCCAGCAATATCGTCCCGAGGACCGCCAGCGATTCGTCGAATATGTTCGCAAGGAGCCGATGGCGGCAGCCCAACTTCGCGCGCCTTTGTTCGAAGACAAGGTCGTCGATTATCTTTTCGGCCAGGCGGAGATCAGCGAGCGTAGCGTGAACCGGACCGAGCTCGAGGCCGAAATCGAATCCGAGGACACCCACGTGCACGGGCCGGGCTGTGGCCATGATCATGACAATGACCATGCCCCGAAGGCGAAAAAGGCCACGCCCAAAAAGCCCAAGGCGGCGGATGCAGCGCCTGCGAAGAGCGTGGAGAAAGACAGCAAGTCTGCGAAGCAGAAAGCAGAGCCCAAGGCCGCAGCCAAGCCCGCCGCGAAAGCCAAGACAGAAGCTGCCGCCAAGCCGAAGGCCACCAAGGTTGAAGCTGCCAAAGTGGAAGCTGCCAAGACATCCGCGAAAAAGCCGGCGGCGAAGAAGGGCTGAATTCAGCTCAAGCCGCGCGCTTGCCGAAACAGCTCTCTTCTTCCAGAACGAACGGAACCGGCGACTTGCCCGGGCAGACGGGGTGGGACGTGGAAGGCAGTCAAGCAAAGCTTCGCATCGCCGTCCTGCTTCCTTGTTACGATGAGGAGGCTGCGATCGGCCAGACGGTGGCGGGGTTCCGCGCCGCGCTGCCGCAGGCGACGATCTACGTCTATGACAATAATAGTTCGGACGGTACGCGGGAGATCGCGGCGGCCGCAGGCGCGGTCGTCCGCGCGGAACGGATGCAGGGGAAGGGGCATGTCGTCCGGCGCATGTTCGCGGATGTCGAGGCAGATATCTATATCATGGCGGATGGCGACGCGACCTACGATGCCGCAGCGGCGCCGGAACTGGTCGCCAAGCTTCTCGACGAGCAGCTGGACATGGTGGTGGGCGCGCGCCGTTCGGAAGTCGAGGACGCTTATCGCCGCGGGCACCGGCTTGGAAACCATATTCTGACCGGGCTTCTCGCCAACCTGTTCGGACGGACGTTCAGCGATATATTGTCCGGCTATCGTGTATTTTCGCGCCGCTTCGTCAAGTCGTTCCCGGCTTTGTCGCGAGGCTTCGAGATCGAGACCGAGATCAGCGTTCACGCACTCGAGCTGGCGATGCCCGTCGCTGAAGTGGTGACGGCTTATGCATCGCGGCCGGAAGGGTCGCATTCCAAACTTTCCACTTATCGCGACGGATGGCGCATCGTGCGGACGATCGGCCATCTTTTCAGGATCGAGCGGCCGGTGCTTTTCTATGGCGGCTTTGGAATCTTCCTGGCCTTGCTCGCTTTCATTCTTGCCATTCCGCTTGTCATCACCTTTGCAGAAACGGGGGAAGTGCCACGTTTGCCGACGGCGATCCTCGTCACCGGTATGATGGTCGTCGCCTTCATGAGCTTCATGTGCGGGCTGATCCTCGACACGGTCGTGCGCGGCCGACGCGAGGTCAGGCGTCTTGCCTATCTCGCCTTCCCCGCGCCGGATCCCGCTCGATTCGAAGGCATCTGAACCGCGAATCAGGGTGTCGGCCACGAAGCGAGCAGACAGGGCTTGAACCTGCGCCCCATTGCCCCGATGTTCGCATGACCGAACAGAGACAGGATTCCAGGACAATATGAACGATCCCATCCGCGCCGGCCTCGTGCCCATCGTCATCGAACAATCGAATCGCGGCGAGCGCAGCTTCGACATCTATTCGCGGCTGCTGCGGGAACGAATCGTGTTCGTCACGGGTCAGGTCGAAGACCATATGGCGAGTCTGATCACGGCCCAATTGCTCTTTCTGGAGAGCGAGAATCCGAAGAAAGACATCTTCATGTATATCAATTCACCGGGCGGGGTGGTGACGGCCGGCATGGCGATCCACGATACGATGCAATATATTCGGCCGCGGGTCGGAACCCTTTGCGTGGGTCAGGCCGCTTCGATGGGCGCCTTCCTGCTGGCCGCAGGCGAGCCGGGGATGCGCGTAGCACTGACCAATGCCAGGATCATGGTCCATCAGCCGTCCGGCGGCGCCCAGGGGCAGGCGACCGACATCGAGATCCAGGCGAAGGAGATCCTGCGGATCAGGCATCGTATGAACGAGTTGATGGCCCAATATACGGGCCAGACGCTCGAAGCCATCGAGAGCGCTGTCGAGCGCGACAAATTCTTCGGCGCCGACGAGGCGAAGGCTTTCGGGTTGGTCGACGAAGTGTTCGACAAGAGACCGACGGTTGCCGAAGATGACGGCACGCATCAGGCCAGTGCCGCCTGATGCCTTTTTTCGCCGTTAATCATTAGGCCATTGTGATCGTGCGATAGTGCGGTCTAACATGGCAGACCAATGGGTGCCGGTGTGGCGCTCGCAAGGACGATTATGACGAAGCTTAGCGGCAGCGATTCAAAGAGCACCCTTTATTGTTCATTCTGCGGGAAATCGCAGCATGAGGTCAGGAAGCTCATCGCCGGCCCGACCGTGTTCATCTGCGACGAATGCGTCGAATTGTGCAACGACATCATCCGCGAGGAGACCAAATCCTCGCTGGTGAAGACCAGGGACGGTGTTCCGACGCCGCTCGAAATCTGCAAGCATCTCGACGATTATGTGATCGGCCAGAGCCACGCCAAGCGCGTTCTCTCGGTTGCCGTCCATAACCATTACAAGAGGCTCGCCCACGGCGCCAAGAGTGGAGAGGTCGAGCTTTCAAAATCGAACATCCTGCTCGTTGGTCCGACCGGGTGCGGCAAGACCTTGCTAGCCCAGACGCTGGCGCGGCTTCTCGACGTGCCCTTCACCATGGCCGACGCGACTACTCTTACCGAAGCCGGCTATGTCGGCGAGGACGTCGAGAATATCATTCTGAAGTTGCTGCAGGCGTCCGATTACAATGTCGAGCGGGCTCAGCGCGGCATCGTCTATATCGACGAGATCGACAAGATCAGCCGCAAGTCGGACAATCCCTCGATCACGCGCGACGTGTCGGGTGAGGGCGTTCAGCAGGCGCTGCTCAAGCTGATGGAAGGCACGACGGCCTCAGTTCCGCCGCAGGGCGGCCGGAAGCATCCGCAGCAGGAATTTCTGCAGGTGGACACGACCAACATCCTGTTCATCTGCGGCGGCGCCTTTGCCGGCCTGGAGAAGATTATCGCCGACCGCTTGCAGGGCAAGTCGATCGGCTTCGGCGCCTATGTGGCGGCGCCCGAGGAACGGCGCACCGGCGAGGTGCTTCGCCAGGGCGAACCGGACGATCTTCTGAAATTCGGCCTCATCCCCGAATTCGTCGGCCGCCTGCCGGTGATCGCGACGCTCGAGGATCTGGACGAGGTCGCCCTGGTGAAGATCCTGCGCGAACCGAAGAATGCACTCGTCAAGCAATATGCCAAATTGTTCGACATGGAGGATGTGAAGCTGAGCTTCACCGACGACGCGCTGGTGGCCGTCGCCAAGAAGGCGATCGAGCGCAAGACGGGCGCCCGCGGCCTCCGCTCGATCCTGGAGAATATCCTGCTCGACACGATGTTCGACCTGCCGTCGATGGACGGAGTCGATGAAGTGATGATCGACAAGGATGTGGTCGAAGGCCGAAAGGAACCGATCCGCGTCTATGCGGAGAAAGAAAAGACCGGCGACGCTGCCTGAACATGGTAGCGGTGATCGCGACTGCCGTTGCAAAGGTTTGAATGGAGCCGGATTCACATCATCGGTGGAAGCGCGAAGCGCTTCCACTTCAAACGATCAGGTTCTGATCAATAAACTTTCGTCACCACGTTGTAGCGGCGCACCTCATCCTGGGTGAGGCAACGGCGTGTCGACGCGTCACTGCCTGATTCGGCGACTGCTTTTTGCTGATACATGACATCTGTCAGTAGCTTGCGAGAGATGCCCATGCGGATCAGGAAATCATTGTCTTCGCTGGCAAGAAGGGCTGATTCTTGCTCGATTTCGCCAATCAATCCGACGGTATTGTCGGTGCCCTGCATGACCTCGGCTTCGATGGCGCTCCGATTGCCGGTGTGGGTGAACATATGCACGACGAACAGACCGCCCGGATCCACGCTTCGCGCAAACCCGCCCATGAAGAGGAAATTGCAGGCGGAGAAGCAGGCCCAGCCGGAGGGAATACGCGTCGGAATGCCTAGCTTGCGGATGAGCATCCCGACCTGATTGCCAATGCGAGCATTTCCCCCCGGGGAGCGAAACCAGATCTCGTCGACCGGACCCTCTTTCTCCAACGTATCCGTAAAGCGCTGCAGCAAACCATCGTCGACCATGCCCTCCGCGAGCAGCACCTTCTTGTCATCGCGCTGCTGCACGGTGAGGCGCATCGGCTTCGCATCGCCCCAATTCAAAGGCTGCGGACACGTCGGGTTCTTCGGATCGTTGGCGGCGCTGACGCCTGTCGACCATAAAAGCGCGACCGCAGACAGGAAGGCGAGGCTCCGCTGCCGCATGATCATGCAGCCAATGTGTAGCCAGAAGCGCCGGGAGCCTTGCACATAGTCTTGGGTACGGTCGTTTCCTCGCCATTGACGATGATCACGTCGCTCACGGTCATACATGTCGTACCATCCGGCCGGTCATTTTTTGCTGTGACGGTGGATGATCCGGAGACGTCCGCGCGGGTCTCACTCTTCCAAGTCGAGCTTGTCCCCACACCACCCCGAACGGCTTCGTTCGTGGCGGTCGCCGCCTGGACCTGCTCCTTGCAGTCGAGCTGGCTGATGATCGCTTCCGAAAGAAGCGATCCGACAGGGATGTATACGCCTGCGATCCCGGAAGGGACCCCAGCCTGCCCCAGTGCCGTGCCGGCGACGCTGCCCAGTACGGAGCCCAGCAGGGAATTGCGCTTCTTGCGCTTCTGAGGCTCGCATTTCTCGCCGACGCCGGGGCGATTCTCGGCCAATGCAGGCGCCTCCACCGTGAGGATCAGCAAAGGCACGGTGGCCAGGAGAGCGAGATACAATGAAGGACGGGACCTTGCCTTTCGGCTGGCATGGCCGCTTGCGCCCCGCTGCGTCGACCGATGCCTGCGGGGCATCGCTACGCCTCCGTCCGTTTCACTTGCGGATACGTCGCGCTCTGATGCCATCACGGCCCCATTGTCTGTGGGGCTGGACGCTGATTGGCGGAACATAGGGTCCATACCCCTTTGGCTACTGCTGAATATTAGGAGCCTTGCGGGTTAGGGTCAATCTTCAGTCAGGGTGCTGGAATGGCACCGGCAATGATTGATGCGGCGGCCATTCACCCCATATAAGGTGCTAGATAGGCCGTTCGGCCGTGTGGAGTCATGATGACCTTATCCTTTCCTGTTCTTCCCCTGCGCGACATTGTCGTTTTCCCGCAGATGATCGTCCCTCTGTTTGTCGGCCGCGACAAATCGGTCGCAGCGCTTGAAAGCGCAATGGCTGCGGACAAATCCATCTTCCTGCTCTCGCAGCTCGACCCGGCGGAGGACGATCCCGATCAGGACGCGCTTTACGACCTCGGCGTGGTCGCCACCGTACTTCAGCTTCTTAAACTGCCCGACGGTACCGTCCGGGTGCTGGTGGAAGGGCAAAGGCGCGCGTCGCTCAAGGCTCTGCGTTCGGAAGGAGATCATTTGGTCGCTGATGTGGAGCCGATCGAGATCGAGGAGCCGGAAGGCGCCGAAGTCGGCGCCTTGATGCGGTCGGTGGTCGAGCAGTTCGAAAATTATTCCAAGCTCAACAAGAAGCTCCCGGCGGAAACGGCCGTGCAGCTGGGCCAGATCGAAGAACCTTCGAAGCTGGCCGATGCCGTCGCCGCCAATATCAATATCAAGGTGTCCGACAAGCAGGCCCTGCTGGCGGAGCTGAACCCGGTGCGCCGGCTGGAGATGACCTTCGCCTTCATGGAAGGCGAGCTCGGCGTGTTGCAGGTGGAAAAGAAGATCCGCAGCCGCGTCAAGCGCCAGATGGAGAAGACGCAGCGCGAATATTATCTCAACGAACAGCTGAAGGCGATCCAGCGCGAGCTTGGCAATGAAGGCGAAGACGGCGAGGGCGACGAGCTGGCAGAGCTCGCCCGCAAGATCGCCAAGACCAAATTGTCGAAGGAAGCCAGGAGCAAGGCGACCTCGGAGCTGAAGAAGCTCAAGGCGATGGCGCCGATGTCGGCGGAAGCGACGGTGTCGCGCAACTATCTCGACGTCCTGCTCGGTCTGCCCTGGGGCAAGAAGACCAAGGTCAAGAAGGATATCGCGGAGGCGGAGAAGATCCTGGACGAGGATCATTACGGTCTGGAGAAGGTCAAGGACCGGATCATCGAATATCTTGCGGTTCAGGCGCGCACGAACAAGCTGAAAGGGCCGATTCTCTGCCTGGTCGGGCCTCCCGGCGTCGGCAAGACTTCGCTCGGCCGCTCGATCGCGCGGGCGACGGGCCGAGAATTCGTGCGTCAATCGCTTGGCGGCGTCCGCGACGAGGCCGAGATACGCGGCCATCGCCGGACTTATATCGGATCGCTTCCCGGCAAGATCGTTTCCAATCTCCGCAAGGCAGGCGCATCGAACCCCCTGTTCCTGCTCGACGAGATCGACAAGCTCGGCCAGGATTTCCGCGGAGATCCGGCCTCCGCGCTCCTGGAGGTGCTCGATCCGGAACAGAATAACAAGTTTCAGGATCATTATCTGGAGATCGATTACGACCTCAGCGACGTCATGTTCGTCACCACCGCGAACACGATGGACATGCCCCAGCCCTTGCTGGACCGAATGGAGATCATCCGGCTGGAGGGCTATACCGAGGACGAGAAGGTCGAGATCGCACGCCGCCACCTCATACCCAAGCAGATCGAATCGCATGGGCTGAAGGAGGGCGAGCTGGTTTTCACCGAGGACGGCCTGCGCGCGCTGATCCGCCATTATACCCGCGAGGCCGGAGTCCGCACGCTGGAACGGGAGATCGCCAAGGTCGCCCGCAAGGCCTTGCGCCGAATCCTGGAAGGCAAGGCCGACGCAGTCGAGCTGACACCCGACAATATCGCCGAATATTCGGGCGTCCGACGCTTCCGTCACGGCATGAGCGAGGAAGAGGATCAGATCGGCGCGGTCACGGGTCTTGCCTGGACCGAGGTCGGTGGCGAGTTGCTCACCATCGAGGCGGTCACTGTGCCCGGCAAGGGTCAGATCAAGACGACCGGCAAACTTGGCGACGTCATGCAGGAGTCGATCCAGGCGGCAATGTCGTTCGTCAAGGCCCGCAGCCCGAGCTACGGGGTGAAGCCGAGCATATTCGCCCGCAAAGATATTCACGTCCACCTTCCAGAAGGCGCAGTCCCGAAGGATGGTCCCTCGGCCGGCATCGGCATGGTTACGGCGATCATCTCGACACTGACCGGCATCCCGGTGCGTCGTGATGTCGCCATGACCGGGGAGGTGACCCTGCGCGGCCGGGTCCTGCCGATCGGCGGGTTGAAGGAAAAGCTGCTCGCGGCCCTGCGCGGCGGGATCAAGAAGGTGCTGATCCCGGCGGAAAATGAGAAAGATCTCGCGGAGATTCCTCTGGCCATCAAGGACGGCTTGGAGATCATCGCGGTCAGCCATGTCGACGAAGTGCTGACACAGGCCCTGACGACTCCGGTGATTCCGATCGACTGGACCGACGCGGACGAACTGGCGGCGGTGCCGGTTCCGGATCTTGCTGCGGCACCCGATGAGGGAGGGGCATCGATCCGTCATTGAGGCGGATGGATGTACTGCAGCAGCCCGAATCGCGATGTTCCGATCAGGGCAGAAGGCGCTTTCCTTTTGACTCGGGCTGCTGTCCTGCCTTTAGATGGGCACGGCATTAGCCCGATTCCATCGTAACAGGGGTTCGAGGAGCATGAACAAGCAGGAGCTTATCAGCACGGTCGCCGAAACGACGGGGCTTAGCAGGAGTGACGCCAACAAGGCGGTCGAGAGCGTTTTCGACGCCATCACCAGCACGTTGAAGCGCGGAGACGAAGTCCGCCTCGTCGGTTTCGGCACATTTTCCTGCTCGAAGCGCAAGGCGTCGACCGGCCGCAATCCGAGGACCGGCGAGCCGATGCAGATCAAGGAATCGATCCAGCCCAAATTCAAGGCCGGCAAGGGTCTGAAGGATTCGGTCGCCCGATAGAAAGTGCCGGAGCGATGGCGGCTCCGGATGCCATATCCACCTCTGGACAGGCCAAAGACCGCGCTCTAAGGACGCGGCCCTTACGAGGCGTGGGCGCGTAGCTCAGTGGTAGAGCACACCCTTCACACGGGTGGGGTCGCAAGTTCAATCCTTGCCGCGCCCACCACGCCCGTCGAGCCCTTACATGGATAAACCATATCGCAGGGTGGGATCCCGTGTCCGCCTTGCTGTACGCGTCACTCCAAGGGCCGGGCGAAACGCCGTGTCGGGCGTGTCCGTGGATGCTGGAGGAAAGTCCGCACTTGCGATCAGGCTTGCTGCCGCCCCGAGGGAGGGCGCCGCCAATGATGGGCTGGTCGACTTCATCGCGAAGGCGCTTCGCCTTCCGCGCTCGGCGATCAAGATCGAGTCGGGTGCAAAGAGCCGTCACAAGTCTCTATATCTGGCCGGCGACCCGGACATGATCCTGGATCGTCTCGCCAATTGGACAAGCCCGGTGCTTCGGAACGAAGATGATGAGCGGAAGGCGTGATTCCATCCCGCCTGCATTGCGTGCTTTAGGTGGAGCTATCCTGGTGCCCATAGCAAATCGCCTTGGCCTGGCCCTGGGCTCGTCCGGTCAGCCGGTCATGCAGCCGGCCACGATTTCGTAGGATCGCAGGCGTGCATCATGGTCGTAAATCTGGGAGGTGATCATCAGCTCGTCGGCGCCGGTGCGATCCACAAATGCCCGGATGGCGGCGGCAACGTTCGTCGGCGATCCGACCGCGGTGCACGAGAGCGCCTGGTCGATCGACGTCCTTATGGGCGGCGGGAGCGAGTCCGCATAGCCCTGTTGGGGCGGCTGCAGCTGCGTCGGCTGACCGGTTCGCAGGTTGACGAAGGCTTGCTGGACCGAGCTCATCAGATGCCGGCCTTCCTCGTCGCTGTCGGCGGCGAAGGCATTGAAGCCGAGCATCACATAAGGCCGATCGAGCTGTGCAGACGGTTTGAAATTCTCGCGATAGAGACGAACCGCCTCCAGCATCTGCGCGGGGGCGAAGTGGGAGGCGAAGGCATAAGGCAGGCCGAGGACTGCTGCGAGTTGCGCACCGAACAGGCTGGAACCCAGAATCCAGATCGGGATATCCAGACCTTCGCCGGGTATCGCCCTGACTCGCCGACCGGGTTCCGAAGGATGCAGGTAATCGATCAACTCCATGACGTCGCGGGGAAATCGATTGGGATCTGAATCGAGATCGCGGCGAAGGGCGAAAGCAGCGGCCTGATCGGTGCCCGGTGCCCGGCCAAGTCCGAGATCGACGCGTCCGGGATATAGGGATTCCAGCGTTCCGAATTGCTCGGCGATCACCAGCGGGGAATGGTTGGGGAGCATGATTCCGCCGGCTCCGATCCTGATATGGCTCGTCCCGGCCCCGATATGGGCAAGCGCCACGGCCGTGGCAGCACTGGCGATTCCGGGCATGGAATGATGTTCGGCCATCCAGAAGCGGCCATAGCCCCAGCTTTCGCCGTGCCGGGCCAGATCGAGTGCATTGCGGAAGGCCGAAGCGGCATCCCCGCCTGCGACGATGGGGGCGAGATCGAGGATCGAGAAAGGCACCATGACAGGGAGATGGGGTTCCGGCTCACCGATGCAATCGGCTTTTCCTTCGATCAGGAACGTTGCCGCCGTCATTGATGGGCCTTAGGCGAATTCGATGCAGCAGAAGCGCCCGGATCGAGCCCATTGGCGGGTGGAAGCCCGAGCGACGCTGGCGCTCGCCTGGCCACTTATCCTGACCAACATCGCCCAGGCCCTGATCCATGCCACAGACGTGGTCCTGCTGGGATGGGTGGGCCCGCGAACGCTTGCCGCCGGGACGTTGGGCATCAACCTTTATTTTCCGTTCCTGATCTTCGGGATGGGAATGGTGACGGCTGCCGCTCCCCTTGTCGCGCGAGAGCTGGGCGCGCGCTGGAACAGCGTCCGCGACGTCAGGCGGTCGGTGCGTCAGGCGATGTGGGCGGCGACGGCGATCACCGTGCCGGTCTGGCTGATCCTGTGGCAAGCGGAGGATCTGCTGGTGTTCCTCGGTCAGGATCCAGAGCTCGCCGCCGAGGCGCAGAAACTTGTTAGGGCGCTGCAATGGGGCATGCTGCCCTATCTTTTCTATCTCGTCCTTCGTTCGTTCATCTCGGCGCTGGAAAAGCCACTATGGTCGTTACTGGTGGGACTGGGGGCTGTCCTGTTCAACGCCATCGTCAATTATGGTCTGATCTTCGGGAGATTGGGCCTGCCGGAACTCGGGATACAAGGCGCCGGCATCGGCAGCACGCTCGCCAATTGCCTGATGTTCCTGGGGATGGCGTTGGTGGTGACGCGCCATAGAAGCTTTCGACGCTATCGGCTCTTCGGTCGTTTCTGGCGGCCTGATTGGCCCCGTTTCGTGCAGATTTGGCGCCTGGGCCTTCCGATCGCGGTCACATTGGGGCTCGAAGTGACGGTGTTCAACGCGGCGGTGTTCCTCATGGGCCTCATCGGGACCATCGCCATCGCCGCGCATGCCATCGCCATACAGGTGGCCATGATGTCCTTCATGGTTCCGATGGGACTTGCCCAGGCGGTGACCGTGCGGGTCGGACTTGCTTACGGCCGTCGCGACAAGGAGGCCATCACCCGGGCAGGATGGACCTCGCTCGCAATGGCCGTGGCCTTCATGGCGATGACGGGCCTGATCATGATCGCGGTCCCGAATCTGCTCGTATCGCTGTTCCTCGACTCCGCCGACCCGGCCAACCAACCGGTGATCTCCCTTGCGGTCGCCTTTCTTTTTGTCGCCGCCTTGTTCCAGGTCTTCGACGGCGCGCAGGTGGTCGGTGCGGGCATGTTGCGCGGGCTCCACGACACCCGAGTGCCGATGATCTATGCCGCCCTGGGCTATTGGGTGGTCGGCGTTGGCACCAGCATCGGGCTGGGCTTCGGCCTCGGCTGGGGGGGCGTCGGCATCTGGATCGGCCTCGCTTTCGGCCTTGCCGTCGTGGCGGTGCTGATGATCGGCCGCTGGATCCGGCGGGAGCGCCTCGGCCTCGTCAATTGGTGAGGGGCGCGCCGCGGATTCGCAAGGCGATCCTTGACGCTGGGGCAAGGCCGCCCTTATGTGCGCGCCGCAATCCCTTGCGCATGGCGATCGTAGCTCAGCTGGTTAGAGCACTGGTTTGTGGTACCAGGGGTCGCGGGTTCAAGCCCCGTCGATCGCCCCATTTCTTACCCATTCTCCGACCAGGGGAATCAGAGCGGTGGAACAGCCCGCGGCTTTTCGCGGCCCAGCCGGTGTTCGCGATAGATGGTGTAGAGGCCGCTCAAGACGATCACCCCGGCGCCGATCCAGGTGCTGAGCGCCGGGCGCGTCTCCCAGATCGCCCAGCCTAGCAGCACGCTCCATAGCAACTGGCTGTAATCGAAGGGAATGATCACCGGGACCGGCGCATAGCGGAGCGAGGCTGTAAGTAATAGCTGGCTCAAGCCGCCGAAGCCGCCGAGCGCGAGCAGAATGAGCCACGTCTGACCGTCATGGACCTTGCCGTAGATCGGCATCAGCATTCCGGCCGCGAGCATGCCGCTGAGGGTGAACCAGAAAACAATCGTCTGCGTGTCGTCGGTCGCACCGATCTGCCTTATGGTGATCGTGACGATTCCGACCCCGAAGGCTGCCGCGATCGCCATTGCCAACCCCAGGGCCGGCAAATGGCTCCCCTCCGGCCGCATCACGATCAGTACGCCCAGGAAGCCGACGGCGACAGCGCTCCAGCGATGTCGCCCCACCTTTTCCTTGAGCAGGACCGCGGACAGGATGACGGCGAATAGCGGCGCAGCGAAGCCGATCGTGGCGGCCTCGGCGAGCGGAAGATAGCGCAAGGCGGCGAAAGCGAGCGTCATCGCGCTGAGGCCGGCAGCGGCCCGCCACAAATGTGCCAATGGCCGTTGGGTGCGCCAGACGGTGAAGTTTCGGCTCCAGGCGATCCAGATCAGCAAAGGCGGCAGGCCGAATGCGAAACGGTAAAAGACCGCTTCAGGCATCGACACACCAGCTTCGTAGCCGAGCTTGATCATTGCAGCCATGAAGGCAAAGCCGGTAGCGGCACCGATACGCAGTGCGATTCCAAGCAACTGGTTCTGCAGAGGGCGGGCGGATGGCATCGCCGATCGATTGGCCCGTACGGATATGAAAAGGCAAGGGGCCCATGCAAAAGCTTTGAGGAACGCGCGCTCTTCGCTAAAGAGCGCCGCGCCAATGCATATTTTCGCTAATCCGGCACGTTTCCTCAAGATCGCCCGTCCCTTGACCGCCTTGCTCGGCTGGGGTGGGGGCATCCTGGCCGTCATCGCAATGGCTGCCGGGCTCTTTCTGACGCCTCCCGATTATCTGCAGCGAGACAGCGTCCGCATTCTCTATATCCATGTTCCGTCAGCTTGGCTGGGCATGGGCGGCTGGCTCGGCATTGCGATCGCGAGCCTGATGCAGATCGTCTGGCGGCACCCGCTCGCCGCCGTGGCCGCGCGGGCGATTGCTGTGCCGGGCGCCGTATTCACGTCTCTCTGCCTTGTCACCGGGTCGCTGTGGGGCCGGCCCGCCTGGGGGACCTATTGGCAGTGGGACGGCCGGATGACGTCGATGCTGGTCCTGTTGTTCCTATACATTGCCTATGTAGCGCTCGCCGAAGCCGACCGGGAGCGCGGCGGGGAAGGGCGGATTACGGCCATTTTCGGACTGGTCGGCGCCATCAACCTGCCGATCATCCATTATTCGGTTCTCTGGTGGCGGACCTTGCATCAGGGCCAGAGCATTGGCCTGACGAGCTCGAGCATCCATTCGTCGATGCTTTGGCCCCTGCTCGTCGGGGCACTGGGATTTTTCATGCTATTCGGATCCATCGTGTTGATGCGGATGCGCGCCATGCTGGCCCGCGCCAAGGTCGAGGCGCGATTGCGGCGGATGGCGGCATGAATCCTTGGCCGTTCATCATCGTCGCTTATGCGCTGACTTTCGTTGGCACCGGCGGTCTGGTCTGGCAGAGCCTGGTGGCCATGCGGCGGGCCGAGGCGGAGGCGGAAGCGTTGCGGGGGGACAAGTGAAGGCCAAGAACCAGCGGTTGGCCTTGCTTCTGCTTGCCATCGTCGCCGTCCTGATCGCGGTCTTGCTCGCCATGTCGGCCCTGAAGGACCAGGCGGCTTATTTCTATGCGCCCGGAGATGTCGCAAAGGCGGCGCCCGCGCTCGACCGCGCCGTCAGGATCGGGGGCATGGTGAAGCCGGGTTCGCTGCGGCGCGCCCCGGACGGGGTTACAATCCACTTCACGGTGATGGATGAAACGCCACACATTATCGCGGTCCGCTTCACCGGCATCCCCCCGGATCTGTTCAGAGAAGGAAGCGGAGTGGTCGCCGAAGGCCGGTTTCAGCGGGACGGCTTGTTCGTCGCCGACGAGATCCTGGCCAAGCATGACGAAAATTACATGCCGCCGCAGCTGGCGGGAGCGAAGCATGAAAGCGGTTCGCTGAAATGATCGCCGAGGCGGGCCTCGGCGCCCTCTGGCTCGCAGCCTCGCTGTCGCTGCTGCAGCTGTTCTTCGGCGCAGCGGCGTTGCGACCGGACGGCGCGATTCTGCTCCGCGCGGTGCGGCCGGTAGCGGTCGCCCAGGCGGCGCTGGTGGGCATCGCCTTTCTCGCGCTGATCCAATTGTTCCTGAGGACGGACCTGTCCGTTGCTCTCGTCGCCGCCAACAGCCATTCCATGAAGCCCTGGCTGTACAAGTTCGCCGGCGCCTGGGGAAATCACGAAGGGTCGATGCTTCTCTGGGTGACGGTGCTTGGCATTGCCGGCGCCGCCGTCGCGCTGTTCGAACGGCGGCTGCCGGAACGGACGCTGATTGCGACCTTGGCCGCGCAAGCGGCGATCGGTCTCGGCTTCTATGCCTTTCTTCTCTTTGCCTCCAATCCGTTCGAGCGCCTCGACCCCGCACCACCGCGGGGGCAGGGCCTCAATCCGCTGCTCCAGGATCCCGGCCTCGCTTTCCATCCGCCTACTCTCTACCTCGGCTATGTCGGCATATCCGTGGCTTTCTCCTTCGCAGTCGGCGCCCTGGTGACGCGAGACGTCGGTCCCGCATTCGCCAAGGCGATGCGACCTTGGGTACTGGCGGCCTGGATTTTCCTGACTTTGGGGATCACCGCCGGCAGCTATTGGGCCTATTATGAACTCGGCTGGGGCGGCTGGTGGTTCTGGGACCCGGTCGAGAATGCCTCGCTGATGCCTTGGCTGGCCGCCACCGCCTTGCTTCATTCGGTCACGGTGCTGGCGACCCGGGACGGGCTTCGCGCCTGGACAGTGATGTTGGCCGTGGTCGCCTTCTCGATGTCCATGGTGGGCACTTTCCTCGTGCGCTCCGGTATCCTCACCAGCGTCCATGCCTTTGCGGTCGATCCCGCACGCGGGAGCTTCATCCTGATGCTGCTGTCGCTCTATATCGGCGGTGCGCTCGCCTTGTTCGGTTTTCGCGTAGGTACGGTACGGGAAGGGTCGACCTTCGAGCCGGTCAGCCGCGAAGGCGCGCTCGTCGCCAACAATCTCCTTCTCTCGGCGATTCTCGGCATTGTCCTGGTCGGCACCCTTTATCCGTTGGTCGTCGAAGCGGTCTCGGCTGAAAAATTGTCGGTTGGCCCCCCTTATTTCAACAAGGCCGCCGGGCCGCTCGCTTTGGTCCTCGTGATGGTAATGGCGGTCGGGCCGCTTTTGCGCTGGCGCCGGGACCGGTTGAAGGAAGTGGTGAGGCGAATGGCGCTGCCCATCGGGCTGACGGCCTGCGCTTTGCTTGCCTTGTTGCTGGCGGCACCTGGAATCGGCGTGCTGCCCCTGCTCGGCCTCACCCTTGCCGGCGGCACCGCGGCCGCCAGTCTGGCGCCTCTATGGAAACGCAACCTCAGGCGCACGCCGCTCTTCGTCTGGGGGATGGTGATCGCCCATCTCGGCATTGCCGTCAGCTTGGCGGGCATGGCCTCCGAAAGCGCGTTCAGTCGCGAGACCCTCGTTGCCGCGCGGCCGGGCGATATCGCCCATGTCGGGCCCTACCAGGTCCGGTTCGAAGGCGTGAACCCGATTGCAGGACCCAATTGGACGGCCAATGAGGCGGTGCTCAGCGCCAGCCGCGGTCACAGCGGGGCCTTTCGCCTCCGGCCCCAGGCGCGGACGTTCAGCGCGCCGTCTATGGAGACCAACGAGGCGGCGATCGCAACTCGTCTCGACGGGCAGCTCTACACGGTGCTGGGGAAGGCGGACGGGCAAGGGCGTTGGCAATTGCGCTTATGGTGGAAACCGGCCGTGACCTTGATCTGGCTGGGTGGTGCGCTTGTGGCGCTCGGCGGCCTGTTCGCTCTGATCGGGCGGGTGCGGCGCGAGCGCAGGCATTTGGAGGAGCTCGAAGCATGAAACGCTTCATCCTGTGGCTGCCGCTCGCCATCTTCGTCATCTTCGCGGTAACGGTGGCGATCAGCCTCCGCACGCCGGCGGACACGCGCATTCATTCCAGGATGATCGGCAAGACTCTGCCCGACTTCGCGCTCCAGCCGGCCACTTCTTCCCATCCGGGACTGAGCTCGGCGGATCTGAAATCGGGCGAACCGCGGTTGCTCAACGTCTTCGCCAGCTGGTGTCTTCCCTGTGCCGTCGAATCGCCGCAGCTGATCGCGTTGAAGCAGCGGGGAATTCCGATCGATGCCATTGCCATTCGCGATCGGCCGGAAGATGTGGCTGCATTCCTCGCCAAATATGGCGATCCCTTCGCGCGGATCGGAAGCGATCCCGAAACCGAGGTCCAATTCGCCCTGGGTTCGTCCGGCGTGCCCGAGACGTTCGTCGTCGATGGCCAAGGCGTGATACGCTACCAGCATATCGGCGATATCAGGCCGGAAAATCTTCCCGAGCTCGTTGCCGCCTATGAGGATGCGCGGTGAAATATCTGCCGGCCCTTCTCGTCATGATGACCTCGTCGGCAGCTCCTGCTTTGGCGCAATCTTCCCTGCCGCCGGCCCGCTATGCCGACCGCCAATTGCAAGATCCCGCTCAGGAGGCCGAAGCCAAAAAGCTGATGGAGACTTTGCGCTGCCTGGTCTGCCAGGGCCAGTCGATCGCCGACAGCGATGCCGACATGGCGGGAGATATGCGCGCCCTGGTCCGGCAACGGATCGCAGCCGGGGAGGAGCCTGAGGCGATCAGGCAATGGCTGGTCGAGCGTTACGGGGCTTGGGTAAGCTATGATCCGCCGGTGGAACCTGTGACATGGCCGCTCTGGGCGGCGCCGTTGATCCTGCTTGCCGGTGGCCTGTGGCTCGCGCGTGGGCGCTTTCGACGGAAGACACGCTGATGGGGTGGCCGATCGTCCTTTTCATGGTGTTCGCTATTCTGGGCGGATTGTGGCGCATTGGCGGGCTGGACCGTCCGAGCCTTCAGTTCGTCGGCGCGGCCTTGTTGCTCGGAATGGCCGGCTATGCGTGGCAGGGCCGTCCAATCCTGGCCGGCAAGCCGACGCCGCCGGTCGTCGAGCGGGAGGTGCCCGACAGCGAATTCGCCAAGATGCGCGCCGGTCTACTTGGCCGCTTCGACAATGCGGCCCATTGGCTCACGATTTCCGAAGTCTTCCAGCGGCGCGGCGACAGTGAAAGCGCGGCCAAGGTGATTCAGGCCGGGCTGCGCGAGCATCCCCGCGATCCCGATCTCTGGGTCGGGCTGGGTAATGCTCTGGTCATCCATGGGGGAGGACTGATGAATCCGGCCGCGGAACTGGCCTTTCAGCGCGCGGCCCGGTTGGCGCCGGACCATCCGGGACCGAAGTTCTTCTATGGTCTTGCGCTTGCCCAAGCCGGCAGGTTCGATGAGGCTGAGCGCATCTGGCGCGCCATGCTAGCGGCCGGGGCGCCCGGCGCCGAATGGCGGCCAATGGTCGAGGAGCGCGTGAGGGCGATAGAACGAGCCAGGGCTGCGGGACAAATTCGCTGATCGCGAGCGATCAGTGGTCCATGCCGCGACCGGTTTTCAGCTGCAGCGCCTCGATTCTCTTCGACGCTTCGGCCTTGGTCAGCGACTCGTCGAAATCCTCGCCGGCTTCCTGGCTCAACGTCCTGAGATAGGAAGCCTGGGGACCTGTCATTCGTTCCTCGCCCGTCACCCAATCTGCCGGGTCTTTCTCCGCTGCGGGCTCGGTCTTCAGTTGATCGGACATCGTTGATTTCCCTGAAAAAGATCCAGGTTCTTCAACGAGGTCGTTCCAGATTTGTTCCGAATATCAGGCTGCGGCTTCGAACGGAAGGTCGAGCGCTTCGGCCACCGCCTGGTGGCGGATCCTGCCGCCGGAAACGTTCAGGCCGTTGGCGAGATGGGGATCGGACCTCATAGCCTCTTCCGCGCCTTGATCGGCGAGGCGCAGGACAAAGGGAAGGGTGGCATTGTTCAGGGCGAATGCGGACGTCCGCGCGACCGCGCCAGGCATGTTGGCGACGCAATAGTGAATGACCCCATCCACTTCATAGACCGGATCCTGGTGGGTGGTCGGACGGGAGGTTTCGAAACACCCGCCCTGATCGATGGCGATGTCGACCAGCACTGATCCGCGCTTCATGGTCTTGAGCATATCCCGGGTCACGAGTCGGGGCGCCGCCGCGCCCGGCACAAGCACGGCGCCGATCACCAGCTCTGCCTTGGTGACCGCGTTCGCGATCGCCGCCTTGGAGGCGTAGGCCGTCTTGATCTGGCTGCCGAAGAACATGTCCAGTTCCGCCAGCCGGGCGTTCGAGATGTCGTAGATTGTGACGTCGGCGCGCATGCCCACCGCCATTTGCGCGGCGTTCACACCCGAGACCCCGCCGCCGAAGATCGCCACCCGCGCCGGCGCGACGCCTGGTACACCGCCGAGCAGCACGCCGCGCCCGCCTTGTTCCTTTTCGAGATAATGGGCGCCGACCTGGACCGACATTCGTCCAGCCACTTCCGACATCGGCTTCAGCAGAGGAAGGGATCGATCATTGGCTGTCACTGTTTCATAAGCGATGCACGTGGCGCCCGACTTCATCAGTCCCTCCGCCTGCGGTTTGTCGGCCGCGAGATGGAGATAGGTGAAGAGCAGATGGCGCGGCTCAAGCAGGGCGATTTCCTGCGGCTGCGGCTCCTTCACCTTCACGATCATGTCGGCGGCAGCAAAGGTCTCGGCAGCCGATGCGGCGATGCGTGCACCGGCGGACTGATAATCGCCATCACTGAAATCGATGCCGCCACCGGCCTTGGTCTCGACAATCACCTCGTGACCAGCGGCTACCAACTCGGCCACCGAAGCGGGGGTGAGGCCGACGCGATATTCGTGATTCTTGATCTCCTTCGGCACACCGACGCGCATGACCATTCCTCCAGCAGTTCGAAACGCAATCTTACCGCATTCCCTGCGGGAATTGTGTGCGAACTTTTCCATGGCACTGGCCAATTGCAGGAATTCATTGCATATCGTGACCTACTAGTGCACTTTCCTCCCGCATGGATAGCATAGACCGCAAGATCGTTGAGCATCTAGCTTTGGATTCGGCCGTAACGAGCGAGCAGCTCGGAGCGGTCGTCGGCCTGTCTCCCTCGGCCGCGCATCGGCGGGTGAAGGCGCTTGAGGATTCGGGTGCCATCATTGGCTATCGTGCGCGACTCTCGCACGAAGCGCTCGGCAAACCATCGACGGTGTTCGTATCGGTCACGCTGGTCGACCAGCGCCAGGCGACGATGGCGACCTTCGAACAGGCGCTCGCCCGTACCCGGCATGTCCGCGAGGCCCATCTGGTGGGCGGCGCCTCCGATTATCTGATCAAGGTGCTCGTCCCGGCGGAGGACAGCTACGAGCGGGTCCATCGGGAGGTGCTTTCGGCGCTTCCTGGCGTCCATCGGCTGGTGACGCAGTTCACGATCAGGACGTTGCAGCGGGACGATTAGATCGATGGCCTTGCCGCCGCCGTTGCGGCGGAGGGGATGGGCGTGCTAAGCGCGGCGCGCCTGGCGGGGCCAGTGCCTTTTGCGCGAGAGGTTCCAGGGGCGTCTGCCCTCTTTGACCGATGAACGATACCGCCGACGTTCCTGAAACATCTTCCGCGCCAGAAGCGGAGGGGCCGGCTTCCCATCAGGGGGGGCTGGCGAAGCTTGCCGTCGGCGCGGTCGGCGTCGTTTTCGGCGACATCGGCACCAGCCCCATTTACGCCTTTCGCGAAACATTTGCCGGTCATCACCAGCTCATACCCGATCCGCTTCACATCTACGGCGTGCTCAGCCTCATCTTCTGGTCGATGATGATCGTGGTGACGTTCAAATATGTCGCCGTCATCATGCGCGCCGACAATAAGGGCGAGGGCGGCAGCCTGGCGCTTCTCGCCTTGATCAACCGCAAGGGCGAAGGCAGCAAGAAAAGATGGACGGCCGGCATCGTGCTCCTCGGCGTCTTCGCAACGGCGCTTTTCTATGGCGATAGCATGATTACGCCGGCCATTTCGGTGCTGTCGGCGGTCGAGGGGCTGACCACCGTCCAAAGCGGATTTGAACCCTTCGTCGTTCCGATCGCGATCGCGATCCTGATCGGGCTGTTCACGATCCAGGCGCGTGGAACGGCGATGGTCGGCGCCATGTTCGGTCCGATCATGCTGGTCTATTTCCTGACCATCTCGGTGTTGGGCGTGGTCTATGTCGCCGGCTCGCCGGGGGTGATCCTGCAAACGCTCAATCCGTGGAATGCGGTGCAATTCTTCCTCGAGGATGGATGGCGCGCATTTCTCGCGCTGGGCTCCGTCGTCCTTGCCGTGACCGGGGCCGAGGCCCTCTATGCCGATATGGGGCATTTCGGACGCAAGCCGATCGGCGTGTCGTGGCTCTTCTTCGTGATGCCGGCGCTGATGCTCAATTATATGGGGCAGGGTGCCATGATCCTGTCGATGGATCTGGCGGCGGCCCAGGAGGTCGTGCGCAACCCATTCTTTTTCCTGGCGCCTGAGATAATGCGTCTTCCCCTGGTCATTCTTGCCACCCTGGCCACCGTCATCGCCAGCCAGGCGGTGATTTCGGGCGCGTTTTCCGTGACCCAGCAAGCGATCCAGCTCGGTTTCATGCCGCGGTTGCGCATCAGCCATACCAGCGCCCATGCCGCCGGTCAGATCTACATTCCGGTGATCAACTGGTTGCTGATGGTGATGGTCATCCTGCTCGTCCTCTTCTTCCAGAATTCGAGCAACCTCGCGGCGGCCTATGGCATCGCGGTGACCGGTGCGATGTTCATCGACACCTGCCTGCTTTCGGTCGTGCTCTTCTCGCTATGGCGGTGGAAGACCTGGATCGCCGTCCCGGTGCTCGCCATCTTCTTCGCCGTCGACCTTGGCTATTTCTCCGCCAACTTGACGAAGGTGCCCGACGGCGGCTGGTTCCCCCTGCTGGTGGGACTTGTCGCGTTCACCCTCCTGACGACCTGGGCCCGGGGCCGGCAGCTGATGATCAGCCGCATGCGCGAAGCCTCGATGCCGGTCGAGATCTTCATCAAATCCGCCGCCAAGAGCGCCACTCGCGTACCCGGAACAGCGGTGTTCATGACGACCTCTCCGGACGGCGTCCCGCACGCCCTTCTCCACAATCTCAAGCACAACAAGGTCCTGCACGAGCGGGTGATGCTGTTGACGGTCAGCATCGAAGATGTGCCGTTCGTCGAGGAGGATCGCCGCTTCGATCTGCTTGACCTGGGGGCCGGCTTCTATCGCCTCATCATCCGTTTCGGGTTCATGCAGGAATCGAATGTCCCCGCGGCACTGGCGCGTGTCGAAAGCTGTGGTCCGCAATTCAAGATGATGGATACAAGCTTCTTCCTCGCCCGCCAGACACTGCTCGCATCGGGCGCGCGGCCTGGCATGGCGCTGTGGCGCGAGAAGCTCTTCTCCTGGATGCTTCGCAACGCCGAAAGTGCGATGGAGTTCTTCAAGCTGCCGCCGAACCGCGTGGTCGAGCTCGGCAGCCAGGTGGAAATCTGACCGCCGACGAGGAAGTGCGAAGCGCGCCGATCATCGTCACCGCTTTGTTCGGCGATGGCGACAATGGCTGGTTGCAGGAAATGCGCCGGGCCCATTATCCAGCCGAACGGAACCGGGTTCCGGCCCACCTGACGCTGTTTCACCATCTTCCGCCGGCCATCGAATCGGAACTGGCCCGAAGGCTCGCCGCAGCTGCCGGCTCCCGGGCGCCCCAGGCAAGAATCTGCGGCGTCATGGATCTGGGGGCGGGGACGGCGCTGAGGGTGGAAAGCGAGGCACTCGAACGGCTGCGGGCCGAGCTGGCCGATTCGTTTCACGGCCTGCTGATGCCGCAGGACATCGCACCGTGGCAGCCGCATATCACTATTCAGAACAAGGTGAGGCCTGGCGAGGCGCGGCGCCTTCAGGCGCAGCTGAAGGCGATGTTCCAGGCTCGGCCGCTCCAGATCAAGGCATTGGCGTCATGGCGCTATCGGGATGGTCCCTGGGAGCCGATCAGGACCCACGCGTTCAGAAGATAACCGGAATTAGTCGATCTGGCCGACGCCGTCGCAGCTATAATCGAAGGCGGCGAGCCCGGACTCGAGATTGGAAGCAAGAAGGGGCATGTCCATCAGCTCGTCGACCGCGCTTTCAGGGTCGGTATCGTTCGCCTCGGCACAGGCATCTTCCCATTCGCTGACGTCATATGTTCCAAGCCCGACCCAGGCCAGCGCCAGCGTCTCGGCGAGCTGGTCGTCGGCTAGGTCGTCCAGGATCGCGCGCAATTCCTCCTCGACGCCGGTGTTGATCTCGTCTTCCAGCACCGACAGGGCCTGATCGCCTTCGTCGTCCAGATCGTCGACGTCGTCGGCATCTTCATCCGGATCGAGCGCTGGCACCTGCGCTTCGTTTTCACGCGCCCGGACGATGATTCTGCACAGCGTTTCCAGGGGGGTCAAAAGTTCCATCATCGCGCTCCGTGGCGAATCTCGTTCAGTCCGGAAACGACAGGAAGGCGGGGGAGTTCCAAGCATTGACGGCTTGTCCCCTGCGCTTTGGCGGCGGCCCCCTCCGGCTCGGTTGACCGCCGCAGCGGCGCTGCCTATAGCCCCGCCTCGCCGACCGCCGACAGGCGGCGGTGCTGCCCATGGGGCGGAGTAGCTCAGCTGGTTAGAGCAGCGGAATCATAATCCGCGTGTCGGGGGTTCAAGTCCCTCCTCCGCTACCATTTTCCAAAATCTGATTTGGCCGGAGCATGAAGAACGCGCCCGAGTTTCGACCTGCGACCCGGAGGACCGGATCGCGAACGTGCAGCAGGTGAGCGTCTGCCCGACGTCGCCATTATGCGCGAGGATTGCGGTCCGCGACATCCGTCGGAGCAGCGATAGAGCGCCTGCACCGCGAGGCAGCGGGGCCGATGTTTCCATTTGCTCATGGCAGCTGCGCTTCATATGGCGCCGTCATGGCCATCGAACCTTCCTATCCGTCAGCTCCCGTTAGACTGAAACCGCTCCCGCTCCTGATCTTCAGCTCGCGATGGCTGCAGCTGCCGCTTTATGTCGGGTTGATCGTGGCGCAGGGCGTTTATGTCTTCCTGTTTCTCAAGGAATTGAAGCATCTGGTCTTGCACGGATGGGAATTCACCGAGCAGCAGATCATGCTGCTCGTGCTCGGGCTTATCGATGTCGTCATGATCTCCAACCTGCTCGTGATGGTGATCGTCGGAGGCTATGAAACGTTCGTGTCGCGCCTGGGGCTGAAGGGACATCCCGACCAGCCCGAATGGCTTAGCCACGTCAACGCCGGGGTGCTGAAGGTCAAGCTGGCCATGGCCATTATCGGCATTTCCTCCATCCACCTTCTTCGTACCTTCATCGAAGCGGGCGCGATCGGCCAGCCGACGGGGCGCATCACCGAAACCGCGATCATGTGGCAAACGATCATCCACATGGCCTTCATCCTGTCTGCGATCGGCATCGCCTGGGTGGACCGGATGACGCATCAGAAGAATTGAGACGCGGGGCGCGTTTCCCACTTCTTCCTGCGCATGCATATTCCCCTTGCCGGGGCTTCTCTTAATCCATCAGACGCAGCATAGTCGTGACGTCGCGTGCGCGTGACGGGGGAGGGGAAAGCATATGCTGAAATGGCTGAAGAGGATCCTGCTGGGTATCGTCGCCCTGGCCGTGTTCGCCGTCGCAGGCGGAACGATCTACGAGCAGATCGCCCGGAGCAATGCGAGGGCAACATACAAGCCCGCCGGCAAGCTCGTGGATATTGGCGGGCGCAAGATGCATCTCGATTGCCGTGGCGGCGGCACCCCGACGGTGGTGCTGGAAGCGGGTCTCGATTCCAACGGATCGCTCGCCTGGAGTTCGGTGCACGACGAACTGGCGGCGATCAGCCGCACCTGCGCCTATGACCGGGCCGGCATCATGTGGAGCGAGCCGAAATCGACGCCGCAGGACGGCGAGGCCGTCGCCACCGACCTCCACAAGCTGCTGGCCGCTTCGGGCGAGAAGGGGCCGTTCGTCATGGCCGGACATTCGCTCGGCGGACCCTATCTCATGAATTATACCCGCCTCTATGGCGATGAGGTCGCCGGGCTCGTCTTCGTGGACGCTTCGCACGCCGATCAGTTTCAGCGATTCAAGGCGGCTGGCCTGCCCATGCCGGAGATGAGCAGCGGCTTGCCCCAATTACTGGCGGCAACCAGCTGGTCCGGCGTGTTGAGGCTCCTAATGCCGTCAAGCGCCCAGCCAGGCTTTCCCGCCGAGGCGGCCGCGGCCTCCCGTGCCTATATCGGCACGTCCTTCGGTTCCGCGATGAAGGAAGCGGAAGCTTTGGACAGGATCATGGCCCAGGGCGGGAAGTTGAGGGCGCTTGGCGATCGACCGCTGGTTGTGCTGACCGCAGCGAAGCCCATGCCGAAAGAGATTCGGGAGCAGATCGGCTTCACGGAGGCCAATGCAGCCACCCAGGCCAGGCTGTGGAAGCAGCTTCATGAGGAAGAGGCTTCCTGGTCCACCCGCAGCCGCCACGAAATCGTTCCCGACGCCGGCCATTATATCCAGTTCGACCGCCCCGACGTGGTGATCCGGGCCGTCCGCGACGTCGTGGGCCAGGTTCGCGCCGGCAGGCCGGATGTTGCGATTCCGGGGCAGAGGGCGGCTGCCTGATTCTCCCCATCGATTGGAGGTTGCGCGCGGGGTGGGGTAATCCCTATCTCGCGGGCTCCACCAGACTCGTTCCCGGTAAATTCAACCGAAAGCGAGTCTAGCTTTCTTTGTTTTTCGTATTTCCGAGCCGTCAGATTCCATCTGCCTTGAAATCACCCTAGCCGGATCAGGACGCCAATGGCCGCTACCCACTCTACCCGTATGCTCATTCTGGGTTCCGGACCCGCCGGCCTTTCGGCCGCCATTTATGGCGCCCGCGCGGGACTTTCGCCGATCGTCGTGCAGGGAATCCAGCCGGGCGGGCAGCTGACCATAACGACCGATGTCGAAAATTATCCAGGCTTCCGCGACGTCATCCAGGGTCCCTGGCTCATGGAGGAGATGCAAGCCCAGGCCGAACATGTCGGCGCGCAGATGATGTGGGACACGATCGTCGAGGTGGATTTCTCGCGCCGGCCCTTTCGTCTGATCGGCGACGGCGGCACCGTCTATACGGGCGATACGGTCGTCATCGCGACGGGCGCGCAGGCGCGTTGGCTGAATCTTCCCAGCGAGGAGAGACTCAAGGGCAAGGGTGTCTCCGCTTGCGCCACTTGCGACGGCTTTTTCTATCGCGGCAAGAAAGTGGCGGTGATCGGCGGAGGCAACACCGCGGTCGAGGAAGCCATTTACATGACCAACCACAGTCATGACGTCACCTTGATCCATCGGCGTGACAGCCTGCGCGCCGAAAAGATCCTCCAGGACCGGCTGTTCGCCCACCCCAATATCAAGGTGCTTTGGAACAAGGAGGTGGCGGAGTTCGTCGGCGGCGGCACGCCCGAGGGGCTGGTTGCGCTGGATCTCAAGGACACGAAGACGGGGGAGCTGTCGCGCCTGGACGTGGAAGGCGGCTTCGTCGCGATCGGGCACTCGCCCGCGACCGAATTGTTCAAGGGCCATCTCGCCCTCGACAAGGACAATTACATCAAAGTCGAGACCGGCAGCACCCGCACCAATGTCCCGGGCGTGTTCGCCTGTGGCGACGTCATGGACAAGATCTATCGTCAGGCAGTGACAGCGGCGGGCACGGGCTGCATGGCGGCGCTCGACGCAGAGAAGTTCCTCGCCGAGGCCGAGTTCGAAGCCTCAGTCGCCGCCTGAGAGGGTCTCGATGGATGCGAGGCAAGCCTGAAGCAACGCCTCCAGATCGCCGCCGCGGGCAAATGTGTGGGAATCACTGTCGATCCGGAGCGGCGGGGCCGCCGCGTCCCGAACCTTTCGGAAGGCATGTGCGTTCCATTCCGCTTCGGCCGCGATGGCCGTCGCATCGCCTCGAGCCAGGATCAGTCGCACAGGCAGCCTTGCTGTGCCCAAGGCGTCTGCCGCCTCACTGGCCAGGCTCGATGGCGGCGGCGCCAAGATCTTCACAATTCCTTTCAGAAGCTTTCCATAAGACATTGAACCGGTGAGCGCTCTTTTCCAGCCGTCGAGACTGGTCAGGCGTTGCCGATAATGTTTCCGGATCGCGGCCGGCGGCGGCACGCCGGCTTCGGCCTCGACGAACCAGGGATTGACCAGGATGAGTCCATCGAGATTGGCCGCGGCACCGAACAGCGCCAATGCCGTCGCTCCGTCGCACAAGCCGAAGCCGATCACCTTTTCGAGGCCTTTGCCTTCCTGGCGAAAGGCATGTGCCGCTGCGGCCAGATCGGGACCGCAGGCGCGGAAGCCCGGATCATTGCCCTCGCTGTCTCCGACGCCGCGCCGATCGAAGCGAAAACAAGGATGACCATGATCGGCGAGGCGCGCAGCGAGCCGCTCGTACATTCGGTGGGAGCCGATTCGGGTCTGGCCGCCGCCGGTCACCATCAGGACGCCGAGCGGGCCGGCAGCTTCGTCGACGCTCGCGCCCAGGGTCTCGCCCGCGCACTGAAAGGATAGCAGTCGGCGCATCACCCGATCCATTTCAGTATATCGTCGGCAAGCGCCGTTGCGAGCGCTTCGGACGTGGCGGGCTCAGAACGTCGCCACAGGGCCGATCCGGCCACCTTGTGATCGGCGTCATTACGGTCGCTCGCAAGGCGGAGCGTCCTGATATCGCCAGCCAAAGTGGGCTGGGCGGTTTCCAGCGCGGCCAGCAGCCCCGGAGGAGGGGAATAGCCCGCCGATCCGCCACCGCCCATCAATCCTGCACGGGAGAGATCGCGGACGAGCGAGGTGCCGTCCACTGGTGCGAATCGCCATCGCTTCGGCGCTGGAACATGGCCATCGAGCAGGGCGCCCCCCCTTATGCTGGCGACCGCGCATAGCTTGTTGATGCCGGAAACGTGCCTCGCCGCCGCGGCGATCGCGGACTGCCAATCCTCCCAGGCGCAGTTTTCCAGGGCGGCATGGCTTTCGCCGGTCCCCGGAAGGTCGGGAAGCCAGCAGGCCAAGCCTCTGGCGGCCACCAGGCGCATCGTCGCGGCTGTCAGCGCACGGGTCCGGTTCATTTCCTCGAAGAGGGCAGGAAGGAACAGGATCGAGGGCGCGTCGCGGGGCCCGATCCGCATCAGCCATTCCTTCGTGTGGCCAGCCTCGAAAATCTCGTAATCGAGCCCTGCCGGCTCTTTCACCGTAGCGCCTTCGCCTTGGAGAAGGTCAGCAAAGACCCATAAGTTTCAAGCATATCGGCATCGACATCGTCATCCTCTATGAGAATTCCGAGCCGCTCTTCGAGCTCTGTTAGCAGCCCGGCTACCGCCATCGAATCGAATTCGGGAAGGGCGCCGAAAAGAGGTGTCGATTCGTCGAACTGGGCCACCCGTGCCTCGGAAAGGCCGAGCACGTCGACCAGAACAGCACGAAGGGTCGCATCGACCTCTTCGGCATCGTCATTGGCTGCAACCATGTCCGTGCCTCCCTATCCGAGCCGCGCCTAACCGCTTCGTATCCGCCGGACAAGCGCGGAAAATGCTGCCCGGGCCGCTCCGGCGAGACCCGAAAGGGTGCGCGGGTTGAAGACGGTCAGGCGCCAGAGAATGTGCCGCTCCTCCATCCAGTCCCTTTTGTAGCCGTCGTCTCCCGTCCCGTAATCGATCCGCTTGACGCGATCGCGGTCGATAACGTGGCGAAACATCGCCATGCCGAGCACGGTTCCCGGTGAAAGCGGCTTGGCCCACTCCGCATAAGCGAGCTTGTGGATGGTGGCATGCCCCTTTTCGACGAGCCAGAATTGCGCAGCCACAGGTTCGCCGTCCTTCCGGGCGATGCCGAGGCGTAGTGTCCCTGCGGCGCCCTCCTGCTCCGCCAAGGCGCGCAGAAAGGCGGGCGAGCCCTCGTGGGGCTTCCAGCTGGCCCGGTAGATCGCTTCATAATCGGACCAGGCGTCCTCATCGAAACGATCATATATAACGATCTCCAGGTTTGCCGATTTCGCCTTGCGTGCCGCGGTGCTGCGCAACTTGCCCGGACGGGCGGCCCAATAAGCTGCGAAATCCCTGTCTTCCGTCGAGACCTGCCATGAGACGGTGGCGGGTGTGAGAAAAGCCATCCAGCCGGCGCCGTTGAACGCGTCTTTCAGGGGCAAGGCACGGTCCAGCGGGGCAAGGTCGATTCTCGCAAGGCCCTCGCGCTTCAGTGCGTCGGCAAGGCGAGGCACAAGCGCAGCGTCTCCGATGGCGCCGAAGCGCAGACTGTACCACGCCGAATAAGCCCTGGCAGTGCGGCCTTCACGCGCAAGGAACAGCCAGGCCCTGCTGTTCCCATCCGTGGCACGCACCCCCAGGAACTTGCCAGCGGGCGGACAATGTCGAGCGAGCAGGCGGAACCAGCTCAGTCGGTCGAACAGGCTGAGCTGGGCCCTACGGTCGAGCGCGCCTGCTGCGTCCCGTTCCACCGCGTCCAGATCATCCAGCAATTCCACCTTAACCGTCACCGCGCTATGCCCCTTCGCGCCAGCCTGCCCGACATGCTGTGGAGCCAATAGGAGTGAAGGTGCAAGTCCCCGATCCCAATCCCCGTCCGCTCGACCATCTGACCTTGCAGGGCGCGCCCGACGCACCTGCCTTGGTCACGCGGGATGGCATCCTGGACTATGCCGGACTCGAGGCGGCGATCGGCACGCTGGCGGCCGCGCTGAAGGCAAAAGGCCTGGAAGCAGGCGACAGAGTGGCGAGCTGGCTCCCCAAAGGTCGGATGACGAGCCTGATGCCGCTTGCCTGCGCTCGCGCGGGCTTGGTCCATGTGCCCGTCAACCCGCTGCTCAAGCGGGCGCAGGTGGCGCATATTCTGGCCGACAGCGGCGCCCGCTTTCTGGTCAGCGGCAAGGCGCGGCTCGATACGCTCGATGCGAGCGACGCACCACAGGATTGCACCGTCGCCGACGAAGAAGGTAGTGAAGCGCTTTTCCTGCATACCGAGCGATTGCCGCCATCCTTGGTCGATCCCGGCGACCTTGCCGCCTTGCTGTACACGTCCGGCTCCACCGGGCGTCCCAAGGGGGTGATGTTGAGCCACGCCAATATGTGGCTCGGCGCTGTCAGCGTAGCGCATTATCTGGGCCTGTCTCCGGCCGACCGCACCCTGGCGGTGCTCCCGTTCAGTTTCGATTATGGCCAAAACCAGCTGCTCTCCTCCTGGGCCGCCGGCGCAAGCGTCGTGCCGCTCGAATATCTTTCGGCGCGAGACGTGATCCGCGCGGTGGAGCGGCACGAAATCACGACTCTGGCTGGCGTGCCGCCGCTTTGGGTCCAGCTGATCGAGGCCGAATGGCCGCCGAAAGCGTCACTTTCGCTCAGAAGACTCACCAATTCGGGGGGACGTCTGCCGGCCTCGGTGGTGCGCCGAATGCGGGAAGTCTTCCCCGCCGCCGAGATCTTCCTGATGTACGGGCTCACCGAAGCTTTTCGCTCGACTTATCTGGATCCGTCGCTGACCGACACCCATCCGGACTCGATCGGCCGGGCGATTCCCTTCGCTGAAGTCATGACGTCACATCCCGACGGTACCTTGTGCGCGCCCGGGGAGGATGGCGAATTGGTTCATGCGGGCCCGCTGGTGGCGCAGGGCTATTGGCAGGACCCGGAACGGACCGCAGAACGCTTCAAGCCGGCGCCGAAAGGGTCCCGATATGGCGGCATCGCGGTCTGGTCCGGCGATCGCGTGCGGCAGGACGAGGAGGGTCTATTCTATTTCGTCGCCCGCGACGATGCGATGATCAAGACCAGCGGCAACAGAGTCAGCCCGACCGAGGTGGAGGAGGCGGCGATTTCCAGCGGCTTTGTCCAGGAAGCGGTCGTCCTGGGCGTTCCCGACGATCGACTCGGTGAGGCGATCGCCTTGGTGGCGAGAGGCGCCGGCCGGGGCGCCGACGCCGAGCTGAGGAACTTTCTGCGTCGGGAGTTACCCAATTTTATGCAGCCGTCGATTATCGTCTGGCGCGACGAGATGCCGAAGAGTCCGAACGGCAAGCTCGATCGTGAGAGGCTGAAGAGTGAGCTGATGGCGTGAGCAAACCGATGGGAACGATACCGGCGGATTTCTGCGTCGACGAAAAGATGTTGCGAATCGGCGGCCGGCCGGCCGACGCGCTCGTGGCCGAAGCGGGGGACACGCCCTTGTTCGTTTACGATTTCGACATTGTCGCCAGCCGCATTCGGCGCTTCCGCAACGCCTTTGGCGACGTTCAGCTACATTATGCCATAAAAGCAAACACTTATCCGCCATTGCTCACGCAGATCACGAAGCTGGTCGATGGCCTCGATGTGGCCTCGGGCGGTGAGATGGTCTCGGCCATGGAGGCAGGTGCCGGCGCGGACCATATCTCGTTCGCCGGCCCGGGAAAGCGCGACGACGAGCTGGAGGCCGCCATTTCCGCTGGCGTGACGCTGAATTGCGAGTCTCAGGGAGAGGTGGAGCGGGCGATATCGATCGGCCGGCGGCTGGGCCGGACGCCGCGCCTGGCCGTCCGGGTCAATCCGGATTTCGAGATCAAAGGCTCGGGAATGCGCATGGGCGGCGGCGCCAAGCCCTTCGGGGTCGACGCGGAGCGCGTGCCGGCGCTCGTGCGCACGATCCTCGACCAAGATGCCGAATGGCGCGGCTTTCATATCTTTGCCGGGTCTCAGGCGCTGGATGCGGACGCGCTGATCGAAGCCCAGCGAGCGACGCTCTTGCTCGCGGCCAAACTATCCGAGGAGGTTGGCGCGGCACCGCCGCTCGTCAATCTCGGCGGCGGTTTCGGCATACCCTATTTCGGCGGCGAACAGCCTCTGGACGTCGAGAAAGTGGCTGCGGCCCTGAACGAGGGCCTGGAGCGACGTCACGACAGGCTTCGCGGCACCAGATTCGCGATCGAATTGGGCCGCTGGCTGGTGGGCGAGGCCGGTGTCTATCTGACCCGGATCGTCGATCGCAAGACCAGCCATGGGAAGATCTTTCTCGTGACGGACGGCGGCATGCATCATCAGCTCGCCGCGTCCGGCAATTTCGGCCAGGTCGTCCGCCGCAACTACGCCTCTGCCATCGCCACGCAGCTCAATGCGCCTGCGGAAGAAGAAACCAGTATCGTCGGATGCCTCTGCACACCGCTGGATCGGCTCGCCGATGACGTCATGCTGCCCAAAGCCGGTCCGGGCGATCTCGTCGCTCTGTTCAGGGCCGGCGCATATGGGCTTTCCGCGAGCCCGCAGGCCTTCCTGGGCCACCCGCCGGCCCGCGAGATGCTGGTGGGCAAGGGGCTTTAACCTTTTTTGCAGGTCGATCCCATATCGGGACGGCCCGCCAAAGCCCCTTGTTCCTAACGGTAATTTTACCTCTTGAGCCCATAGGAGGCCCGATTTCGCGCCCGTTCCCTACGGGCGGGATGCGGGCTCGGCTGGCAAGAGGAACGTTCCATGCGTGTATCGAACAAGACCATTTTGGCACTGGCATTTGGCGTCAGCGCCACCATGCTTGGCGGCTGCGCTTCCAGCGGTGGATCGGGCAATTCACTTCCGGCGGCCTCTTTCGTCGGCAATGACGACAACGAGAATGCCGAGAAATACATTATCGGTGCGCTCGACGAACTCACCGTCTTCGTATGGCGCAATCCGGAACTTGGCGCCAAGGTGCAGGTGCGTCCCGACGGCCGGATCACGACGCCACTGATCAGCGACATGGTCGCGGTCGGTAAGACGCCGGGCCAGCTCGCCGATGAAATCAAGGCCGTGCTCACCCAATATATCGAGGATCCGCGCGTCTCGGTGATGGTGGACAAGTTTCAGGGCACGTTTTCGCAGCAGATCCGCGTCGTCGGAGCGACCGAGAAACCGGCCTCGCTTCCCTATCGAGCCAATATGACCCTGCTCGATGCCATGATCGAGGTCGGCGGCCTTTCCGAATATGCTGCCGGGAACCGCGCCCGCCTGGTCCGCCAGGATCGTGCCACCGGCAAGCAGGTCGAATACGACCTCAAGATTTCGAGTCTGCTGAAGCGCGGAGATACGCGTGCCAACGTCCGGCTAGAGCCCGGTGACGTCATCATCATTCCCGAGACCATGTTCTGAAGCCGGACCGCAGACCAGCCCATCTTTGAAGGACGTGAACGTCGATGGACGGATTATATGATCAGATGCGATTGGCCATCCACCAGGTCTGGAAGCGCAGATGGCTTGCGCTCGCCGTGGCCTGGGGCCTTTGCCTGATCGGATGGCTGGTCATCGCGCTCATCCCGAACAGCTATGAATCGAAGGCGAAGGTATTCGTGCAGATGCAATCCGCCCTGCCGAGCCAGGCCGGAATCACGCCGATGGATCGCGCCAACGACCTGATGCGGATGCGGCAGACTTTGACCTCGACTGCCAGTCTGGAAAAGGTGGTGCGCAGGACCGACCTCAACAACCTGGTTGCCAGCCCGCAGGATCTCGCCGTGCAGGTCGGCAAGTTGCGCGAATCGATCAAGGTCACGGCGCAACAGGACAATTTGTTCGAAATCGCCGCCACGACCAGCGTATCCGGCTTTTCGAACCGACAGAATGCCAAGACCGCGGCTGCCATCGTGCAGAATCTCCTGGACGTTTTCGGCGAGACCGGCGGTACCGGTGACGGTGCGGACACGGTCCAGACGCTTGCCTTCCTGGACGAGGAGTTGAAGCGCCGCGAAGTCGGGTTGCAGGAAGCCGAGCAGCGCCGCGTCGAATTCGAGCAGCGTTTTCTGGGCCTGTTGCCCGGGGAAGGATCGATCGCCCAGCGGATGAGCATCGCCCGCGCCGAGCTGGCCAATGTCGATCAGCAGCTGATCCAGGCGCAAAGCGCGCTCGCCTCGCTGCGGGGCCAGCTCAACAGTACGGCGCCGACCATCGCCGGCAGCTATGAAGCGGGCGGTGGTTACGGGCCGGCCAGCCAGCAGATAGCGCAGCTGGAAGCGCAGATCAGTCAAGGCGCAGCCCGGGGTTGGACCGACCAGCATCCCGATCTCGTCGCCACACGCGCCCAGATCGCCCGACTGAAGCCGCAGGCGGCCCAGGAACGCGCGGCCGCGGGCGGTCGCCCTCCGGGCGCCTCCAATCCCGCCTATGTCTCCCTCCGCGCCATGGTCGCGGAAAAGGAGGCGCAGGCCGCTGCCGCGTCCGCGCGCAAGAACCAGCTCCAATCGGACATGGCGCAATTGTCGTCGCGGCAATCGTCGGAACCCGGCGTCGCCGCCGAACAGGCACGACTCAATCGCGACTATGAGGTGCTGAAGCGGCAATATGACAAGTTGCTGGAAGATCGAGAGCAGCTCCGGCTGCGCAGCGACGTCGAGACGAAGACGGTTCCGATCAAGTTCCGAATCATCGATCCGCCCAATCAGCCGTTGGTGCCGTCGACGCCGAACCGGCCGCTCTTCCTGAGCCTGATCCTGGTGTTCGGTCTGGGCGCTGGCGTGGCCGCGGCCTTCGCCAAGGCGCAGCTTGTCACCACCTTCCCGACGCGGAATCGGCTTCAGGAAGCGACCGGCCTGCCGGTGCTGGGCGCGATCAGCGAGTTCATCACGCCCGACAGGAAGGTGCGCGACCGTCAGCGCCTGATCTGGCTGGGCGGGGCAGGGGGCGCCTTGTTCGCCAGCTATGCGATCCTGATGCTCGTCGAATTCTGGCAGCGCAGCACGGTGGCCTGAGGAAACGACATGACCAAGCACAGTCCCCTCAAGGCCGAATCCCTGCTCGAACGCGCGGCGGAAATCTATGATTTCGGCGCCGCCCTGCGTCGCAGCCCGGACCCAGCGCCGCCGAGCGAAGTGAAAGCCGATCCGGCGCTCCAGTCCGGGATCGAGCCGGCCATTCATGAAGTTTCGACACCCGCCACCACGCATTCGACCGGGCCGGTCCATGAGCCCGCACCCCGACTTGCGGTGCGCCGGCCGATCACTGGCGGCGGCATCGTCGGAGTGGATCGCGAGAGGCTGCGTGAGGGAGGATTCATTGTTCCGGAGGCGCCCGTCGGAAGCCTTGCCGAGGAATTCCGGATCGTGAAGCGCCAGCTGCTGGCCTCGATCAAGGCCCAGTCGCACCTTCCCGAGGAAAAGAAGCGGTCCATTCTCGTTTGTTCGGCCCAGACCGGCGAGGGCAAGACCTTCTGTGCGATCAATCTGGCTTTGTCGCTCGCCGCCGAGCCCGACCTGGACGTGCTGCTGGTCGATGGCGACTTCAACAAGCCGGAAATCTTCCCGACGCTCGGTCTGGAGCCGGGGCCCGGCCTGATCGATGCTATCGGCAGCGAAACTGCCGATGTCGAGCGCTTCGTCGTGCGCACCGACATCGAGGGCTTGTCCCTGTTGCCGGCCGGGCGCGCCGCCAACAATGTCACCGAACTGCTCGGATCGGATCGCACGAGGCAGGTTCTGGGCGATCTGGTCCGCGACCATCCGCGCCGCCTGGTCCTGTTCGATTCGCCGCCCGCTTTGATGGCATCGCCGGCATCGGTTCTAGCTGCCCATGTCGGCCAACTGCTGATCGTGGTGCGGGCCGACCAGACGACCGATTCCGATCTTCGCGAGGCCCTGGGGATTCTTTCCGCCTGCGACACGGTCAGCCTGATGCTGAACGCGGAAGCCTTTGCCGCCGGCGGACGCCGGTACGGCAACTATTACGGATATGGCCAATGACCGATATGTTCAGGAAACGGGGCCTCCGGGCGCTGGCCGCCGCGGCTCTTGCCGCTGGGCTCGCGCTCGCGTCCGCCGCGACCCTCAAAGGCGAGCCCCGAAGCAGGATCACGCCTTATCTGGAAGTCCAGCAGGTGCTAAGTGCCGACCTGAATGGCGGCGACGTCCTTACCTATACCTCGGTCGGCGCGGGTGTTGACGCCTTTGTCAGCAGTCAGCGGGTGAAGGCGACGATCAGCTACAATTATCAGCGCCGGATCGCGTGGAATGACAATCTTTCCGACAATGATATCCATACCGGTCTCGCCGCTGCGCAACTCACGGTCGTCCCCAACCTACTGACCTTCGACGCCGGCGCGCTGGCGGCGCGGTCGCATGGCGACCTCAGCGTGCCGGTGCCCGGGTTCCAAACGGCGGACGATCCCAATCTGGTCGAAATCTACAGCGTCTATGCGGGACCCACCTTGTCGACCAAGGTCGGCGCCGTCGACGTTGGTGCCAGCTATCGGCTCGGTTATGTTCATGTCGACGATCATGGCCTTGCCGGTGTCTCGCAAGTGCCCGGTCAGCCCAGATTCGACCGCTACGACGGCAGCGTCATCCACAGCGCCGCCGCCAGCGTCGGCATGGGCCCCGGCGAATTGCCCGTCGGCTGGACCGTAGGCGCGGGCTATTCGCGCGAAGACAATGACATACTCGACGCCACGAATGAGGCCGTGTTCGTGCGCGGCGACATCGTCGTCCCCGTGACCTACAGTCTCGCTTTGACCGGGGGTGCCGGTTACGAGAAGTTGAAGGCGAGCCAGCAGGACATTTTGCGTGACACCAACGGATTCCCGATCGTGGGGCCGAACGGAGAGCTGGTAGCGGACCCAAGCAGGCCTCGACTCCTGGCTTATGACCAGAGCGGCCTCATCTGGGACGTGGGCGTCATCTGGCGGCCCAGTCGCCGCACCGAGCTGCAGGCCCGTGTCGGCCGGCGCTATGGCGGCACGACCTTCGTCGGATCGCTGGAGCATCGGATCAACGAATCCTACGCCATCACTGCCTCGGTCTATGATCAGGTGACAAGCTTCGGCAGGCTTCTTATCAGCGATCTCAACGGTTTGCCGGTCGACTTCAAGATTGGACGAAACCGTCTGAGCGGCGGCGGCGGGTGCGTCTTCGGCAATGATCCGGGCAGCGGCACTTGCTTCGACGATGCGCTCCAGTCGATCAATAATTCGAGTTTTCGCTACCGCGGCGCAGCCATTCTCTTTTCGGGCGGCCGCGGGCCGTGGAGCTTCGGCGCAGGGCTCGGCTACGCCCGCCGAAATTATTTCGGCGCCGGCGACAACGCCATTCCGTTCAACCTCGCCAATGTCACGGATGAGAGCGTGACCTTCCAGGCGAATGCGGAACGCCAGCTGAGCCGCAATTCGAGCGTGGCGCTCGATTCCTATCTGGGCTGGTTCGACAGCGGCGCCGCAGGCGTCCGCAGCAGCCGCAGTGCGGGTTTGACCGGCAGCTATTACCACACGTTGATGGACGGCCATCTCGAAGCGACCGCCCAGGCAGGCATCTATACGGTTGATGCCGGCCAATATGACAGCAGCGTGGCTTCCATCCTGTTCGGCCTGAGATACGCCTTCTGAGGCGTGCACGGAGACGTTTGATGTATACGGAACATTACGGCCTTACCGATCGCCCTTTCCAGCTGACCCCGGATGCGCGCTTCTATTTCGAAAGCCGCACCCACAAGAAGGCGATGGCCTATCTGGGCTATGGCCTGGCCCAGGGGGAAGGCTTCATCGTCATTACGGGCGAGGTCGGCGCCGGCAAATCGACGCTCGTAGCCCATCTGATGGCGACGATCGACACGGAAAGGCTCAACCTTGTCAGCATCGTTTCCTCGCAGGTCGAGGGAGACGACATGCTGCGACTGGCCGCGCAGGGCATGGGCATCGTCACGAACGGGCTGCACAAGGCGCAGCTACTGGAACGGATCGAACAATTCTTGGCCGAGGAAGGACGACGCGGGAAGCGAACGCTTCTGATCGTCGACGAAGCGCAGAACCTATCCCGTTCTGCCCTCGAAGAGTTACGCATGTTGTCAAACTTCCAGTCGCATGGCCGGGCCTATCTGCAGATCTTCCTGCTCGGGCAGCCGGAATTCCGCGACAGGATCGCCTTCGAAGAGGGGCTGGAGCAATTGCGCCAGCGCGTCATCGCCACCCATCATCTGGGACCGATCGAACCGGGCGAGATGGAATCCTATATCCTTCATCGGCTGACAGTCGCCGGCTGGGAGGGCCGTCCCGAATTCGACGAGGAGGCATTTGCCGCATTGTTCCGTCACACCGGCGGTCTGCCTAGGAGGATCAACAAGCTCGCCAACCGCGTGCTCCTCTATGCTTCAATGGAAGGAATGGAAGAGATTGGCGCCGAGGCCGTGGATATTGTCGCCGCCGACATGATCGCGGATCGCCCCGGGCCCAGCGAGGACAAGGTGCTCCCGCTTCGCACGTCGCAGGCGGCTGGCATCGATCATGTTGCTCCCGCGCCGTCCGACGCGCCCGTCCATATGATCCAGGACGAGGCACTGGCGCGGCGTGTTGCTTCGCTGGAGGCCCGGCTCGAGGAGCAGGATGTCGCTCTTCGCCGCGTTTTGACCCTTCTGGTCGACTGGGTGGAAGGTGGCCAGGCTGCGCCAAGCTATCACACCAACGCCGCCTGACCTTTCGGGAAGGGCATGCCATGCTGAACGCCCTCTCGGTCGATATCGAGGACTGGTTCCAGGTCGGCGCCTTCGAGAAGGTGATCGCGCGCGAGACATGGGACGGGCTCGAGCAGCGTGTCGAGCATAATGGCGACACCGTGCTGCAATTGTTCGACGATGCCAAGGTCAAGGGCACGTTCTTCATTCTCGGCTGGATCGCGGAGCGTTATCCGGACCTCGTTCGACGCATCGCCGACGAAGGTCATGAAATCGCCAGTCATGGCTGGGACCATAAGCGCGTGTTTGAAATGGACAGGGCGGCTTTCGGTGCCGATCTCGAGCGCGCGCGACGGACCATCGAGGATGCCTGCGGTCAATCGCCAAGCGGCTATCGTGCACCCAGCTTCTCGATCGACGCCCGCACCCCCTGGGCACATCATGTCCTGGCCGAGCAGGGCTATAGCTATTCGTCCAGCGTGGCGCCGTTGCGGCACGACCATTATGGTTGGCCGAGCGCACCGCGCTTCGCCTATCGGCCGCTTTCGGATGCTGGTCTGATCGAGCTTCCTGTGACCACAGTGGAATTGGCCGGCCGCCGTCTCGCAGCCGGTGGGGGCGGCTTTTTCCGCCTGCTTCCCTATCGATTCTCCGACTGGGCGATCGGCCGCGTCAATCGCAGGGAGGGCCGGCCGGCCGTCTTCTATTTTCATCCTTGGGAGGTCGATCCGGACCAGCCACGGGTGGCACGTGCGCCGCTAAGGTCGCGCCTGCGCCATTATAGCCGGCTGAAGGCGATGCGCCCCAAGCTGGAGAAGCTGTTGCGCGCGCATCGCTGGGGCCGCACTGACGAGGTGGTGGCAATCGAGCGGACCCGGCTGCAATGAACGCCTTTCGAACGGTTGCGGGGCTTCGGACCCGCTCTGCGGAAGGGATTGACGATACGGCAATCCGGGCGTTCGTCGAAACCTGCCCTGACGCGCAGCTTTTCCACCTGCCGGAATGGAGCCGGGCGGTGGAGGCCGGCTGCGGCCAGCGCGGCCATTATCTGATCGCCGAGAGCGAATCTGGGGCGATTGCCGGGCTCCTGCCGCTCAGTGAGATCCGGTCGCGGCTATTTGGTTCTGCCTTGGTCTCGGCGGGCTTTGGGGTGGGCGGCGGCGCCATCGGCAGCCGGGAGGCTGTTGACGCGCTCGCTGATGCTGCGGTCGAACTTGCGGCAACCCTCGATTGTCCGACGGTCGAATTGAGAGGGGGCGCCATTCCCGCCGGATGGCGACGGATAGAGAGCGTCTATGCGGGGTTCGCGCGGGATTTGCCGACGGATGACGAGGCGATCCTCGCCGCCATTCCGCGCAAGCAGCGCGCCGAAGTGCGGCGAGCGCTCGGCTATGATCTCCAGACCCGGATCGATCGCGATATCGAACTTCACTACCGCGTCTATGCCGAAAGCGTGCGCAATCTCGGCACGCCAGTCTTCCCGCGCGCCTTGTTCCGATCGATGTTGGAAGCCTTTGGCGACAAGGCCGACATAGTCACCGTCAGCCGGGACGGCCGGCCGGTTGCGAGCGTGCTCAGTTTCTATTTCAAGGGAAGCGTCCTGCCATATTGGGGCGGGGGCACGATGGAGGCACGCAGCTGGCGCGCGAACGAACTGCTTTATTTCGAGCTGATGCGCCACGCGGTCAGGCGCGGCTGCACATGCTTCGATTTCGGCCGATCCAAATATGGAACCGGGGCCTTCGCCTTTAAGAAGAATTGGGGGTTCACGCCCGAGCCGCTTTCCTACTCCGTCCACGGTCACGGGCGGGAGACGAACCCACTCAATCCTAAATATCGGCTGCAGGTTGCCTTGTGGCGGAATGTGCCGCTTTGGCTCGCCAACCGGATCGGCCCCATGATCGCGCGGGGCTTGGGATGATGGACGACATCCTGTTCCTCGCCCACCGCATTCCCTTTCCCCCTGACCGCGGCGACCGTATCCGTTCCTGGAATATCATCAGACACCTCGCGACGCTGACGCGCGTGCATCTCGCCTGCTTTGCCGACGAGGAAGCGGATCTCGGCCATCTCGGCGCGTTGAGGCAGGCCCTGGGAGCCACGCTGGGAGAAGTGCATGTCGAAATACGCCGCCGCTCTCGCGTCTCTGCAGGTCTAGCAGCTCTGGTCTCGGGCAGGCCGATATCATTGACCTCTTTCGACAATGCCAGCTTGCGCGCTTTCGTGGCGAAGCTGATCGAACGCGAGCCCGTCGGCACGATATTCGCCTTCTCGGGACAGATGGCGCAATTCGTGCCCGAGGCGGGAGCGCAACGGTTCATCATGGACTTCGTCGACATGGATTCTGCGAAGTTTGCCGCCTTTGCCGAGGGGGCGTCCACGCCGATGCGTTGGGTGTACCGGCGCGAGGCGGAGCGCCTGTTCGCTTTCGAACGGAAGACCGCCGCACGTGCCGATACGAGCCTGTTCGTCAGCGAGGCGGAGGTGATGCTGTTCCGCGATCGTGCCGGTTTGGCGCATGCGGATATTCGAGCGCTCGAGAATGGCGTCGACCTTCAATTCTATGACCCTGCCTCGGTTTTTGAGGGTTTGGCGAACCAGAGCCAGGGACCTCTCATCGTGTTCACCGGGCAGATGAACTATCGCCCCAATATCGAGGCGGTTACATTGTTCGCGCGGGACATCTTCCCTCGAATCCGGCAAAATGTGCCGGGAGCGCGCTTCGCGATCGTCGGCCGTCAGCCCTCTGATGCGGTCAAGCGGCTGGCCGATGGCGACGCGGTGGTGGTCACCGGCGCGGTCGAGGATGTTCGACCCTGGCTCCTCGCCGCCAATGTGGTCGTTGCGCCGCTGCAAGTGGCGAGAGGCATTCAGAACAAGGTGCTGGAAGCCATGGCCATGGGCCGGCCCGTCGTGGCCTCACCAGCCGCTTTCGAAGGGATCGATGCCGTGCCGGGTCGCGACCTGATCGTCGCCGCGCCGGACAGCCAGGCGGACGCCGTCATATCCCTGCTGGAAGATGCCAGGCAAGCGCAAGCCATGGGCAAAGCAGCGCGCCGCCATATGCAGATGGCGTATCCCTGGGCGGCCAAGCTTGCGGCACTGACCGACATGCTCTCGGCCCCGCCGCGGCGGCAGGCCGCATGACGGCCCAGGTCGGGATCGACCAAACGGTCTCCCTGGGGAGGACAGATATATGGCAGCATCCGTTACTGGCGCTGGTGGGCCTCGTCGTGTCGATCCTGCTTCTCTTCAGCCGCGACGCAGTGCAGATGGTGGAAATCTGGCTCACCAGCTCGACATTCAACCATTGCCTCCTGATCCTGCCGATCATCGCCTGGCTGGTCTGGCAGCGCCTGCCCGAGCTTCGCGGGCTCGTCCCCACCATCTGGACGCCGGGACTTCTGGTCGTCGCGGCGGGCGCGGCGGGATGGTTGTTGGGGGATGCCGGCGGCGTCGCTTTGGCGCGACATGCCGGGCTGGTGCTCATGCTGCAGGGCACCGTCGTCGTCTGTCTTGGCAAGGCGGTCGCGCGCGGCCTCGCATTCCCGCTCTTCTACGCCGTCTTCCTGATCCCGATAGGCGAGGAGATCGTGCCGCTGATGCAAAATGTGACGGCGGAGATCTGCATGGCGCTGCTCGCCCTCGTCGGAATTCCGGCCCATATCGAAGGTATCTTCATCTCCATTCCATCGGGCTATTTCGAGGTCGCGGAGGCCTGTTCCGGGGTTAAGTTCCTGGTTGCCATGGTGGCTTATGGGGCTCTCGTGGCGAATGTGTGCTTCAGATCCTGGCCGCGGCGAATTTCGTTCATGGCGGCCGCCATCCTCATTCCGATCCTGGCGAACGGGCTCCGGGCCTGGGGAACAATCTATGTTGCGCACCTGACCAGCATCGAATTCGCAGTCGGATTCGACCATGTCCTTTACGGCTGGATCTTCTTCGCGATCGTCATTGTGCTCATCATGGCGGCAGGCTGGCCCTTCTTCGATCGGGGTCCGGGTGATCGCTGGTTCGATCCGGAATCGCTCCAGCCTGAAGTGCCTGCGGCAACTTCGTCCAGGCGATTGCTGCAGGTGACGATGGCCGTCCTGGCCATCGGCTCGATCCCGATCCTGTGGTCGATGGCTATCGCCGCGACCTCCACCCCGGTGGCGGCGGGCGACGTCATTCTGCCTTCCGTCAGGGGCTGGGAAAGGGTGCGGGCGGACCGCGGCCGTCCCTGGCAGCCCCATTTCGCTGGCGCCGACGCACTCCGTCTCGGTCGCTACCGCAATCAAAAGGGTCAGGAGGTCGATCTGGCCATCGCCGTCTTCGCCCGGCAGGAGGAGGGCCGCGAACTTGTCGGTTTCGGCCAGGGCGCAGTCGCTCCGGGAGGAGCATGGGCGTGGACGGCGGCTGGCAAGGCTCTGCCGGACGCTCGTGCGGAGCGCATTGCCTCATTTGGCACTATCCGCGAAGTCGTCACTCATTATCGTGTCGGCACGATCCTGACGGGCAGCCCGCTCGCCGTGAAGCTGGAGACAATGAAGATGCGCCTTTTGGGCGGACCGCAGCGGGCGGTAGCGATTCTCATATCGTCCGAGGCGCCGGCCGAAGGGGCGGATCCACGTCCTGCGATCGATGCGTTCCTGCGCGACCTGGGGCCGATCAGCAGGCTTGCCGACCGGGCTGCCGGCATGAAGGCGCGCTGATGTGCGGCATTGCCGGGATCTTCCATCCCGACATCCCCAAACCGGTCAGCCCGTCCCGCGTGAAGGCGATGGCGGATATGCTTGCCCATCGGGGTCCCGACGGCGCTGGTGTCTGGACGGCGCCCGGAGTCGGGCTGGGCCATAGACGGCTGTCCATCATCGATCTGGCCGGCGGCGCGCAGCCGATGCTAACGGCCGACAGGAAGCTGGCCGTCACCTACAATGGCGAGATCTACAATTTCCGCGAGCTGCGATCGGAACTGAGCGCGCTCGGCCATGCTTTCCGAAGCGACAGCGACACTGAAGTCATCCTCGCCGGCTGGCGGCAGTGGGGGCCGGATTGCCTCCGGCGTTTCAATGGCATGTTCGCCTTTGCATTGTACGATGCCGATGCCGACCTGATCTTCCTGGCCCGCGACAGGCTCGGGGTTAAGCCGCTCTTTCTCGCGGAAGTCTCGGACGGCGCTCTGATCTTCGCTTCCGAGCTCAAGGCGTTGCTGGCCCATCCATTGCTCCGCCGCAGTCCCGATCCGCAGGCGATCGAGGATTATCTTGCTTTCGGCTACGTCCCGGACACGCGTTCTATCCTCGCCGGCGTCGGCAAACTTGCGGCCGGTCATTATTTGATGGTGCGGCGGGGCCGACCGGTTCCCACCCCGGTCAAATATTGGGACGTGGACTTTACCAATCCATCGCGCGCCGGCGCGCGGCAGCTGGAAGAAGAGCTTGTCGAGCATCTGCGCGAGGGCGTGCGGTCGCGGATGGTGGCCGACGTTCCGCTGGGCGCATTCCTGTCGGGCGGCGTCGACAGTTCCGGCGTCGTGGCGCTGATGGCCGAAGCCAGCCGTTCCGCTGTCGAGACATGTTCGATAGGCTTCCAGGAAGGGGATCATGACGAGACTGCCTTCGCGCGTATCGTCGCAGAGCGCTTCGCCACCAATCATCGGACGCGCATCGTCGCGGCGGACGACTTCGAACTTATCGATACGCTCGTCGATGCTTTCGACGAGCCATTTGCCGACGCTTCCGCTTTGGCTACCTATCGTGTTGCCGAACTTGCGCGGGAAAAGGTGAAAGTCGCGCTTTCGGGCGACGGTGCTGACGAATGTTTCGCCGGCTATCGCCGCCATCGCCTGTTCAGCGCAGAGGAAAGAATCCGGTCCTTGCTGCCGGGCCCCGCGCGGCGGGCTGTCGGTGCGTTGGGGGATGTTTATCCGAAGCTCGACTGGGCGCCGCAATATCTACGCGCCAGAACGACTTTGCAGGCGATCGGGCGGTCGAGCGAGGAGGCTTATGCCGATGCCGTCAGCGCGACCCGGCGGGACGTCCGCGCCGAGATCTATACCCCCCATTTCGAGCGCGCGCTGCAAGGCCATCGTGCCGAGGACATTTACGTTGCCGCCATGCGCGAAGCGCCAGCGCAAGATGCCCTGTCTCGGGCGCAATATGCCGATCTCAAGATCTGGTTGCCTGGCGACATTCTGACCAAGGTCGATCGGACCAGCATGGCCGTTGGTCTGGAGGCGCGCGAGCCGTTGCTCGACCACCGGCTGGTGGAGTTTGCCGCCAAGGTGCCGGCCAGGATGCGGCTCAGGGGGGGCAGCGGCAAATGGTTGATGAAGCGGGCGCTGGGGCGCTACCTGCCGGATGAGATCCTCCATCGTCGCAAAATGGGTTTTGTGACCCCGATCAGCGCCTGGTTTCGAGGTGCACTCGCTGCCGAAGGCGAAGCGGTTGCGCGCGGATCGGCACTCGCCGAACTGGGCTGGTTCGACCGCTCCGCAATAGCCCGGCTGGCCGCCGAACATCGTTCGGGCAAGGGGGAACATGGCCGGTTGCTGTGGCAGCTGCTGATGCTGGAGCGTTCGCTTCAGCGCCTCTTCGGCTTCGGCGCCTCTTCGGCATATCGTGCCTCGGCGAAATAGAGGCCGTCCGGCGGCGCGTTGAAGCCCAGCGCGGTGCGGTCGCGCGCTTCGAGTGCCTCCTGCAAGTCGGCAACGGACCATTTGCCACGGCCCACCAGTTGCAGGCATCCCACCATCGATCGGACCTGATGGTGGAGAAAGGAGCGTGCCGCCGCTTCTATTTCGATGCGGTCCCCCGTCCTTCGTACGCTCAGACGATCGAGCGTCCGCATCGGACTGTCGGCCTGGCAATGGGCAGAGCGGAAGGTCGTGAAATCGTGGCGACCGACCAGGAGTTGGGCCGCGCCGTCCATCGCTTGCGCGTCGAGGGGCACCGGGACGCGCCAGGCCCTTCCGGCCTCAAGCGCAAGCGGCGCCCGACGGTTGACGATGATATAGATGTAGCGCCGGCCGAGGCAGCTGAATCGGGCATGCCAATCCTCCGCCACCTGCTCCGCCGCGATTATGGCGACCGGATCGGGACGGAGTTTGGCGTTGAGGGCATCGGCGAACCGGAAGGCGGTGATCGGCTTGGCGATGTCGACATGAGCCGCCATCGCCAGTGCATGAACACCGGCGTCGGTTCGCCCGGCAGCATGAAGAGACGCCTCCTCGCCAGTAATCGCCTGCACTGCCGTCTCGATCGTCTGCTGGACCGATGGGCCATGGGCCTGGCGCTGCCAGCCCATGAAAGGTTGACCGTCAAATTCGATCGTGAGGCGGAAACGCGTCATGCCAATTTCGCGCCTGTCGGAATGGCGAAGCCGCGCAACAGGGCCTCGGCCGACATGGCACCGCGTCCCGAACGTTGGACGAGGGTAGGGAGGATCGCACCCTCGCCGCAGGCGATGGCTAGGTCGTCGCCAAGCACGGTTCCGGCCGGCCCACTGCGGTCGGCTGGTTCTGCGGCCAGGACCTTGATGCGTTCGCCGCCATATTCGAAAAAGGCGCCCGGCGCAGGATTGAAGGCGCGGACCTGCCGTTCGACGCATATGGCGGTCTGGCTGAAATCGAGCCGTGCCTCATCCTTGCGGATTTTCGCCGCATAGGTGATGCCTTGTTCCGGCTGGGGTTGGGCCCGGAGCTCTGGCAGGTGCTCCAGCACTTCGGCCATCAGGACTCCGCCGAGATCGGCCAGTTCCGCCGTAAGACTGCCTGCCGTCTTGCGATCTACATCTGTCTCGCGAGCGGCCAGCATCGGCCCCGTATCGAGACCGGATTCCATCTGCATGATGGTGACACCGGTCCGCACGTCGCCCGCCAATATCGCGCGCTGGATCGGCGCGGCACCGCGCCAGCGCGGCAGCAGGGAGGCGTGGATGTTGAGACAGCCCAAAGCCGGCGCGTCGAGGATGGGCTGAGGCAGAATAAGGCCGTAGGCCGCCACGACCGCCGCGTCGGGGTGAAGCTCGGCAAAGGCGGCCTGCGCTTCGGCATCGCGAAGGCTGTGCGGCGTTCGGACATCGAGGCCGGCGGCTTCGGCCCGCTGATGAACGGGGGAGTGCTTCAGCTCCTTGCCGCGCCCGGCCGGACGCGGAGGCTGCGAATAGACGGCCGCAATCTCATGTCCGGCCGCGAGCAAGCTGTCGAGCGCCGGCACGGCAAAATCCGGCGTTCCCATGAAGACCAGTCGCATCATGCCTGCTTAAGGTCAGTATCCATGAAATGCACGTTCGTGATGGGTCGAAGCGGGTTCCTCGATTTGATCCACCCTTTCGAGACAATTGCTGCTGACCCTCGGCGAAGGAAGGCGCTTGGCAAGCTGCGTCTTCACACCATATGCCCTGTCGCATGGCCTCTTCCGAAATTGACGCGCTGACCCAGGCGCTTGCCCGCTTGCCAGGTCTCGGCCCGCGTTCGGCGCGACGGGCTGTACTTCATCTCCTGAAGCGGCGGGAAACCAGCCTGGCGCCCTTGCTTAGAGCTCTGGAGCGAGTCAACGAGGCGCTTTCGATCTGTTCCACCTGCGGCAATGTCGACACGATCGATCCCTGCACCGTGTGCGCGGACCCCCGCCGCGACGATCGCCTGCTTTGCGTCGTGGAGGAGGTTTCCGACCTGTGGGCGCTGGACCGGTCCCGCCTCTTCCCAGGGCGGTTCCATGTCCTGGGCGGACGTCTTTCGGCCCTTGAGGGCGTCAGGCCCGAGGATCTGAGCATCGACATGCTGATTGGCCGTATCGCGCGCGGCGGCGTCGACGAAGTCGTGCTGGCCATGAATGCGACCCTGGAAGGACAGACCACCGCCCATTATCTGGCCGAGCGGCTCGAAACCTTCCCGGTCCGGATCACTCAGTTGGCCCACGGCCTCCCGGTCGGTGGCGAACTCGATTATCTGGACGAGGGTACGCTCGCACAAGCGTTGCGCGCCCGGCGACCGGTCTCCTGAACTTGACGGAAAGCCCCATATTTCCTACATTTTTCCCATGGCCATACTTCCGATCCTAGAGACTCCCGACCCGCTGTTGCGGCAGGTTTCGTCGCCCGTCGAAGAGGTGACGGACCAACTTCGCGCGCTGATCGACGATATGTTCGAGACGATGTACGCGGCCCCTGGCATTGGCCTTGCGGCGATCCAGGTGGGCGTGCCGAAGCGCCTGCTGGTGATTGACCTGCAGGAACCCGAGGAGGAAGATGGAGAGCCCGTCCGCGATCCCCGGGTCTTCATAAATCCTGAGATTCTCGATGCCTCCGAGACTTTGCAGCTCTATAATGAAGGCTGTCTTTCCGTTCCCGACATGTATGCCGAGGTCGAACGGCCGGATCGGATCCGCGCCCGCTGGCTCGACCGTGATGGCAGACCGCATGAGGAGGAATTGGAGGGACTGCTCGCCATCTGTCTCCAGCACGAGATGGACCACCTCGAAGGCATACTCTTCATCGATCACCTCTCCCGCCTGAAACGGGAAATGCTGCTGAAGAAGCTGGCAAAGGCACGCAAGGAGCGGTCCAAGCTCGCTGCCTAGGCGTTCCAGGACCAGATGGAATTGCATCCACTGACTGTCCCCGGCTGATTCATCGGGAAGGACTCAGCGGCCAGCGCTCCCGGATTAAGAGGTCTCAATCGCGGCCCGGCAGTCGCGGGCCGTTTCCCGGCACATTTCCGCGCAGCGCCGACAATGATCGTGATCGTGCCGTTCGCATTCCTCGGCGCAGATATCGCAAGCCGTAATGCAGAGCTGGAGCATTTCACGGAGCAAGATCCCGTTGCTGCCGGTGCGCCTGGTGGCGAGCCGATCGGTCGCCGCGCATATATCGGCGCAATCGAGGCAGGTACGGATGCATTGACGCATCTTTTCGACATGCTCCTCGGCGAGGCAAGCATCGGCGCAGGCTGTGCAGATGACGGAGCAGAACATGGCATGACGCACGGCCAGCGCCAGCGGTTCGTTGAGATTTCCATCGGCGTCGGGGTGGGACGCCATCATCTTGGCGATCGACATAGGCTTTTCCTCCAGGACCAAGGCGGAACGGGAAAAGTGGAGAAGTGGTTCCGTAAAGCCGCTTGAGACGAAGCGGCGTCTGCTTTAGGTTCGCGGTTCGTTCCGGTTCTTGGAAAGATGATGGATCCTTTCTTTCTGCTCCTCTCGGCCCTGCTTGCGGGCGCTTGTGTCCTTCTTGGTTGGTATCTCGGCAGCCGCCGGGGAATCGCCGGTCTCGCTGTCGCCGAGGAACGGGCAAAACAGGTGCCCGATCTGCAGGCCAAGCTGGACGAGGTTCGCCGCGAATGCGGCGAAGCGCGCGCCGAATGCGCGCGGCTGTCGACGAGCCAGGAAGAACGGGAAAAGGCGTTCGAGCTCCGTCTTGCCGAATTGAGGGAAGCGCGCGAAGCGCTATCCGCGCAATTCAGCGAGATTGGCGGAAAGCTTCTCGGCGAGGCACAGAAGCATTTCCTCGAACGCGCCGATGCGCGCTTCAACCAGGCCGGCGAGAAGAGCGAGGAAAAATTGAAGGCCTTGCTCCAGCCGGTGGAAGCGACGCTCAAGCGCTATGAGGATGGGCTCAGCAAAGTGGAGAAAGAGCGCGTGGACCAATATGCGGGTCTACGCGAAGCGGTCGAACTGGTGCGATCAGGCCAGACCCAAGTCCGGGACGAAACCGCCAAGCTTGTCAACGCGCTGCGGTCGAGTCCCAAGGCGAGGGGGCGTTGGGGCGAGCAGAGCCTGCGCAACGTCCTCGAGCAGGCGGGCCTGTCGCCTTTTGCCGATTTCCAGTCCGAGGTCTCAGTGAATACCGATGACGGACGCCTCCGGCCCGACGTCATCGTCCGGCTGCCGGGCGGCCGCCAATTGATCATCGACGCGAAATGTTCGCTCAATGCTTTCCTCGACGCCCACCATGAGGTGGACGAGACGGTGCGAACTGCCCATCTCAAGGCCCATGCCCAGTCCATCCGAAATCATGCCATGCAGCTTGGCAGCAAGAATTATTGGCAGCAATTCGGCGAGGCGGCCGATTATGTCGTCATGTATATTCCGGGAGAACATTTCCTGACTGCAGCGCTGGAGCAGGATGACGGATTGTGGGAATGGGCGTTCGAGCGGCGTGTGCTACTTGCGACTCCTACCAATCTCGTTGCCATTGCCCGCACGGTGGCCAGCGTGTGGCGGCAGGAAAAGCTGGCTGAGGAAGCTGCCGAGATCGCCCGGCTCGGCAAGGAATTGCACGCTCGACTGGCGACTATGGGAAGCCATGTCATCAAGCTGGGGCGCAACCTGGAGCTCGCGACAGGAGCCTATAATGCCTTTGTCGGCAGCCTTGAAAGCCAGGTCATGACCCAGGCCAAGAGGTTCGAAACCCTGGAAGTCTCGGGCGGTGCCAGGGAAATTGATCCGTTGCCGGTCATCGACGTGACGCCGCGGGCCCTGACCAAGCTCGGCAAGGGCGATACCGCCGAGGCTGCGGAATAGCCAGGCTCGCAGACTTGTCGGTTCAGCGGCGCCACTGATTGATGACCTCATAGGCCATCACGGCGGTCGCGACGGCGGCATTGAGACTGTCGGCTTTGCCGAGCATGGGGATCTTCACCAGGATATCGCATTCGGCCTCGTAGGCGGCCGGCAGACCTTGCGCCTCATTCCCCACGAGGACGAAGGCTGGCGCGGTGTAGCGCGGCTGCTGATAATCTTGCGTCGCGTCGAGGCTCGTGCCGATCAGGCTGCCGTCGCCGGCGCGCAACCAGCCCAGGAAAGCGTCCCAGGCGCAGGTCGCGATCCGTTGCGTGAAAAGCGCGCCCATAGATGCACGCACGGCTTCGACTGAAAAGGGATCCACGCAATCGTCGACCAGGATCAGTCCGCCGGCTCCGACTGCGTCACCGGTCCTTAGGATGGTGCCGAGATTGCCCGGATCGCGGAGCGCCTGGGCAACTATCCAGAGGGGTGCCTGACTGCGGTCGATCCGATCGAGAGAAGTGTCGAATGCCGGATAGACACCCAGCAATGTCTGCGGGTTGTCCTTGCCGGACAGTTTGTGGAGTATGTCGGCATTGGTCTCGATCACGTCGCCTCCCGCCGCTTCCGTCTCGGCGACGAGCTCGTCCAGCAGCGGATGGGAGACATCGGCGCTGAAGAAGAGGATCTCGGGAATATATCCTTGCTGGCGTGCCTCGGTCAGGATGCGCAGGCCTTCGGCGATGAACAGGCCCTCGCGGCGGCGATGCTTCTTTTCCCGCAGCTTTCCGACTTGCTTGACGATCGGATTGGAGAAAGCGGTGATCAGGCGGGGCAGGGCACAACTCCCATCATGGCGTGATCGGACACGGGCCGGCTCATTCCTCGCCGAAGCGGCCCTCGACGAGCTCGACCAACAGGGCCACCGCTTCTTCCGCGCCGTCGCCTTTGGCGCTGATGGTGATGCTATCGCCCATCGCGGCGCCCAGCATCATCAGGCCCATGATCGAGGTCCCGCAGACCTTGCTGCCGTCCTTCTCCACTTCGACCGTTGCGGGGAGTCCGGCGGCAATGGTGACGAACTTCGCGCTCGCCCGGGCATGCAGGCCGCGCTTATTGAAGACCTCGACGGTGCGGCTCGCGATTTTCGGCTCCAGGCTCAAACGGTCTCGCCCAGTATTTCGGAGGCGACCGAAATGTATTTCCTGCCGGCTTCGCGGGCTGCCGCCACCGCAGACTTCACGTCCATCGTCTTGCGCGCGCCCTCCAGGCGGATCAGCATCGGCAGATTGACGCCGGCGATGACCTCGATTCCTTCCGCTTTCATGAGAGATATTGCCAGGTTGGACGGCGTCCCTCCGAACAGATCGGTGAGGATGATGACACCCGCGCCATCGTCGGCGCGTGCAATCGCGTCGGAAATATCGTTGCGACGTACCTCCATGTCATCTTCCGGACCGATACAGATAGCTTCGATCTGCTGCTGCGGTCCGACCACATGCTCCATTGCCGTCACAAATTCGGCCGCAAGCCGGCCGTGGGTTACCAACACCAAACCGATCATCGATTCACCTTGAATTAACGCCCTCGTCGCCCCGTCGATCCTCGATACCGTCGCGAGGGCGCGAACGGAGATCCCTGTGCTCGACGGTGAGCGGGAATCCCGCCTCACGCAACCGTGCGGCGACCCGCTCGGCGACATGGACCGAGCGGTGCCGCCCGCCTGTACAGCCGAATGCGACCGAGACATAGGATTTTCCTTCCGCCTGATAGCGGGGCAGGAGGAAGAGCAGCAGATCCTCGATCTTGCCGAGTGCCTCCTCATAGGTCGCATCCTCAGCGATATAGTCACCGACCTCCTCGTCGAGGCCGGTCAGTGGCCGCAGCACCTGATTCCAGTGCGGATTGCGGAGGAAACGGAGATCGAACACCGTGTCGGCATTGCGCGGCAATCCGCGTGCGAATCCGAATGAGATGAAGGTGAGGATCGGCGCCTGATCCAGGCTTTCGAACCGTTTGCGGATCTGGTGCTGGAGCGAATTGGAGTCGGTGTCGGTCGTGTCGAGGACATGGTCCGCCCATTGCCGAAGCGGCTCCATCAGCTCGCGCTCGGCAGCGATGCCGTCGGTGGCCGGTCGGTCGGGTGCCAGCGGATGCCGTCGTCTCGTCTCCGAATAACGCCGCAACAATTCGGAACCTGCGCATTCGAGGTAAAGCGTTTCCACCGGGACGTCTTCGGCACTGGCAAGCGCCTGAATCTGGCCGACGATCCGCTTCGCGTCGAAATCGCGGGTACGGCTGTCGATGCCGATGGCCAGCGGGCGCTGGCGCTGCGCGCTTCCCTTGGCGAGCGGCGTCGAAAGGAGATGCTCGAGGAGAGACAGCGGCAAATTGTCCACGACCTCCCAGCCAAGATCCTCGAGCGTCCTGAGCACGGTCGACTTGCCGGCGCCGGAGAGGCCCGTGACCAGAAGGATGCGTTGGGGGGCGGGACCCGCTTTCAAAGGATCTTCAGTCCAAATTCGATGAGCGCCATCTCTAGCTTGATCGGTGCCGACGCCTCAAGCGCGCGGATCGACACGACAGGCAAGGACAGCCCCGCGACGATGGTGCATTCGCCTGGCTCCGGCAGCCGTTCGATCGGCCGCTCCAGGTCCGCCAGCAGGCAGACCGGGACATCGTCCAATGCGGGAAAGTGGATCAGGCCCAAGCCGCGTATCTCGATTTTCCCCGCGATCCTTTCCGGTGCGCTGGCCACGAGCCGGCCGCCCTTTGCGTGGACGAGCACATAATCGTCGCTGACGAGGGTGGCCCCGCGGTCGATGAGCCGAAGAGCGAGATCCGATTTGCCGCTGCCCGATGGGCCAGAGATCAGCACGCCGCGGCCGCCGATCGCGATGCAGGAGGCGTGCAGCAGGATTGATTCTCCGGGCGTCATGCTGGATGTCCGCCGAAGCGCATTTCGAAGCGCGCGCCGGTCCGTCCATCATGACGATCGTCGGCCAGGATCCTGCCGCCATGTCCTTCTACGGTCGCTTTGGCGATGGCAAGGCCGAGACCGGAATGGCGGCCAAATGCTTCCTCGTCCGGGCGGACGCTATGGAAGCGGTTGAATATCGCTTCACGGGCTTGGCGCGGTACGCCCGGTCCTTCATCCTCCACGCTCAGAAATACCTCTTGGTCCACACGCGCCGCGGCGATCTCGACGAGGCCACCCGGCGGAGAGAAGGAAATGGCATTGTCGATGAGATTGTCGACCGCGCGGGACAGGCGCGACCAATCGCCCATCACGACGGCGCTGCCGATCCGTGGCCGGGCGAAGGCGATACTCACATTGCGATCCGCTGCCCGGTTACGCCAAGATTCCAGCATTGATTCGACGAGATGGCCGAGATCGACCGGCTCGAACCGGGTTCGCGACAATTCGGCATCGAGGCGCGATACTTCCGCAATGTCGACAATCAACCGGTCGAGTCGCGCCACGTCGCTACGGACGACCTCCAGCAACTGGTGGCGAAGCTCGGAGTCTTCGACACGGTCGAGACTGTCCACTGCGGAGCGGAGCGAGGCGAGGGGGTTCTTCAGCTCGTGCGTGACATCGGCGGCAAAGGCCTCGGTCGCGTCGATCCGATCGCGCAGGGACTGGGTCATGTCGTGCAGAGCGCGTGCGAGCAGTCCGATCTCATCGCGCCGCGCCGGCAGGAGTGGAACGGCGACTTCCCGGTCGCGTCCCAGCCGGACGCGGTGCGCAGCCCGCGCCAGCCGCCGCAGGGGGGTCGCGATGGTCCTCGCGAGGAACAAAGAAAGCAGAATGGAAACGATGATGGTGACAAGCAGGATCACGCCCAAGGTCGATCGTTCGTCCCGGACCACAGTCCTTATTTCTCGTGCATTGCTGGTCAGCAGCAGCACCTCATCGCCTCGGCCAACAGGTGCGGCCGCCGAGATGAAAGGCGTTCCCTCCGGCGCCCGGCGAATCATCGTCGCCGGTTCGCGCTTGCGAAGCGCGGCCTGGGCTTCTGGCCAGGCATCGAGGCGGTCCAGTGCCGGCTCCGCCAATGGAGGCGGGTCAGGCGCGCCGACGATCCAGTCGAAGCCCTGGTCGAGGAGACGAGCGACATCCTTGCGAAATGGTTCGGCCTTGGGATCCCTGAGCTCGTAGGTCGGGGTAGTTCCCTCCCAGCTGTCCATTCTCTTCGCACCGTCGGGGCCGTAGACCCGCAAGCGGACCATCGAGTCCTGCCCGAGGCGCCACATCAGATATTGGCGCTCCTGCGGTTCGGCGACGGCAAGCGAATCGGCGATGATACGGACCTCGGTGCCCGCCTGTGCGACCTCGCTGGCGGTCAACCGGCCGCGGAAACCGTCCAGATAGAATATGCTTCCCGCAAGGATGGCGAGGGCGAAGATGTTGATTGCCAGGATGCGGTGGAGAAGCATCCACCGACCGGACCAGCGAAGTGCCAGGCGGCTTTCGTCACTCTTCTCCAAATCGATAGCCCACACCATAAAGCGTCTCGATCGCCTTGAAATCGGCATCGACGACCCGGAACTTGCGCCGAAGACGCTTAATGTGGCTGTCGATGGTCCGGTCATCGACATAGATGTCGTCGTGGTACGCGACGTCCATCAGCTGGTTGCGCGACTTGACCACGCCAGGGCGCTGCGCCAGCGCTTCGAGAATCATGAATTCGGTAACGGTCAAAGTGACATCGTGGCCGTCCCAAGCCACCCGATGGCGTGCCGGATCCATGGCAAGTCGTCCGCGAACGATCTGGGGCGCTTCCTCCTCTTCGGAATCTGCGACAGAGGGCAGGCCGCGAAGCTCCGTGCGGCGAAGGATCGCACGAATACGGGCGATCAGCAGTCTTTGGGAGAAAGGTTTGGCGATATAGTCGTCTGCCCCCATGGCGAGGCCGAGAGCCTCGTCCAATTCCTCGTCCTTGGACGTCAGGAAGATGACGGGAAGGGCGCTCTTCTCGCGCAGGCGCCGCAGCAATTCCATGCCGTCCATGCGCGGCATCTTAACGTCGAGCACGGCGAGATCCGGGGGGTTGTCGATGAGAGCCCTCAATGCCGTCTCGCCGTCCGAATAGACGCGCGTGACGAATCCTTCCGCCTGGAGCGCGATCGACACGGAGGTAAGGATGTTGCGATCATCGTCTACCAGCGCGATCACTGCCGCCATTCGTTCGCCTTCCGCTGCCCAGGACGAGCCTTATCCCTGACAAGCTTGGGACGCTAGGTTCAAACGCGGGATGTGATGATCCAATGGCGCCAATGCCAATCCTGTCGGATTGGCAAGCCTTTGACGCGGACGGGGCTTCCAGATATGCGGACCGGACATGGAAGCAGCGATTTCCCGCTGCCTTCTCAGTCATTGATATGGGAGTGAGAAACGTGGCCAATCGCGTGCCGGCACGCGGACTTTCCGATCAGGGAATCGGAACATCCGCACAGATTCACTGGAACCTCCAGACGCCGGCCCTGGTCGAACAATCGGTCCGCCGCGGCGAGGGACTGCTGGCGAAGGACGGGCCTCTCGTCGTGGAGACCGGGAAGCATACGGGCCGATCGGCGCAGGACAAGTATATCGTTCGCGACGCCGAAACCGAAGACACGATCTGGTGGGACAATAACAAGTCGATGACGCCCGCGCATTTCGCGGCGCTCAAGGAGGATTTCCTGGCCGAGGTCGCCCGGCGGGAGACCTTGTTCGTGGCCGATCTTTATGGCGGCTCCCAGCCGGAGTATCGCGTGCGGGTCCGGGTGATCAATGAGCTTGCCTGGCACAATCTCTTCATTCGTACCTTGCTGGTGCGGCCCGAATCCGCCGAACTGGCCGATTTCGACCCGGAATATACGATTATCGACCTGCCGAGCTTCGCCGCCGATCCGGCGCGGCATGGCACCCGTTCGGGAACGGTCGTCGCAGTCAATCTCAGTGAGAAGATGATCCTGATCGGCGGCACTGCCTATGCCGGCGAGATGAAGAAATCGGTGTTCGGTCTCCTGAATTACAAGCTTCCGCCCGCGGGCGTGATGCCGATGCATTGTTCGGCAAATATCGGGCCGGACGGCGACACCGCCGTTTTCTTCGGCTTGTCCGGGACCGGCAAGACGACATTGTCGGCAGATGCGAGCCGCACCCTGATCGGCGATGACGAACATGGCTGGTCGGACACGGCGGTCTTCAATTTCGAGGGCGGCTGTTATGCCAAGATGATCCGCTTGTCCGAGGAGGCTGAGCCGGAAATCTACGCGACCACCCGCCGGTTCGGCACGGTGCTGGAAAATGTCGTGATCGATCCCGACACGCGCGCGCTCGACCTGGACGATAGCAGCCTCGCCGAGAATACGCGCGGGGCCTATCCGATCGAGTTCATTCCGAACAGTTCGGCCGAGAATATGGGGCCGGTGCCAAAGAATATCGTCATGCTGACCGCCGATGCGTTCGGGGTCCTGCCGCCGATCGCGAAGCTGACGCCGGATCAGGCCATGTACCATTTCCTATCCGGATATACTGCGAAAGTGGCTGGAACGGAGATTGGCGTGACCGAACCCGAAGCCACATTCTCGACCTGTTTCGGGGCGCCCTTCATGCCCCGCCACCCGTCGGTCTACGGCAATCTACTCAAGGAACGGATCGCCAAGGGCAATGTCGACTGCTGGCTCGTCAACACAGGTTGGACCGGAGGCAAATATGGCGTCGGCAAGCGAATGCCGATCAAGGCGACTCGCGCCTTGCTCAATGCAGCGTTGGACGGCAGCCTTAACGATGCGGAGTTCCGCAAGGATCCTTATTTCGGCTTCGACGTGCCTGTCAGCGTTGAGGGGGTCGATCCGGCGATCCTCAACCCGCGCGACACATGGGCGGACAAGGATGAATATGATGCGGCCGCGAGAAAGTTGGTCGGCCTGTTCATCGACAATTTCGCGAAGTTTGCCGATCATGTCGATCAAGGCGTGAAGGAAGCGGCACCGACGGCAGCCTGACGCTCAACCCAAACTCTTCGTGAGGAGCGCGTCGGCGGCGGCCGATGCGCTCCTTTTTCTTTGGCCTCCAGTCCGGGAGACGGAAAATATGGAAAAAGGGCACGAACCGCGGCTGTTTCCCGATGATGCTTCCATCCGCCATGTCGGCGAAGGGCTGTTGGCCTGCACTTTCAGCCGGGCGGAATGGACACACGAAGCGCATCTCGCCGCTTGCGTCTGGATCCTCGTGGAGCGGCCGGACCTGGTCCCGGAGCGGGACCTGCCGGACGTGATCCGACGCTTCAACGAGAGCGTCGGCGGTGTGAATGACGATTATCAGGGCTATCATGACACGGTGACGGCCTGCTTCATCGCCGGTGTGCGGCTCCATCTGGCACGTTGCGATGCCCGTCGGACGCTGGCTGGCAAGGTGAACGGGCTGCTGCTGGCGCCCCAGGGCCGACGCGACTGGCCGCTACGCTTCTACAGTCCGGACCGCCTCGTTTCGATCGAAGCGAGGCGTTCCCGCGTGGAGCCCGATCTTCAGCCTCTTCCCGATGCGATATAGGCGTCGATCACGCCTTCAAGCAGCGTCATGGGCACTGCGCCACCGCCCACGACGGCATCGTCGAAGCTTCGCAGGTCGTAGCGGCCGCCCATCGCGTCGATCGCCTTGCGACGCAGACGGTTGATCTCATTGTGGCCGACCTTGTAACCGCAGGCCTGTCCCGGCCAGGCGCAATAGCGATCGACCTCGCTCGACACCTCTTCAAGGCTTGAGCCGTTGGTCTCCGCAAACCATTTGATGGCCTGATCACGGGTCCATCTCTTGGCATGAAGCCCTGTGTCCACCACGAGCCGACAGGCACGAAACGACATGGACTGGAGATAGCCGAGGCGTCCGATCGGATCCGCCTCATAGACGCCAAGCTCGTCCGCCAGTTGTTCGGCATATAGCGCCCAGCCTTCGGAATAAGCGTTGAACGCCAGAAGGGAACGGATCAGCGGCAGCTTGTAGGTATATTCACCCTGCCAGATATGACCCGGAAGGCCCTCATGATAGGTGAGGGTCGGCAGGGCATATTTCGGCCAGATCGACGTGTCCCGAAGGTTGATATAATAATTGCCGGGCGTGGACCCGTCGATCGCGCCGGCCGCCGCATAGCCGCCCGGTGCGCCCGCTTCTATCTCCGGCGGCACGCGCTTCACCACCAGGCGCCCCGGCACGAGCGTTGCAAAGGCGCGTGGAAGGCGCTTGCGGATGTCGTCCACCCGATCGTTCACATAAGCCAGGATCTGCGCCCGTCCGGTATCATCGTTGGGAAAAAGGAAGCGCGGATCCTTGCCGAGAGCGGCCATCCGTTGGCCGACCGTCCCCTTGGTCAGGCCCTCGGCACGCAGCAGCGGATCCATTTCGGCGGCAAGAGACTTTACCTGTTCCAGGCCGACCTGGTGAACCTCCTCGGGCGTGCGGTTGGACGTCGTCGCCGCGCGCAGCGCCCAGGCATAATAAGCCTCGCCGTCCGGCAGCTTCCAGGCACCGGCATCCTGGGTCGCGACCGCCCGGTGACGTTCCAGCTCGGCAATCTGCCGGTCCATGGCGGGCGCGATCTTCTCTGCCGTCAATGTTTCGGCGGGGCGTCGGAAGTCCTTCCCGATCGCACTGGTGCGCCGTGTGAGCGACGTAACGACGCTCCATTCGGCGACCGGACCGGCGCGCGCGGCCTTCATCTGCCTCAGCGTCTTGTCCAGCAGGAAGGCAGGAGCGACGACGCCCAGGCCACGATCATGCTCCAGTCGCGCGGTCTCCCCGTCCAGCGCTGCAGCATAAGCTTGCATGCGCTGAAGATAGGCTTCGGCGTCGGCAGGCGCGGCGATAGAGTGGGCGCTGTCGAGAAGGTCGGGTATTTCCACGAACGCCCCAAAATTCTGGGCCATGGCGTAAGGCGCGTTGCGGTAGGACAATTGCGGGTTGAGCATGACCATGTCGCCGAAGGGGAATCGGTATCCGTCCGCCGCAAGCTCATGGGCCGTCTGAGCTACTCCCAGGTCGATCCTTGTCTCGGCACTGAGGCCGTTCCGGTCGACTTTCTTCAATTCTTCGAGGCGACGCGCGGCCGAAGCAGCGCGCCTGCGATTCCCGGCCAGCGATCGGTCGCTCAACATGGACTTGAGCTTGGTCCTTGCGTCCTTGTCGAGACCGAGGGCGCTGGCCGATTCGGGATATTCGACCAGCAATTCCTCGGCCATGCCGGCAAGCATTTTCTCGACCGCCGCGTCGCCAGTGACAGTGGCGGGGGGCTCCGTCTTCCTGCAACCTTGCAGTATCGGCAGGGCGGCAAGGGACGCCGTCCCGGTGAGAAAATGTCGCCGGTCCACTTCGGTCATCCCGTCTTCCCTATTCAACGGGCTGCTGGGGAGGCGGTATTACGGTCGACTCGACGATGAGACAGCTCCCCTCGGCCCCCGTGACCCGAACTTTCGCCCCTTCCTCGCAATCGGGACCGCTGGCATTCCAGACGCTGTCGCCCACTTTCACCCGGCCGCGGCCGTTTTCGAAGGCTGCCACTACCACCACGGTCTGTCCGATCAGCCGCGCCGCGCGGTCGTTCAGCAATGGATCGCTGCTCGCAACCGGGTGTCGGATATACCAGCGACGGCCCACATAGACCGATGCCAGCGAAAAGAGCGCGAAGAGGATCAGCTGGAATGGCAAATCCAGGTCGAACAGCAGCGACACCATGCCGGTGATACCGGCGGCGGCAGCCAACCAGACCAGAAAGACGCCAGGCAGGACCAATTCTGAAAATGCCAGCAGCGCGGCGGCAATCAGCCACCACCAATGCGGCTCCATGATCCAGTCGGATGGGTTCATCCGTCATTCCCTTCCGCAGCCCCTTCAAATGGCCCACGCCGGCGTGCCGGCGGGGCCGGAGGCGTCCCGACCGGGCTGCGCGCGCTCAAGGCGTCGCGCGCAATTTCCCCGATGCCGCCCAACGTGCCGATCAACTGGGTCGCCTCGACCGGAAACAGGATCGTTTTGGCATTGGGCGATGTCGCGAACTGGCCCACCGCCTCCACATATTTCTGAGCGATGAAATAATTGATTGCCTGGGCGTTGCCGGAGGCGATCGCATCGGAAACCACCTGGGTCGCCTTGGCTTCCGCTTCGGCCTCGCGTTCGCGCGCCTCGGCGTCGCGAAAGGCTGCTTCGCGCCGCCCTTCCGCCTGCAGGATCTGGCCTTGCTTCTGGCCTTCCGCCTTCAGGATCTCGGAGGCGCGGAGGCCTTCCGATTCCAGGATCAACGCGCGCTTTTCGCGCTCCGCCTTCATTTGCCGTCCCATTGCATTGACGATGTCGGCGGGCGGGCGGATGTCCTTCACTTCGACACGGGTGATCTTGACGCCCCAGGCTTCCGTCGCCTGGTCGACGACCGTCAGCAGCCGGGCATTGATCTCGTCGCGTTTTGACAATGTCTCGTCCAGATCCATCGAGCCCATCACGGTGCGCAGGTTCGTCGTAGTGAGCTGCATGATCGCGAGGTAGAGGTCGGAAACCTCATAGGCGCCCTTGGCCGCGTCCAGCACCTGGAAGAAGACCACGCCGTCGACGGCGATCATCGCATTGTCCTTGGTGATGATCTCCTGACCGGGAATATCGAGCACCTGCTCCATCATGTTCACCTTGCGGCCGACGCGATAGAAAAATGCGGGATAGAAATTCAGGCCTGGGCGGGCGACCGCTGTGAATCGCCCGAAATGCTCGATCGTGTAGTGATATCCTTGACGGACCACCTTCACGCTCGAGAAAAGGTAAAGCACCACCACCGCGACTACGAGCAATATTGGTAACGTCATCCCGCCCTCCCTCGACCAATTCGGCTATAATGTAGACAAGTTGACCCCCTTCCAAGCAGAATCGGAAAACCATGACGCACGACGACCTAAGCCTCTGCCGTTCGCTTCTCTTTCTGCCGGCCTCCAACCCACGGGCGATCGAAAAGGCGCGGACGCTCGGAGCCGATATGGTGGTTCTGGACCTTGAGGATGCCGTGAAACCCGTGGACAAGGAGATGGCCCGTACCGCTGCGGTGGAGGCTGCGGCCCGCGGTTTCGGCTCTTCAGTCACCGCGATTCGCGTGAACTCGCCGGGTGCTTGGCAGGATCGGGACCTGGAAGCGGTAAAAGGGAGCGCCGCGGTTTTCGCCGTCGTGCCGCGCACCGCCGGACGGGACGATGTCGATCGGGTGGCCGCCGGAACCGGCAAGCCGGTTTTGGCGATGATCGAAACGGCGCCGGGAGTGCTGGCGGCGGCCGGCATCGCCCCCGCGACCAGCGGGCTCATCGTTGGGACCAACGATCTTGGTGCCAGCTTGGGGCTTCGGCGCGGCAGCAGCAGGCAGGCCCTGACGACAGCGCTCCAGATGGCGGTGATCGCGGCGCGCGCCGCCGGTGTGGCGGTCTTCGACGGCGTCTATAACAAGCTGGACGATCCCGACGGCTTCGCCACCGAATGCGAGGAAGGGCGGCTGTTCGGCTTCGACGGAAAATCTCTCATCCATCCGAACCAGATCGAAGCCGCAAACCGGATCTTCAGCGCCGATTCCGAGGAAATCGAGGCTGCCCGCCGACTGATTGAGGCTGCCACCGGAGGGGCCGAGCGTTTCGAAGGTGAGATGATCGAAGCCATGCATGTCGCCCAGGCCCAAAAGCTGCTTGCGAAGGCGCGCGCCTGAGGGCGCTGGCGCAGCAGCGCAACGCTTCCTATAGAGCGGGACCGAATCCCCCATTCAGAGGACATGATGGACATAGCGCTGGGACTCACATTCGACGACGTGCTGCTGAAGCCTGCGGAATCGAGCGTGCTCCCAAGCCAGGCCGATACCCGCACACGACTGACCCAGGCGATCGGTCTCAACATCCCGATCATATCGTCCGCCATGGACACCGTAACAGAAGCGGATATGGCGATCGTCATGGCCCAATTGGGCGGGATCGGTGTCCTGCACCGTAACCTGACCATCGAGGAGCAGGCTGCCGCAGTCCGGGCAGTCAAGCGTTTCGAAAGCGGCATGGTGGTCAATCCGATCACGATGACGGCGGACCAGACGCTCGCCGACGCGCTGGAACTGATGTCCAGGCATCGCATCTCCGGGATCCCGATCACGCAAAGGGATGGCAGGCTGCTGGGCATCCTCACCAACCGCGACGTCCGGTTCGCGGAAAATCCGAAACAGCCTGTGTCCGAATTGATGACGCGTGAGAATCTGGTCACGGTTGGTCCCGGCGTCAGCCAGGATGAGGCGAAGCGACAACTTCATCAGCGCCGCATCGAGAAATTGCTGGTGGTAGACGATCAGAATCGCTGCATCGGCCTGATCACCGTCAAGGATATCGAGAAAGCGGTGACCTATCCGGACGCGACCAAGGATGCGACCGGTCGCCTCCGCGTCGCGGCCGCCACCACCGTGGGAGATGCCGGTTTCGAGCGGAGCGAAGCCCTGATCGATGCGGAATGCGACCTGATCGTCATCGACACCGCGCACGGCCACAACAGCAATGTTGCAGCGGCGGTGGAGCGGATCAAGAAGAGCTCCAACGCGATCCAGATCGTCGCCGGCAACGTGGCGACTGCCGAAGCGGCAAAGGCCCTGATCGGTGCCGGCGCCGATGCGGTGAAGGTCGGCATAGGACCTGGCTCCATCTGTACTACGCGGGTGATCGCCGGAGTCGGCGTGCCGCAGCTCACTGCGGTTCTGGATGCAGCTGGCGAAGCCGCCAAGAGCAATATACCGGTGATCGCCGACGGCGGTTTGAGGACGAGCGGAGACGTGGCCAAGGCGCTCGCCGCCGGCGCCTCCACCGTCATGATCGGGTCTTTGCTGGCCGGAACCGAAGAGGCGCCCGGCGAGACGTTCCTGTATCAGGGCCGGTCCTATAAATCCTATCGCGGCATGGGATCAGTGGGCGCAATGGCCCGCGGATCGGCGGACCGCTATTTCCAGCAGGACATCAAGGACCAGCTCAAGCTGGTTCCGGAAGGCATTGAGGGGCAGGTGCCCTATAAGGGGCATGCACGCGACGTCATCCACCAGTTGGTCGGAGGCGTCAAAGCCGCGATGGGTTATACCGGCGCCGCCACCATAAAGGATCTCCAGCGCGCCGAATTCATCCGCATCACCAATGCCGGCCTTCGCGAAAGTCATGTCCACGACGTGTCGATCACGCGCGAGGCGCCCAATTATCCGACCCGCTAGATCATGAGGCCGGCCGCGCGGACACAGGCGGCGATCGAATTGCTGGACGAAATCATCGCCGCCGCGCGGGACGCCGGTCCGGCCGCCGACAAGATCATCGCCCGCTATTTCAAGGATCGGCGCTATGCCGGCTCCAAGGACCGCCGTTTCATACGCGACCTCGTCTACCGCGCGATCCGCCGATCCGGCGACCGGCCGGAATCCGGTCGGCAGGCTTTGCTTGGATTGGCCGAGGAGCATGATGACATCCTCACCCTGTTCGACGCCTCTCCGCATGGACCGGCCACCATAACAGTGGGAGAGAAGGGGGCCGAACAGTCGGCCGCACCCGGCTGGCTGGCCGGACGGTTCGACCCTTTGGTGGATGATGCCGAACTGGCGGCCTTGCTCGCCCGGGCGCCGCTGGATCTGCGCGTCAACCGGCTGAAAGGGGGGAGACCGGAAGCGCTTGCGGCCTTTCCGGAGGCCGTGACGACAAGCCTTTCACCGCTGGGACTGCGGCTACCGGAAGGAAGCCCGATCGAAGACAGCGAGGCTTGGCGATCGGGGCTGGTGGAAGTCCAGGATGAAGGCAGCCAATTGCTGTCGCTGGCGTGCGGAGCGGCGCCCGGCAACCTTGTCGTCGATCTCTGTGCGGGCGCAGGCGGAAAGACCCTGGCCCTGGCGGCGGAAATGGAAAATCAGGGGCGGATCCTGGCCTCGGACGTCGACCGGAGCCGACTGTCGCGGCTGCCGGTCCGGCTCGAGCGGGCCGGCGTGAAGATCGTCGAAGCCAGGCTTTTCGATCCGGGCCGGGAGCGCGAAGCGTCGGCGGACCTGGTGGGCCAAGCCGATCTGGTGCTGATCGACGCGCCTTGTTCGGGAACTGGCACCTGGCGACGAAACCCGGAAACCCGCTGGCGGCTCACACCGGACCGGCTGCAACGCCTTGTCGCGCTTCAGGCACGGCTTCTCGACCTGGCCACGGATCTCGTTCGCCCTGGGGGTTATCTCGTCTATGCGGTTTGCTCCGTGCTCGACGAAGAAGGTCGGGGCCAGGCTGAGGCTTTTTCGTGCCGCCGTTCATCCTGGGTTTCTGGGCCTGTTCCTATTGCGGGGGGGCGTGGCGCGGGTCCGGGCCGACTATTGACGCCGGGCCATGACGGCACGGACGGCTTTTTCGTCGCACGGTGGCAAGCGCCATGCTAAGCCATTGCCGATACATATGGAGATATTGATGCGCCTCATGCCCATAGCCCTTTCTGCCGCCATCGCATTGGCAACGATGGCGAGCGCCGGCCATGGTCAGCGCCCAGATGATCAGATCGATCCGCGATCGCTGGCGCTCACGCAGCAGGCTCAGGCGCTGACCGCTGCAGGGCGCTATTCCGATGCCATCGATTCGCTCGAAAGCGCGCTGGCGATCGATCCCAAGAATCGTGGCGCCTATGTCGGCCTTGCGCGTGTCGCCCAAGCACAGGAACTTCCCGGCAAGGCGATAAAATTCTATTTCGAGGCGCTGAAGCTTGAACCTAACGACGCAAGCGTGCTTGCTGGTCAGGGCGAGGCAATGGTGCAGCGCGGCGCCGTCGAGCGGGCCAAGCGCAATCTCGAGAAGCTCAAGACGGTTTGCAGCAATCCCTGTCCGCAGGCCGCTACTCTCTCCGCGGCGATCGCCAAGGGCCCGCCGCCCGAGGTGATCACCGCTCGTGCGCCCGAACCGCCGAAGCCCGCCAAGAACAATTAAAGATTGGCCCTGGGCCGGTCACGCCGATCGAACTCCAACGCCGTCTGCTCTGGAGCCATCAAGACTCGGTATCCTGATTTGAATTCGACCCGTCCAGCATGCGGGCGAGGGCGACATATTCCTCGACCGTGAGCGTTTCGGCACGGCGTTCCGCATCGATCCCGAGGCGTTCCAAGGCGGAAAGCGCGCCCGGCACTGACTGCAGGCTTCGACGAAGCATCTTGCGCCGCTGGCCGAATGCGGATGCCGTGACGCGTGCCATAGTCGCCGGGGAAACTCCTGATGGCGCGGGCTTCGGCTGGATATGGACGACGGCCGACATCACCTTGGGCGGCGGCACGAAGGCGGAGCGGTGCACCTTCATGGCCAGCCGCGGCAGGCTGCGCCACTGTGCGAGAACGGCGAGACGACCATAAGCTGCGCTGTCCGGGCTGGCGACGATCCGTTGCGCCACCTCCTGCTGAAACATCAGGGTAAGCGATTTCCACCAGGGCGGCCAAGCCTCGCCGCTCAGCCAGCGGACGAGAAGGGCAGTTCCGACATTATAAGGCAGATTGGCCACGATATGCGCGCCGACCCCTGCTTCCGCCGCCTCGTCGACGTTCATCGCGTCGCCTTCGATCAGGCGAAGCCGTCCGTCCGAGACAGCTGCCAATTCGTGGAGAGGTGGATAGCAGCGGCGGTCTCGCTCGACCGCCACGACCTTGGCGCCTGCTTCCAGCAGAGCACGCGTGAGGCCACCCGGGCCTGGGCCGACCTCGTACACCCTTTCTCCGTTGAGGTCGCCCGGAACGCGCGCGATCCGTGCCAGGAGCTGGCCGTCGAGCAGGAAATTCTGGCCGAGGGCTTTCGACGCGCTGAGCCCGTGTTGCGCAATCACCTTGCGCAACGGTGGCAGTGGCTTCACGCCTGACCGAGGCGACGGGCGCAGGCGGCTGCCATCGTCAGTGCCGCCATCATCGCGCCAGGATGCGCCTCGTTTTGGCCGGCGAGGGCGAAGGCGGTGCCGTGGTCGGGCGAGGTGCGGATGATGGGCAGGCCCAGCGTCGTGTTGACGCCGTCGTCGAAGTGAAGCGCCTTGAGAGGAACCAGGGCCTGATCGTGGTAGAGGCAAAGCGCCACATCATAGGCGCTGCGGGCGCGTGGATGGAACATCGTGTCGGCGGGATGAGGGCCGGTCACATCCGCTTGCTCCTCACGAAGCCGTTCGATGGCCGGGACCACGATGTCGATTTCCTCCCGTCCCAGCGCGCCGCTTTCGCCCGCATGCGGGTTGAGTCCGGCGACTGCGATACGCGGCCGATCGATGCCGAACAGACGGCGCAGACCTCTGATGGTCGCGCGTCCCTTGGCAATGATCAACTCCGTGGTCAGATATTCAGGCACGTCCCGGTAAGGGATGTGGCCAGTGACGGGGACCGTGCGCAGTGTCGGCCCGGCAAGCATCATCGCCACCATGTCGCTGGCCACGCCGCAACGTTCGGCTACGAATTCAGTCTGGCCCGGATGCGCGAATCCGATCGCATAGAGCTGAGCCTTGGAGACGGGCCCCGTCACCAATCCCGACGCTGCGCCCGACCGGGTCAGGCCGACTGCGAGCTCCAGTGCGTCCAGCGAGTTGCGGGCACCCTCCAGCGTCGGCTTGCCGGGAACCACCTCATCGCCGCTGTCGATCTGGATCAGTGGGAGAGCATGAGCGAAGCGAGAGGAGGCTTCCGCCGGATCGGCGATGACCTGGATCGGGCCTCGCCAAACCGCTTCGATACCGGCTTTGTCGCCAACAGCGAAGAAGGGAGCCAGATTGTCTGACTGCCGGCTTTCCCAAGCCTTGGCGACGATCTCGGGCCCGATCCCGGCCGGATCGCCCAGCGCCACGGCCAGAGAAGTCGACAATTCATCTGCTCCTAACGATAATCCACCACGGCATCCCGGCGCAAATCGCGAAGATAGCGCATTGCGCGACGGTTGACCCTTTCCTCGGTCATCCGGGCATATTCCTTTTCGAACGATGCGCCAGCCATCTGCTGAGGATCATCGCGGCCGCACAGGACGAGAATGCGTACGCCGTCTTCGACCGATCCGAACGGTGGGGTGGACTGGCCGATGCTGAGCTTCAGCAGCACCTCCTGCAAGGGCGGCGGCAGGTCACGCACGCGCATCTGATCGTTGGACAAGACTTCGGCCCCGATCGTGGCAGCCGCAGCTTCGGCGCGACCGCAGCCACCCATTTCCTGGCCAAGCTTGCTGAGCGCCTGCAACTTTTCCTCCGCCGCATTGCGCGGCGTGCCTGGCGGGAAGCTTATCGACACCTGTTTCAGGCTAAGGATCGCGTCGCGCGGATCCGCCGTAAGCACCTGCCGCGTGTCCTGGAGCGCCACGATCGAATAGCCGCCCGGAATCGCAACCGGATCGCTCACCTGCCCAACCGAGAGGGCCTGGGCGGTCGCGGCGAGCTGTTCGGGCAATTGCGCCGCGCGAACCCAGCCGAGATCTCCGCCGACGGCAGCTGTGGAAGCTTCCGAAAATTGCCGCGCATAAGCGAAGAAGGAAGCGCCGTTTCGGATCTGTTGGACGATGCGGTCGGCATTAGCCCTCGTCTCGGCGGCTGTTTCCGGCGTGGCGGAGAGGAAGATTTCACCGATCTTATATTCCTGCGTGCCCTTGGCAGCGTTCAAGCGGTCGATCACCGCACGCACTTCCTCCTCGGCGACATTGACGAAGGGCTCGATCCGCCGTCCCTGGAGGCGGTTCCATGCGATCTGCGCATGGATCTGCCGTTTGAAAGATCGCTCGGAGGACCCGACCGACTTCAAATATGCGACGAAATCCTGAGGCGTACGGTTGAAGCTCTGTGCGTATCGGCCGAAAAGCGTATCGATTTCGCGCGGTTCGATCTTGATGTCCTCGGCCGCGGCCGCCTGGATCTGCAATGTCTCATCGACCAGGTTCCTTAGCACCTGGGCCCGCAGTCGCTGCATTTCCTCGGCAGGGATGCGGCCTTCATTGGCGAGCACGATGAGAGCGACGCGCTGGTCGACATCAGTGCCCGTGATGACGTCGCCGTTGACGATCGCGGTCGCCTTGCGGACGCCGGCATTGTCGGGAGCCAGGAACTCGACATTGTCGGGAATCGAAAGCTGGGGCTGCGCACCCTCGTCCGCGGTCTGAGCGACGGCGACGGCGGCAATCGAGCCGGCGAGCACAAGCGCCGCCCTAGAAAAAGTGCCGAGCTTCATCATTCCTCCAGTAAAAGCAGGCTGCTAGCATGCACTATCGTTGCTGAACCACAGCTTAGCGGCCGAGATTCTTGAGCGCCACCCGGAACAGGAAGATGTTGCCCCGCCGAAAGTCGCCGTTGGTCTCATAGTCGCGCCGCCAGGTTAGGCCAAGCTCGATACAATCGTCATCATAGCCGATGCCGAGCCGATGTCGAACCGGCTCATATCCGTCCTCCAGCGAAAATGGATCTTCCCGGCCGCTGGTGAGATCGATCACGGTCGATCCGAAGATCGACCAGTAATTGGCGAATTTCACGCGGCCGCCAAGCCTGATTTCCTCTCGATCGCGAAGATCCTCGTTCGAAAGGTCGATATCGCGGTTCAGGCGGAGGTAGCCGATAGTGGCATATGTCTGACGGCCGCCGACGACGATGTCGGCTTCATTGCGCCTGACTGCAAAACTATCCTGGTCCAGCCGGAAACGATGGACGAGACTGAATTTCCGGCCGAACTTCACGGTCGTGCGGCCGACGAAGTCCGACAGGCGATCGGACAGTCCGGTTCCCTGCGGCAAGATGCTCGGCTTGCGGGTCAGCCGGTAGCTCTGGCCGACGGTGGTGCGTATCGACACGCCCGGCAGATCGGCGCTCCAATCCAGGCCATATGTTATGCGATTGCCATCCTCCCACCGGTCATAGCCGGGGAAGCGGTTCAGCGCGAAAAGGTTCGAATCCTCGAGGTCTACCGACCGTGCGTCCTCGTTGGGGATATCGAGATTTTCGGTCGGTGGGGAAGCGACGATCTGGACGCGGGGGGTTAGTCTCTGCGTACCTCCCAAAAAGGCCCCGACCAGCGGCCACCGCATTTCCGCCGCGAGCGCAGCGATGCCCCGGCTATGCCAGCCTTCCTCCCCACGATAGGCGGGTATGTCGGTAAGCTCGACATCGCTGGTGTGGTAGAGATCGCCGCGGGCGTAAGCCGTGAGGATCAATTCCTGGCCGAGCCGTGTAATACCCCTCCGTTCCCATCGTGCCGCCGCGAATGCGCGCTGCGAGTCCTGCCCTTCCGTGCGCAGGATGGCGAGGCTGTTGGCCTGGAGCTCGATCCTGCCGTCCCAGAACGGGTCATCGAGGCGCCAGCGGGCATCGATCGCGGGCAGGGCGATCGGCTGCTGACCGGCTATGTCGGTGGCCCTGAGACCCTGAAATCCCCAGCCGGCGATCGAAATATAGCTGTCCCGGTCTATACGCTCAGCTTCGACGACGGAACGCAGCCGCGTGTCTCGGGAGATATCGTAGCGCCTGAGGAATGTCTTGTCGGTGACATATCGTCCAGAGGCGGTGATGCTCCAGGCCGGGCTGAGCTGGAAACGGCCGCTGCCTTCGAGGTAGGCGCGAACGCCGCGCTCCGGAACGGCAGTGGACGACGCGAGCGGTATGTGCTCGCCATGGGTGACGAAGGCACCGATCTGATAGGCGCCCTTGCCGGTCAAGTGACGGAATCGCGCCTCCACGGCCGGCAGCACGTCCGAATAAATGTGGGGCGCGACCGTCGCATCCATGTTCGGCGCCAGCTTGAAATAATAGGGTACCGTCAGTTCGACGCCGTTGCTCTGGCTTATTCTGATCTCCGGAACGAGAAGGCCGGTACCTCCACCGCCGGATCCGTCGGGATGTGAGAGCCAGGGAAGCGACATGATCGGCATGCCGAACAGATTGAGGCTGGCGCCTTCGTAGCGGATGCGGTTGCGGTTTGGATCGTGCACCACCTTTACCGCCGTGATCTGCCAAGTCGGGTTCTTTGGGCAGCCATCCTCGTTGACGACCGCGCATGGCGAATAGGCTGCCCTGTACAATGTCGTATAGCCATCCTTGCGCTCCGCCTGCTCGGCAGCGAGCCGCCCGCCATCCTCGAGCACGAGCAGGAGGTTCCGGATCGCGCCATCGCGCAGCGTGTCGGTAAGCGTCATAACATCGCCGTAGGCCTTGTCGCCCTGCGGCGTCACGATCCTTACGCGGCCTTCGGCGCGGACCTCGCCGCTGATCCGATTCCAGACCAGGCGATCCGCACGAAGATTATTGCCCTCGGTAGCCATACGGACGTCGCCGGTCGCGGTTACGACCTCGGCCTCGCTGTCGTAGCTGAGCTGATCGGTGCTGAACGCGATCTCGCGGCCTTCTATGGCTTGCTCCGCAGCGGGTGCCTGTCCTTGTCCTTCCTGCGCCCATCCCGCCGAGGAAAGGCACAGAAAAAGAGGCAGGGCCGTCAGACAGATGGTTTGAAGCTTCTTCACAATCCCCGCCGCCAAGCAAGCGCGACCGCCGAGCCTATCGCACCGGAAAGCCTGCGCCGCAATGCCGGAAGCCACGGCTGGCCCCTCGGCCGGAACCGTTGGGAGTGAGAAGGAGGCGTGAATGCTCTGTGCAAAGTCGCCCGAGACCGTTGCGGGCAGGGCTCACGAACCCTAGAGGACTAGCAAGTCTTGTCAGGAGCTTTCCCTTGAAAATCAGCTTTGCCGATAAACGACCGAGCGGTGCCTATGCGCTGGCCATTCCCGTCTGGGGTGAGGACATGCTTGCTGACCGCCTCGGGGAACTGGACGAATCCAGCCGGACACTGGCCGCGCGCGCCGCCGAGGCGCAGCGCTTTGAACGCGAACTCGCTACCATCGCCGAGACTTTCGTCGCCGAGGGCAACATTGCCCGCCGTCTTCTGCTGATCGGCCTGGGTGGCAAGCGCGACGACGAGGCCTTGTTCGAACGGGTCGGTGGGGCCTTATCGGCCCGCTTGCTGACCTCTGGCGAAGTCAAGCTGGTCGTGGACGTGAGCGGTCTGGGGCTCGACGGCGAAGCCGCGGCCCGGATTGCCTTCGGGGCGGCCGCGCGGAGCTGGCGTTACGACATTTATCGTACCAAGCTCGGTGCCAAGGCGAAGCCAACCCTCGATGAGGTGGTGATCGTCGGCGGCGGGAGGGGAGCGGACGACGCATGGAGGGACAAAGCGGCCCTTCTCGCGGGCATTTCCCTCTGCCGCACATTGGTGACGGAGCCAGCCAACGTCATCTACCCGACCAGCTTCGTCGAGCGATGCCAGGCGGCGATGAAGGGTGTCGGCATCGAATTCGAGATACTCGACGAGGCGGCCATGCGTGATCTCGGCATGCACGCCTTGCTTGGCGTCTCGCTCGGCTCTGCCCAGCCGCCTCGACTGCTCGCCATGCGCTGGAATGGCGGCGATCCGAAGCGGAAGCCAGTGGCGTTCGTCGGCAAGGGCGTCACTTTCGACACGGGCGGTATTTCCATCAAGCCGGCGGCAGGTATGGAATCCATGAAGTGGGACATGGGCGGCGCGGCAGCTGTCGCCGGCGCGATGCTCGCTCTGGCCGGCCGCAAGGCGAAGGCGAACGTGGTTGGGATTTGCGGCCTCGTCGAAAATATGCCCGATGGCAAGGCGCAACGGCCGGGCGATGTGGTCACATCGATGTCCGGTCAGACGATCGAGGTCATAAATACGGATGCTGAAGGGCGCCTCGTCTTGTGCGATGCAATCACCTGGGCGCAGCGCCACTATAATCCCGAGATCGTGATCGACCTGGCCACACTCACCGGAGCGATGGTGATTTCGCTCGGGTCCGAATATGCTGGCATGTTCTCGAACGATGATATGCTGGCGGCAGGCCTGGCCGAGGCCGGCAGGACGACCGGGGACCGGCTCTGGCGGATGCCGATGGGCGATGTCTATGACAAGATGATCGAGTCGCCGATCGCCGACATGAAGAATATCGGCGGTCGCGAAGCCGGATCGATCACGGCAGCCTGCTTTCTGGGTCGTTTCGTCGAGACCGGCGTGAAATGGGCGCATCTCGATATTGCCGGCATGGCTTGGGCGAACAAGGCGAGCCATCTCTTCGACAAGGGCGCAACCGGCTACGGCGTGGCGCTTCTCGACCGTTTCATCGCCGACAATCACGAAGGATAGGGCCGGCGAGTGACGCTCGTCGATTTCTACCATCTTGTCTCTTCGCCGCTTGAGCGCATCCTGCCGGTCATCTGCGAAAAGGTGCTGACAGGCGGGGACCGCCTCCTTGTCGTCGCCGAACCCGGCCTCCTCGGGCGGCTGGACGAACAATTGTGGAATTTTTCGCGTGACGCATTTCTGCCGCATGGGCGGCAGAATGGGGAAAATCAGCCCATTCTGCTCAGCGAGACGCCGGAGGCCGTCAATGGGGCGACGAATATAGCCATCGCCGACGGGCAGTGGCGGGATGAGGCTTTATCCTTTGCCCGGGCATTCTATTTCTTCGATGCCGGCGATGTCGATCGGGCGCGTTCCTTGTGGCGACGTCTCAAGGATATCCCCGAGGTCGAAAGCCGCTATTGGAAGCAGGACGATCGGGGAAAATGGGTGCAGGGTCCGTAAGGATTTTCCGCATGCTTGCGGTTTTCCGCGACGCCGCCGAGGACCCATCCACGCCTCCGCAAGGGGTGTAGCCGATACGATTGCCGCTTCGCAGTCGTGAGCATGATCACGACCGTTGCGAAGATCGGGTTTGGGCCCTAGAGAGCCGCCGAATTACCCGCATCAATGGAGCATTGCCGGACATGGCGACCGAACGCACTTTCTCGATCATCAAACCCGACGCTACGCGGCGCAACCTCACCGGTGCGGTCACCAAGATGCTGGAAGAGGCGGGGCTCCGTGTCGTTGCATCAAAGCGCATCCACATGAGCCGCGAGCAGGCGGAAGGCTTCTACGGCGTCCATAGGGAACGTCCGTTCTTCAGCGATCTCGTCCAGTTCATGACCTCCGGCCCGGTGGTCGTGCAAGTGCTGGAGGGCGAGAATGCAGTGGCTCGCAACCGCGAAGTGATGGGCGCAACCAATCCGGCCCAGGCGGACGAAGGGACGATCCGCAAGAGCTTCGCCGAATCGATCGAAGCGAACAGCGTCCACGGTTCCGACAGCGCCGACAATGCCAAGATCGAAATCGACTTTTTCTTCAAACCCGAGGAAATCGTAGGTTAAGCTCCGGTTCCTCTATTCTCGAAGCCATCTTTGCTTCGCGGATCAGGATTTGGGATCCTGTTCTCCGGCTGCCGCAAGCGGCTGTCGCCCTTTCCACACCGAGTCGAGACGGGTCTTGGCGCGATCGCCCTTGATCCGTTCGATGAGGGACAGTCCGCGCAGCTCGACTTCCGAACCGCCGAGCAGTCCGCCTTCTTCGAATTTATAGCCGACATCGTAGATCGCGATGTCGGTGATCGTCTCGCCGCCACTGACGAAGCGGGTGGTGATTGCGACCGGAAGTCTTGAATCGCCGGAAGATTTGGGCTGCTTCGGGGAGGCTTCCCGTGCATTTCGCGCTGCTGGCCTGATCCATTCGGCTTCGATGCGTGGTTCGATCAGAGTGTCGATCGCCGAGATATCCAAAGCGCTCGGAAAGAGGATCGTCTGGCTCTGAATGACCTGATTTGGGTCGTGCGGAGAAAGCTGGAGGCTTTTGCCGTTGGTCTTCGCCTGGAGGAGCAAGGTCCGGGAAACCTTTGCCTGCTCCTGTTTCTCTTCAGCACGCGCTGCTTCGCTGGCGCTACGTTCGCTGTAGCTGTTCCAGAGCGTCAGCCCGGAAATCAGCACTGCGACGACCGCCAGCAATTCTCCCAGCGTGATCCAGCGGCGCCGTATCGCGGCGGCTTCACGAGCCTGTTCGGACTTTTCCTTGGCTTCGTTCATGCCTGCCCGCCCTCCCGATTCCGATCGCCCGCTTGTCGTTTGTCGAGCAGCTTTCCGGCAAATTCGTCCAGTGCAGCAGGATAGAGCTTATGTTCCTCTTCCAGCACGCGTTCCGCCAGCGTTTCGGCATCGTCCCGGGGCCTGATCCTGATCTTGGTCTGGGCAAGCACCGGTCCGGCATCCAGTTCCTCCGTCACCAGATGGACCGAACAGCCGGCATAGAGGTCCCCGGATGCCAGTGCGCGCTTGTGGGTGTCGAGACCCTTGTAGAGCGGCAGGAGGGAAGGGTGGATATTGAGGATCCTGTCCGCCCATGAGCGGATGAATTCGGCTGATAGCAACCGCATATATCCGGCAAGCGCAATCAGTTCGACTTGGTGGCGGCGAAGTTCTGCGTCCACCAGGCGATCGAAAGCCGCACGCTCCATGCCGCGATGGCTTTGTGCCCAATTCGGGATGCCAAGTCGCCTTGCGACGACCAATCCTCTCGCCTCCGGAACGTTCGAACCGACGAAGACGATATCGTAATTGCGCTCTTCCCGTCTCTTATATTCGGAAAGGGCGATCATGTTCGTGCCCCGCCCGGAAAGGAGGACGCCGACCTTGATGCGTTCAGCCATTGTGGGTCACGGTCCAGTCGGTCCTGGCGCTCCAACTGCTCCTGGAACCGGAGACAGTGCAACCTCTGGTTCCCCTTTCGACGCGCCCGATGAGGAAGGAATCCTCTCCGGATTCACGCAACTCGCCAATGAGCTGAGGCGCATTCGCTTCGTCGACGAAAAGCGCCATGCCGATACCACAGTTGAAAGTCCGCGCCATTTCTTCGGGTTCGATATTTCCCTGTGCTTGCAGGAACGCCATCAACTGAGGTTGTTGCCAGCTATCGACATCGACAAAGGCGTGAAGCCCTTCGGGAACGACGCGCGGAATATTCTCGAGAAGGCCGCCGCCAGTGATATGGGCCAAGGCGTGAATCTTGCCGCTTCGAACCAAGGGCAGGAGGGCCTTAACATAGATGCGGGTTGGCTCGAGCAATAGGTCGATCAGCAAACGCTCTCGATCGACCAGGGCCGGGCGGTCGAGCTTCCACCCTTTGTCGGCCGCGAGACGCCGCACCAGCGAAAAGCCGTTGGAATGGACTCCCGACGAAGCGAGGCCGAGGATGACGTCTCCCTCCTTGACCTTCGACCCCGTCAGCGCCTCGGCTCGCTCCACAGCGCCAACGCAAAAGCCGGCAAGATCATAATCACCAGGGGCATACATTCCAGGCATTTCTGCGGTTTCGCCGCCGATCAGGGCGCAGCCTGCAATCTTGCAGCCTTCGGCGATGCCCGCGATGACTCGCTCCGCCACTCCGCTTTCCAGCCGGCCGGTCGCAAAATAATCGAGGAAGAAGAGCGGCTCGGCGCCCTGGACGATGAGATCGTTGACGCACATTGCCACCAGATCGACGCCGACCCCGTCATGACGATCCGATTCGATCGCCAGTTTGAGCTTGGTGCCGACCCCGTCATTTGCCGCAACGAGCAACGGATCAAGGTAGCCGGCCGCCTTGAGATCGAAGAAACCGCCAAACCCCCCCAGGGAAGCATCTGCGCCGGGACGCGCTGTCGCCTTCGCGAGCGGCGCAATCGCCTTCACCAGCGCATTGCCGGCCTCGATCGACACGCCTGCCTTGGCGTAGGTATAGCTTTCACCTTCGTTCATCCGGTCGCGACTAGGGTCCAAACCACTTTCCTGCAACGGTAACCGAGTTTTGCATGGTGACCACATGGCGCTTGGATTTCCACGTTCAACTCGCCAAAAGGCGGTCGTGAAGTCTTTTCGTCGTCTTCCTGCCCTCGCTGCGCTCCTCCTCCTTATGCTGGCGGCGGGTGGCGTCGTCTATGCCCAGCTGGAGGGGGCGGATCGCGGCGTGCCTCCGATCGACAGCGCCAATACGCTGGAAGTGACCGGGATTCGGGTCGATGTCGCGGCCGACACTTCAGAGAAGGCACGATATGAGGGATGGCGGCAGGCGCAGTTGAAAGGGTGGAAGGCGCTCTGGGCCAAAACCAATGGCAGGCCGCAGAGCGAGGCGCCCAGTCTTTCCGAATCCGCTTTGAACGCCATGATCTCGGGAATCATCATCGAGGACGAGCAGATCGGGCCCAAGCGCTACGTCGCCACTCTGGGTCTCCTGTTCGATCGTGCGAGGACGGGCCAATTGCTGGGAATCAGCGGTCCGGTCCGTCGGTCCGCGCCGATGCTTGTGATTCCCATCATGATCACCGGCGCGACGCCCTACAGCTTCGAATATCGCAACGAATGGCAAAAGGCCTGGGCCCGGTTCCGGACTGGCAACAGTCCGATCGATTATGTCCGTCCGGCCGGGTCCGGCATCGACCCGCTGCTGCTCAATCCCAGCCAGACCCGACGACCCGGGCGCGGATGGTGGAGGCTGCTGGTGGATCAATATGGAGCCGCTGACATTGTCGTTCCGGAAGTGCATTTGCGACGGCTCTACCCCGGCGGGCCGGCAATCGGTATCTTCACCGCGCGCCACGGCGCCGACAATGTCATGCTCGACAGGTTCACCTTGCGAGCTGGAAATAGCAGCGCGATTCCGCGCATGTTGGATGAAGGGGTAAGAAGGCTCGACATCATCTACGCCCGCGCGCTCGGCGCCGGACTGCTCAAGCCCGATCCTTCGCTCATTACCCAAGAACCGGAAATCGTGGAGGAGTTGGAGGAGGCCGACGATGATGCCGTGACTCCAATCTCTACCCCCATACAGCCCGTGCCGATCGGAACAGCCAGCAGTTTTACGATCCAGGTGGAAACACCCGATGCGGCCTCCGTCGGCCAGGCCGAGCTTTCGGTCAGCCGGATCGGGGGGATTACCTCCGCGATCACCACAAGCCTGGCGCTTGGCGGCACCTCCGTCATGAAGGTGACCTATATGGGCGACGCGGACGCGCTCCGGAGCGCCCTTCAGGCGCAGGGCTGGAACGTGCAGGGTTCCGGCAGCTCGATCCGGATCTCGCGGGGCGGCGGAGGACAATAGTGAGCCAGATCGCCCTTCCGCTCAACTGGCCGATGGCGGATGGCGAAGAGGATTTCCTCGTCTCCGAGGCGAATCGAGCTGCCTTCGAACATCTGAAACGCTGGTCGACTTGGCCCGTCATGGCGACATTGCTGACGGGGCCGCGCAAATCGGGCCGCAGCCTGCTCGGCCGTATCTTCGTCCGCAAGACAGGGGGACGCCTGTTCGACGAGGCGGAGGCGCATGAAGAGGAGGGCCTGTTCCATGCGTGGAACGAGGCCCAGATCAGCCGCAAACCGCTGCTGATCGTCGCTGACGCCGCCCCCCCGCTTTGGCAAGTAGTGCTGCCGGATCTCCGCTCCCGCCTTGCCGCGACTCCGCACCTCGCCATCGCGGATCCTGACGACGCCCTGCTGGGCGACCTCATCGTCAAATTGCTCGGCGACAGGGGCATTGCCACGCCGCCTGATCTTGCCGAGTATCTGGTACCGCGGATCGAGCGGAGTTACCTTGCCGTTCAGCAGGTGGTGGACCTGCTCGATAAGGCCCTGTTGTCACATCATCGTCGCATGACCGTTGCTATGGCGCGCAAAGCCCTTGCCGACGCCGGCATGATCAAGCGAGCGAGACAATAGTTCCGATGAAAAATTCTGCACCCTCTCCGGCGAACGATCCGGTCCGGTCTGAAGCCAATCTTCAGTCGCAGCCTCTTTATTTCAACCGGGAATTGAGTTGGCTCGCCTTCAATCGGCGGGTCCTCGAAGAAGCCTGCAATCCCGCCCACCCGCTGTTGGAGCGGCTGCGCTTTCTCTCGATTTCAGGTAATAATCTCGACGAATTCTTCATGGTCCGCGTGGCCGGCCTCAAGGGGCAGCAATTGCTCGGCGTGGAGGAGCCATCGGTAGACGGACTCACGCCGGCCCAACAGTTGAGCGCGATCGCCAACGAGGCCGATCAGCTCACCGGTCGCCAGCAGGAGGTCTGGGCGGTGCTGAAGGAAGCGCTTGCCGCTGCGGGCGTCGAAGTGATGGGTCAGCACGAAACCGACGAGGCAGCCGAGGCCTGGCTGGACCGGCATTTCAGGGAACAGATCCTCCCGGTGCTGACACCGCAGGCGATCGATCCGGCGCATCCTTTTCCGTTCATCCCGAACAAGGGCTTCTCTCTCATTTTCGATCTGAAGCGATTGTCCGACGGCAAGCCCATTCGCGAATTGCTGATGGTGCCGGCAACATTGCCGCGCTTCATCCGGCTGCCGGGGGATGCCGCCCGCTTCATCGCCATAGAAACCTTGATCCGCCAACGCATTGCCATGCTGTTTCCCGGTTACGAGCTGCTCGGTGGCGGTGCCTTCCGGATCATTCGCGACAGCGATATCGAAGTGGAGGAGGAAGCAGAGGATCTGGTCCGCTATTTTCGAAGCGCGATCAAGCGCCGCCGCCGCGGCCGCGTCATCCGCTTGAAGTTCGAAGCCGGAATGCCGGAGCAACTCGAGGTGATGATCCGGGAAGGATTGGACGCATCCGAAGCTTTGGTTTCGGCATCCACTTCCTTTCTCGGTATCTCCGATCTCGACGCCTTGGCGGACGAAAATCGGCCCGACCTAAAATTCACCCCGTTCGATCCTCGGTTTCCAGAGCGAATTCGGGAACATGGCGGGGATTGCTTCGCAGCCATCAGAAGCAAGGACATCGTTGTCCATCACCCGTATGAGACGTTCGAGGTGGTGGTGGAATTCCTCAAACAGGCCGCCGCCGATCCCGACGTGGTCGCAATCAAGCAGACGCTCTACCGTGCGGGCAAGCAATCCGCCGTGATCCGGGCCCTGATCGATGCGGCCGAAGCCGGCAAGTCCGTGACGGCTGTCGTGGAATTGAAGGCGCGCTTCGACGAAGAGCAGAATTTGCTCTGGGCGAGTGCGTTGGAACGCGCCGGCGTGCAGGTCGTCTATGGCTTCATCGACTGGAAGACCCATGCCAAGACGAGCATGGTCGTGCGGCGGGAGGAGAAAGGCTACCGGACCTACTGCCATCTGGGCACTGGCAATTATCATCCCGTGACGGCGCGGATCTACACCGATCTCAGCTTTTTCACCGCTGATCCGCGCGTCGGCCGGGATGTCGCTCAACTGTTCAATTATATCACTGGCTATGTCGATCCGCGCGACCTCGAGCTGCTGGTTCTGTCGCCGCACGGCCTTCGTGACGGTCTGTGCGACCTTATCGATGGGGAGATCGAGCAGGCGCGGCGGAACAAGCCGGGCGTGATATGGGCTAAGATGAATTCGCTGGTGGATCCGGCGATCATCAACAAGCTCTATGCGGCTAGCGCTGCCGGCGTGGATATCGATCTGGTGGTGCGCGGCATCTGCTGCCTGCGACCCGGCGTGCCGGGTCTTTCCGAGAATATCCATGTGAAATCTATCGTGGGCCGCTTCCTCGAACACAGCCGGATCTGGTGCTTTGGGAACGGCGACGAGCTTCCTAACCGGAATGCGCGGGTCTATATCAGCTCGGCCGACTGGATGCCGCGAAACTTCGATCGCAGAGTCGAATATATGCTTCCGATCGAAAACTCGACCGTCCATGCCCAGATCCTGGACCAGGTCATGGTAGCCAATCTGATTGACAATGAGCAAAGCTGGAGGCTGCTTCCGGACGGGCGATACGAAAGATTGCACGCCGGCGACGAGAAACCGTTCAACCTCCATCATTATTTCATGACCAATCCGTCATTGTCGGGGCGTGGTGCAGCGTTGAGGAAGAGCGGCTCCGTGCCCAAACTTCGTATTCGGCGCGAAGGCTGAGGATTTTCAATTGTTGGATCGTGAACCGGTAGCCATCGTCGATATCGGTTCCAATTCCGTACGCTTGGTCGTCTATGCGGGGGCACCTCGCATTCCTTCCATCATCTTCAATGAAAAGGTGATGGCAGGGCTTGGGGAGGGCATAGCCGAAACCGGCGCCCTGTCGGTACAATCGCAGGAGAAAGCCCTTTCGGCGCTGCGGCGGTTCTGGCTCCTGATCGGGCAAATGGGCGTTGCCCGCACGAGAGTGGTGGCGACGGCGGCCGTTCGCGACGCATCCAATGGCGCCGACTTCCTGGGACAGGTGCGAGCGATAGGCTTCAAACCGCAGATTCTGTCAGGTGAGCGTGAGGGGAAGATGGCCGGCCTCGGCGTTATTTCCGGGGCGCCGGACGCAGACGGGATTGCGGGAGATCTTGGCGGCGGAAGCCTGGAACTCGTGGATATCAAGAACGGCGCGGTGCGGAAAAGCATCTCGCTTCCGATCGGTGTCCTTCGTCCATTGCCGAGCGAGAGCGATCTCCGGATGCTTTTTCGGCAGGCGCTGAAGGAGACGGGAATGGCGTCGCGCGGAAAGGGGAGGCCCTTCTACCTGGTCGGCGGCTCCTGGCGCACGATCGGCCGACTGGACATGATAGCCACCGATTACCCCCTTCCCATCACCCATCATTACCGAATGGAACCCGCCCGGACCGCAGCGATCGCCAAGTTCCTGGGTGCACTGCACAAGGCGGATCCTAAGAGCCTGGCCACGGTCACCGCGACGCGCATCCCTACCTTGCCCGTCGCGCGGCAGATATTGGACGCCTTGGTCCGCGAGCTTCGACCGAGCGAATTGATCGTTTCCAGCTTCGGGATCCGCGAAGGCTTGCTTTATTCCGAGCTCGACGCGCGAATCCGGAAGCTCGACCCGTTGCTCGAAGCGGCACGCGAGGCTGGGCGGGGACTGAGCCGGTTCGGCGAGCATGGTGACCTTCTCGACCGGTGGATCCGGCCGATTTTCGACGATGACCAGCGTCATGCCCGCATTCGCCTCGCCGCCTGCCTGTTGGCCGATGTCGCTTGGCAGGCTCATCCCGATTTTCGCGCAGAGCGGGGCCTGGAAATGGCGCTGCACGGCAATTGGGTGGGGGTCGACGCCTCGGAACGGGTCATGATGGCTCAGGCCCTCTTTTCCAATTTCGGCGGGGGACGCCGCTTGCCGGATGCCGCCATTGCCGACTTGTGCACGGCTGAGGAATTGGAACGCGCTTCCCTGTGGGGACTTGCCATGCGGCTGGGCCAGCGACTCAGCGGCGGTCTTGCCGCCAGTCTGGAACGAAGCATCCTGAGCCGCGACCGAGACATATTGCGCCTTACGCTTCAACGGGGCGAGGAAGCGCTTTATGGTGAGACCGTCGAGCGCCGCCTCAAGAAGCTAGCGACTGCACTGGGCTGTCGCGCCGAGGTTGCGACGGCGCACGGGCGCATACGTGGAAAATGAAGCCGTCTTACTGAGTCCTCTGCTCCCGACCCGTCAGATTGCCCGCCGCAGGAATGGCTTCAGCCGCAATAGATCTTGACCACCTTGTTCTGCCGATCCAGCTGAATGTTGAGACGCGTTTCGCGATAATCCATCGTGACGGCAGCGCCTTCCGGTATCCAGCGCAACCGTTCCGCCTGCGACAAGCGCATCGCCTCCGCACCGAGCGCCGTGGATGCATCCCGCCCCAGCAATGGCTGCGCTTCCTGCGCGTGGCATTTACGGCCATTTCCGCCAGGTGCCGTTTCCTTATGACCTTCCGCAACGCTCGAAGCGCAGGCGGAGGTTGCGAGCATGGCCAAGCCGACCAGGGCCTTCATTGCGCCGTCTCCGTTCTCGTCATCACCAGCTTGCCGCCGCGGACGCCGAAGGCGAGGCGGCCTTCGACGAGGTCGAGCGCATCCCGACCGAATTCGTCGAACCGCCATCCTTCAAGGATCGCAAGGCCATCCCGGCGGCCAGCGGCGAGAAGCTCCAGATCCTCCGATCGGGCGACCAACCGCGCCGCGACATTGCTTTCCCGCGAGCGGATCTTGAGCAGCAGCTTCAGCAGGTCCGCGACCAAAGCGCCTTCCTTGCCGAGGCCGGGGCTTCGTTCGTCGCGGGCGGGAAGCTCGTCGGCGCCGAGCGGTTCCGCGGCCGCCAGCGCCGTCATCATCCGGGCCCCGATCTCATTGGCCTTCCAGGCTGGAGAGAGCCCCCGGACGCGGGCGAGCGCTTCCTGATCCGCGGGCGGATGCGAAGCGACGTCTGCCAGCGTCTCGTCCTTCATGATTCGGCCACGTGGCAGGTTCTTGCCGCGGGCTTCCTGCTCGCGCCAGGCGGCAAGCGCCTTCAAGCGGCCGAGCACTTCTGGCCGACGGCTGGCGATCCTCACCCTCTTCCATGCCCGATCGGGATCATTTTCATAATTGGAGGGATCGCCGAGCCGCTCCATCTCCTGGTCGAGCCATGCGCCGCGCCCGGTACGGCGAAGTTTCTCCAGCATCTTGGGAAACAGGGTGGCGAGGTGGGTGACGTCGCCGATCGCATAATCGATCTGCCTCTTGTCCAGCGGCCGTCTTGCCCAGTCGGTGAAGCGGGCCCCCTTGTCGAGGCTTTTGCCGATCAGGCTTTCCACCAGGTTCGAATAGCCCACCTGCTCCCCGAGCCCCAATGCCATTGCGGCGATCTGGGTGTCGAAGAGAGGATGAGGCGTCTTCCCCGTGAGATTGTAGATGATCTCGAGGTCCTGGCCACCGGCGTGGAACACCTTGAGCACATTTTCATTCTCGACGAGCAAGTCGAGAAGGGGGGTGAGATCGATCCCGTCCGCCTTCGGATCGATGGCCGCGGCTTCCTCGCTATTGCCGATCTGCACCAAGCACAGATCCGGCCAAAACGTGTTTTCGCGCATGAACTCGGTGTCCACAGCGACGAAATGGGAGCGGGATAGCCTTTGGCACAAAGACTTGAGCGAATCGCTGTCACTTATCAGGGGGTGGATATGCATCGCGCGGCTCATAGCGATGGCATGATCCCTTGACAAAGCAAGGCTGCACCGCGAAGCGCCGCGCCAGCAAAATCACTTAAAAGCTGGATTTACGGGGCGGCCTATGCACGCATATCGAACTCATAATTGCGCCGAGCTGCGCTTGGCGGACACGGGCAGCGAAGTGAAGCTTTCGGGCTGGATTCATCGCAAGCGCGACCATGGCGGCGTCCTGTTCGTAGACCTGCGTGACCATTATGGCCTTACCCAGATCGTGGCGCGGGCAGACAGCGAGCCGCTGCGTGTCCTTGACGGCCTCCGCGCAGAATCCGTGGTTACGATCATAGGCAAGGTGGTTTCGCGCGGCGCCGAGGCCACCAATCCAAATCTCGCGACCGGCGAGATCGAGGTTCATGCCGATGAAGTGATCGTCCAATCGTCAGCCCAGGAACTCCCGTTGCCGGTCGCGGGCGAAGCGGATTATCCCGAGGATATCCGACTTCGCTACCGCTATCTCGACTTGCGTCGCGAGCGACTGCACAGGAATATCGTTCTCCGAAGTCAGGTGATCAGCTCGATCCGCCGCCGGATGATCGACCAGGGGTTCACCGAGTTTCAGACTCCGATCCTGACGGCTTCCAGCCCGGAGGGCGCGCGCGACTATCTGGTGCCGAGCCGGGTGCATCCCGGCAAATTCTATGCGCTTCCCCAGGCGCCGCAGATGTTCAAGCAATTGATCATGGTGGCGGGCTTCGACCGCTACTTCCAGATCGCCCCCTGCTTCCGCGACGAAGATGCGCGTGCGGACCGGTCGCCCGGCGAATTCTATCAGCTCGACCTGGAAATGAGCTTCGTCACCCAGGACGACGTGTTCGCTGCCCTGGAGCCTGTTCTTGCGGGCGTTTTCGAAGAGTTTGCCGAAGGTCGAAAGGTGACGCAGGCGCCGTTCCCGCGCATCCCGTTCCGGGATTCCATGCTCAAATATGGTTCGGACAAGCCAGACCTTCGCAACCCGATCGAGATTGCGGACGTGACCGATCATTTCAAGGGCTCGGGCTTTGGCCTGTTCGCGCGGATCGTCGAAAGCGGTGGCGTGGTTCGTGCGATTCCGGCGCCGGCCACGGCCGAGAAGAGTCGCAAATTCTTCGATGACATGAACGACTGGGCACGCTCGGAGGGTCATGCGGGCCTTGGCTATATCACCCAGAAGAATGGTGAGCTCGGCGGTCCCATCGCCAAGAATCATGGTGAAGACGCGACCCGGAAACTGATCGCCGAGCTCGGTCTCGGCCCGGACGACGGCATCTTCTTCGCCGCCGGCAAGGAGGCCCAGGCGGCCAAGCTGGCCGGCGCTGCCCGAACGCGCACCGGCGAGCAACTCGGCCTCGTCGACGAGAATGAGTTCCGCTTCTGCTGGATCGTCGATTTTCCGATGTTCGAATATGACGAGGAAGCAAAGAAGGTCGACTTCAGCCACAACCCTTTCTCCATGCCGCAGGGCGAGCTTGAGGCGCTGGAAACGAAGGATCCCCTCGATATCCTTGCCTATCAATATGACATCGTCTGCAACGGCGTGGAGCTTTCGTCCGGCGCAATCCGCAATCATCGGCCTGACATCATGTACAAGGCCTTCGAGATCGCCGGTTATAGCAAGGAACAGGTCGACACCGATTTCGCCGGGATGATCAACGCCTTCAAATATGGCGCCCCCCCACATGGCGGATCCGCACCGGGCATCGACCGTATCGTCATGCTGCTCGCTGGCGAGCCCAATATTCGCGAGGTTGTCCTGTTCCCAATGAATCAGAAGGCCGAGGACCTGATGATGAATGCGCCTTCGGAAGTGACGCCGAAGCAGTTGCGGGAACTCAACATCCGGATTGTCGAGCCGCAGAAAAGCTAGCAGAGAGGAGAAGGATGACCCTTCGCCTCTCCGACCATGAAACCGGCGCCAAGTTCGATGGCGACTATGAAGCAGTGCTGGCGGCGTTGCAGGAGCGCCTGGCACGCATCCTGGTCGCCCACATACTTCACAAGAAACGCAGTGTCATCCTGTTCGAAGGCTGGGACGCCGCGGGCAAGGGCGGGTCAATCCAGCGCCTGACCGCAAAGCTGGACCCGCGCGCCTTTCACGTCTGGCCTATCAAGGCGCCCACCGCAGAGGAGAAGGCCCGCCATTTCCTGTGGCGATTTTGGAAGAAGCTGCCGGGGGCAGGCGAAATCGCGATCTTCGACCGAAGCTGGTACGGCCGCGTTCTGGTCGAGCGGGTCGAGGGCTTCGCGTCCGAGGCGGAATGGCGTCGAGGCTATGACGAAATCAACGAGTTCGAAGCCCAGCAGAATTTCGATGGCACCCACATCGTCAAGCTCTTCTTCCACGTAACGCAGAAGGAGCAGGACGATCGGCTGAAGGACCGCCTCAAAGATCCCTGGAAGCGCTGGAAGGTGACAGCCGAGGATTTCCGCAACCGTCTGCGCCGTCCGGACTATCTGGCCGCGATCGAGGACATGCTCGCTCTCACCGATACGCGTTGGGGGCCATGGTGCGTGATTGACGGCAATGACAAGAAATCAGCGCGGATCGCCGCACTTACCATCATCGCCGATCAGCTCGAGCAGCATGTGCCGTTGAACCCGCCCCAAACACCCCCCGAACTTGAAGAATTGGCGCGCAACGCGTTTGGGAAAGATGGTTGACGATCCGAAACGGGAGACCTCTTCGTCCGTTTCATGATAGTATGACGTCGACCATAAGGAGAGAGGCGATGCGAAGGGCTGCCCTGGTGGGATTGTGTCTGGCGGCGGCGGGGATGGCCGGTTGCGAGACCTATGAAGGACGAGACGCATACGATTCCGGCCCTTATGCGACGGCCGGCCTCTATGGCGGCTACGATTATCAGGGGCAGGACTATGACCGGCTCGGGAATGACTGCGCCTATTTCGATGGCAGTGGAGCCGGCCTTCTAGACCCGTGGCTTGCCTGCACGGACGAGGGCAGGGAGGTCGTCCGCCACGGGTTCGACCGAGATGAGGATCGGGTCATCAGCGACGAACTGGCGGATCAGGCCAATATCTGGTTCCGCCGTCATGCCGATACCGATCGCGACATGCGGCTCACCGATCCGGAAATCAGAGCGGCGCTGGTGAATGCTGCACGCCATCATGATGTCATGGGCGATTGATCCCGTCAGGGATAGTGGATCGTCACTATTTCGATCTCGCGCTCTCCGGCCGGCAGCAGGATCCGGCGGACATCGCCTACGGATGCGCCGCGCACGGCCCGTGCGATCGGGGAGTTCCAGCTGATCCGCCCGCTGCCGGGATCCGTTTCATCCTCGCCGACCAGCGTGACGATCCGTTCTTCGCCCTCCTCGTCGGCCAGGGTGATCGTGGCGCCGAAATAGACACGGTTTCGATCGGTCTGGGCGGAAGGATCGACAACCTTCGCGCTCTTCAACCGCTTTGACAGCCAGTTGATCCGCCGATCGATTTCCCGCAGCCGCTTGCGGCCGTAGATGTAATCGCCATTTTCGGAGCGATCGCCATTGCCGGCAGCCCAGCTGATGGTTTCCACCAGCTGGGGCCGCTCTTCGGCGAAGAGCCTCTCATATTCCTCCCTGAGGATCCGATAGCCTTCGGCTGTGATGTGATTGGGCTTGTCCATGCCGGGGCCTTATCCCGGATTCCGCTTTCCCAGATAATAAGACAGACGATTCTCTCCACTGCCGATGCGCCGCTGCGGGTGAATGGCGTCGTAGACCACCGCGTTTTCGAGAACGCGCTGCACGTAATTGCGCGTTTCGAGATAGGGTATCTCCTCGATCCAGCGCACGACGTCGCTTCCCGGGAGCCGGGGATCGCCATTTTCGCGAATCCATTTGCGAACATTGCCCGGGCCCGCATTGTAGCTGGCCACTGCAAGTGGGAAACTGCCGTTCCAGCTGTCGACCAGATTCGCGAAATAGCTGCTCCCAAGCATGATATTGTAGGACGGATCGCTGGTCAGACGGCCAAGATCGTAGCCGAGACCGATCTTGCGCGAAACTTCGCGCGCGGTGCCGGGCATCAACTGCATCATGCCTCTTGCGCCCGCGTGGCTGACGGCAGCCCGGTCGAACGAGCTTTCCTGGCGCATGATGGCATGGCCCAGGGTCCAATAGCGCGCATAGGCTGGCGGCACCTGGACTTCAGGAAAACCGGCCCGGACATAGAAATTCGATCCTTTGTTGCGTGCCTCGCGTGCGATCCAGACGCCAAGGTCCGCACGCCCGATCTGGCGCCCGAATTCGGCGGCCAAAGCGCGATCCTGATCGGTTTCGAGCTGCTGCGCCAAGGCGCGTATGAACAATGTCTGGTCTGTCCATTGCCCCATCTGGCCGAGCAACCTCGTCGCTTCGACCAGAGGTCGGGCGGCGAAGGCGGCGCGTTCGGATGCGGTCGGCGCCGCGACCTGGGCCGGTGGCGCCATGGTTCGGCCGAGACGTTCCAGGGCGAGCTGGCCGTAAAATTGGTCAGGGCTTGCCGCAGCCTCTTCCAGGAAAGCCGCCGCCTGCTGGGTCTGGCCCGCCGCGTTGGCGGCGCGGGCAGCCCAGTAAAACCCTTTTGAGCGAGTCTGCGGTGAGCGGGCGGCACGGGCATATCGCTCGAACATGCGCGAAGCGTCGTCGGGACGTCTCAGCTGATTGAGCGCCGTGGTCCCCGCCAGCCAGGCAAGGCTCGTATAATGGTCGCGTTCGCCAAAAGGACGCGTGCTGACGTCGGTATCCGCCGGATAGGCATCGTCGAGCTGCGATGCGATCTGATAAGCCGTGGTCCATTGGCTGTCATTGGCCGCGGCCCGTGCCATGGTGAGCAAGGTTTCGAACCAGCTTTCCGGATTGATGGGGCGCATCGTCGTCAACGGCCGCCGCTGGGCGAGCAACTGCCTGGCGGAAATGCTCTGACCGGTGTTGCGGAGCCAATTCGCCCTGTCCATCAGCAGACCGGGGTCGCCATCCACCGTCCCGATCGCGGCAAGGCGGCTGGCGGCATCCGAAGCGCGGGTCTGCAAGGCGAGCCTTGCTTCAAACAAGGCGCGCCGTGTTGGGGACACGAGCGAGATCAGCCGTCCCGCGCTTTGCGTCTGGCCATCAGCGAGGAGCTTCTCCATCCTCAGATCATGGTCGCCGGCACTGAAGACGGCACCAAACAAGCCGAGCAGACGGTCCTCGTCGGGTTGCGGCATGGTGCCTTCATGCCACGCCGTGCGGGCGGCGGCGCGCGCCTCCTCCGGGCGGCCGGAAGCCAGCAGGGCGAAGGCATGCCGAGCATGGCCGAGGGCGGTGAGCGGCGGATGGATTCCAAAATAGGCGGTCACTTCCGATGGCGACACATTGTTCGGGTCGATCGCCTTTTCCGCGGTGCGACGCATGGCAGATTCCCCGGGCCAGTCGCGATAGCTCGTCAGGAAGGACGCATAAGCCGAAAATGGAAGACTGTCGGTCTGGCGCAGACTGTTCCATCGCGACACTGCGCTGCTCACCGCCGGCGAGACCGAAAACGCCTGCGCTGGCGCGGGCGTGGGCCGCTGGACGGGATTGGGCGTTGTGGAAGCTTGCGCCAGCCGAACGGGCGGGGCGGTCGTAACGGGGCGATCAACCACCGCAGCGGCGAGGGAGGCGGCGGATATTCCGCCGAGGCTCAGAAGAATAGCTTTCTTGTGCATGCTGGACAGACTAGCGACCCCCTTCTTATCAGGCCCTGAACGAGCCGGTCGAGGGATTATGGCCCCACCCGAGGCTAAGGTGAAGGAGATAAAGAATGTTTCGCGGGTCGATCCCGGCTCTGGTGACCCCATTTCGCGGTGAAGCGTTTGACGAGGCCGGCTTTCGAACCTTTGTCGAATGGCAGATAGCCGAAGGAAGCCACGGCCTTGTCGCATGCGGGACAACCGGTGAGTCTGCCACGTTGAGCGCCGATGAACATCGCCGCGTGATCGAGATCTGCGTAGAGGTCGCCGGCGGCCGCGTACCGGTCATCGCCGGTTGCAGTTCCAACGACACCGCGTCGGCCAGGCGACTCATGCTTGCCGCGGCAGCCGCAGGGGCGAATGCCGCCCTGTTCGTACCGCCTTATTACAATCGTCCGAACCAGGACGGGATTTATGCCCATTTCGCTGCCCTGGCCGCGTCATCGGACCTGCCGATCATTCTCTACAATGTGCCCACCCGCACCGTCACGGACATTCATGTCGAGACCATGGCGCGCCTGGCGCGCATCCCAACTATCATCGGGGTGAAGGACGCGACCGGAAATCTCGGTCGGGTCACGGCGCAGCGGCTGGCCTGCGGTGAGGATTTCATGCAATTGTCCGGCAATGACGAGATGGCGCTCGGTCTTTTTGCCATGGGGGGCATCGGCTGTATTTCCGTCACCGCCAATGTTGCCCCTCAGCTATGCTCGCGCTTTCAGAATGCCTGCGCCGCCGGCGACTGGCCGCTCGCTTTGACCCTTCAGGATCGACTCTATCCCCTTCACGTCGCCTTGTTCTCCGATGCCTCGCCGGGTCCGACGAAATATGCCTTGGCGCGCCTGCGTCCCGAGATTTCGGCTGAATTGAGGCTGCCCATGACGCCCCCTTCGGGGGCCAGCCGCGAAGCGGTGGATGCTGCCCTCGCTCATGCAGGGCTCGTCTGATGGTACGCCCGCGCCCCGCATCCTTCGACAAGCAGAAGATCGTCGCCGAAAACCGTCGTGCGCGCTACGATTATGCCGTCCAGGACGTATTCGAGGCAGGGATCGCCCTGACTGGCACCGAAGTGAAGTCATTGCGCTTTGGCGAAGGATCGATCGCCGAGAGTTATGCGGAGGTCAAGGACGGTGAAGTCTGGCTGATCAACGCGAATATTCCGGAATTCAGCCATGGCAATCGCTTCAATCACGAGCCCAAGCGGCCGCGGAAGCTGTTGTTGCACGAACGCGAGATCGGCAAGTTGTTCGGAGGTGTGGCGCGGCAGGGCATGACCTTGGTGCCGCTGTCGATCTATTTCAACGCACGCGGCCGTGCCAAGGTCGAACTCGCGCTCGCCAAGGGACGCAAGGCGCCGGACAAGCGCGAGCACGAGAAGGAAAAGGACTGGAAAAGGGAGCAGGGCAGGTTGCTGCGTCAGCATGGATGATGTTCAGGTCGGCAAGACCATGATCAAGAGCATTCGTTCCGGCCCTGCGGCATCGCGATCGCTGACCATCTATTGACATTGCGCCCTTCCCCCTTCCTTGCGAGACGACGCATGAGAATTTTTCAAGACCATTGCCCTACATGAGCGCAGGCGGACGAAAGGACTGGCTCGCTCGCTGGATCGGGAAGAATATGCCCAAGCGGGAGGATCTGGCGGAGAGCCGGTGGATCCGTCCATTGGGGCATCGTGTCCTGCATAGCGAGTTCTGGCGCTTCACGCGGCGATCGGTTCCGCGTGGCGTCGGGGTAGGTCTTATCGTCGGCATCTTCCTGATGATCCCCGGCATTCAGATCGTTGGCGCGGCCTTCCTGTCGATCCCTTTCCGCGCGAACATACCTGTCGCGGCGCTCATGACCTTTCTCAGCAATCCCGTCACCACGCCCTTCATTCTTCTCGCATCCCTGCAGGTTGGGGTGGTGCTCGGCTTTCGGGCCGACCTTGCCGCCTTCCACGAGATGCGCGCGAGCGGCGCCACGGCCGCGAACTGGCTGGCCTGGCTTTTCTCGGATGCTGCGCCTGCCCTTGTTTCGGGTCTTTTCATCATCGCGGTCGTGACAGGGGCGCTCGGCTATTTCATATCCATCTGGGTCTGGCGTTGGTGGATTGCACGCAAATGGCGTCGCCGCCGCGCCCGCAGAAGCGAGATTTGAAAGGCTCCTTCACCCTGCTAGGGTTGCCACCCCTTATCAAAGCCCATTCGAGAACGGGAAAATTGCCGATGCGCCGGTCGCTCGCCCGCTTTGCCGATTCCGCATCTTCCGTGGCAGGCTGAACATGGCGAGTATCGCTTCTGGCGGTCCAGCGCGCTCGGGGGTCGGCTCCGGACTGTTCGTCATATTCGGGGCGGCAGCGGTCTCGGCCGGCTTGCTCTTGTGGGTGATGAAAGATCTGGCTTTCGCCGCGGCCTTCCTGGCCGTCGTCATCGGTTTCGGCGTCCCTCTGATGCTATTGCGCGCTCGAACGGCTGCGGCGGCGGATGAGCCGGAGCCCGCTCGCCTGAATCTTGCCCTGCTTCGTTCCGGTCTCGACACAGGAGAAGCGGCCATCGCCATCATAGACGATGAGAACAGGCTGCTTTGCGCCAACGGCCTGTACGAACAATGGTTCGGTGGGCTTTGCTCGCCACTCGACTTGCCAAGCCCGGAGCCTGAGCGGGGGCGGCTGGCCGAAGCTGCAGTGGCGGCGAGGCGCGACGGATCGGCAATGTTGCAGAATATCTTCGCCGAGAACGGTCCGATGACCGTCGAACTCCGTACCGCTGGACTGGCCGAGCGATACCTCCTCTGGAAATTCACTCGGGCAGGCGAAAGCGACGTCGGCACGGAAGCGCGGCAGTTCGTTTCCGGCGAGGGCGGCGCGCGGCTCAGTCAGGCAGGCGTGATGGCGGTGCTGGCCAATGGAGCCGGGCATCTTGTTGCCGCCAACCGCGCATTTTCCCATCGCGCCCTTGGCGAGGGCGTAGAGGAGATTGCCGGAATCTCCTTCGTCGATCTTCTCGTGGTAGGCGATGAGGGACAGTTCCATTTCGCTCGGGAAGGAAAGGCGGCCAACCCGCTTCGAATCATCCAGGTGCCGATGGGAAAGGGTGAGGAGGGGCCTGTCCTTTTCCTGCTCCTCGACGATCTGGCCTCCAGCTTCTCGCACGGCGCCAATGCCAATGTGAACGCCTTGCTCGAAATTTTGCCTCTGGGCCTCGCCGTCGCAGATCGGGACGGCCGCTTCGTCTATTTGAACAGCGCCTTCCGCCGCGCTGCCGGGCTCAGCAAGAATGCCAAGCCTACCTATCCCGGGGACCTGGTGGTGGATGAAGACAAGGCGGCGGTGTCCGATTCCGTCCGCAGGTTCGCCCGGGGCCCGTCCATGTCCGGCGATCTGGCGGTGAGGCTCAAGGCCAAGCCGGACGAACCGATCGCGCTCACCGTGGCTGGCGCGCGGGGACTTGGCGAAGCCGCCGTGCTTCTTTCGCTCAAGGACAATAGCGAAGAGGACAAATTGAAGCGCCAGGTGGCCCAGGCCACCAAGATGCAGGCAGTGGGTCAGCTCGCGGGCGGTGTCGCGCACGATTTCAACAATATCCTCACAGCCATTATCGGCCACTGCGATCTTATGCTGATGCGTCACACGCCTGGCGACAGCGACTATGACGACATTCAGCAGATCCGGAGCAATTCCAACCGGGCCGCGGGCCTCACCAGGCAATTGCTCGCCTTTTCGCGCCAACAGACGCTGCGGCCGCAGGTTCTCCAGCTGCCCGACATCATTTCGGAAGTCTCGACGCTCCTGAAGCGCCTGCTCGGCGAAACCGTGAAGCTCCAGGTGAAGCATGGCCGCAACCTGGGCCCAGTGCGCGCCGATCCTGGACAGCTCGAACAGGTGATCGTCAATCTTGCCGTCAATGCCCGGGATGCCATGGAAGCCAAAGGTGAAGGCCAGGGGATACTGACGATCCAGACCTATGGTGTTTCCATCGAAGACGTCCGCCGAATGGGGACTGAAATCCTTCCGGTGGCCGATTATACCGCATTGCGCGTGTCGGACACCGGCACCGGCATTCCGAGGCATCTTCTTGCCAAGATCTTCGAGCCGTTCTTCACGACCAAGGAGGTTGGAAAAGGGACCGGTCTCGGCCTCTCGACCGTCTACGGCATCGTCAAGCAATCGGGCGGCTTCATCTTCGCTGAATCGCTCGAGGGGGAAGGGACGAGTTTCGTCATCTATCTGCCGGTCCATCGCGCGGAGATCGCCAAGTCTCCTCGCAAGGCGCGGGAGACAGCCGGCGAGCTTTGGGGCACCGGCACGATCCTGCTGGTCGAGGATGAAGCCACTGTACGCGCCGTTGCCGAGCGTGCGCTCAGCCGTCACGGCTATACGGTCCTGGTCGCTGAAAATGGTGAAGCCGCACTGGAAATCCTGGCGCGAGAATCGAATATTGACCTGATGATCTCGGACGTCGTGATGCCAACCATGGACGGGCCAACGACGGCTCGAGAGGCGCGCAAGACCCATCCGGATCTGCCGATCCTGTTCATTTCGGGTTATGCCGAAGAGCAACTTCGCCAATCGATCGATCTGGATCGCGTCGGCTTCCTCGCCAAGCCGTTTTCGGTCCAGAAATTGGCCGAAGTCACGCGCGACACCTTGCTGGCGAAATAATGGTTTCGAAACCGATCCTAAGGCCTTAAGCAAACGGCGTGACCGCGTTTCGTTCCGTCCTGATCGTCGAAGACGAACCGCTGATCGCAATGATGCTCGAGGATTTTCTCGAATCGTTCGGTCATGTCGTTGCCGGCACCTGCGACAGCGTGGCCGATGCGCTTATGCGAATCGAAAGCGGGGGTTTCGATATCGCCATCGTCGATGTCCATCTGAAGGGTGGGGAACATGCCTGGCCGATCTGCGACCGGCTTGCAGAAATGGGCATTCCCTTCGTTCTCGCGACGGGTGGTCATATCGAGCCGCCGCCCCATCAGCATGCGAATGCCCCGGTATTGACCAAGCCTTTCACGATCGATGCCATCGAACCCGTGCTGACGGAGGCTTGCCGGGTTTGAGCTTGGATGGATGTCTGCCGCCGCGGCGCCGATGTTTCCCTCTTGTTCCACAAGAACAGATCGTGTACACGATCATTCTCGCGTTGAATGGGCGGCGCGCAGCGAATAAGTGGAGCCTCGGCCATGGTGGCATCTCTGAAAGTCGTATCCGACAGGGTTTCTGACAATATGGACAAGCAAAAAGCGCTCGATGCCGCCCTGGCGCAGATCGACCGTGCATTCGGCAAAGGCTCGGCGATGAAGCTGGGCTCGCGTGAAGCGGTGGAAATCGAGACCATTTCGACTGGCTCGCTCGGCCTCGATATCGCATTGGGGGTCGGGGGTCTGCCGCGCGGCCGCATCATCGAAATCTACGGTCCGGAAAGCTCGGGCAAGACCACGCTGGCGCTGCACGCCGTGGCGGAAGCGCAGAAGGTCGGCGGCACGGCCGCCTTCGTCGATGCCGAGCATGCGCTCGACCCTGTCTATGCCAAGAAGCTGGGCGTCAACATTGACGAACTGATCGTCTCCCAGCCCGATACCGGCGAACAGGCCTTGGAGATCACGGATACGCTGGTCCGTTCCAACGCCGTCGATATATTGGTTATCGATTCGGTTGCCGCGTTGGTACCCCGCGCGGAGATTGAAGGGGAGATGGGCGACAGTCATGTGGGGCTGCAGGCCCGGTTGATGAGCCAGGCGCTCAGAAAGCTCACCGGATCCATCTCCAAGTCTCGCTGCACCGTGATCTTCATCAATCAGGTGCGCATGAAGATCGGAGTGATGTACGGCAATCCCGAGACCACGACCGGTGGCAACGCCCTTAAATTCTACGCCTCCGTTCGTCTCGATATCCGCCGTACCGGACAGATCAAGGACCGTGACGAAATCGTCGGGAACGCGACCCGGGTGAAGGTCGTCAAGAACAAGGTGGCGCCGCCGTTCAAGCAGGTCGAGTTCGACATCATGTATGGCGAAGGCGTGTCCAAGATGGGCGAAGTCCTCGATCTGGGCGTGAAGGCCGGGATCGTCGAGAAATCGGGCGCATGGTTCAGCTATGATTCCGTGCGGATCGGGCAGGGGCGCGAGAATGCAAAAGTCTATCTCAAGGAGAATCCTGAGATGGCGGACAGGATCGAACGCGCCATTCGCGGCAAGACCGAGGAAGTAGCCGAAGCTTTGATGACCGGCGCCGGGGCGGAAGACGATATCTGATCGACGATCGGGCGGAAGGCCGCGGCACCTGGCGCCGTCGATCTTCCACCTTTCTCATTCGGTCTTGATATGGCTGGGCCCCTGGCCTGGCGGCTTGATCATGGCGGGATTTGCCCAATAGGCGATCAGCAGCGCCAATATGGCGCATGAGGAGAAGCCGATCAGGAACGGCAATGTCGTGCCGTTGAAATTCTGCCCGATCGCATAACCGATCAGCGCGCCGCCCACGGTCGTGATCACGCCCTGCAGTGAGGATGCGGTACCGGCAATATGTCCCAGCGGCTCCATGGCAAGCGCGCCCGCATTCGATCCGATCAGGCCGAATGAACTCATCGTCAGCGCTTGCATGAGGACGAAAGCCCAGATCGTCTCACCCATCGTCTCGGTGACGACGAGATGTATCAGTGCCGCGACCGAGAAGCCCGCCAACGCCGTGAGCAGGAGGCGGCGCGGCCCGAACCGGTGGACCAAGCGGGAATTGGCATATGAACTGAGTGCCATCGGTCCCGCGATGCAGGCGAAAACGAGGCCGATCAGGTCAGGCCGCCCGAACACGTCGAACACGATCTGCTGGATGGAAGTGATGAAGGAAAAGAGACCGCCCATTACGAGGGTGACCGTGATCGTGTTGCCGATCGAGGCACGATTCCCGAGCGTTTCCTTGGTGGCTTGACCGATACTGGCGAACGAAAGAGCGCGCCGCGCCGCAGGTGCCAGGGTTTCCGGCAATCGCAGTATCACCCACAATGTTAGGATCAGGCCATAGACGGCCAGGCCGATGAAGATGTGGCGCCAGCTGGAAATGGCGAGCACACCCTGGCCGAAGGAGGGTGCCAGGATCGGGACGATCATGAAGACGATCATCGCCAGCGACATGATCCGGGCCATTGCCGAACCCTGGTAGCGATCCCTGACGATCGCCATCACCAGAACCCGCGTGCTGGCAGCGGCGACACCTTGCATGGTCCGGGCCGCCAGCAGGAGAGGAAAGCTTGCCGCCAGTCCTGCCACGGTGGCAAAGACGACATAGAGGCCCAGACCCACGACCAGCAGACCCTTGCGCCCAAATCGGTCCGACAGCGGCCCATAGATCAGCTGGGCGATGCCGAACCCGATCAAATAGACTGTGATGACGAGTTGCCGATGATTGGCCTGCGCAACATGCAGCGAATCGCCGATGGCCGGCAATGCCGGCAGCATCGCGTCGATGGCCAATGCATTGGACGCCATCAAGGCGGCCACCAGGGCGACGAACTCCCGCATTCCCGGTCCTTTCCGCGCTTGTACCGAAGCTGCGGGCGCCATTTTCGTCAGGGGCCGTATCATGAGAATCCTTCGAAGTGAGGGTCCTCCCTTCCATCGGACCGGCACGGCAGGCAAGTTCCTACTGGGCGCTGCGCGGCGCCTCCGCTATTCGTGCGGGTCATGATCCTGGTCCATCATCTTGAAAACAGCCGTTCGCAGCGTGTCCTGTGGCTCCTCGAGGAGCTTGAGCTCCCCTATGAAGTGCGCCGTTATCAGCGCGATTCCAAGACCATGCGCGCACCGGACACTCTCAAACGCGCGCACCCGCTAGGGCGTGCGCCGGTGATCGAGGACGAAGGACGCACGGTCGCGGAGACGGGAGCCATCGTGGAATATCTGGTGGAAAAGAGTGGCGGCAGGCTCGGCCCTCCTGCCAGACGCGATGCCGTTCTGCGTTATCGGCACTTCCTTCATTATGCGGAAGGCTCGATGATGCCGCCCTTGCTTGCCTTGCTGGTGGTGAATCGACTGGGCCTGCTCGGCAAGCCGGCCAAGACCGCGGTGCAGCAGATGATGGACGACCATCTCGACTGGCTCGAGGAGGAATTGTCGTCGCGCGATTGGTTCGCCGGAGATGAATTCACTGCCGCCGACGTCATGATGAGCTTTCCGCTCGAAGCATCGCGGCATCGGGCCGGGCTGGATGAAACCCGGCCGAACCTCATCGACTGGCTGGAACGGATCCATGCCCGGCCGGCTTATAGCGCCGCGCTGCAAAAGGGCGGTCCTTACGCTTATGCGTGAGTTGGGGATGGGGCGATTGATAGGGCACGTCGAATCCGGCGGTGGCGGCTGCCTCTGCTGAAGCAGAGGCTGAAAAGGGGAAATATGATCGAAAAACGCAGTGGCTTGCCGCTTCAAATGAAGATGTTGATCGGCTTCGTCGTCGGATTGTCCGCCGGGCTGTTCGTGCACATGGTGTTCCCCGACGCGCGCTGGGTCGACAATATCATTACATACGTCACGGGCCCTGTCGGGCAGATATTCCTTCGTCTTCTCTTCATGCTCGTAATCCCGCTTCTCTTCTCGGCATTGGTGGTGGGGATCGCGGAGATGGGAGACATCCGATCGCTGAGGCGGGTGGGTGTGAAGACGTTGGTTTATACGATCGCCATTTCCTCGGTCGCCGTGATCATTGCGCTCGCCAGCGTGAATCTCCTCCAGCCGGGTGCGGGTGTCGACCCTGCGTTAGCCCAGACATTGCTCGCCGATGCACGCGAGGGGGCGGGCGCGATAGTGTCGAGCGCAGAGGGAAAACCTGCGGGAATTTCCAGTTTTCTCAACATCATCCCGAGCAACGTGGTCGCAGCTGCAGCCGACAATGACATCCTGGCAGTGATGTTCTTCGCCCTGGTCTTTGGTGTCGGCCTGCTCCTCGTCAACACGCCTTCCGCCCAAAGGCTGCAGGAGACGATCGAGGGCATATTCCAGGTAACGATGCGGCTGATCGGCTTGGTCATACGTCTCGCGCCGTTCGCGATCGCAGCCTTCATGTTCAATCTCGCATCCGTCTTCGGATGGGAGTTGCTCGTGCGCCTGGGCGCCTATGTGGGCGTCGTCCTTCTCGCCCTCGGCCTTCATATGATCGTTGCCTACTCAATCGTCTTGCGGTTCCTGGGCGGCGTGTCGCCTTTGTGGTTCTTCCGCAACAGCCAGGAAGCCATGGTCATGGCTTTCGCGACCGCTTCCTCCAACGCCACTCTGCCCACCGCGCTTCGCGTGGCGGAAGAAAAGCTTCTGCTTCCATCCCGCATTTCCCGCTTCGTGCTGACTATCGGCGCCACTGCCAACCAGAACGGGACGGCAATCTTCGAAGGAGTGACGGTCCTTTTTCTGGCGCAATTCTTCGGGGTCGAATTGACGCTCGGCCAGCAGGTCATTGTGTTGCTGATGTGTATCCTCGGCGGTATCGGCACTGCAGGGGTGCCCGCGGGCTCGTTGCCGGTCGTTGCCCTGATCCTCGGCATGGTGGGGGTCCCGCCCGAGGGAATCGGACTCGTCCTGGGCGTGGACCGTTTGCTGGACATGTGCCGGACCACGCTCAATGTCACAGGCGATCTGACCGCGGCAGTGGTTGTCTCCCGTGGCGAGCAGGAGTCGGTCCCTGAGGATGTTGACGCGGGAGAAGTCCGCAGGGTCTGATTGTCAGGCGGGCTCCAGCACCTGATGCACGACTTCATCCGCCAGCTTGCCGTTGAGTTCGGCGAGATGGTCGAACTCGGCGCGATAGGTCGCAAGGCCTTGGCTCAGCGACCGAAGCTCCGCGTCCAGTCCCTGTAGCTCCGATTCCGGAAGGATGGCCTCGACCTGGTCCCAGCGGGACCATCCCTGGCGTGGTTCCATGCCGAGCATTTGGCCTCGCCGGCTCGCCACAGCCGACGTGATTCGCGACGTCGCATAAGCCGGCGAAAGGATCGTCACCTTTTGAACTGGCTCCAACAAGTGCGGGGCGGCGGCGGCCAAGGCTTCGGCCATGGCAATGCGTCCGGCGGTCCGGAAGGCGAGTTCGGAACTGTCGACGCTGTGATAGGAGCCATCGGTCAGCGTGACGGCCACGTCGACCACAGGAAATCCGAGTGGTCCCTTGACCATGGCGTCGCGGACCCCTTGCTCGACGGCGGGTATCCACTGCTTAGGCACCGCGCCGCCTGTAATCCTGTCGTTGAACTTGAAGCCTTCCCCGCGTGGAAGAGGCTGGGCCTCGATCACGACATCTCCAAACTGGCCATGACCTCCGGATTGCTTCTTGTGCCGACCCCGTTGGACAACGGATTTTCGGATCGATTCCTTGTAGCCGATGGTCGGCGGATTCGAATCGACGGCGACACCATAGCGCCGCTTCAGTCGTGCCAGGGTCACGCCCAGATGCTCGTCGTTGATGCCCCTGATCCTCGTCTCGTGCAGCGCTTCGTCCTGCTCCCATTCAAGGCATGCATCCTCCTCCACCAATTTGTGAAGCGCGGTGGACAGGCGGACGTCGTCCTTTCGGTCGCGCGTCGCGATCGCCAGCATGAAATTGGAAGCCGGCAGAGCGATGTCCGGAGCGTCGCGCGGCGCGGAGGATCGCGCTAGCCACTGACCGGCAGAGACTTCTTCGGCCTTGGCGATGGCGACGACATCACCCGTCTCCGCCCGCGCAAGCTTGGTCACTTTCTCCCCCTGGAGCATGAAGAGGGTGCCGACGCGAACCGAGTCGCCGGCAGCTGTCTTCAGTTCGCTCCCTTCGCTGAGGCCATCGCCGAAAATACGGGCAAATGCCAAACGCCCCATGGATCCACTATGGGATACCTTGAACACGAAGGCACAATCACCCTCTGATCCGAGGCGCGTCGCGGCGCTGGACGGCGGCGGCGCGTCGTGGCGGAGTGCCTTCATCAGGCGGCGAACTCCAAACCCGCTCGTCGCGGAGCCGAACAGAACCGGTACCACAAGGTTTTCACCGGTTTCCCGGCTGAGATCGGCGAAGATGGTGGAAGGGTCCGGCACCTCGTCCATCAGCAATTGTTCGAGCAGGACATCGTCATGATCGGCCAACTGTTCCAGCATGTGAAACCGATCGCGGGATTCCCGCTCCGCCAGATCGGCAGGCAGCTCGACCGGTTCTGAGGCCTGACCGGGACGGTAGTGAAAGGCGCGTTCAAGCGCGAGATCGACGAAGCCGGTGATCCGTTCGCCCTCCCGGATCGGTATCTGACGAGCGACCAGAGGTGAGGCGCTCATCGGCTGGAGCGCTTCCAGGAGCCCGCGAATGCTGCCGCGCGCCTGATCGATCTTGTTCACGAAGATCAGATGCGGGATGCGCAGCGATTCCAGCTGTCGTAGCGCTGGCTCTGCAAGCAAGGCCCGCTCCGGCTCCGGATCGACGATCAGGACAGCGAGGTCGGCGGCTGCCAAGGCAAGGGCGCCATCCGCGGCGAAACCGACCGATCCCGGCGAGTCGATCACGGCGAACTTGTCCCCGAGAAAGGTGAAATGCATCAGGTTGAGCTCGGTCGAACCTCCGCGCGCACGCGCCTCCGGGCTGGAATCGCCAATCGTCGTGCCCGCATCGACCGATCCCTGCCGATCCGTGGCGCCGGCCGCGAACAGCAACGCCTCTGCGAGACTCGTCTTGCCCGCGCCGCCGGGGCCGATCAGGGCCACCGCTCTTGTGCCAAAGGATCTTTCCGGCATGAGTCTCTCCTTCGTCCGCAATGCGCGAGCCGCAGGGAGCGCCTCGGCGCCATGCTGCCAGACTTCACCCAAGCGGCGCGAAGTTCAAGAGGAAGAAGTCGATGGCGGGCTCAAACGGCGCTTCTGCGGTATGAAGGGCACGGGCGGGGGCAGGGAACGCAGCGCTGTCTCCAGAGGTTTAGCCAAGTGATATGTTCCCGCCGCCCATGCGGCAACGGAGTGCCCGATGGTCCGGCCTTTGACGATTTCGATGATGATCGCGATGCCGCTGGCAAGCGCGTTGCTTGGCCTGCAACTGGGGCGTGCCACGATTGCGGAAATAGACCCAGTTCATTTTCGCGAAGCGGAGACGCGCTTCCATTCGGATCTTGTCGCCAATCGTCCCGCCATTTGGGCCGGCGGCTCACCGGTTCGTCTGAGCGACGCATCGCTTACCCAAGGCCTGGGCAGCGGCTGTATCAAGTGCATCGACTATCCCGAGGAATATCAGCCGATCCACGATCGATCATCCGACGTCTTTGATCCGGTTGTCGCCGAGCCGGAGGTTTGGACCGAAACTGCGGCTCACACCCCGACCGAAGCGGCTGGACCGCTGGTTGCGGAAGACCTGGCTGAGGAAACCGAGACATCCCGGTCCGATGTCGCGCGCTATGCTTATTATGTGATCACGGAAGACGGAGAACAGCGGGCGCGGACAGACGGGAGACTGGAATCTCCGCGATCGATTGAAGCGGTACCGGCAAGCGCCGACGCCAACCGAGGGGTCAGGTGAAGGCCAGTCTCTTCGGCGCTTGAGCTTGTCTTGCTCCACCTGCTCGCCTCGCTTACATCGCGCGGATGAACTCGACCAACGACATCCGCCGTTCGTTCCTCGAACATTTCGGGGCTGCGGGCCATGCCATAGTGCCTTCCGCGCCCCTGGTTCCCCACAACGATCCGACCCTGATGTTCGTCAATGCGGGGATGGTGCCCTTCAAGAACGTCTTCACAGGATTGGAGACCCGGCCCTATGTCACCGCCGTATCGAGCCAGAAATGCGTTCGCGCCGGCGGGAAGCATAACGATCTCGACAATGTCGGCTATACGGCCCGCCACCACACTTTCTTCGAGATGCTCGGCAATTTCTCGTTCGGCGATTATTTCAAGGATCAGGCGATCCTCCATGCGTGGACGCTGCTGACGAAGACCTGGGGTCTCGATCCTGACCGGCTTACCGCCACCGTTTATCATACGGACGACGAAGCCTTCGACCTTTGGCGCAAGATTTCCGGCTTGCCGGAGAGCCGGATCATCCGGATTGCGACTGCCGATAATTTCTGGGCGATGGGGGATACGGGTCCTTGCGGCCCTTGCTCCGAAATCTTCTTTGACCATGGCGATCATATTCCAGGCGGGCCTCCAGGCTCCCCGGACGAGGATGGCGATCGCTTCGTGGAGATCTGGAATCTTGTCTTCATGCAATATGAGCAAGAGAATAATGAGATCGTCCGCGACCTGCCCAAGCCTTCGATCGACACGGGCCTGGGCCTCGAGCGGACCGCCGCCGTGCTGCAGGGCGTCCATGACAATTATGATACGGATACGTTCAGGGCCCTGATCGCCGCCAGCAGCGACCTGACCAGGACGCCGGCTACGGGAGAGCGTCAGGCCAGCCACCGGGTCATTGCCGATCATCTTCGCGCATCGGGCTTCCTGGTGGCCGATGGTGTGCTTCCGGCGAATGAGGGCAGGGGCTATGTGCTCCGCCGCATCATGCGCCGGGCCATGCGCCATGCCCATATGCTGGGCGCGGCGGAGCCGCTGATGCACCGGTTGGTGCCTGCGCTTGTCGCCGAAATGGGTGCGGCCTTCCCCGAATTGGTACGGGCGCAGCCGCTCATCGAGGAAACCCTGAAGCTGGAAGAGACCCGCTTCCGTCAGACTTTGGAGAACGGCCTTCGCCTGCTCGAAGAGGCGACCGCCTCGATGAAGGCCGGCGAAACGCTTCCAGGTGAAGTGGCGTTCAAGCTCTACGACACGTACGGCTTCCCCTATGACCTGACCGAGGACGCCCTCCGCGCGAACGGCATCGGCGTCGACCGGCAGGGCTTCGACGCCGCCATGGCCGAACAGAAGGCCGCCGCCCGCGCTGCTTGGAAAGGGTCCGGCGAGAAGGCTTCGGACGATGTCTGGTTCGACATTGCCGAGGAGTATGGCTCGACGGAATTTACGGGTTATTCCGGCCATGAGGGCGAGGGGCAATTGATCGCCATCGTCAAGGACGGTGTCCGGGTAAACGAAGCGTCGGCGGACGACAAAGTGATCCTGGTCGCCAATCAAACGCCCTTCTACGGCGAAAGCGGGGGCCAGATGGGCGATGCCGGATGGATCCGTAACGATTCCGGCCTGGTCGCGAAGGTCGGCGATACGTCGAAACCACTCGGCCGGCTCCATGCCCATCATGTCGAGATCAGCTCCGGAACCGTCCGAGTCGGCGATGCCGTCCGTCTCGAGGTGGATGCGGACCGTCGGTCGCGCATTCGCGCGAATCATTCGGCCACCCATTTGCTCCACGCAGCGCTTCGCCACCGTCTTGGCGGCCATGTCACCCAGAAAGGCAGCCTGGTTGCCGCCGATCGCTTCCGTTTCGATTTCTCGCATAACAAGCCGATGAGCGTCGAGGATATCGAGGCCGTGGAAGCCGAGGTAAACCGTCACATTCGCGAGAATGACGCCGTCATGACGCGGCTGATGACCCCTGAAGAGGCCATTGCCGCGGGCGCGATGGCATTGTTCGGCGAGAAATATGGCGATGAAGTGCGGGTTCTCTCCATGGGCCGTGGAACCGACGCCAGCTACTCGGTCGAGCTTTGCGGCGGGACCCATGTCAGCGCACTTGGCGATATCGGCTTGTTCAAGGTCATATCGGAAAGCGCGGTCGCGTCGGGGATAAGGCGGATCGAAGCCCTGACCGGCGAAGCCGCCCGCAAGTGGCTGACGGGACGTGAGGAACGGCTGAAAGAGGCTGCGAGCGCGCTCAAGGCGACGCCCGACGAAGTGCCGGGGCGCGTCGTCGCCCTGCTCGATGAACGGCGGCGGCTGGAGCGCGAGCTTGCGGAGGCGAAGAAGGCCCTGGCAACGGGCGGGGGCCGGGCGGCCCACGCCGAGGACGTCGAGAAGGTCGGGACCTATGACTTCATCGGCGATGTGCTCGAAGGGCTGGATCCCAAAGCAGTGAAAGGCCTCGTCGACGAAGCCAAACAGCGCCTCGGCTCAGGCGTCGTGGCGTTGATCGCGGTCAACGAGGGGCGGGCGACGGTGGCCGTCGGTGTCACCGACGATCTCAGCTCAAGCCTGAGTGCCGTCGATCTGGTCCGCCGTGCCGTGGCGGAGCTGGGAGGGCAAGGCGGCGGCGGCCGTCCCGACATGGCTCAGGGCGGCGGTCCGGACGGATCCAAGGCAGCCGTCGCGCTGGAGGCAGTGAAGTCGGCCTTGTCCGAACAGGAAATTGCGGCCTGATCCATTGCTCGAGTTGCGGCTCCGGCAAAGATCACCGCAGTATGCGCCAGATTCAGGCGCCGTCCGCGCCTCCAATCCGATCGCGAAGTCGGCGCCGGGAATGGAAACCCGGCTGTTCCTCGATGCTGCCCAATGCCACGATCTCGGCGCGCAGTTGCGCGCGCTTCTCATGGATCGAGGCGATGACCGGCCCCATCGCCATGCCGAGATCGACGAGCACGGCCTCCGATAGCTGCAATGAGGATTCGAGCGTCTCCGGGACTGCATCGGTCGCGCCAGCGCGATAAAGTTCGGCGGCGTGGGCGGCGTCGCGTGCGCGGGCGACGATGGTCAAATCCGGGCACCAGGCCCTGACCTTCTTGGTCAGGCGTACCGTCAATACCGGATCATCCATGGTCAGGATCAGCGCGCTGGCATGGCCGAGATTGAGCCGGTCCATCATTTCGGGACGGGCGACGTCGCCGAATATGATCGGAAAACCCTCGCGCCGACACGCAGCGACCGTGTCGATATTCGAATCGACGGCAAGATAGGTCCGCCCGTGAGTCGCGAGCATTTCCGCGACCAATCGACCGACACGGCCGAAACCGATGATCACTGCGGCTGGCGCGGGCTCGCCCGGTCCGATCACCGGCAGCTCGACGTCGGCGAGCCGATCGACTCGCCGTGCCACCAGTCGCCCGAGCTGGGCGAGGAGGGGTGTGATGATGAGGCCGACGGCCGTTACGATCTGCCAGAAGGCCGCGGTCTCTGGTCTGATGAGCTGAGCGGCGGCGGCGGCAGCGAGGACGATCAGGGTCGTTTCCGACGGTGACGCCATCAGAACGCCGGCTTCCGCGGCGACCGCGTTTCGCGCGCCACCGAGTCTAAGCAGGCCGGCGGTTACCAGCGCCTTGACGGTCAGCACGCCCAGCACTGCAAGGAGAATCGCGCTCCAATTCTCCCCGACGACACGAAAATCGACGCTCATGCCGACGGTGATCAGGAAAATACCGAGAGCGAGGCCACGGAACGGAGCAGTGATCACCTCAACTTCATTGTGATAATCGGTCTCGGCGATGAGGATGCCCGCCAGCAGTGCGCCCATGATCGGCGACAGACCGACAGCAGTGGTGACAAGGCTGGCGACGATCACGACCAGCAGGCTTGCGGCGAGGAACAGCTCCGGATTCTTCGCCCTGGCTGCCTGGGCGAAGAGGCGCGGCAACAGGATTCGACCGAGAACGAGCATGGCGACGATAGTCACGGCGCCGAGCAACAAGGTGTTCAGCAGGCCGCCAAATCCTGCCTCCTGCCCATAGGGAGCGAGTGCGCCGAGCAGGAAGATGATCGGCACGATCGCCAGATCTTCGAAAAGCAGCATCGCAAGCGCCGAGCGACCGACCGCGCTGACGGTGCCGACCAGCGGAAGGACCAGGGCGGTGGAGGACAAAGCCAAAGCGAGCCCCAGGCCGATCGCGCCACCCCAGCTTTGCCCCATGATGTGAAGGGTGGTGCCGATGATCATCGCCGCACCGATCAGCTGAGCGGCGCCGACGCCGAAAACCAGACTGCGCATCGCCCAAAGCCTTCGGAACGACAGTTCAAGGCCGATCGAGAATAGCAGGAGGACGATGCCGAATTCGGCGAATGGCTCAATCGCGTGCGGATTGGAGATGGTGATATAATTGAGCCAGGGCAGCTCGCGCGTCAGGGATCCCAATCCGGCCGGCCCCACCAGGAGACCGACCAGGATGAATCCTATCACCGGACTGATGCGGAATCGGGCGAAAGTCGGTATGACGATGCCGGCCGCCCCCAGGATGACAAGCGCATCGCTGAAGCTGCTGGTCGGGAAACTGGGGGCCATGTCGCCCTTATGCCGGATTTTGAGCGATTGTCAGCCGGGCCGAGCCCCTTCGTTCACCTTTTTCGCAAGGGGCTTCAGCCGGCAGACATCGCCGCTTCCAGATTGGCGCGGATCGCCTCGAAGAATTGCTCGGTCGTCATCCAGCTCTGATCGGGTCCGATCAGGATAGCGAGATCCTTGGTCATCTGGCCTTGTTCGACCGTTTCGACGCAGACCCGCTCCAGCGTTTCGGCGAATCTCGTCACTTCGGGTGTGTCGTCGAACCTGCCGCGATATTTGAGACCTCCCGTCCAGGCGAAGATGGATGCGATCGGGTTGGTCGATGTCGCCTTGCCCTGCTGGTGCATTCGGTAGTGACGGGTGACGGTACCATGTGCCGCTTCCGCTTCGATGGTCTTTCCGTCCGGTGTCATCAGCACCGACGTCATCAGGCCCAGCGACCCGAAGCCCTGCGCAACCTGGTCGGACTGGACGTCGCCGTCATAATTCTTGCAGGCCCAGACGAACTTGCCGCTCCATTTGAGAGCGCTCGCAACCATGTCATCGATCAGGCGGTGCTGATATTCGATCCCAGCTTCGTCGAACTGGCTCTTGAATTCGCTTTCGAAAATTTCCTGGAAAATATCCTTGAAGCGGCCGTCATAGGCTTTCAGGATCGTATTCTTCGTCGACAGATAGACCGGCCATTTGCGTGCCAGGCCATAATTCAGACTGGCGCGTGCGAAATCCCGGATGGATTCGTCGAGATTGTACATGCCCATGGCGACGCCGGCGCCGGGGAAGTCGAACACTTCCTCATCGATCCGCTCTCCATTTTCGCCTTCCCAGACCAGCCGCAGCTTGCCCGGACCGGGAACACGGAAGTCCGTCGCCTTATACTGGTCCCCGAAGGCATGGCGGCCGACGACGATCGGATCGGTCCAACCGGGAATCAGCCGGGGCACGTTTTCGATCACGATCGGCTCCCGGAAGACGACGCCGCCCAGGATGTTGCGGATAGTGCCGTTCGGCGACCGCCACATCTTCTTGAGGCCGAATTCCTCGACCCTTGCCTCGTCCGGAGTGATGGTGGCGCATTTGACGCCAACGCCATATTTCCGGATCGCCTCGGCGGCCTCCACCGTGATGCGGTCTTCCGTCTCATCGCGTTTCTCGATGCCGAGATCGAAGTAGATCAGGTCGATATCGAGATAGGGCTGGATCAGGCGTTCGCGAATCCACTGCCAGATGATCCGGGTCATTTCATCGCCGTCCATCTCGACGACGGGGGTTTTCACTTTGATCTTGGCCATTCGCGCTGTGACTTTCCTGCCTGAGCTGTCTGTTGGCCGGTCGTGTAAGCGGAGGAGCCGCCCTGATCAACCGCGCGCGCGGTTCGACGGGGTCGGCCCGGACAAGCGGAGACTCCCGTCTCGCCCGTTGCGGTAATGGACGGCTGATCCTAAGACACGGCCATGACATCGCTCGAAAAGCCGGACTTGGTCACCACCAATGTCCGCTGGCGCTGGCCTTCGGTTCATCCGGAAGGGCGCAAGTTCGTGGTCATTGCCGCGGCCGTGGCGCTGGCCTTCCTGTTGTTCATCTCGGATGAAATTGGGTGGCCCTTGATCGGCATCACGATCTGGGTCGCCGCCTTTTTCCGTGATCCCGTCCGCACCACGCCCAAGGGAGACGATCTGGTGATCGCCCCAGCCGATGGACTGGTGACGATGATCGCGAGCGTGATGCCGCCGCCCGAGTTGGCCGGGGAGGAGGGCCTGGGCGACGCTCCGGTGACGCGCGTCTCGATCTTCATGAGCGTCTTCGATGTCCATATCAATCGATCCCCGATCACGGGCAGAGTGGCGCGGGTTGCTTATATCGCCGGAAAATTCCTCAATGCGGATCTCGACAAGGCCAGCGAGGATAATGAACGGCAGCATTTCCTCGTCCAGGGGGCTGGCAACGTCCGGATCGGCTTCACCCAGATCGCCGGTTTGGTCGCGCGGCGCATCGTACCTTGGGTCAAGGCGGGGGACATGGTCGCGGCCGGCCAGCGGGTCGGCCTGATTCGCTTCGGTAGCCGGGTCGATGTCTATCTGCCCGAGGGTACTTCGTCACAGGTGCTGCTGGGGCAGCGCACCATTGCTGGCGAGACGATCATCGCGAGGATCGGCCAGTCGCAGGCGATCGAGGGCGTCGCCCAGTGATCGCACCGCGCAACCACTCCCGTCGCGGCATCCCATTGAGGGCTGTCATTCCCAATGCCGTGACAGCCCTGGCTCTGTGCGTCGGCCTGACCGGCGTTCGTTTCGCCATTGCCGGCGAATGGGAAAAAGCGGTGGCGGCGATCGTATTCGCTGGCGTTCTCGACGGCATGGACGGCCGCATTGCCCGGATGCTGAAGGGGCAAAGCCGATTTGGCGCCGAACTCGATTCCCTGTCTGACGTAATCGCCTTCGGTGTCTCGCCGGCGATCATCCTTCATCTCTGGGTGCTGCAATATTGGCCGAGATTTGGGTGGATTTTCGCCTTGGCCTATGCGGTTTGCATGGCCCTTCGCTTGGCGCGCTTCAACGCCAATATCGACGTCGAGGACCAGCCGCACAAGTCGGCGGGCTTCCTGACCGGGGTCCCTGCGCCGGTGGGTGCCGGTCTTTTGCTCCTTCCGGTCTACCTTTGGATGGCGAGCGATCGGCAATGGGATTGGCTGCACAATTATTATGTCGTGGCACCCTGGGCAGCCTTGGTGGCCTTCCTGGCGATTTCAAACGTTGCGACTTTTTCCTGGACCTCGTTGCGGCTCCGGCGGAATGTCCGGCTCGAGGCGATCGTCGTGATTGCACTCATGGGTGGCGCCCTGGTGTCTGCGCCATGGCATACCCTGACGGTGATGTCTTCGCTCTATCTCGCTTTGATCCCGTTCAGCGTCCTGAGTTATGCCCGCGTCAAACGGCTACGCGCCGTTGCAGCGGGCGCCCCGCCAGTGGACGGGGTCGACGCCCAGCGCTGAATTCAAGTCCCAACTCTCCTCGCAAAGCGAGCAGGATTTCCGCCCAATAGCGCCGTACGGTGAGGTGGATGGCAACCAGAGCGCCAAGCAAGGCAATGGCGAAGAAACCAGTCACGATGATATGAGTCACAGCTTTTCCCCTGATTTATCCACAGGCGCAGAACGACCTGACCGCGGATTTTGATCCTGTACCTGTCTCGATGGACAATATGTTCACGTTATGTTCCATATGTCAATGCTTGATTTTCGGCGGGGTGGCGTCTAAGCGGCCGCTCATTCCACATGCGTGGCCATCATAACCGGTGGCTGGCCGGCCCTTCGGGGTCCCAGCTTCTCGGTCGCGCAGAGGTATAACCGGAAGGAGAAAGACCATGGCGTCCACGGACGTTTCCATGCAGCAATTGCTTGAGGCCGGAGCGCATTTCGGCCACCAGACCCATCGCTGGAATCCGAAGATGAAGCCTTATCTGTTCGGCGAACGGAACGGCGTCCATATCATCGATCTCAGCCAGACGGTTCCGCTTTTCGCCCGCGCGCTCGATTTCGTCCGCCAGGCGGCCGCTTCGGGCGGCAAGGTATTGTTCGTCGGCACCAAGCGCCAGGCGCAGGATCCGATCGCGGAAGCCGCACGCCGCTCGGGCCAGCATTTCGTCAATCATCGCTGGCTGGGCGGCATGCTCACCAACTGGAAGACGATCTCGAATTCGATCAAGCGTTTCAAGTCGCTTGAGGAGCAATTGTCGGGCGACACGGCCGGCCTCACCAAGAAGGAAGTGCTGCAGCTCACCCGCGAGCGTGACAAGCTGGAGCTTTCGCTGGGTGGTATTCGCGACATGGGCGGGCTCCCCGACATCATCTTCGTCGTGGACGCCAACAAGGAAGAATTGGCCATCAAGGAAGCCAATGTACTTGGCATCCCTGTCGTCGCGATCCTCGATTCGAACAGCAGCCCGCAGGGTATCGCTTTCCCGGTGCCGGGCAATGACGATGCGAGCCGCGCTATCCGTCTTTATTGCGATGCGATCGCCGATGCCGCGCTTGCCGGCAAGCAGGGCGGTGCAGCCGCCCGGGGCGAGGATATCGGATCGATGGCTGAGCCGCCGGCGGAAGCGGCGCTGGCCGACGCCTGATTTTCGGCCCTGATGCCGGCTTTGTCCTGCGACGAAGCCGGCATCAGCCGGCAGGACTTTTAAGTTTACAGAAGGAAGAGAAGCATGGCGGAGATCACGGCCGCGAATGTGAAGGAATTGCGCGAGCGCACCGGCGCCGGCATGATGGATTGCAAGAAGGCGCTGGGCGAAGTGGGCGGCGACATGGAAGCCGCGATCGATTGGCTTCGGACCAAGGGCCTTGCGGCAGCGGCGAAGAAGGCCGGGCGCACGGCCGCCGAGGGCCTGGTCGGCGTCGCCGTCGAGGGCAATCGCGGCGCTGTCGTCGAGGTCAATTCCGAAACCGATTTCGTCGCCAAGAACGAGCAGTTCCAGGAATTCGTCCGCACCGTGGCCGAACTGGCTCTGAGCGCCAGCGATACGGTGGAAGGCCTTTTGGCAGCGAACTGGCCGGCCGGAGGCACGGTGGAGGAGAAGCTCACTTCCAACATCGCGACGATCGGCGAGAATCAGTCGCTTCGCCGTGCGTCTGTGCTTGAAGTCGATAACGGCGTTGTCGTCTCCTACGTCCACAATGCCGCGGCGCCCGGCCTGGGCAAGATCGGCGTGCTGGTCGCGCTGGAGAGCCAGGGAGACAAGGCCGTACTCGAGACGCTCGGCAAACAGCTCGCCATGCACATCGCCGCTGCCAATCCGCTGGCCCTGAGTGGCGATGGGCTGGATCCGGCCCTGGTCGAGCGCGAACGCGCCATTGCGTCGGAGAAGGCCAGCGAATCAGGCAAGCCCGCCGATATCGTCGCCAAGATGGTCGACGGCGCTATCACCAAGTTCCGCAAGGAGAATGCGCTCCTGTCGCAGCTCTTCGTCATGGACAACAAGACCAAGGTCGAGGACGTGGTCGGCGCGGAGGCCAAGAAGGCCGGCGCGGCGATCGCGCTGAAATCCTATGTCCGTTTCCAGCTCGGCGAAGGGATCGAGAAGAAGGAAAGCGATTTCGCGGCCGAAGTCGCAGCCGCGGCAGGGCAAGCCTAGTCCGCTCTCGCCTCTGAACGAGAAGTGCGATTTCTGACGGCTTGGCAGGGTGGTGCGTCCTGATTAAGGTGCGCCACCCTCCAGCCCCCAAAGATCGGATTCCAAGGATATAATGCCGCGTCCGCGCTTCAACCGCATTCTCCTGAAGCTGTCCGGCGAAGCCCTGATGGGCGAGGAAGCCTTCGGCATCGATCCCGAGACGACGGCACGGCTCGCCCGCGAGATCGCCGAGGCCAAGGAGGCAGGGCATGAGCTTTGCCTGGTGGTCGGGGGCGGCAACATCTTTCGCGGCCTGGCAGCCGCGGCGAAGGGCTTCGATCGCACCAGCGCAGATTATATGGGCATGCTCGCGACGGTGATGAACGCGCTGGCGATGCAGAATGCGCTCGAGAATATCGGCATCGACACGCGCGTTCTCTCCGCGATACCCATGGCGACCGTTTCGGAACCTTATATCCGCCGGCGCGCGATGCGGCACATGGAGAAGGGCAGGGTAGTGATCTTTGCTGCCGGCACCGGCAATCCGTTCTTTACCACCGATACGGCGGCTGCGCTGCGGGCCGCTGAGATGGGCTGCGACGCCTTGTTCAAGGGAACCAGCGTCGATGGCGTCTATGATGCAGATCCCAAGAAGGTGAAAAACGCGAGACGTTATGAAAGCCTTCCCTTCAGCCGCGTGCTGGCCGATGATTTGAAGGTGATGGACGCAAGCGCCGTGGCCTTGTGCCGCGACAACAACATACCGATCGTCGTGTTCAACATCCGGGAACAGGGAAATCTCGCCCGGGTGCTGAAGGGTGAAGGCACCGCGACGATCGTCCAGACAGAGGAGTGAGCGATGCCAGCCTATGACAAGGCCGATCTGCAACGCAGGATGAACGGGGCCGTGGAATCTTTGAAGCACGATCTGGGCGGCCTGCGAACGGGACGTGCGTCGACCAGTCTGCTCGATCCGGTGACCGTCGAGGTCTATGGCGCGAACATGCCGCTCAATCAGGTGGCGACGGTTTCAGCGCCTGAACCAAGAATGCTGTCGGTTCAGGTGTGGGACCGGTCGAACATCGGTCCGGTCGAAAAGGCGATCAGATCCGCGGGCCTCGGGCTCAATCCTGTGACGGACGGCCAGCATGTCCGTTTGCCCATTCCCGACCTGACCGAGGAGCGGCGCAAGGAACTGGCCAAGCTTGCCGGCCAATATGCCGAAAAGGCGCGCATCGCCGTCCGTAACGTCCGCCGTGACGGCATGGACGCGCTCAAGCTGGACGAAAAGAAGCATGAGATCAGTGAGGATGAGCATAAGAAGCTCTCGCAAGAAGTGCAGAAGCTTACCGACGATATTATCGCCGAGATCGACGCCGCTGCAGGGGCAAAGGAAAAGGAAATCCTTCAGCAATGAATTCGGTGCCGGCCAGCGCGGCGCCGCGGCCGGAAAACGGTGGCGCGGAAGGGGGCAATATTCCCCGCCACGTCGCGATCATCATGGACGGCAACGGCCGCTGGGCGAAAGCGCGCGGTCTGCCGCGTGTGGCGGGCCACAAGCAAGGGGCAGAGGCAGCGCGCAAGGTGCTGCGCGCCGCTGGCACTGCCGGCGTCGAATGCCTGACTCTCTACGCCTTCTCATCGGAAAATTGGCGGCGACCGCAAGACGAGATCAACGATCTCATGGGCCTTCTCAGCCTCTATATAAGCCGGGAATTGGATGCGCTCCACGCCGAAGGCGTCCGGATCAAGATCATCGGCGATCATAGCGCCTTCAAATCCGACGTCGCCCGGCTGATCGATAAAGCGGTCGATAAGACCGCTTCCAACCAGCGCATGACCCTGGCCGTCGCCCTCAACTATGGCGCGCAGCGGGAAATCGTCCATGCCGTTCGGAGCCTGGCCCGCAAGGTCGAGGCTGGTCAGCTTTCGCCGGACACCATCGGCGAAGCGGAGATCGAGGCCGAGCTCGATACCAGGGACCTGCCGCCGCTCGACCTGCTGATCCGGACCTCTGGCGAACACAGGCTCTCCAATTTCCTCCTGTGGCAATCGGCTTATTCCGAGTTGCTGTTCACGGACACGCTTTGGCCGGATTTCGACGGCGACGCCTTTCGTGCGGCGCTTGCCGCCTACGGCGCGCGCGAACGCAGGTTCGGCGGGCGATGAGCGAAGCCGAGCAACCCATTCCGAAATCGGATCTGCCAACGCGCTTCGCGATGGGTGTGGCGATGATCGCGGTCGCCAGCGCCGCCATCTACGCGCCGGCGATCTGGAGCGATGGTGTCCTGGGAGTATGGCCGTTCCGCTTGCTGGTCTTCCTTGCAGCCGCCGTGATGCTGGTGGAATGGGCAGACATGCACCGCGTGGCGCGGTCCTGGGCTTATGGCGGATGTACGCTCCTGTTCGTGCTGCTGCTTGGCATCACCGAGCTATTTTATCCCGGTGCCCAGATGGATGTCGGCAATGTCGGCGGAACATGGGTTCCAGTGGTCGACGTCGCCGCTTTCGGTGCCGCCTGGATCGGCGCCGCGATCATCGTCGGCGCGGCCCTGATTCTCGGCCTTGCCGCGCGCCGTACCACCATGGCGGGCGGCTTTCTTTACGTTGCCCTGCCGTCCTTCGCCTTGCTCGTCCTTCACTGGACCTGGTTCGGCATCGTTTTCTGGGTGATGATCGTCACCTGGGCGACGGACATATGCGCCTATTTCGCCGGACGATCGATCGGCGGGCCCAAGCTGGCACCCCGGCTCAGCCCTAACAAAACCTGGGCTGGATTGGCAGGTGGGATGCTGGGCGCCGGCCTGTGCGGATATGCTGCTTCGTCCTTCCTCCAGTTGGGCGCACCCTTTTCCTATCTGGGAGCGGCGATGGGTGCGGCGGCCCAAGGCGGTGATCTTTACGAAAGCTGGCTCAAGCGTCGTGCCGGCGTGAAGGATAGCGGCACCATCTTGCCCGGCCATGGCGGTGCGCTCGACCGGCTCGACGGGCTGCTGCCTGTCATCCTTCTCACGTTCCTGTTGCTCGCGGCGGGCTTGTGGACCGGATGAGCAAAGGCGCTCGCAGCGTCTCCATACTCGGCGCGACAGGTTCCGTCGGTAAGTCGACCCTGGATCTGGTGGAGCGGGAGAGAGACAGATTCGATGTCGTGGCCCTGACAGCCTGGCGAGACGCTGCCGGGCTTGCCGAGGCCGCGAAACGGGTCGGCGCACGGCACGCCGTCGTCGCCGATCTGGCGGCCTATGCCGATCTTCGCTCCGCATTGTCCGGCAGCGGCATCGAAGCCGCCGCTGGCGAGGCCGCGATCCTGGATGCGGCGGGCGCGGGCGCGGACTGGACGATGGCTGCGATCGTGGGGACGGCGGGCCTGGCGCCGACCATGGCTGCGCTGCGCAAGGGGGGCACGGTGGCGCTCGCCAACAAGGAAGCACTCGTTTCGGCGGGCGGGATCATGACAAAAGTCGCGAAGGATAATGGCGCGACGCTGCTTCCCGTCGATTCCGAGCATAATGCGATCTTCCAATGCTTCGACCATGCCAATCCCGGCGCTGTGCGGCGGATCATCCTGACGGCGAGCGGCGGTCCGTTCCGCAACCGCAGTATCGAGGAAATGCGCGTGGCCACTCCAGCGGAGGCCGTGGCCCACCCTAACTGGTCGATGGGCGCAAAAATCTCAGTCGACAGCGCAACTTTGATGAACAAGGGCCTGGAACTGATCGAGGCCTTTCACCTGTTCCCACTTGCCCACGACGCCTTCGAAATCGTCGTACATCCCCAATCCGTGATCCACAGTCTGGTCGAATATCGGGACGGATCCGTCCTGGCCCAGCTCGGCGCGCCCGACATGCGCATACCGATCGCTTATGCCCTGGCCTGGCCGGAGCGCATGGCCACGCCGTGCGAGCGGCTCGATCTCGCGAAAATAGGGTCGCTGGATTTCGAGCCGCCGGACCTCGATCGGTTTCCTGCGCTCGGCCTGGCGAAGGAAGCGTTGCGCGAAGGTGGCGCCAAGCCGGCAATTCTCAATGCTGCCAATGAGGTAGCGGTTGCCTCTTTTCTGGACGGACGCATCGGATTCCTCGATATTGCTTCAATCGCGGGCGAAACCCTGCAATGCTATGACGCTGTGGCACCCGCGACGATCGAAGAGGTCCTGGACGTGGACCGTGACGCTCGCGCGGTGGCAGCCCGCATGGTTGAGAGGTTGAAACATTGATCGAGGAAAATCCCGGCTTTTTCTGGACGGTCCTGAGCTTCCTGGTCGTGATCGGACCGCTGGTCTTCGTCCACGAGCTCGGTCACTATTTCGTGGGCCGGTGGTTCGGCGTGAAGGCGGATGCCTTCTCGATCGGCTTCGGGCGCGAAATCACCGGCTGGACGGATCGCCGGGGCACCCGATGGAAGATCGGCTGGCTGCCATTGGGCGGCTATGTCAAATTCGCGGGCGACATGGGACCCGCCAGCCAGCCCAGCAAGGAATGGTTGTCCATGCCGGCCGAGGAGCGGGCACGGATGTTCCAGGGGAAGCCTGTCTGGCAACGCTTTCTGATCGTCGCCGCTGGCCCTGTCACCAATTTCCTTTTTGCGATCATTATTTTTTCAGGCTTTCTTCTGACCTACGGGCAGCAGCAGACGCCGCCAGTGATCGCTGGGGTCGTCTCCGCTTCCGCCGCCGCGCAAGCCGGTTTGCGAGCCGGCGACAGGATTCTCAGCATTTCCGGCAAGACGGTGGACAGGTTCGAGGACATTGCCATGATCGTCAGCCTGCGGCCGGAGCAGCCGCTGCGGATCGAGGCGGAACGCGAGGGGCGTCGGATCGAAGTGGTTGCGGTTCCCCAGACAAGGGTGGAGCGCGACCGGTTCGGCAACGAATTCCGCAAGGGGCTGCTCGGTGTGACGCCTGCCGGGTCGGTGATCGAGCCGGTTCCGGCGACCGCAGTGGTAGGGCTGGCTGTACGCCAGACGGTCGACATCGTCACGATGAGCATCGAGGGGATCGGTCAGATCATCACCGGCCGCCGATCGGTGAAGGAACTGGGCGGGCCTTTGAAGATCGCCCAATATTCCGGACAGCAGGCGAGCCTCGGCCTGGAAGCCCTCATCTGGTTCATGGCCATCATCTCGATTAATCTGGGATTCATCAACCTCTTGCCAATCCCGCTTCTCGATGGCGGCCATTTGTTCTTCTACATGATCGAGGCGGTGCGCCGTAAACCACTCGCGCCCGAGGCACAGGAATGGGCGTTTCGGACCGGCATCGCCGCTCTCCTCACCTTGATGATTTTCGTGACTCTGAACGACTTGGCGTCTTTTGGTCTGTGGTCAAAGCTTGGCGGCTTGATCGGTTGACCATGTTCGGGCAGGGCTGCACTTGCAGGGAACCCGGCCGGCAGCGTGCGCCGGTCGCAGCTTAAAGGGCGGGACGCGTGACAGCGATCAAAGCATTTTCCAAACGTCGTCGGCTATGCGCAGTGTTGCTGACCGGAACGGTTCTGGGCGGTTATGCCGTCCCGGCCGTGGCGCAGGACCAGCCTGCCCAGGAGGCGCCGGCCGCGCCTTCGCCAGTGCCGGTCGAGACGCCGGCGCCACCGGTCCAGCAACCCTGGAGCGGCACCGTTCTTTCGCTGAACGTCGCCGGCAACCAGCGGCTCGAGCCGGAAACCGTCATCTCCTATATGAAGCTTCGCGTCGGCGAGCCCTATACGAAGGAGCAGCTCGACGAGGCGCTGAGGGATCTCTACGCCACCGAATTGTTCGCCGACGTCCAGATTCTGGGCGGGGATACCGGCAATCTCATCATCCAGGTCCGCGAGAATCCGGTCATCAACCGGATCGTCCTGGAGGGTAACAAGCGTATCAAGGACGACAAGATCAATCCGGAGATCAGGCTCGCGCCGCGGCAGATCTTCACCCGCACCAAGGCGCGCGCCGACGTCGCCCGTATCATCGAGCTCTATCGCCGTCAGGGCCGGTTCGCTGCGTCGGTGGAACCCAAGATCGTCCAACTCGATCAAAATCGCGTCGATGTGGTCTTCGAGATAAGCGAAGGCCCCAAATCCAAGATCCGTCAGATCAACATCATCGGCAACGAGGAATTCTCCGACGGCGAGCTTCGCGGAGAGATGGTGACCAAGCGGACGGGCCTGTTGAGTTTCCTCGGATCGGGCAACATCTATGATCCGGATCGGCTTGCCTTCGACCAGCAGAAGCTCCGGCAATTCTATCTCACCGAGGGTTATGCCGATTTCCGGGTCGTCTCCGCCGTCGCGGAACTGACGCCCGATCGCCGGGACTTCATCATCACTTATGTGGTGGAGGAAGGCGATCGCTACAAATTCGCCGATGTGAAAGTGGAAAGCGCCATTCGCGATTTTCGCAGCGAAGACCTCAATCGGCTCCTGCCGATGAAATCCGGCGACTGGTACAATGCCAAGCAGATCGAAGATACGGTCACGCTCCTGAACGAGAGCGCGGGCCTGTTCGGCTATGCCTTCGCCGACGTCCAGCCGAACTTCGACCGCGACAAGGAAAACAAGACCATGTCGGTCACCTTCCAGGTGGCCGAAACTCCGCGCGTCTATGTCGAAAGGATCGACATCAACGGCAATACGTCGACGCGCGACAAGGTCATTCGGCGAGAATTCCGTCTGGCCGAAGGCGATCCGTTCAACAGCGTCCGGGTCAAACGCTCGCGCGACCGTATCCAGTCGCTGGGCTTCTTCCAGGACAATCTCGAGATCGAGCAGACGCAGGGATCTGCCGCCGACCGGGTCATTCTGGCCGTAGATGTCGAGGAAAAGGCGACCGGTGAGCTTCAGCTTTCGGCCGGTTTCTCGAGCCTTGAGCGATTCCTGATCAACCTGTCGATTGCCCAGCGCAACTTCATGGGGAAGGGCCAGACGCTCCGTGCTGGCGTCAATTATTCCAGCTATTCCAAATCGATCGAATTGGGCTTTACCGACCCTTATGTCTTCGACCGCAACATTGCGGTGGGGGCTGACATTTATCGGCGCGATTACAACAGCTTCAACTATATCAACGGAGATGAGCGCAACACCACCTACCAGCAGGTGACGACCGGCGGCCAAATCCGGATGGGCGTGCCGCTGACCGAATATCTGTCGCTCCAAGGCCGCTACAGCCTCAATCTCGAGGAAGTGTCCCTCAATCGGAACACCTTCTTCTCCGATCCCGAAGGTGACGGAATTTTCACCTGCGATCCGCTGCTGGCGGGGCGCTATCTTTGCGACGCGCTCGGTGAACGGCTGAATTCCTCGATCGGCTATTCGCTCGCCTTCAGCACGCTGAACAATTCCTTGCGTCCTACCGCGGGCGAAAGGTTGACCCTCAGTCAGGACTTTGCCGGCCTGGGCGGGGATGTCCATTATCTCCGAACCCGCATCAACGGCGCCAAATATTGGGGCCTTGGCGGCGGGTTCGTCTTTTCGGCATCCGCCGAGGCGGGCTATATTCACAGCTTCGACGATTCCACGGGGCCAGGCGTCGATCCGGTCCGGCTGATCGATCGCTTCTTCCTGGGTGAACCGCAGATGCGCGGCTTCGACATTCGCGGCGTCGGGCCCCGGATTCAGCGCATTCCGTACAATGACGACGGCACCTTGGTGACGGACCGGAAGAACATCACGGACGATGCCTTGGGCGGGCGGGCTTATTATCTGGGCAGGATCGAGCTTGAAATTCCACTCAGTGCCGGGATCAGGGAATTCGGCCTCCGGCCGTCGGCCTTCATAGATGTCGGCGCGGTATTCGGGGTGAAGAATCCCGTCCTGCAGGATTTGAAGCCAGGCGATCCAGGTCTGTTCCGCCCGGCGCTCAACAGCGACGGTCTGCGCCTGTGCACCACTGGGGGCGAGACGCCCGTCAACACGCCCATCCCCGCAGGCGCGTCCTGCCCGGCGGGCCAATCGATCCTCACGCAGGCGATCACCGGGCCGTTCAAGGAAGTCTTCCTGGGCGATACGCCGAAGCCGCGCGTCTCCATCGGTTTCGGCATAAACTGGAATTCACCCTTCGGTCCGTTCAGGATCGATATAGCCAAGGCGCTTATCAAGGCAGAGGGTGACGATACCAAACTTCTCACATTCAACGTAGGGACTGCTTTCTGATGAACAAATATGCAATTGGCGCGGCCGTGGCCGCGCTTTCCGTCGGCCTTCCCGCCGCGGCTTCGGCCCAGCAGGCGGATCCGGCCAAGGTCGTGGTGGTCGATACCCAGCGCATCTATGGCGAATGCACCGTCTGCAAGACGGCGCAGGCACAGCTGCAGACGCAGGTGACGCAGTTGCAGCAGCGGGCCCAGCAGCTCGGCCAGCCGATCCAGACCGAGATGCAGTCGATCCAGCAGGCGGCGCAGGCCGCCCAGGCGCAGCAGGGGCAGGCCCGCACCACGGCCGAGACCGCGCTGCAACAGCGTATGGCTGCACTGCAGACCCGCCAGAATACGGCCAATCAGGAATTGCAGGGTCGTGAGCAGGCGCTTCGGCGTAACCAGGCATTCGTTCTGCAACAGATCAACGAGAAGCTGAATCCGGTCATCGTCCAGGTCATGCAGAGGCGCGGCGCCAATCTCGCAATCGATCGCGGGGATACGCTTGCCATCGCTCCCGCCATCGACGTCACCAACGATGTGCTTGCGGCGCTCAATCAGCAGCTGACCACGATCAACGTCAATGCGCCTGCCCCGGCTGCGGCGGCACCGCAGCAGCAACCTCCGGGTCGGTGAGCTCCGAAACCGGCAGCGGCGCCGATTCCGGCACGAAGCGGGGTCCACTGGACGTCAAGAAGGTGATGGCGGCGCTTCCGCATCGCTATCCCATGCTCCTTGTCGACCGTGTCGAGGAGCTTGTCGTCGATGAATCGATCGTCGCCATCAAGGCGGTCTCGATCAACGAGGATTATTTCAACGGCCATTTCCCCGGCCGGCCGATCATGCCGGGCGTGCTGATCGTCGAGGCGCTTGCCCAGGCGGCGGGGATATTGGCGGTGGAGTCGCTCGGCCTTTCCGGGTCCGGTAAGCTCGTTTACTTCATGGCGATCGAGGGTGCGAAGTTCCGCGCCCCGGTCGAGCCAGGAGTCCTGCTTCGCCTGGAGGTATCGTTCGTCCAGAAGCGGTCGAGTGTCTGCAAGTTCGCGGGACGGGCGATGGTGGACGGAAAACTCGCCGCCGAAGCGAACTTCACAGCAATGATCGCCGATCCGCCGCCGGTCTGAACCCGCGTCGAACCGGACCGTCTCATCCGGCTTGAAATCGACCTGAACGGCCGATCGACGGCGTTGGCGCTTCCCCCGCGAAGGGACGCCAGCTTCCATCCTTTCTCTCTATGCCGAAGATCGCAGGCATATGCGATCCCGCCAGCAACGTGGCGGGATCGCCGTCGGCGGCGATCTGCCGGTTGTTCATGATGATCAGGCGATCGGCATAAAGTCCGGCAAGGTCGAGATCGTGGACTGCGAGCAGGATCGCCCGCTTTTCCTCGTGCGCAAGCCGCCGGAGATGGTCCATCAGCCGAAGTTGCCACAAGGGATCGAGATTGGCGACAGGCTCGTCGAGCAGGAGTAGCTTCGGATTTGCGACCAGGGCGCGGGCGATAAGGACCCGGCTCCGTTCTCCGGTGGACAAATGGTCGATCCGGCGCGTGGCCAGGTCCGCAAGGCCAAGCTGGTCCAGTACCTTGTCCACTGCGTCCGGGGCTGCGCCGGACGGCAGACCCAGGGCCGCGACATGTGCAACCGACAATGGCCAGTTCGCATCGCGTGACGCCGGAAGGAAGGCGAAGAGGCGCCGCCGTTCGTCGGGATGGAGCCTGTTCAGGACCTCGCCCTCGATCGTGACGCTTCCGGTAGGCTGGCCTATACCGGCCAGCGCATGAAGCAGGCTGGTCTTGCCGCTGCCATTGGGACCGATCAGGCAGACCAGCGCGCCGGATTCCAAGGCGAGGTCGGTCGGCATCAGCCGATTTGGAAGCGCGACGGCTTCGGCGATAAGGGAATATGTCATCGCGCCAGCCGCCACCGCATATGGCCGACCAGCCAGAGGAAGAAAGGTGCGCCCAGCAATGCGGTGACGACGCCGATCGGCAAGGTTCGGCCCAAGGGCGCGGCCCGGACGATCAGGTCGGCCGCGAGCAGGAGCAAACCGCCGATCAGGCTGGCGGGCAGGATCGCGCGTCCCGGATGGCCGCCTGTCAGGCGCCGTGCGAAGATAGGTGCGACCAAGCCGATGAATCCGATTGCCCCGCAGATCGCTACGCAGCAGCCGACGCCGATCGCTGTCAGACACACGGTCCAAAGCCTGATTCGACCGATATCGTGACCAAAGGACTGGGCGACCTCCTCTCCGAGGGCCAAGGCATCATAGGCACCGCTCAGCCGGAGCAGCAGGAAGATGGTGATCAGGGCCGGTATGGCTGCAAAAGCAGCCTGGGTGAGGCTGCGATCGAGCAATGACCCCATCAGCCAGTCATAGGCGTCGTAAAAGGCGAAGGGGGAAGGGGCCAAAGCAAGGGCCAGGGTGGTCAATGCGCCGGCGAGCGCGCTGATCGCCAGACCCGAGAGGAGCAAGGTCGCCGTTTCCGCGCGCGGCCCGGCCAGCGCCAACAGAAGCAGGAGGGTTCCCAGCGCCCCCGCCACCGCGCCGAGGGACAGGGCGATCGGCGCCGCGAAGCCGAAAATATAGGCGGTGACCACCGCGCCCAGGGCCGCACCGCTGGTGGTCCCAGTGAGATCGGGCGATGCCAGCGGATTGGCGAACAAGGCCTGGATGGCCGCGCCCGAAGCGCCGAGCATGGCGCCATAGACCAGTGCCAGCACGGCACGGGGCAGACGAAGTTCGGCCAGAACGGAAAGCGCCAGCGGTCGATCCTGTCCCGCCAGGTCCAGCAGCGCCTGCCACGGCGCCAGGAGCGACAGGAGGAACATCGCCGTCGTCAGTCCGGCAAGGGCTAGGAAATGGCTCTTGTTCATCGGCTGGCCCGCAACCTTCGAACCTCGTCGATCATGAGCGGGCCCATGCAGGTCCACGCCCGGCCGTCGGTCCGGATTGTCCGGGAGCGTCGGGTTCCGCTCGCGAGCGGGTGTGACAGCCATCTTTGTTCACCGGAATATTGTCCGCTGCGATAGTCGCTGCGCAGGAGAATAGCTGGTGGCTTTACCAGCAGCTGCTCCAGCGACACCCGATCGCCGCTGAGCGGCCGTTGGTGAAAGCCGGCCAGTTCCATCCATTGCGCGGCGAGGCCGGATGGGGCGACGCTGCGCCCGCCGCCGCCCAGCCAGATCGTGTCGGCGGTCTGGAGGGGCGCGGAGCGTCTCAGGGCGTCCATGCGAGCGACGATCCTTTCTCCCCTGGTTTCCCGGCCGAGTGCACGGGCGACTTTCATGACACTGTCCCTCACATCTCCGATCGTCTGGGGGAAGGGGAGGTCGAGCGTCGGGATGCCGAGCCGCTTCGCTATGCCCATCCGGTCGCGCGCACCGCCGCCCATGGTCAGCACCAGGTCTGGCCGCAGGGCCGCGACTGAGACCAGGCTGCCGTCATTCTTTCGATAGCGCCGGCCCTGCTTCCACAGGGGCGTCTCCGCGGGCTTATGGGCGAGATGCGTGACGGATGCGATTTGGCCAGGCGCGCCGAGCATGATCAAAAGCTCGTCCGTGCACAGGTTAAGCGAGGCGACGCGTTTCGGCGTCGCCCCGGCTGTCGTCGCGAAAAGAAAGCTACTCGCCAAAGCGAAAACGAAGGCCCGCATAGATAGTCCGTCCTGCCGTGCTATATCCGACCACATCCCGATATTTGTCGTCGAAGGCATTTTCGACACGGGCATAAGCTTCTATCTCCCGCGTCAGTTTGTAGCCCAGCTTCAGCGAAGCCAGCACATAATCGTCCAGGATTATTCTTCGAGCCGGGAAGAGATCGAAATCCGTATCGGCGCGCTTGCCGACATATGCGAGGCTCGCGCCCCAATCGAAGGCCCCCCAGGAGCCGGTGAGCGCCACATTCCCGCTATGCCTGGGCCTGCGCACCTCGCGCAGTTGGACACCTCCGACCGCCTGGCGATCGTCGGCGTCGAGATATGTGTAATTGACGGCGAGGTCGCCGATCCCTGCCAGCCGATATTGCGCGTCGAACTCGATTCCGCGGCGGCGGCTCTTGCCGTCCACATTGGCCGTGCTGGACAGGAAGGTCGTGGAGTCGAATGTGTCCACGATTTCGTTCCTGAGATGATTGGTGAAGGCGCTTACGCCCAGGGAAGCTTGGCTGCCCCGCCATCTGACGCCCGCTTCCCAACCGCGCGCGCTTTCCGAGACCAGATCGGGGTTGCCGATGAACGAGCCCGGGAAGAAGCCGTAGAGATCGTAGAATGTGGGCTGCGCCACGCCTTCGCCATATGCCACGTGGACCGTCCACTGGCTGGTTGGGCGGACGAGAAGTGCGGCGCGCAGGGTCGTGGCACCCGGCGAGGCGCTGAAATCATCATGACGAACGGTGACGTCGGTGCTGATCGCCTTTGCCCAATCCGCGCGCCAGGCAGCGATGAAGGCTGTAAGGTGCCGTGAACGATCCTGGTCGGTGGCGCCGCCATAAGTCTGGTCGCGGCCCCGGAAATCCTCGCGTTCATGTTCGACAGCGGCGGTGAAACGATGCGCGCCGAGCTGGCGCGATACCTGACCGCCTGCGGTGAAACGCTGGCCGAACGTGCTGTTGAGCGGCGTTTCGCCGAGCCGGTTGCGGTTGACGCTGTCCAGATAGTCGGCATCCAGCAACAGCGACCAGCCGTTCCAATCGAACGATCCCCAGCCCCGCATGGCGAAGATGCGATTCTCGGTTGCGTCCAGCGTATCGGCACGCTGGAAGGTGACCGGATCGAAGCCGTCATATTGGCTCTTTCCTTCGACCCAATGGCCGACGACGCCGATCTCGCCGGACAGGGATGGGTGGAAGACCGCCTTCAAGCTGGCTTGCCGATTGTCGAAGCCGTCGCGCTCGCCGCCATTTCCGAAGCTGTCGATGCCATCGCTCCGCACCAACCCGGCCGAGCCCGACAGTTCGAAACGTTCCGCACGATGGGCAAATTGGGCCGACGCGCGGACGCTGTCGTGACTGCCATATTCGCCTAGTCCGCTGAAGCGGGTGCCGGCATCGGCGCGTGCCGTTTCCACCGCAATCACGCCGCCCAGTGCGTCAGAACCCCACAAGGCCGATTGCGGTCCTCGCACAATCTCGACCCGGGACAATGAGTCGGTGGTCAATAGCTCGAACCGCGGTTCGCCTCCGGCCGCCGGATCGTTGAAGCGGATGCCGTCCACGAACAGCAGGCTGTGATTGGCCTCCGCGCCGCGGATGCGGATCTGGGTCTGGGTGCCCTTGGGCCCGGTCGAGGATACCGACACGCCCGGCGAGAGACGCAGGACATCGCTGGCGACGGGCGAGGACAGGGATTCGAGCTGCCGCCGATCGAATATGGTGGCCGAAACGGGCGCCTGGTCGACCAGGACGGGTTCGCGCGCGCCCGTCACCACGATCACGGCATCGGCATCGTCCGATGCAGGCAAATGCTGTTGGGCGGCCGCTGCGGCGACGCCCACGAAAATCAATGGATTCATTCAAAAACCTCCTTAGCGACATGGCTGTCGTCTCGGAGGAACCGGAGGCCGAATGGCCTTCTATCCCACGCATTGCAGGCTGCTCTCGGCCTGATGCGGACGACACGAAGGCAGGTCTCCTGGCTTGCGGGTCACGGCCTTGTCTCCCCACTTGGAGGGGAGGGGCTCGCCGCTTACAGTTGCGGGCACAGCGCCGGTTTCGAACCGGCTTCCCTTTTCACCGCCTTTTGAGGGGCGGCACCTTCGCTGAGCGCGTGGCTATCGCGGCGCAGCATGGCTTGTCAATGACCGGTTCAATGGCTAAGGGCGCGGCTCGTTTCTCCTCAGGCTGGTCGGAACCAGCCAATATCAGGAAATCAAGACATGAAGACCGATACCCATCCCGATTATCACATGATCAAGGTGCAGATGACCGACGGCACCGTATTCGAGACGCGCTCCACCTGGGGCAAGGAAGGCGATACGCTGCAGCTCGACATCGATCCGAAGGCTCACCCGGCCTGGACGGGCGGTCAGGGCAAGATGCTCGATACGGGCGGTCAGGTTGCGCGCTTCAACAAGCGCTTCGGCGGACTGACGCTCGGCAAGAAATAGTCGGATTGCCGGATGGTCCCCATCCTGGAGACCGAACGGCTGCGCCTTCGCTGCTTTCGCGAAGAGGATCTGGCCGCCCAGGCAAGCATGCTGGGCGACGAAGCGATCATGCAATTTCTCGGCGGCGTCAGGCAAAGCCGGGAAGAGACATGGCGGCGAATGCTCGCCATGATCGGTTGCTGGCCGACCTTCGGCTTTGGCTATTGGGCGATTGAGCGATTGTCGGACGGCGCCGTTCTCGGTCAGGTGGGCTTTGCCGACTATAAGCGCGATATAAACCCCTCGATCGACACTCTGCCTGAAATGGGCTGGGTCGTTGCGCGGCATGCGCATGGTCACGGTTATGCGGGGGAGGCCGTGGAGGCAGGCCTTCGCTGGGCGGATGCGCATCTGGCGGGGCGGGACATTGTCGCCATCATCGACCCCGGCAATGAAGCCTCCCTCGCTTTGGCCAAGAGGAGCGGCTTCAGCCAGTATGAGGAAGCGATGTACAAGGGCGCACCGATCCTGATTTTCCGCCGTTTCGCCCGGTCACCAGCCGCCGCCGCCACCACCGCCACCCCCGCCCCCTGACGATCCGCCGCCCCCCGATCCGCTGCTGGATCCCGGCGCGGTCGAGGAGGAAGATATGGTGCTGGTCAGCGACGACCCCACTCGATCGACGAAGCTGTCCGTGTCCGACCATGGGTTGCTATGGCCGGAATACCAGCCGAACGTAGATGCCGTTCCCGCAGCGGCGGCGGCGGCGAGAATGCGGGTGAAGCGGGAAGCCCATTCGTTCTCCACCTCCAGCGCGATGGCGTAAGGCAGGAATCTTTCGAATAGTTCCGGCGTTTTTTCCGGGGGGTGCAGCGTCTCGAGCCGCTCTTCCTCGGTGATGGCCAGATAGTGACGGAAACCTTCGATGCGATCCAGGACGCCGCGTCCCTCGCGTGTGTGCGCGGCCATCCACGAATAAGCGGAGATCACAACGGGCAAGGCGGCGAGCGGTATCAGGAGCGGCAGCACGCGTCCGGTCGCCAATGCCATGCCGATGGTGGCAAATCCGAGGCCGAACGCGATCAGGCCGATGAAGGCCAGGCCGATCTGACCCGGCAGGCCCAGCTTCGAGTCGGGCTTGCGCGAGCACCGATAGAGGAATGTGGCCAGGGCGAGTGCGGCCAGCCCCGCCAGCGGGAGCCTGATCGCCATCAGCGAGTCGATTCCAAGGGATGCCGTCAACAACACGGCCGCCGCCGTCAGCCAGATCGCGACGAACAAAGCCAATGTTCCCCAGACCGCCCACATCCAGTTTCGGACGAACAGGCTGCCTTCGAACTGCCTTTTGAGACTGGCCCGAAGCGCATTTTGCGCCCCGCTGAACGTCGCATGATTCTTGTCGTCCATGAGCACCGAATTGCCGCCTTCGAACAATTTGGTCATCATGTCGGCTTCGGCGGATGGGACGACCTGATCGCTATCCTTTCTTTCGATCGTCGTCCTTGCTCCTGTGAAGAAGCCCTTTTCGCCTTCAACGAGGCGTAGTTTGCCGAGGACGCCGAGTTGCACGAGTGCTGCCGCGAAAGCGCGATTGTCCGAACCCATTTTCCTGATGTAGCGGACGGCCGCCGCCGACAAGCCTTCCGGTGGTGAGAAGATGGGAACGATCGTCCCGGGCCTGGGATTGCGGCCGGCGCGGCGCCATGCGTGAAAGTAGAAGCCGAATACGCCGAGCAATCCCACCAGCGCAACGGCAGGCGGCCCGTTGTCCTGCAGCCACCAGCCGAACCGGGTCGATGGGCCGGGCGGTGAAACGACTCCCTTCGGCCATGCGACTGCGACGGTCAGACCTTCATAAATACCGAGCGGTGCGGTGGTACGGAACCAGATGTCGCCAGGCCGCTCAGCGACGATTCTCGCATTGTCGCCGGAAGCGCCTTGCGGTCCGGTATAGAAAGCGCGTTGGCCGAAAGGGGCAGGCTGAGGCAGCCTGATCCGTGCCTCGGCCACGTCGATGGGAAATATCCAGCCATTGCCGGTCGCGTTCCAATAGAGCTCGTCATAATCCCGGAAGAAGCCGAGTTGTCGCGTAGTTCGGTAGCGAATCACATATTCATGCTCGCCGATGGGCAGGAATATATCCTCGTCGCCAATGAGGATGCGCACGCCATTTCCTTCAGGCGATGCCTTCCATGGCTCGGGCTGGCCATTTCGCCGCACTTCGGAAACGTCGAACCCCACCCGCATCCGGCGTCCGGCGGGACCCCGATAATCGGTCGGAAAGTCGCGATAAATCCCGCGCTTTATGGCGACGCCTTCGACACGCACGCGGATGGTTTCGGTGACGGAAAGCGCACCATCCGCTTCGACCTGCACATCGCTCAAGAAGTGAAGGATTCGTTCCTCGGCATTGGCAGGGCCGGGCGCGATGAACACCAGCGCCGCCAGGAGCGCCAGCAGCCAACGCACGATCAGGCCCCGTTCCCAAACCGGACCACCGGTGCGGTCTGGATGGAAATATCGTCATCCGCATAGAAGGGCTCTTCGGAAAAGCCCATGGGCCTGGCCATCAGCACGTCCGGAAAGGATTGAATGCGCGTGTTGAGGTCGCGAACCGTGGCGTTGTAATAGCGCCGCGCTCCCTGCAATTCGCTCTCGATCTCTGACAGCTCATCCTGGAGCTGGCGGAAATTATCGTCAGCCTTGAGGTCGGGATAAGCTTCGGCGACCGCCATCAGGCGCCCAAGCATCGCCGTGAAGGCATTATCGGCGATCGCCGTCTCCTCGACACCGCGTGCCTTGGTCGGATCGGTGCGATGGGCAGTGACCTCGTTGAGCGTCTCGCGCTCGTGGGTCGCATAGCCTTCGACGCTGCTGACCAGATTGGGAATCAGGTCCGCCCGCCGCCGCAATTGAACGGTGATGCCGCTCCAGCCCTCCCTGACCAAAGCGCGCAGGCGAACCAGGCGATTATATACTATGATGGCGTAGAGCCCGACCAGAACCAGGACACCGATTGCGATCCAACCAGCCATAGATCTCCCCTCCCGTTGCAAGCGATCATAGGGCCACGCCCGCGGCGAGTCGATCAAATGCGCCGGGTGCTCGTCGACCGAAAGGCCCGGGGAGGGGAGACTTGATGCTTGCCGTCACCGGCGCCAGCGCGCCGACACCGAAGCCGTCCGGTTGAAGCTAAGCCCGGATCAGAAGGCGGGAATGCCCGTGATGGCCCGGCCCAGGATCAGGCCGTGGACGTCATGCGTGCCTTCGTAGGTGTTCACGGTCTCGAGATTGGCGGCATGGCGCATGACATGGAACTCGGCGCTGATGCCGTTGCCGCCGTGCATGTCGCGGGCAATCCGGGCGATATCCAGGGCCTTGCCGCAATTGTTGCGCTTGATGAGACTGATCGTTTCCGGGATCATCTCGCCCTCGTCCAGGCGGCGGCCGACGCGCAGCGCTGCCTGGAGGCCGAGCGTGATCTCGGTGATCATGTTGGCGAGCTTCATCTGGACGAGTTGAGTGGCGGCAAGCGGGCGGCCGAACTGCTGGCGCTCGAGCGTGTAGCGACGGGCAGCGTCGTAACACGCTTCCGCAGCACCCATCGAACCCCAGGCGATGCCGTAGCGCGCCCGGTTTAGACAGCCGAACGGCCCCTTCAGCCCGCTGACATCGGGAAGGAGATTTTCCTCTGGAACCTCGACATTGTCCATGACGATCTCGCCGGTAATCGAGGCGCGAAGGCTTAACTTCTCCTTGATTTTCGGTGCGCTCAGACCGGTCATTCCCTTTTCGAGGATGAAACCCTTGATCTTGCCGTCATGAGAGTCCGATTTGGCCCAGACGACGAATATGTCGGCCATCGGCGAATTGGTGATCCACATCTTGGCGCCGGAGAGTCGATAACCGCCATCGATCTTCTGCGCCCTAGTCCGCATCGACCCGGGATCGGATCCGGCGTCGGGCTCGGTGAGGCCGAAGCAGCCGAGCCACTCGCCGGCGGCCAGTTTGGGGAGGTACTTGTTTCGCTGCTCCTCGGTGCCATAGGCATGGATCGGATGCATCACCAATGACGATTGTACCGACATGGCGGACCGGTAGCCGGAATCGACTCGCTCGACCTCGCGGGCGACGAGGCCATAACTGACATAGTTGAGGCCCGCGCCGCCATATTGGGTTGGGATGGTCGCGCCGAGCAAGCCGAGCGCGCCCATTTCGTGGATGATGTCCCGGTCGAAATCCTCTTGAAGATAGGCTTTCGTCACGCGGGGCTGCAGTTTCTCCTGCGCATAGGCCGCCGCTGTATCGCGGACCATGCGCTCTTCGTCGGAAAGCTGGGCGGAAAGGTCGAACGGATCGGCCCAGTCGAACTGCAACATCTTCGCTTCGCTCATCATCTTCCTCTTGGTCGGTGCCCTGACTGCACGGCAAGCTTCGCCTAGCGGAGTGTCGGCCCAGTGGGAAGACGGGGGAAACAGGCCTTGCCGGCCGCAGGCGCTCCGTTACGGTGCCGGCGGGGCTTGGCTGATAAGGGGCGACAGGATGGCGATGCGAGCCCGTGCCATGGCGGCGGCGCAGACCGGCCTCGCACTCTTCACCTTCTCACTTATCTTCATGCAGCCGCAAATCCAGTTTCATGGGTTCAAGATCATTGCTGCCGATGGCTTGTTCCTGATCACGTTCGCAATCTGGCTCCTTGCCTTGGCCCTTGGAGGAGCGCGGCTGCGCTGGCATCCCTTCTTCTGGCTCCTGCTTCTCTATTTTGCAGCAATGGCCAATTCGGCGATATTCTCCCCCGATGTCCGGACGAGCATGATCAAGCTCCTCGGCACGCTCTATCTCCTGAGTTTACCGGTGATGGTCCTAAGCCTGGTCGAGAATGAGGATGATTTGCGTCGTCTCATGCGGACCTGGCTCGGCGCCACCGCCCTACTGGCGCTCATGGCACTGGCTTCACTGGTCCTGTTCGCCTGGCGGCCGGATCACCCGCTGTTGGACATCGCCCTGTTCGGTTTTGGGTCCTTGCCCGAGGGCCCCTATCCGCGGCTCCGTCTGAGCTTTGAAAATGCCAATATGCTATGTCATTATCTCAGTATCGGTCTGTTGCTTGCATTGGCGTCTCGGCAGGCCGGCTGGCTCCCCGCCGCTTCATTCCGCATCTTGCTGCTGGCTATCCTGGTAACGGCCCTCTTCACTTTATCGCCGGGGCTTGGCGGGCTGATTTTCTGCGGAGGCCTTTGGGCGGCGTTGCTACTGCGGCAGAGCGGGTCGCGGTGGACAAAAGGACCGGCCGCTGTCGGGATCGCTGGCGGACTGGCATTCCTGTTGGCGGCGATGATCGCGCCGCAAGTCCATGACACCGCGCCGTTCCTGATCCACGTGCCTTTTGCCGATGTCGGCATCGCACCGTCGGGGCGGATCATGACCTGGCTGGGCGCGCTGGACACTTTGCGTGCCGATCCGTTGCACGGTGGTGGGCTTGGTCTGGGGGCGACGTCCACGCTTTATCATGCGCCGACGCGCATGCAGGTTCTGACCGACGCCCATAATATTTTTCTCAATGTCGGCGCCGAAACGGGATTGCCGGGGCTGGTCGCGATCCTGTTGATGGCAGCGTGGCTGGCGAAGGTGGCGATGCCGTCCAGTCTCGAAGCTTTCGGTCCGGTACGGGCGGGCTTGGGAATCGCCGTTCTGGGCGCATTCATCTATCAGGGCCTGACTGGCTCGTTCGAAGATGCCCGCCATCTCTGGGTGCTGATCGGCCTTTTCCTTGCTGCGGACGCTATCGTCCGAAACAAACGCGCGAGATAGTTAAAGTCCCAGAGCCCTCCTGATCTCGCGCCAGTCGACAAGTTTGAAATTCTGCGCCTGTCCGTCATTTTCATCGTCCTGAACGACGATGATGCCTTCAGGAAATGTTCCCACCATTCCTCCCCTGGCGTCGATGCCGTCGGTCCCACTCACCGCATCCGCATCGACGCCCGCGCCGACCTTAAAGCGTCCGCGATAGATCGGAGCCTTGCCGTTCACTTGCCAGACCGCGAAGGCGCTGTCGCCCTGGCTCGACACCAGCACGAAGGTCCGGTCGGCGTCGCGCATGAGTGCGACGCCTTCCACATCGGCAACGAGGCGGCCACTGCCGTCGACGCCTTGAACAAGTTTCCGCTGGTCGCCTCCGTCAGGCGCGAACGAATAGGACCACAGACCCTTCGCTTCCTCCCCGATGTAGAGCCGGGCCGAACCATCATCCACGACGCAGCCTTCCGATTGCGATCCAATGGCGAAGCGGCGAACCTCGATTCCCCTCGGTTCGCCGCCCGTGCTGTCGATCCGGTATTGCCGGGCCTGTCCGTCCTTGCCGATCAATATGGCATGGAGTTCGGCTCCACTTTTGCCGAGGCAGAATCCATAAGGCTCGTCCAGATCCGAACGAATGAACCCCCACCGCCGAACCTGGTTGGCCGGGTCCGTAGAAGACGGATCGTAGAGATAGAGCGCAACGCCCATGCGTCCGCGGTCGCTCGCGCCTATGACAACCTGCTTGCGGCCGGCCACGGATACGTCCTCCCTCAGGTCGACATTGTTGAGCAGGCCTTCCGGAAGGAACTGAAGCTCGCGGCCGTCCAGGCCATAGAAATAGAGGCCGGCCTTCTTGTCGGTGCCGGCAATGAAACCCTGAACGGTTTCCCCGCCCAGGATTGCCGTCGTGCCGGCGGCGGCGGCCCAGATCGCCGGATCGTCCGCTGCGTCGGCATTGGCCGTCGCGACTGCCTTGGTTTCAAGCGCGGCGGGTACGGCCACCGTGCCGGCCGGGGGCGCATCGGCCGTCGATGATTCGGGAGCTTCCGAGGCGCAGGCATTGACCGCCATCAACAGGAGGCAGGCTGTCATCAGGCCGAAACGATAGTGCAAAGTTAGAGTCATGCTGTCCCCCTAAGGCCGGTCGGCAGGCGAATAGGACGCCTTTTGGTCTTTTCCATTACATTGGCTTTGGGGGCTCAATTGCAGATAAGATTTCTCTCGCTCGCGGGCTGTGCCGTCGTGGCTCTTTCCTCCCCGGCAGCATCCGAGGTTCCGGCCGACGCAGCCATCGAGGTGGCGGGGGGTGCCGCGAGCGATGACGATCAGGCCAATGCAGCGGACATCATCGTCACCGGCCGGATCGCCTTTCGGAACCGGACGGAAGACCCCAATCCGGTGCTTTCCTACGACCTTGAATATTTCCAGCGTTTCGAGCCTGTTTCCGTCGGCGAGATGCTGAAGCGGGTGCCCGGCGTGACGTTCACTTCGGACGTGCTGGAATATGACGGCGTACAGATGCGCGGCCTTCCGCCGGGTTTCACCCAAGTCCTGATCAACGGCCGCCGTGCCCCCGGCGGCGAGGCCGATCGCAGCTTCTTCGTGGATCGAATTCCCGCCGAGCTGGTCGAGCGGATCGAGATCGTTCGCGCCCCGCGCGCCGACCAGCCGAGCGAAGGGATGGCTGGAACGCTCAACATCGTGACGAAGGAGAGCGCATCGTTCGAAGGCGGCTTCGCCAAGGCCGGCGCTCTGATCAATCAGGATGGCGGCGTTCGCCCATCGGGCGCTATCGCTTATGCAACCACGATCGGCGAAACATCCATATGGGGAGCGCTTAATTATCAGGGGCGTCGCAATCCGAAGAAGAAGGTCAGCGATCGCTTTGGCGATGCTGTCGGCCGCGATGCCGACGAGACGGATCCCGAGTTCGACAATCGCGAGCTTCAAGCAGACACGCGCGACGGCACCGACATTTCAGGCAATGCCGAAATTTCCACGCGGATCGGCGCTGGACGCCTGCGCATCGCCGGATTGTTCGTGGACACAGACCGTGACGAGGACGAAACCTCACTCGAATATGAAGGCGAGGATCTCGAGCTCGATGGTGTCGAGATCCAGCGCGAGCGGATCAGCCAGCAAACCTACGCGCTTACGGCCGACGCGGCGATCCCGGTCGGAGGGGGAGAGCTTGGTCTCGCGGCCGGCTGGTCCGCCTTCAGGGACCAGACACTCACCGAGGTCGATGAAGGCGACACGCTGGAGGAAGCCGAGCTCGATGAACGCGAATTTCTCGACATCAAGGATGACGAATATTCCGCAACCGTTTCCTATACGCTGAAGCGGGATCGCTTTTCGGCCAAGGCGGGCATCGATTTTCTCGACAAGCAGCGTGACGGTTCCAACATCATCGATGGCGAGGACCCGGCCGCCGGCGCCATCTTCGAAATCAGCGAGAAGAGGTACGATCCTTATCTAAGGCTGACATTCGAGCCCTCCGAGCGGCTGAGCGTGGATCTCGGCGTCCGCTACGAAGTCACTCGCCGCGACGTCGTCAGCAACAGCGAGGAGGGCACTGGGACGTTCGGCGAAGCATCCTATGACGACGAAACCCTCAATCCATCATTCCATGCGCGTTTCGCGCCGACCAAAGCAGACCAGTTCCGCCTGTCGGTAGCCCGCACCGTCCGGCGACCGAATTACGACCTCATCTCGCCCTATCGTCAGGAGGAATCGCCGGCGGACGAGGACGAGACTGTCGGCAATCCGCTGCTGAAGAACGAACGCGCCTGGGGTGTGGACGTGGGTTATGAAAGGCGGCTTGGCGGAAAAGGGATCGTCGGCATCAATTTCTTCTATCGCGACATCAAGGACCTCATCGAATTGGTGACAACCGGTGAGGATCCGCTGAATGGCGAGCCGGGAAACGTCTACCAGCCGCGCAATATCGGTGATGGCCAGACCTGGGGTTTCGAAATCGACCTTTCGGCGCCCCTCACCAGCCTGGGGATGCCCGATACCGGCGTCTTCGCAAATTACACTTATCTGGACAGCAAGACGCGCGATCCGTTCACCGGCGAGAATCGCCGGTTCAACAACCAGCCGCACCATGTCTACAATATCGGCTTCATTCAGACCGTGCGTAGCATGGATGCAAGCTTTGGTGCGTCGCTGTCCGGGCGAAGCCGGGCGCTTGAATCGAATTTCGACGAGACCGTCGACCTTCGTTACGGCCAGGATCTGGAAGCCTTTGTCGAAAAGAGGTTCGGGCGTCACATCGTGCTTCGTCTGTCGGCGCAAAATTTGCTAAACCGGTCCAAGCGCGAGATATTCCGAAAGTTCGATGGCGATTCCCTCGAAGAGGTGCTCGACGCCCGCGCCAATGGCGATATCGACGAATATGAGCGCGAACGGGAAAGGTCGGGCCGTTTGTTCCAGGTGACGCTCCGCGCCGCTTTCTGAAGAAGGAGGCGGAGGGCGCGTCGACAGGAGGCTATGCAAGCAGCCGGCTGAACGGGCTCGTTTTCCTGAGTGTCAGAACGAACCGGGCGCGCGGTTGCATCACGGAGATTTTCCACAATCGCCCGGTTGATGCCTTTGCCATATGTCCTACGATGATCCTTTTTCAGGAAGATGGGGACGATGATGAGACGGACCTGGCTGCGCGGCGTGGCGGCTCTCGCGCTTGCCTTTTCAGCTCCGGCTTCGATTGGCGCCCCGCAAATCTCTCCCCCCAACGATATCGGAGTGACTGCCCCTGCCTCGGCGTTCAGGCAGGAGCCAGGCAGCGACTATTTTCTCGCCAATTATACGGAATATGAGACCTATCTGAAAAGGCTGGCCGGAGAATCCGATCGGATAAAGCTCGTCGACATCGGCAAGAGTTCGGAAGGACGGACGCAATGGATGGCGATCGTCTCATCGCCCGCCAATCTCGCCCGGCTCGACACCTATCGGGACATTGCCCGGCGTCTCGCCAAGGCGGAGGGACTGGACGACGAACAGGCGCACGCGCTGGCGCAGCAAGGCAAGGCGGTGGTCTGGATCGATGCCGGCATGCACGCCACCGAGACGGTCACCACCCAAAGTCAGATCCACGTCCTCTACCGGCTTCTGACCGGAAACGATGCGGAGACACTGCGGATCCTGGATGACGTCATCATTCTCTTCGGCCATGCCAATCCGGACGGGCTGCAGCTGGTCGCCGACTGGTATATGCGCAAGACCGATCCCGAGAAGCGCGAGTTTGGATCGATCCCGCGACTTTACCAGAAATATGTGGGGCACGATAATAATCGCGATTATTTCACGTCGCACATGGCGGAAACGACCAACATCAACCGGGTCCTGTTCCGGCAATGGTTTCCGCAGATCGTCTTCAACCAGCACCAGACCGGTCCGGCAGGGACGGTGGTCTTCGCGCCGCCGTTCCGCGATCCGTTTAATTTCAATTACGATCCGTTGGTGATGAGCCAATTGAGCGAGGTCGGGGCTGCCATGCACAGCCGGCTCATTGCCGAAGGCAAGCCCGGGTCCACGATGCGTAGCGGCGCCCCTTATTCGACCTGGCACAATGGGATGGAACGCTCGATTGCCTATTTCCATAATTCGATCGGATTGCTGACGGAGATAATCGGCGGGCCGACCCCCGAACGCATCCCGCTCGTTCCGGACACCCAACTGCCGCGGAACGACGAGCCGATGCCGGTCGCACCCGGCCCTTGGCATTTGCGCGACAGCCTGGAATATCAATGGTCGCTGAACCGCGCCGTGCTGGATTATGCGTCCCGGAACCGCGAGCGGCTCTTGTTCAATATCTACCGGATGGGATCGAACAATATCGCGCGCGGCAGCCGCGACCATTGGACGGTCACGCCCAGGCGGATCGATGCGTTGAAGGAAGCTGCGGGCGACGCCCCCCCGCCGGCAGAGGATGGGATCGGCGCCCGTGCCGAAAACCGGGTGGCTACCGGCCTTTACGACAAAGTGCTGCGCGATCCGGCCTTGCGCGATCCGAGAGGTTATGTCGTCCCGGCCGGGCAGGCCGACATGCCCACCGTGACGGCGTTTCTCAACAGCTTGATCAAGAACGGCATCGACGTCGAGAAAGCCGATGAGGCCTTTTCTCTCGGCGGAGCGAAATATCCGGTCGGCAGCTTCGTCGTGAAGGCGGCCCAGGCCTATCGATCGCATGTGATCGATATGTTCGAACCGCAGGACCATCCTCACGACCTCGAATATCCGGGCGGTCCTCCCACGCCTCCTTACGACATCGCTGGTTACACCCTAGCCTATCAGATGGGCATCGCGTTCGACCGGATCATGGAAGCCATGGACGGCCCCTTCGTGCGCGTGCCCGATCTGCTTTCCCCCGAGCCCGGCAGAATCATAGGGGAGGGAAGGGCCGGTTGGCTGATCCCCCATGACGCCAATCAAAGCTTCACATTGACCAACAGGCTGCTGGCGGCAGGAATAGGGGTGTCCTGGCTGAAGACCTCCTCCAGGGCAGGAGGGCGTCGTCTCAAGCCCGGTGCGATCTGGGTGCCGCGATCGGCCCGCGCGCTGGAGATATTGGAAGAAGGTACGGCCGGACTGGGCATCAATGCTTATGGTCTTCCGACTACACCCCTGGGAGAGCTTCTGGCCTTGATGCCGCCGCGGATCGGCCTGGTCGATCAATATGGCGGCGTGATGCAGGCAGATTGGACGCAATGGCTGCTCGAGCAGCACGAATTCCCATTCCGGAGGGTCTTTCCGCAGGAACTGGATGCGGGCGGCCTCGGCGAGAAGTACGATGTGCTCGTCTTCGCGGACGATACGATCCCCTTCGACAAGGACAGCCTCTATCACCCAGGGCGGTCAAGCCCGCAGCCCGAGGCGAGGGACATACCGGCCGACCTTCGTTCCAGGCTCGGTCTTATCACGACGGAAAGGACCGTGCCGCAGATCGCAGCCTTCGCGCGGGCCGGCGGAACCGTCATAACCATTGGAAGCGCCAATCGATTGGCCGAACTGATCGGCGCGCCGGCCAAGGCGGCGTTGGCGAAAGAAGGCAAGCCGCTGCCTCGCACGTCTTTCTTCATCCCGGGCTCGCTGGTTTCGGCGCGCGTCGATAATGGCCAGCCGCTCGCTTACGGCATGCCGGAGCGGGTCGACATGTTTTTCGCGAACAGCCAGTCATTCCAGGCCACGGGCAGCGGCGCCGTGCCGATATCCTGGTATGACCAGGAAAATCCGCTGCGTAGCGGCTGGGCGCTGGGCCAGGACAAGCTGAAGGGAACGATAGCAATCGTCGATGCCGATATCGGCAAGGGCAAGGTCTTCATGATGGGCCCGGAAGTCACTCAGCGCGCGCAGCCTTATGCGACGTTCAAATTCCTGTTCAACGGGCTTTTATACGGGCCTGCGGTGACAGCCGAATGATAGATAGGGACCTGGCGCAAAGCCATGTGTGCGGCCGTTTTTCAGAGAAATTCGGGAGTCCGGCGATCGAAATATGATGCACCGGGCCCGCATGGAAACGGGCTGGAGCGGATGCGTCATTTCTTTAACCGATGGATGAGAGCGACGATCGGCGCACCAACGAGCATTCCGACGATCGCCGATCCCGCCGCGGTCACGATCCAGCCGAAAACAGAGGGGAGAAACGGTACCGCATGTTCCGCTGCCAGGGCCAAATCATGGATCCAATCGCCGATCTTGCTCCACCCGAACTCTTCCAGGCCGTGGACGATGATCCCGCCGCCGACCCATATCATTGCCGCGGTCCCGATCGTGGACAGGCCGCTGAGCAGCGTCGGCATTGCCCTCACCAGCAGCCGGCCCAAAGCTTGCACGCCGGTTTGGCTGCGTTGGGCGAGATGGAGGCCGATATCGTCCATCTTCACGATCAGTGCGACGACGCCATATACTCCGATCGTGATTGCAATACCGACCGCCGCCAGCACCACCGCCTGCATGGGAAGTGAGCGTTCCGAGAGGTCCGCCAGCGCGATCGCCATGATTTCGGCCGACAGGATGAAATCGGTGCGTATAGCCCCGCTGACCTGGCGTTTTTCTAACTCTCCGGGATCTTTTATCTCGGTAACGTCCTCTTCGTGATGGATGCCCCCGAAAAGGCTTTCGGCGATCTTTTCGGTGGCTTCGAAACTGAGATACGCGCCACCCAGCATCAGAATGGGCGTGATCGCCCACGGCGCAAGCGCGGCCAGGAACATCGCCGCCGGAAGCAGGAACAGCAATTTGTTCTTCAGCGAACCGCGAGCGATCTTGGCGATTATGGGCAATTCCCGGTCGGGCGATAGCCCGACCACGTAACGCGGGGTCACCGCCGTATCGTCGATCACCACCCCGGCGGCCTTTGCCCCCGTCTTTCCTGCGGCGCCGGCAACATCGTCGAGGGATGCGGCGGCGAGCTTCGTGAGGGCTGCGACATCGTCCAGCAGCGCGACCAATCCAGACGGCATCAATTCCTCAGGGCTGTTTGTTGGAATACGCTTCGGCTGGAAGTAAGTGCCGTTGGCGGATGGGGTGGGATTCGAACCCACGGTGAGCGTGAACCCACGGCGGTTTTCAAGACCGCTGCCTTAAACCACTCGGCCACCCATCCGGCGCCGACGCCTTAAGGCGTTCGAGACCTTTCGCGCAAGCGCCGCAGCCCTAGAACCATCCCGGCGAGAAGGACAGGGGAGCGGTCTTTCGTGCATCGGGAGCGACGGGAAGAGTATCGGCGCGCCGGCGCTTGTGGCAGAAGGCTTGTGAAAAAGGGGAGAAATATGCGCATTTTCAACCGCGTGGCAGTCATCGCCCTCGCCGCCTCGCTGCCGTGGACCGGCTTGGCCCTCAGCGGGGCCGCGAGTGCACAATCCCAAACATATACCGATGAGGGGTTCCGGGCCTATCTTCCCCAGCTCAGGGCCCAGGCGCTCGCGGCCGGCGTCGACCGCCAAACGGTGGACAGCATCTTTGCCAGCCTGAGTTTCAGCGCCCGGACGGTGGAACTGGACCGGGCCCAGCCGGGCGGGAGCGCGGGCAGCAGCGCGATCCCGCCCTTTGCTCCGTATCGGGAGCGCCATGTCAACGCCGCGCTCATCAGCCGGGGGCGGGATCGCTATGCCTCGAACACAGGCCAGCTTAACGCCATTGCGCGCCGTTATGGCGTCACGCCGTCCGTTTTGGTTGCGATCTGGGGGCATGAAACCAGCTATGGTGCCGTGACCGGCGATTTCGATCTCCTGAACTCGCTAGCGTCACTCGCTTATGAGGGCAGGCGGCGCGACTTGTTCGCAGGCGAATTCATAGCCACGCTGAAGCTGATTGATCGCGGCATTCCGCGGAGCCGGCTGGTCGGTAGCTGGGCGGGAGCGACCGGTTATCCCCAATTCCTGCCAAGCGTATATCTCCGGCTCGCCGTCGACGGCGATGGAGACGGCCGTTCGGACATCTGGCGGAGCCAGCCGGATGCGCTCGCATCGATTGCGAATTATCTCAGCAATGCGGGCTGGAAGCCCAATGTGCCCTGGGGGGTCGCGGTGCGGGTACCCGACGGATATGATCGGTCAGGCATGGCCAACCGGCTTTCTTCGCCGCGCTGCCCCAGGGTGCACGAGCGGCACAGCCGTTGGTTGTCGATCGGGGAATGGCGTCGGCTGGGCATCGTGCCGCTCGGCGCGCGGGTGCCGGCCGATAGCGAGATGGCATCGCTGCTGGAACCGGACGGCCCCGGGAAAACGGCCTATCTGCTGACCACCAACTACCGCACGATTCTCGATTACAATTGTTCGAACTTCTACGCATTGTCGGTAGGGCTGCTTGCGGACGCCGTCTCGCGCTGAGCTCTGGCATGCGGGCAGGGGAGTGGCTAAAGCATCTCAATGCGTGGTGTAAAATATTTTAGGATCGGCTTGAACAATGAAGCGTAAGGCGCTGTTTTCAATAATCTCTTCTGTTTCAATTGCCTTGCCAGCTGCGGCCGCCGCGCCTCCGTTCGATACCCCGGCGCGGGTCGCCTATCTCATTGATCTATCCTCCGGCGCGGTTCTCTACGCCAAGGATGCCGGGGTTCGCATCCCGCCCGCATCGATGGCGAAGATGATGACCGCCCATATCGCCTTTCACCGCATCAAAGCGGGCAAGCTCAAGCTGAGCCAGATGTGTCAGGTGCGTCCGGAAACGTGGCAGCAATGGCATGGTCCGGCCGCCGGCTCCACCATGTTCCTGTCGCCAGGCGAGCAGGTCAGCGTCGAGAATCTGCTCCACGGCATCGTCACCTTGTCCGGCAATGATGCCAGCGTCGTGCTCGCCGAATGTATTGCAGGGACGGAGCCTGCTTTCGCCGCGTTGATGAACGAAGAGGCGAAGCGGATCGGCATGACCAATTCCAACTTCGGGAATTCCAATGGGTGGCCCGACGAGGGCGTGACATTCACGACGGCGCACGATCTCGCCAGACTGGCCGAGGCGACGATCCTTGAAACCCCCGATCTCTACAAGAAATTCTACACCCAGGAGAGCTTCACCTGGGGCCGAACCATGGGGGGAAACCAGCCCATTACACAGGGCAACCGCAACCCGCTGCTCGGCAAGGTTGCCGGCGCCGACGGCCTCAAGACCGGTCATACGCAGGAAGCTGGCTATGGATTTACGGGCTCGGCCGAGCAGAATGGCCGGCGGCTGATCATGGTGGTCGCAGGGCTGGGCAGCTACAATCAGCGGATCGACGAGAGCGTAAAATTCATGAACTGGGGGTTTCGTGCCTGGAACGCCCAGCCTTTGTTTGCCAAGGGAGAGAAAGTCGGCCGCGCCAAGGTGCAAATGGGCGGTGAGACCGAGGTACAGCTCGTAGCGCCGCGCGATCTTGCTGTCACCGTACCGGCCGGTTCGGTGGGCACTATCCGGGCCAAGATCGTCTATCAGGGGCCGGTCAAGGCGCCAATCAAGGCCGGCCAGCATATCGCCGACCTCGTCGTCACGACCGGCGACACGCCACCTCAGACCATGCCTCTCATTGCCGCATCGGCGGTCGAGGAGGCGGGTTTCTTCGGGCGCATCTGGGCAGCCCTTGCCTCGCTCTTCTCCTGATGGATTTCGGGTGCGGGGCCGCTTCATCAGCTTGGAAGGTGGCGAGGGAGCCGGCAAGTCGACCCAGCTGAAGCAGCTGGCGCAGAGCTTGCGGGCGCGGGGACTCGATGTCGTCGAGACTCGCGAGCCCGGCGGCAGTCGAGGCGCCGAGGCGATCCGGACCTTGCTCCTGCAGGGGGAGCAAGAGCGCTGGTCGCCCCGAGCGGAAGCCTTGCTGTTCGCCGCCGCCCGCGCCGACCATGTCGAACGGCTCATCAGTCCGGCCCTGGAGCGGGGGCAGTGGGTGCTGTGCGACCGTTTTCTCGACAGCTCCATTGCCTATCAGGGTGGGGCGGGGGGAATCGGCAAGGATGCGATCATGGAGCTCCATAGAATCGGCAGCTGCGGCCTGCTGCCCGATCGCACCTTGCTGCTGGAGCTACCACCCGAGGCCGCTGCCGCCCGTGCAAGGCAGCGTGACGGCGGCGAAGCCGACCGGATCGGCGCTCGCAATGCCCGCTATCATGCCAAGGTCGCCGCCGCTTTCGCTGCACTGGCCCAGGCCGAAGCCGATCGTTTTCGGCGGATCGATGCCACCGGAGATGCCGACCAGGTGACGGAAAGGCTGATCGCGGCCATTGCGGACTTCCTGTGAAGCCATTGTTCGGCCACGATGCGGCGGTGGCTGCGTTCCGCGAGGGCCTGGACGGAGGGCGCCTGCATCATGCTTGGCTGATCAGCGGTCCGGCAGGCGTCGGGAAGGCATTGTTCGCGCAGAAGGCTGCGTTGCGGGTGCTGGCCGGCGAAGGAACCGGTGCTGGGCTCGACGTTGCCGAGGACCATCCGACAGCGAAACTCATGGAGGCGGGAAGCCATCCCGATCTGATGCGGCTCGAACGTCTGCCCAAGGATAGCGGTGAGCTTGCGCGCAGCATCAACGTTGAACAGGTACGCGGCCTGCAGCGTCTTTTCGGCACGACGACCTCGATCTCGCCTTGGCGGGCGGTGATCATCGACGCGATCGACGATCTGGAGAGGGCAGCCGCCAACGCTCTGCTCAAGAATCTGGAGGAGCCGCCGGCGCAAAGTCTGTTTCTGCTGGTCAGTCACGCACCCGAGCGGCTGCTGCCCACCATCCGGTCACGATGCCGGCACCTTCGGCTGCACCTGCTTGAGGACGACGCCATGACGTCATCCTTGCGGACCGCTCTTCCTGACGCCGATGAAGCGGAGATCGAGGAATTGCGAGCGGCGGGGCAGGGCTCGCCCGGGCGTGCGCTCGCTTTTCGAGGCCTAGACATCGCCGCGCTCGACGACGCGATGGGCGTGTTGGCCACTGAGGGAGACCGGGCCAATGTGCGGCGGAGCCAGCTGGCGCAGAGCCTGTCGCTCAAATCGGCGCAGCCGCGCTATGAAGCCTTTCTGGCGCGGGCCCCGTCCCTGATCGCGGCACATGCCAGGGAGAGGAGGGGTACGGCGCTTGCCGAGGCGCTCCGCTTGTGGGAAAGGGCCAGCACCCTGGCCAAAAGCGCGACCCACCTTTCGCTCGATCCGCAGAGCGTTGTGTTCGAGCTGGCGGGGATGCTCGCAACCCTTGCTCCAAAGAAGGCAGATGGCTGACCCATTCTACATAACCACCGCCATCAGCTATCCCAACGGACCGCCTCATATCGGTCATGCTTATGAAGCTATCGCGACCGACGCCATCGCCCGCTTTCAGCGGTCATCCGGGCGCGATGTCTTCTTCCTGACAGGCACCGACGAACATGGTCTGAAAATGGCCCAGGCAGCGCGTGACCGCAATGTGGCGCCGGCGAGCCTTGCCGAAGAAATGTCATCTCTTTTCAAGGAAATGGATGACAGGTTGAATATATCCTATGATCGATTCATCCGAACCAGCGAGCCCGCCCACCATCGGGCTAGCCAGGCGATCTGGGCAGCCATGGCGGAGCGCGGCGACATTTATCTTGGCCGATATGAAGGCTGGTACTCGGTCCGCGACGAAGCTTATTATGACGAGAAGGAACTCGTCGTCGCCGACAGCGGCGAGAAATTGTCGCCGCAGGGCACGCTCGTCGAATGGACGGTCGAGGAGAGCTGGTTCTTTCGCTTGTCCGCCTATCAGCAGCCCCTGCTCGATCATTATGCCCGGTTTCCGGATTTCATCCGGCCCGAGAGCCGCCGCAATGAAGTCATGCGTTTCGTGGAAGGCGGGCTTTCGGATCTTTCTATCTCCCGCACCAGCTTCGACTGGGGCATCAAGGTGCCGGACAGCGAGACGCATGTCATGTATGTCTGGCTGGACGCACTCACCAACTATCTGACTGGCGTAGGATATCCCGAAGAAACAGAGACTTATAAAAAGTTCTGGCCAGCAAATATTCATATTATCGGCAAGGATGTGGTGCGTTTCCACGCCGTCTACTGGCCGGCCTTCCTGATGTCGGCTGGTCTGTCCTTGCCAAGTCAGATATTCGGCCATGGGTTCCTTCTCCATCGCGGTGAGAAGATGTCCAAATCAGTCGGCAATGTGGTCGATCCCAACGCGCTCGTGGACGCCTTCGGGGTCGATGCGCTGCGCTATTTCCTGCTACGCGACGTCACCTTCGGGCAGGATGGGAGTTATAGCGCCGAAGCGATCGTGACCCGGGTGAATGCAGATCTTGCCAACAGCTTCGGTAATCTCGCCCAGCGAAGTTTGTCTTTCATCGCCCGCAATTGCGAACGCCTGCCGCTGACGGGGAGGGGCGACACTGCCGATCGGGAGCTTCTCGACCTGGTTGGGAAGACCGTGCGGAAAGACGTGCCTGCACTTTTCGGCGAACTTGCATTGAGCCAAGGCATAGAGGTCTGGCTGAAGGCCGTTTTCGCGTGCAACCAATATATCGATGCGCAGGCACCATGGGCCCTCCGCAAAACCGACCCGGAGCGGATGAACGCAGTCCTGGCGACGCTCTATGCGGCAATCATCGATCTGGCGATCGCCATTTCGCCAGTGATACCGGCGTCGGCCGCGAAGCTGCTCGACCAGATGGGCGTCCCGGAGAACGAGCGCGATTTCCAGGCGCTTGCGGATGATGACCGTTACAGCCGGCTCGCGGACTCGGGTTTCATGCTCGAGACCCCGCAGCCGATTTTCCCGAGGCTGGAAATGATTGCGGACTGATGTTCATCGATAGCCATTGCCATCTGAACTATGAAGGATTGGTCGAACAACTCCCCGGCGTACTGGAACGGGCCCGTGCCGCTGGCGTGGAAACGATGCTCAACATCTCCACTCGCGCGGCCGAATGGGACGCTGTAATCGGCATTGCCGAACGTGAACCGGATATATGGGCGTCGGTCGGCATCCATCCGCACGACGCCGATACGCATGAGGAGATAGACACACGGACTCTCGTCGCCAAGGCGCAGCACCCGCGAGTCGTCGGGATCGGCGAGAGCGGTCTCGATTTCTACTATGACCGCTCCGATCGGGAGCGGCAACGGACCAGCTTCAGATCCCATATCGCCGCAGCACGCGAAACCGGCCTTCCGCTCATTGTCCACACGCGCGAGGCCGAGGCGGATACGGCGGAGATTCTCGGTGAAGAGATGGGGAAGGGTGGCTTTACCGGCGTTATTCACTGCTTCACTGCCAGCGCCGATTTCGCGCGCAAGGCCTTGGATCTGGGCTTCTACATTTCCATTTCGGGCATCGTGACCTTCAAGAATGCCCGCGACCTTCAGGAAACGGCGAAGCATATTCCCGCCGACCGGCTGCTGATCGAAACGGATTCGCCTTTCCTGGCGCCGGTGCCGCATCGCGGCCGGCCTTGCGAGCCGGCCTTCGTGGCCGACACGGCGCGCTTCCTCGCCATGTTGCGGCAGGAGGCGGTGGAATCGCTTGCCGAGCGGACCAGCACCAACTTTCGAACATTGTTCGGCAAGGTCGGCTGATGGACGTCCAAATCCTCGGTTGCGGAACCTCTTCGGGCGTGCCTCGCGTTGGCAACGACTGGGGAGAGTGCGATGCCGATAATCCCAAAAACCGGCGCAGGCGCGTCTCCATTCTGGTCAGCCACGGCAATGCGCGGATTCTGGTCGACACCGGCCCCGATCTGCGGGAGCAGTTGCTCGATGCGCGGGTCAGCGATGTCGAAGGCGTGATCTGGACCCATGATCATGCCGATCATTGTCACGGGATCGACGATCTTCGGCAGCTCTATCACGCGCGGGGACGGCCCGTCGCTGGCTATGCCCGCCAGGACACGCTGGAGGTCTTGCAGCAACGCTTCGCCTACGCCTTCGACGGGAAGGGCGGGTATCCGGCGGTCGTGCGGGGAAAATGCCTGCCCGATCATATGAATCTGGGCGGCATTTCGGTGCGCACCGTGGATCAGCCGCACGGCACCATCACCAGCGCCGGGCTGCGCTTCGACGCAGGTGGCGCTTCGATCGTCTATTCCACTGATTTCAATGAGCTGACGCCTGATATGGCGAACATGTTCGAAGGCATAGATCTTTGGGTAGTCGATGCTTTGCGCCGTCGGCCTCATCCGACCCATCCACATCTGAGCCAAGTTTTGGAATGGATCCGGGCGATTCGACCGAAGCGCGCGATCCTGACGCATATGGACAATAGCATGGACTATGACACGCTGGTGGCGGAGCTGCCGGACGGAGTCGAGCCGGCCTATGACGGGCAGGTCATCCAATTGTGAGCGACGGCGATCAGGCGATCCACTTCATCTACCTGATCGGAGTCATGGTACTGGTGGCGAGCGCGCTCGCGGTCCGGCGTATTCCAATGGCCGCCGGTCTGAAGATGGCTGCAATGTGGCTGTTGATCTTCGCGGCGCTGTTCGCGGTTTTCGCGCTCAAGGACGATTTCGCGGCACTCGGCGACCGTATAGTGGCCGAAGGCCGGGGCGACGGGGCCGTGGTACAGGCGGGCGAGAATCTGCGTATCAGGCAGGCCGAGGACGGCCATTTCTGGGCCGATGCCGAGATTAACGGCGAACAGGTCCGGTTCCTGATCGACAGCGGTGCCACGACCACCAGCATTTCGACCGAAACGGCCAGACGGGCGGGCATCGACATCCGCGGCGGCCTGTCGGCTATGGTTCAGACGGCAAATGGCATGGTCACGGTCCGGCGGGGCCGTGCGGACAGGATCAGTTTGGGTTCGATCGAGCGCAGAGACATGGCCGTGCACGTGTCCGATGCCTTTGGCGAGATGAATGTGCTCGGGATGAACTTCCTGTCGTCACTGTCCGGGTGGGGTGTCGAGGGGCGATGGCTGATCCTGCGTCCATGAGGACATATTTTACATAATGTATATTATCGCACTTTGCGGAACAGAAGGGAAACGGCCCGGTTTCAGAACTTCCGGCTCTTGGGCTTCACCTGGGCGCCCTCGCCAGCCGGACGCGCAATCGGGTTCGCGCCGACCTGTACGATCTCTAACCGCACAGTTTGCGCACGGCTGCGAGTAGCGCCGGATCGCCGACGACTTGCAGGAGCGCGACGAGCGCGAGAATAGCTGCGGCGAGCGCTCGTGCGAGTTCCCGTCCGACGCGTTCTGCTGCGCGTCGCTTTCCTTCGGTAGGCCATAACATTTTCCTTCCTTTCATCCGCACCATGCGGAGCCGCCAAAGAATCACACTACATATCGTGGGTCAATATGCTTCGTCATACCAGTCCTCATCTTTTTGGGTGGATTGGTGCGACCAGTCTCCGGGCGCGGAGTCCCAAGGCCCGAGCTGCCATCCACCGGCGTTGCGGCCTACCGTACCCCAGGCGACATCTTTCACGTTCTCGGCGACTGCGTTCGCGAGCCCCTGTGCAAGGTCCACCTTGTCCCAGTGTTGAAAGACCGCCTTGGCGCGCTGCCATTGAGACGCATTCCAGCGTTTCTTCCAGTACGTCTTGATTTCGCCCGTTTTTTTGTCCCGATAGTGGAGCTCATAATAGCCGGGGCGGTACTGGTTAGGCAGCGCATCATAGAACGAGTTGATGACGTCGAGCGACTCGGTGAACCCGCCGACGATCTTCAAGGCCGTTCCCCCGGCCGACAATGCGCCCTTGCGCTCCTTCACGCCCGGTCCGGGCCGCTTCGGGTATTGTCGGTAGGGGCTCCACGACCGCGCGCGCGGCGCCGGGCCGCGCTGGCGTTGTTCCTTCGGAGAGCGCCGGGGGTTCGGCCCTGCCCTCGGTATCATGCTGTAGGGGATTGGCTCCGGTGTGGGCATGAACCGTCCTGGCGGCACGATGTGTGGGTCGTAGGTGGGCAGCCAGTCGGGCATGTTCGCGGGTAGCCTTGGCGCTACGTAGACCGGATATGGCCGCGCCGCGCTGCCCGGAGTCGCGTAGGGCTCGGTTGCGACACCGGGCGGGCGAACGAGCGTGTAAACCGCCCGCTTTTTCGGCGCGAGCGGCCCCGGTGGGTCGTACTTCTCCCACAGCACCGCGTGATTGGCAGAACCGGGGATGCTGCCCTGCCCCGGTTTGGAGCAGTTAAGGGGCGACGTGGCCTGCCCAGTAAGGCAGCCAGTCGCGGAGCTGCCGCCCGTCGAATAGTAAGTGTAGCCATCGGACCAACACGCGGGCGAGCCGTAGACGCAGGGGCCGTTTTTTATCGTCCAGCCGTTGAGGTTCCAATGGGCTGGACTCTTGGAGCGCGCCATCTGTGGGATCGCGTCGATAGCATCAATCAGATCGATCCACGGCAGGACCCGGCCGAACGCTTTCCAGACGTTCCGGCCATAGCCCCTCGGCAAGTTCAGCGAGATTTCGGGGCGTGTGGCGCGCACATCGCTCCGGCGGATAATGACGGCGTTTCCAAACGGCCCAGCGCGCCTGGGTATACGTCTCGTACGATAGTTCTCGTTCGCCGGGCTCGGAGCCCGGTCGTTGTTCGCTATCGCGTTGGCTAGCCTGCGGCCCGGATGGTCTGGCCTCGGCAGCGATTCTTTCACACTCCGTCTCGAAGATCCGGCGTATGCATTCGGCATGATCAGTCCCCAAACGCTTACAACTTTCGTTATCGTATTGGGGGGTCAGGGAGGGTTTCTTTTCACGTTCCTCGGTTTTTTTCAACGCCGAAAAAAATCCTTCCTTCGTCTCTATGTCCTTAGGACGTATTTCACCGCTTCCGGTGCCATAACCCCGCGATGCGCGTACCCTCGCAGTAGCGGATTTGGTGAGGTATTTCGCCACATAGCCAGCCGCCCGGTTGGTGCTACTCTGGTCGACCAGAGAGCCTTGCCACCAACCTAATTGCCATTGGTATTTCATGGCCCTTGCGGCGACGGGCTTCGCAGAACTCACTTCATGCAGAAGCATATGGAAGTGAGGGAGCCCTGACTTATGCGGCTCTACTACAAGGATGTAGCGGAGCTTCGCTCCGGTCTGTTTTCTCACGCGTTTGAGCCATAGCGTGATTTCCGGCCCGATCTCCGCAACGCGTTCCGCGAATTGCTCGTCGGTTGATAGCCGGTCAAAGTCGATGCCGTCGCGGGACAGTCGCAGGCACGCGCGGGCATAGGCTTTGAAATGTTCCTCGGGCCTCAAGGTCAGGGTGACGAACCAAGTTCGCCCGAGCGTTGCTTTCATTTCGGCTTCCGCTCGAAATCGCCAGTGGCGGCTCCGGGCCTTCAGGCACTCCGCGCACTTGCGGCATCGCACGTCCATTTCGAGGACGTGGGGCGCACCCCTGTTGTACGTGTCGGCGCCACGTTGGTGCACCTTAAGACGGCTCCCGTTTCTGCGAGTCGCCGCCGCTCCTACATACTCGCGGTAAACAGGCCGTTGACAGCGGCCTGCTACGTTCCACCTTAACCGGGTGAGACCGTGCCCCTGCCCTCCGGGGCAGGCGACCTCCGCGCCCGATTGGTATGCGCGCGCGGCCGTTCGCTTCCAGATGTCGAGATGCTGGAAGGTCATGGACGCCACCGTTCACAGCCGGTGTCATTTGTGCGTTGTAAGACAAGAGCACGGCCTTCGGCCGTGCATAAAAACGCACAAGGAATGGGGGCTCTGCCCCCCTGCCCTGTCAAGGGACCGGGTCCTCGCTTCGCTGCGGGCCGCACCACTCCCTTGACAGGCCACCCCCCGCTTTCGCCAAGGGGCAACCTCCGGTTGCAGTCGCAACCGGAGGGAAATGGAGAATGAGGAAGAAACTGTCTGAGCACTTTGCGCTCTCAGAGTTCATCGCGGAGAGCGAGCGCGAGCTTTTCAAAAGCCACAACCTTTACCCGCTGTGGGAGGCCCGTCTCCGGGTCCTGGCACACGAGCTTGAGGTAATCCGGACCCACATCGGTGGGCCGATCATCGTAACGAGCGGATGGCGATCGCCCGTCCGTAATAAGGCGGTCGGCGGAAGCCGCACGAGCGGCCATATGACCGGGTGGGCCGCCGACTTCCAGCGCCCCGGATGGGACGCCCGACGCCTCTTTGATCTGGTCAAGTCGCTCGGAAAGAGAGGGCTGGTCACTTACGACCAGCTCATCGGGTATCCTGCCCATGTTCACTTATCCGTAGATGCGCGGTCCCGCATGGAAGCGTGGACCGTCTAGGGATCATGGGCGGCAGCGACCCCCCGGTCCTGCCGCCCATGCCTTCACATGCCGTTGACCTCACCGGAGCATGTGAAATGCCCATCCGGCAACCGCTCGCAGAGCACCATGCCGTCAACAGTCGTGCATCCCGTCAGCATGAAGCCAACGGCGATCACGAGCCCAACATAGGGCAGCATTTGTTTCAGCACGGTCTTACCGTGCTTGGTCAGGATCGGTTTCATAGCGAAGTGTCCTCCGCGATCCGGGACAGGATGCGGAGATCCACCCTGCCATCCTGTTTGATCTTGTTCGCGGCACCGACGAACAGGGCGTCTGCGTCCGTCGAGGTCGCGTAGTTCCTCGACATCCCGGCAGTCGGCAGCGCGACCGAGCTATCATCGGTCGCGGTCATCGCGAAGTTCACATACTGGTCGCCATGGACGAACAAGTCGCGGATATCGATCCAGTAGGCACCCGTCGCGGTCGCCGCGAGCGGCCCCTCTGTATCCGTGAACTTTCGCAGCGACGTGTAGGGGTCGCTATGAAGGACGGCTGGCAGCCAGGCATAGGGCGTGTCGAGGTAGTGGGAGCCAGCCGCCTCGACGTTACCGAAGTACACCTTCGGCCGGGCCACCGTCACGCCAAACACGAAGCCCGGTTCGGCGAAGAACCGGTCTTTGTCCGCGCGCTCGGCAACAGACCAAGAGACAGCCGAGGACGGCGCACCGTCAGCGGGGTTGATCGTGTTGGACGGGTAGGACCACTCCCGAACGTAGCGGATCAGTTCGGGCTTGTGGTTCTCCTCCCGGACCTCCCGAGGAGCTGCCACACCGAACGCCTTGAGCCAGTCCTCAAAGGTCGCAGCCGTTAGCTGCATGTCCCGCATCGCTTCCCAATGGGCATAGTGATCGGAGAAGGCCGACATATGGGCGGGCAAGGTCGGGTTCTCCCCCGGCAACTCGTCGTCAGACGAGGCCGTCGCCGTGTCGAGGATGGCACTGTCGGTGAAGTCGTGGACATCGACGGCCGCCAGGGGTAGCCCGTCGATTGCGCCCTCTAGAAAGGCTTCGCCATCATCGCGGAAATATTCGTCAACGACCCTTTCGAGGCATTTCAACGAAAAATTAATGCCGTCTCCGCGATGGTTCGTCGGCACGTCCGCGGCGGTCGCCAGACCGGCGACACTTGCGTTAGTCACAAGCATATCCGTCAGGGTGTCGCGATCATCGAGATCGCGCAGCTTGACGTAGAAGAAGTAATATTCCGTCCACCAGCCGACGAGCGGGCTTTTGATCGGGTCCGTCACGACGCGGGCTTGGAGCAACAAGTTCTGCATGGTTTCGCCCGGCAGAACCGGAGCGATCAAGAACGGCTGCAGTTGCCAAGGCCGTGTCCTAAGTTGAAACCGATGAGACGGGCGACGCAACTTGCGTCCCGTCTTGGGAAGGTCACGGACAGTGACCAAAGGAGTTGCTACTGTGTTCACGAATAATTCCCTTTTCTTTCGAAAAGGGCCGTTTCACTTTCTGTATATTATCGCACTTTGAGATGGACCAGGAATTTCCCCCCTCCGAGTCCCCTCACGCTGTAAAGTCGGCTGAATCCGAAGCCCGCGGCGCAAAGCTCGCCGAACTGGTCGAGATCATGAGGCGGCTGCGTGATCCCGTGCAGGGATGCGCTTGGGATCGTGTCCAGGATTTCCGGTCCATCTCGCCTTATACGATTGAGGAAGCCTATGAGGTCGCCGATGCGATCGATCGCATGGACATGGATGATCTGAAAGATGAACTTGGCGACCTTCAGCTTCAGGTCGTCTATCATGCGCGCATGGCCGAGGAACTCGGCGCATTCACGATCGATGACGTCATGACGTCGATTTGCGCAAAGATGGTCCGTCGGCATCCGCATATCTTCGGCGATCGCGAGGAAAGTCCTGGCTGGGAAGCCTTGAAGGCCGAGGAACGGGCGCAGGATCGGAACGGCAGTGGCGACACGAGCGCACTGGCGGGAGTCGCACACGCCCTCCCCGCCTTGAAACGGGCGGAGAAGCTCCAGCGTCGGGCGGCCCGGGTCGGTTTCGACTGGCCGGATGCGTCCGGACCAAAAGCGAAGATCGACGAGGAATTGGCCGAACTGAATGAGGCGAAGAATGCATCCGAGCGCCAGTCTGAGCTTGGCGATTTGCTTTTCTCGGTCGTCAATCTCGCCCGGCATCTGGAGATCGATCCTGAGACGGCCCTGCGAGAAGCTTCGAACCGCTTCGAGAAGCGTTTCAGATTGGTTGAAGATATTGCCGACAAGTCATTGAAAGATCTGAATATAGAAGAGCTTGAGGCGCTTTGGAAACAGGCCAAGAAAGGCATTTCGGGTTAAGCGCTTCCGGGCCGGACAGGATCATCGGGCAGCTTGGAAGAGCACGACAAATGGGCCTAAACCGTGTGATGAAAGCGGCTTTCGAAACGAGCCCAATCGACCTCGGAGAGGCGGACGGAGACGATCGTCTCCATATCTTCGCTGGACTGGCTCACGATCTCTCCATTGGCATGAAGCCACGCGAGCGCTTCGCCGGCAGCGGCCGGGAGGGTCAATGTCCGCAATTGTGCGCCCTTGCGCAGATTCTCGGCCGCGCAGGCAAGAAGGTCATCCATCCCTTGCCCGGACAGTGCCGAGATCGGAACAACGTCTTCCCTTCTGATCGCCTCGGCATGGATACGCTCGACATCCTCCTCGGTCAGAGCATCAATCTTGTTCCATGCTTCGATCACGGGCGATCCGCCTTCGCCGCCGGCACCGATTTCGGCGAGCACCTGCTCGACATCGGCACGTTGCGCGTCGCTGTCGGGATGGGAAATGTCGCGCACATGGATAATGAGATCGGCCGAGATCACTTCTTCGAGGGTCGCCCGGAAAGCGGCGATCAATTGGGTTGGGAGATCGGATATGAAGCCGACCGTATCACTGAGGATCGCCTTGTCGAACCCCGGCAGTTCGATCTCTCGCATTGTCGGGTCGAGCGTGGCGAACAGCAGATTCTCCGCCATCACATCCGCGCGGGCGAGGCGATTGAACAAAGTCGATTTGCCGGCATTGGTATAACCTACCAAGGCGATGACGGGCCAAGGCGCGCGCTGGCGGCGGGCGCGATGGAGCGCCCGGGTGCGGGTCACTTGGTCCAGTTCCTTGCGGAGCTTGGCCATGCGGTCGCGGATCAGCCGCCTGTCCGCCTCGATTTGGGTCTCGCCAGGGCCGCCTAGGAAACCGAAACCGCCGCGTTGGCGCTCCAGGTGGGTCCAGCTACGTACCAGGCGGCCGGCCTGATAATCGAGATGCGCCAGCTCGACCTGGAGGCGCCCCTCGGCGGTCGCCGCACGTTCGCCGAAGATTTCGAGGATCAGTCCGGTGCGGTCGATGACCTTCGCCTTGGTCGCAGTTTCCAGATTCTTCTGCTGGATGGGCGTGATCGGCGCATCGACAATGATCAGCTCCGCTTCCGCCTGGGCAGCCGCCTGACCGATCGATTCCACCTGACCGGATCCGAACAGCGTCGCAGGCCGGGCCGACCGGACTTTGAAATGAAGCTTTTCCGCCACGTTGATGCCGATCGCCTCGGCAAGGCCCGCAGCCTCATCAAGGCGCGCGTCGACGTCGCGGCGTACCTCCCCGCCCAGTTCCGGCAGGACGATGAGGGCGCGGGCGCCGCGGCTGACGTCGCTTTCGGACGATCGATCAAAGACGCTCAGTCGACTTGCTCCTCATCCTCGATCAAATTGATCGGATGCTCGGGCTGTACGGTCGATACGGCGTGCTTGTAGACCAATTGGCAAAGACCGTCGCGCTCAAGCAGCATGCAGAACAGATCGAAGGCGACGATCTCGCCCTGCAGCATGACGCCATTCACCAGAAACATGGTGACAGGGCCACCGGAGCGGCGGACGGCGCCGAGGAAGACCTCCTGGAGCAAGGTCGGCTTCTTCTTTTCGATCTGTTCGGCGAAGCTTTTCTCGATGTCCGCCAGGTCGACCGGTTGCGCTGGCATGATGGTCGAGATGGCGTGCTTGTAGATAAGTTGCGCCTGACCGTCGCGCCGAAGCAGGACGGAGAAATTGTCGAACCAGGTGATGATTCCCTGAAGCTTCACGCCCTTGACCAGGAACATGGTAACCGGAGTCTTGGAACGACGCAGGTTGTTGAGGAACATGTCCTGGAGGTTGTTGACCTTGTCGGCCATGGCCGCTCTCCTTCAATGGCGGATCGTTTCCGCCGAAGCCCAGATAGGGAATCTTGCGCGCGTTGGTTAGAGGCGTGTCGGTAGTGGCTCAATAGCCGGTATCATGGTCCTGCCCCGACCGTCCAGCATCGGGATGGCCAGGAAGCTGGCGCCGGACGTCGACGTCGGACCGGCCCTATTCACCGTCGTCACCCCGATTGTCGGCGATGCCCAGGGCTTTCAGCTTCCGGTGCAAGGCCGAACGTTCCATGCCGATGAAGGTCGCGGTACGCGAGATGTTCCCGGAAAATCGGCGGATCTGAACCCGCAGATATTCGCGTTCGAACGTTTCGCGCGCTTCGCGCAGCGGAGTACCCATGATCGCCTTGACCGCCTCGCCGGGGCTGAGCTGCGCCTGTTCGCTCAGCAACTCCGGCGGCAGCATGTCGATCTCGATGCAGCCGACGCGTGCGCCTGGCGCGAGGATGATGGTCCGCTCGATGACATTGCGGAGCTGGCGGACATTGCCGGGCCAGTCATAAGCCTGCAGGGCCGCTATGGCGTCGTCCGAGAAATTGGGCGTGGGCAGCCTTTGATCGGCCGCGTAGCGTGCGGCGAAGTGGGCCACCAGTTCCGGAATGTCTTCGCGCCGCTCGGCAAGCGCCGGCAGATGAACCGGCACCACGTTCAGGCGGTAGAACAGGTCCTCCCGGAAGCGGCTCGCGGCGATCTCCTCGGAAAGCAGGCGCGATGTCGACGAAATGACCCGCATGTCGACCTTGACCATGCGCTGGCCACCGACCCGTGTGAAGCTTTGATCCGTGAGGACGCGCAGGATCTTGGCCTGGGCCGGCATTGGCATGTCGGCGATCTCGTCGAGAAACAATGTGCCGCCATGGGCCTGTTCCAGGAGGCCGGGGCGGGAAAGCTCTCCCCCCTCCTCCACGCCGAACAGTTCCTCTTCGACCCGCTCTGGCGTCATGCGGGCTGCGCTGACGACCATGAACGGCGCATTGGTCCGCTGGCTCCAATTGTGCAGCAATCGGGCGGCGACTTCCTTGCCGACCCCGGCCGGACCTGTGATGAGCACGCGACTCCCGGTGCTCGCGACCCGCTTGAGGGTCGCCCGAACCGCGTTGATCCCCACGCTGGAACCGGTGAGTTCCGTTTCCTGACCGATCTGCGCGCGCAAGGTGGCATTTTCGCGTCGCAGACGGTCGGTCTCCGTCGCGCGGGCGACGAGGTGGAGAAGATGTCCCGCCTCGAATGGCTTTTCGATGAAGTCGACCGCACCCTGCCGGATTGCGGCGACGGCGGTGTCGAGATTGCCATGGCCTGAAATCATCAGCACCGGCAGCGTCGGATCGCGGCGCTTGAGCTCGTCCAGGAGCTGGAGTCCGTCCAGCTTCGATCCCTGGAGCCAAACATCGAGCAGGACCAGTGACGGGCGCCGGTCGGCGATCGCGGCCAGGGCCTCGCTGCTATTGGCCGCGGTCCGGGCCGAATAGCCTTCGTCCTCGAGCACGCCTGAAACGAGATCGCGAATATCCTGTTCGTCGTCGACGATGAGTATGTCGAGGGCCATAGCTAACCAGTTGCCGCCTTTTCGTCGGAGTATCGGACGCCTCCGCCGAGCCGCGCGAGCGTTTCGGCGTCGAAGACGAGGCGTACCAGGGTCCCACCTGCTGGATTGTCTTCAAATTCGATGCTGCCGAAATGTTCTTCGACGATCTTCTTGACGATGGCGAGGCCGAGGCCGGTGCCTTTTGCGCGCGTCGTCATGTAAGGTTCGGTGAGCCGTCCGCGTTCGACCGGCAATCCAGGGCCGGTGTCGGTGACTTCCACGACCAGCTGGCCGTCTCGCTCCTGAATGACCAGGGCGACCTCGTCCTTTGTCTCCGCCCCGTCGCCGCTCTCCCGCTTGTGCTGGATGGCCTCGACCCCGTTCTTGACGATGTTGGTCAGCGCCTGGCCGAGTTGCCGGCGGTCGCAGACCAATGTGGGCGACGGCTCCGGCGCGTCGAGACGGAACCCGATCTCGGGATGGGCGACCTCGTGGAGGAACAGTGCCTGACGTGCGATCTCGGCCATATCCTCTTCGCGGAAGACGGGTTTCGGCATGCGCGCGAAGGATGAGAATTCATCGACCATCCTTCGCAGATCGCCGACCTGGCGAATGATCGTATCCGTGAGGCGTTCGAAGGTCGCGGGGTCCGACGTGATCTCGCGGCTGTAGCGGCGTTGCAGGCGTTCCGCCGCCAATTGGATCGGCGTCAGTGGATTCTTGATCTCGTGCGCGATCCGCCGGGCCACGTCGGACCAGGCGGCGCGGCGCTGATCGAGAAGCTGCTCGGTGATGTCGTCGAAGGTCAGCACATGTCCACCTTCCACCTTCACCCTCTTCACCGCCAGCGTGCGTGGCTCGCCGGCCGAGGCGAACTGGATGATGTCCTCGCGTTCCTCGCTGTCGAGCTGCCTGTCGAGTTCGGGCGCGAGCGCTGCCAGCTTCTGACCGATCGCCTGGTCCTTGCTCGTCTTGAGCAGGCCTTCGGCGGAACTGTTGATGAGCCGCACCGTACGGTCCCAGTCCAGCGAGATGATGCCCGCCGTGACGCCCGAAAGCACTGCCTCGATGAAGGCGCGGCGATTGTCGAGCTGCGCATTGGCGGAAACCAGGGCGCCGGTCTGTTCCTCGAGACGACCGGTCATCCGGTTGAAGGCATTGGCCAAGGTCGCGACCTCGTCATTTTCCCGTGACCGGGGCACACGCGCCGACAGATCGCCGGCGGTGACTCGTCGGGCCGCATTCACCAACTGGCCCACCGGCCGGACCAATTTGTCGGCGAGGGCCAGTGCGATCCAGATCGAGGTCGCCACGATCAGCAAAGACACCAGCAATAAGAGAGCGTTGAAACGAAGCTGCAGGGTCCGGGAGCGCGTCAGTGTCCGTTGATAATCGCTTGCAGCGCTTCGGCCTTCCGCAATCTGCTTCAGCGCGGCAGGGTTCACCGTTCGCGAAGCATAGAGATAGACTTCGGCCTGCGGATCGAGGCGCACTACGGCTTCCACCCGATCGCCGGCATCGGTGACGACGCGCGGCTCCCCGCCGCGCAGCGACCGCAAGACCGCCGTCGGTACGCGCTTGTCTAGCGGGCGGTCGTCGAAATTCACTTGAGCGAGAAGCTGGCGTTCGCCGGAGTTGTTCACGGAAATGAGAGCCGCTTCCGTAAGATCGCGAACCACCACCTGCTTGAACAAAGCCTCGGCGAAGCGTGGACTGTCGATCCCGAATTCGTTGACGTCCGCCACGACGTCGCCGCTCATCGCGATCGTATCGCGGGTGATTCGCTCCTTTTGCTCCGCCGCATAGACTTGGGCGACATTATCGGCATTTTCCAGCACGATACGGGCGCGATCCGAGAACCAGAACTGAACGCCGCTCTGGAACAGTAAGGAAGCGAAGATAACCACCAGGAGCGTCGGAACGCTGGCGATGACCGAAAAGAGAGCGACCAGACGCAGATGAAGCCGACCCCTTCCCCCAATCGGCGAACGGGCAGCGCGCGCCATCGCGACGCGGCGCGCGAACAGCACCATCAGCCCCATCGCCGGCACCAGATTGGCGACCAGCAACAATGCTACCATCGGCGGGCTCAGCAGCGCACCCGGCTGCCCCGGCCGAGTGACGATGAAATAGCTGATGCCTGCCATCCCGAGAAATGCGACGAGCGAGACGATCTCGACAAACGGCATGATCCGGCTGCGGCGGATCGCGACCGAAATACGTCGTTGCCAGCGGGGCCTGGTCTCTGCAGCAATCGGCGCTTCGGCGTTCACGTTGCCGTCCTACCACAAGAATGTGGCATAAAGAACACAGCAGATGAGGTGATAATCCTCGCTTCGACGCTGGCAAAGTGTCGCTGGCCGCTCAGGCCGCCGCTCGCTTCAGCCAGGGAGCATAAAATTCATAGAGCATGGCCTGCGCGCGGATGGGATCGCCTTCCTTATTGAAGGCGTTGCGAAACTCCGCCGAGCCATGCAATCCCTTCGTGTACCAGCCGATATGCTTGCGTGCACAATTGGCGCCGATCTCGGGGCCGTAATGATCCAGCATCGACCGATATTGCTCGATGATGAGGCTATATTGCTCATCGAGGCTTGGGTCGGATCGGCGCTCACCCGTCTTCAGCCAGTGCATGACCTGGCCCAGCAACCACGGACGGCCATAGGCCCCGCGGCCAATCATCACCCCATCGGCGCCGCTCTGGTCGAGGGCGGCCTCGACATCCTCGATCGAGCAGATGTCGCCGTTGACGATCACCGGCAAGGACACGGCATTCTTCACCTTGCGGACGAAGCGCCAGTCCGCCTCGCCCTTGTACAGCTGGCAGCGGGTGCGGCCATGGACAGTGATCAATTGAACGCCCAGATCTTCGGCGATGCGGGCGAGTTCCGGCGCGTTGAGGCTGCCATGGTCCCACCCCATCCGCATCTTCAGCGTGACGGGCACCTTGACCGCCTTGACGGTCGCATCGATGATCGAAGCTGCAAGCGGCAGGTCGCGCATGAGCGCAGAACCGGCGTCGCCATTCACGACCTTCTTGACCGGGCAGCCCATATTGATGTCGATGATTGCGGCGCCGCGATCCTCGTTCAGCCTGGCAGCCTCCGCCATCTCGGCGGGCGCGCACCCGGCCAATTGCATCGACACAGGCTCTTCGACCGGATCCCACGCCGCCTTCTGAAGCGACTGACGGGTCTCGCGGATCATCGCCTGGCTGGCGATCATTTCCGTCACGGTCAGTCCGGCGCCATAAGCTTTGACGGCCTTGCGGAAGGGCAGATCGGTGACGCCCGTCATCGGCGCCAGGATCACCGGCATTTCGACGCGGACGGGGCCGATGGAGATGGGCTTCAGGCGGGTCATAAAAGCCGGCGCGGCTTAGCGCCAAAGCCTGGTTTGGGCAAGGTTGCCTGGGCTCCACGTGCCGGCCGGGCGATCACGACCGTTGCCGGAACCGGGATTGGACCCTAGGGGGCGGCGATGGACCGCTCGGCACAGACGATCGCACTGGTGGTGGCGGCGGGAAGCGGCAGCCGGATGGGCGGCGATCTTCCCAAACAATATCGGCAGCTTGCCGGCAAGTCGGTGCTGGCCCATGCGATCGACCATCTCGCGGCGGCGGGGGTCGGGCATATCCAGGTCGTGATCGGACCGGATCAGGAGGCGCTCTACCATGCGGCGGTGGGCGATCATGATCTTCCGTCACCGATCCTCGGCGGAGCGCTGCGCCAGCATTCCGTCCGGCGCGGCCTCGACATGCTGGCGTCGCAAGGCGGTGCCGGAAATGTGCTTATTCATGATGCGGCGAGGCCCTTTTTGCCGAAAGAGGTCGTTGCCAGGCTGCTGACGGCGCTGACGACCAGCCAGGCGGCGGCGCCGGTGCTCGCTATCGCGGATACGCTTGCGCGTGCGGGAGCGGCGCTGGGGGATGCCGTCCCGAGGGACGGACTGGTGCGGGTACAGACGCCACAGGCCTTCCATTTCGAAGCCATTCTCGATGCCCATCGCCGCTGGCAGAGCGGAGAGGCGACCGACGATGCCCAAGTTGCCCGAGCGGCAGGCCTGGAGGTTGCGGCCGTCCCCGGCGATGCGATTCTGGAAAAGCTGACCTACGAGGAGGATTTCGTGCGCGCCGAGGCGAGGCTTGCTACACATTTGACGACCCGCACCGGCACCGGCTTCGACGTCCATGCCTTTTGCGCCGGCGACGAAATCCGCCTGGGCGGCATCCGCATCCCCCACGGGCGGGGCCTCAGCGGTCACAGCGATGCCGACGTCCTGCTCCACGCGGTCACGGATGCTCTGCTGGGCGCCGTTGCCGAAGGCGATATCGGCGATCATTTTCCCCCATCCGACCCGCAATGGCGTGGCGCGGCTTCGGCCTTGTTCGTCGAACATGCCAGATCCTTGGTGGAGGCACGCCTCGGCCGGATCGATCACGTCGATGTCACGATCATCTGCGAGGAGCCGAAGATCGGGCCGCACCGTCTCGCTATGCGACAATCGCTGGCAGCCTTGTTGCGGGTCCCGGTGGGAAGGGTTAGCATCAAGGCCACGACGACGGAGCGGCTTGGCTTCACAGGCCGCGGCGAGGGCGTAGCGGTCCAGGCCGTGGCGACCGTGCGGCTTCCGGAGACGATATGATCGACAAAATCGATACTTGCCTGCCCGCCGAGCTTGTCAAAGAGGCCCGCGAGGTGATCCTCGCCAATCGCGCCGCCGGTCTTCGTGTCGCCGTCGCCGAAAGCTGCACCGGCGGTCTGGTGTCTGCGGCTCTTACCGAAATTGCCGGGTCCTCTGACGTTTTCGAAGCAGGTTTCGTAACCTATTCAAACGAAGCGAAAATGCACCTCCTGCAAGTGAGCGGCGATGTGATCGACACATTCGGCGCCGTTTCGGTGGCGGTGGCCTGGGCGATGGCGCAGGGAGCGCTCGAACGCACGGGCGCGGACACGGCAGTGGCCATCACGGGCATCGCCGGGCCCGATGGGGGTACTGCCAACAAGCCGGTCGGGACGGTGGTGTTCGCCCGGGCACGCCGCGGCGCGGATCCGAAGGAGATCGTCGCCGACCTCAAGGAATTTGGAGACCTTGGCCGTGGCGGCGTCCGTCTTCAGGCCGCCTTGTGCGCGCTCGAACTGCTGATGCCGGTTTCTGCGGAGCCAGATTCGCCCTCGTCCGTCCCGTAAAGCTGATGGGCGCGCTCCTCGAAGGCGCCTATCATCCGTCTCAGCGCGCGATCGAACATCTGGCCGGCCAGACTTTCGAAAATTCGCGAGCGGAAGGCGAAATCCACGCAGAAGTCGATCTCGGTCCCGCCCTTGCCGTCGGGGCGGAAATTCCAGCTGTTGTGCAGGTATTTGAGCGGTCCTTCGACATAGTCGACGACGATACGGCCGGGCCGCTCCTTGGTAACCCTGGAGGTGAAGGTTTCCTTCAGCGAGCGGAAGCCGACGACGAGGTCTGCCACCATCAGGGTTTCGCTGTCGGAACGAACGCGCGTCGCTGCGACCCAGGGCAGAAATTCCTGGTAGCGCTTCACGTCCGCAACCAGATCGAACATCTGTTCGGGCGTATATCTGATGCTGCGCGTTTCGGTATGTCGGGGCATGCTGCTCTCTACCGCGCAATCGCCAGTTTCGCCTCGCGCGCTGTCTTCATCTTCGCGAAATCGTCTCCGGCATGGTAGCTGGAGCGGGTGAGCGGGCTTGCCGCGACCAGCAGGAAGCCCTTGGCGCGGGCGATGGCGGCATAGGCGCCGAAGGCCTGCGGCGTCACGAACTCCTCTACGCTGGCGTGTCTCGGTGTGGGCTGCAGATACTGGCCCATGGTCAGGAAGTCGACGTCGGCCGAGCGCATGTCGTCCATCACCTGGTGGACTTCCAGCCTTTGCTCGCCAAGGCCGACCATGACGCCCGATTTGGTGAAGATGGTCGGATCCTGGCGCTTGACGCTTTCGAGCAGACGGAGCGACGCATAATAGCGCGCGCCGGGACGGATGGTCGGATAGAGTCTCGGAACCGTTTCCAGATTGTGGTTGTAGACGTCTGGGCGCGCGGCAACGATGGCTTCCACTGCAGCCTGCGATTTGTTGCGGAAATCAGGGGTCAGGATTTCGATGGTGGTCGACGGGGTATTCCGACGAAGCGCTTCGATCACCTTGACGAACTGGCTGGCGCCTCCATCCGGCAGATCATCCCTGTCGACGGACGTGACGACGATATGCTCCAGCCCGAGCTCGGCCGCCGCGACCGCAACATGCTCTGGCTCCAGAGGGTCGACGGCGCGCGGCATCCCGGTCTTGACGTTACAGAAGGCGCAGGCACGTGTGCAGGTATCGCCAAGGATCATCACCGTGGCATGTTTCTTGGTCCAGCATTCGCCAATATTCGGGCATGCAGCCTCTTCGCAAACGGTGGCGAGGTTCAGCCGCCGCATCAACGCCTTGGTCTCCGAAAAAGCCGAGCCGAGCGGGGCCTTCACCCGGATCCAGTCCGGCTTGCGCTGCTTACCCTCGCCAAGACCGTTGGGCGAGGCGGACACGATCGGGGCGACGGCTTCGTTCATGGGTGTCAGATAGCGATGCATGGCGAGACTTGCCACCCCTCCCCTTGCCTCGCTAACGGCGGGCAGGAAGGAGCAAATATGGCCGACTTCAAGGCGCTGATCGACGGTTATCGCCGTTTTCGCCAAACCGGATGGAGCCGCGAGCGCGAACGCTGGTCCGAGCTCGCAGAGCGGCAGAATCCCAAAGTCATGGTGATCGCCTGTTCGGATAGCAGGGTCGATCCCACGCAGATCTTCGACGCCAACCCCGGGGAAATGTTCGTCGTCCGCAATGTCGCCAACCTCGTCCCCCCTTTCGAACGCGGCGGCGGCCGGCACGGCGTTTCCGCCGCGCTCGAATTCGCGGTGACGCAATTGGAAGTCGAAGAGGTGATAGTGCTCGGTCACGGCCTGTGTGGAGGCTGTGCCGCGGCCCTCACCGGTCAATTCGAGGGCGCCAGCCATGGCGAAGGGCGTTTCATTGCCCATTGGATCGACCTCCTTGACGATGCCCGCGACAAGGTCCGCAGAGAATATCCCGACCCGCTTGGCAGCGAAGCCTTCCGGGCGATGGAGATGGAAAGCGTTTTGGTGAGCCTCCGCAACCTGCGGACTTTTCCCTGGGTTCGGGAGCGCGAAGAGGCGGGACGGCTCAAGCTTCATGGCGCGATATTCGCCATCAGCGACGGCATCCTCCATCTGTTGGACGAGCAGCAAGGAAGATTCGCACCCGCCTGATCAAAAGGTTCCTTTTCGCGTGCTGCCGCGGAGCGCAACGAGCAGGATAGCCACCGAACAGCGGGAGAGGTCGGCAATTTCGGATTTGCCTACGCCGCTTGATGGGGTTTAGCTTGTCGGGGCCGGTCCCGATGAGATGGCGGCGACCTCGGCGACCGGGACTTCCTGGTCAAATTGGGGCGGGACGCCGGCGCGGATGCGGACGCCATGGACCGTTTCGGAGCGGTGGATTCTTACTGGCGCGTCGGAGATGATTTCCGGGGCCCGCCCGCCGTGATGGATCCTGACCCCGAAGACGGTTTCCACCAACTTGCTTTCGGGGCGATTCGAGGCTGCGGCCAAAGTGGAATCGCTTCCTTGCTCTTCGCCGGAATAAGGCTGACGGAATGATTTCGGGTCTCCCCATTCACCGCGCCAGCGATAGAAGATGTGGGAGCCTACCGTGACCGCCCGCGTCAGGCTCGAGGCCCACCAAGGGCGGATCGCCGTGGTATGATAATGGGTGGCAAGGCCAACGGGTGTGTAGACTTCGCCGCCAAGGGCCTCCTCGGCCACCCCGCGTGCACGTGACCAGGCGCCGGATTCTATCCGTCGGCGGAGCGAGCCATCGCAGGTGAAGCTGAACTGGCAGCCGGTACGCCGCCACGAGCCCTGATAGACGACGCCGCATATGTTGTTCGGGAAAGCTGGATGGCGGACCCGGTTAAGCACGACTTGGGCAACCGCGCGCTGGCCGCCCTCCGTTTCCGATCGCGCTTCATGATAGACTGCTTCGGTCAGACACTGAAGCGAGCGGCGGATATTCTCCCCCGATTGAGCGCCAGGATCGAAGGGTTGGGCGGCATGTCCAGGAGCGATGGCGGCAGCGATGACCTCCGACGGTGGCAATTTGATCGGCGCCTGGGCGGGTGCGGTCAGCGCCGACCCACGGCCCGTGGCGGCCCGCGGCACGCCTGAATCATGGCCGATGGCCGGCGGCACGCAAGACGCGCCGGTCAGCAACAGACCCAGGCACAATAAGGACCGAACGAACATATGGCGGATCATCCCTCTCGAGAGGGGCGCTATACCGCCGACTGGTTGTCAGCCGGTTAACCGCCTTGCCGGCAACCCGCGATTCGCGCGATCAGCGCGTTAGCTTCTTGTACGTCATCCGGTGGGGGCGGTCGGCCTCATCGCCCAGTCTCCGCCTCTTATCCTCCTCATAGGCCTCGAAATTTCCTTCGAACCATTCGACATGACTGTCGCCTTCGAAGGCGAGGATGTGGGTAGCCAGACGATCGAGAAAGAAGCGATCGTGGCTGATGACGACGGCGCAGCCGGCGAAATTCTCGAGGGCATCTTCGAGCGCGCGCAAGGTCTCGACGTCGAGATCGTTGGTCGGCTCGTCGAGCAGCAGGACGTTGCCGCCCTGCTTCAGCATCTTTGCCATATGGACGCGGTTGCGTTCGCCGCCCGACAATTGGCCGACTTTCTTCTGCTGGTCCTGGCCCTTGAAATTGAAGGCGCCGACGTAGGCGCGGGTCGCGACCTCATGCTTGCCGAAGCGGAAGACATCGCTTCCACCGGAAACCTCCTCCCAGACATTCTTCTTGGGGTCGAGCGCGTCGCGCGACTGATCGACATAGCCCATGCGCACGGTCTCACCGATCTTGATAGAACCGCCGTCGGGTTCCTCCTCGCCGCGGATCAACTTGAAGAGGGTCGTCTTGCCGGCGCCGTTGGGCCCGATCACGCCGACTATGCCGCCTGGCGGCAAGCTGAAGGACAGATCCTCGAACAGCAATTTATCGCCATAGGCTTTGGTCAGTCCCTTGGCCTCGATCACGGAGCCGCCGAGCCGCTCCGGAACCTGGATCAGAATCTGGGCCTTGCCTGGCGTGCGGTTTTCCTGAGCTTCGACAAGCTCGTCGAAGGCACGGATACGCGCCTTCGACTTGGTCTGGCGCGCCTTGGGAGAGCGACGGATCCAGTCCAACTCTTCCTGAATGGCCTTCTGCTTACCCTCATCCTCACGCTCCTCCTGCTGGAGACGCTTGGCCTTGGTTTCCAGATAGCCGGAATAATTGCTCTGATAGATATAATAACGGCCGCGATCGAGCTCGAGCACCCAATTGACCACATTGTCGAGGAAGTAGCGGTCGTGGGTGACCAGGATCACGTTACCAGGATAATCGACCAGGTGCTTTTCGAGCCACTGGACGCTTTCGGCGTCGAGATGGTTGGTCGGCTCGTCGAGCAGCAGGATGTCGGGCTTCTCCAGCAATAGTCTGGTGAGGGCAATCCTGCGCTTTTCGCCACCCGACAGATTGTCGACGGGGCTATCGCCCGGCGGACAGCGCAACGCGTCCATTGCGATTTCGAGCTGGTTGTCGAGCGTCCAGCCGTCGACTGCGTCGATCTTTTCCTGCAGCTCGCCCATTTCCGCCATGAGCGCGTCGAAATCGGCATCCTCGGGCGGATCGGCCATGAGCGTGCTGATCGCGTTGAACCTGTCCATCATGTCGGCGACCGGCCGAACGCCGTCCATGACGTTTTCCTTGACCGTCTTGTTCGGATCGAGATGCGGTTCCTGCGCGAGATAGCCGACGCGGATATTCTCACCGGGCCACGCCTCGCCGGTAAACTCCTTATCCTGGCCGGCCATGATCTTCATCAAGGTGGATTTACCCGATCCGTTCGGACCGATGATCGCGATCTTGGCGTCGGGATAGAATTGAAGGTTGATATTGTTGAGGATCGGCTTGGCCGCTCCCGGGAAGGTCTTGGTCATGTCTTTCATGACAAAGCTATATTGTGCAGCCATGGCGGCGCCGGTCTCCGGATATGGTTGGATTTGGCGGCTTACCTAGTGGTCCAGCCGGCGATTGTCATCCCGTGATTGCCGCTTTCGCCCCTGCCGCCGAGCGGATAATCAGTCTTGATGAAACGGATTCTCGCAGCCCTTCCCTTGCTCCTTCTCGCAGCCCCCCTCCCCGCCGCGGCCCAAAGTGCCTCCGCGCAAGCGGAAAGGCTGCGCGATGCGGCTACAAGCGATGAGATCGCCTACGATATCGTCGAGGGCCTGACGACCGAAGTGGGCGCAAGGCCGGCAGGCAGCGAGGCGGAAGCACGGGCGCGCTCATGGGCCGTGCGCAAGCTGAAGGCATTGGGCTTCAGCAACGTCCACATCGAGACGTACGACATGCCCGTGTGGGTACGGGGTCACGAGCAGGCGGAAATCGTCGCTCCCTTTCCGCAGAAATTGGTGGTGACCGCACTCGGCAATAGCGGCGCGACACCGCCGGAAGGACTGGTCGGCGAAGTGGTCGGGTTCGATAGCCTCGCCGACCTGGAAGCGGCCGACGAAGCCGCCGTACGCGGCAAGATCGTCTTCGTCTCTCACGACATGACCGCCACCCAGGACGGTTCGCAATATGGCTATTTCGGTCGTGTGCGGCGCCAGGGACCTTCGGTCGCGAGCCGCAAGGGGGCGAGCGCCATCGTCATCCGATCGATCGGCACGGACAGCCACAGGCTTGCCCATACGGGTCATCAGGCGTGGGACGCTGGTGTAACGCCCATTCCCGCGGGCGCGCTCACCATTCCGGATGCGGAGCAACTGCAGCGCATCCTGAGGCGCGGAAGGGCGGTCACGATGCGCCTCGTGCTGACGCCCAGAAACGTAGGCATACGGCAAAGCGGCAATGTCGTGGCGGAGGTCAAAGGCAGCGACGCCGACGCCGGAATCGTGCTGATCGGCGGCCATATCGACAGCTGGGATCAGGGCACGGGCGCGATCGACGACGCGGCCGGCCTTGGTATCACTGCAGCGGCGGCGAAACGGATCATGGATGCGGCTCGGCCGCGGCGAACGATCCGCGTCGTCTGGTTCGGCGCGGAAGAAGTCGGTGGTGACGGCAGCCGTGCCTATTTCGCCGCCCATCGCCACGAAAAGGTGGTGTTTGTCGCCGAGTCCGATTCGGGGGGAGACCGGATCTGGAAGATGGATGCCGGCTTCGCGCCGGCCAATGTGGATATCGCCGATCGGGTTGCCGCCCTGCTCTCCCCTCTCGGCATCAGCCGCGGGAACGGCCGTCCCTCGGCCGGCGCCGATCTCGGCGTCTGGGCGCGAGCCGGCGTCGCCGCCATCGACCTTCAGCAGGACAGCAGCCGCTATTTCGATTATCACCACACGCCCGACGACACGCTCGACAAGGTAGATCCGAAGCAGCTCAGCCAGAATGTCGCTGCGTGGACGGCCATGCTTTCGATCGTCGCAAATGCACGCGAAGAGATTGACAAGGTCCCCTCGGCAAATCCCTGATCGGGCTTGGGCATGCATCCGGTGGTCCGGATCAGCGTGCCTGCCAAACTCTTGATTGCCGACTGGAAAAATGGAAATCAGGTTCGTTTGGTGCCGCCAGCCTGTATCGGCTGGATTGGCGGGGCAATGAGGCGGGAGGGTTTCGATGAACGTATCAAGATTCTGGATTTCGGATCGCCGTACTTTCATGAGCTATGCGGTAGCCGCCGCCTCGACGATGCTCATGGCGAGGCCGGGGCTGGCGGGCTCGGTGCAGCCGCACGCCGATCCGCGGGGAGCGCCGCCGCCAGGAAAGACGCCTGAACAACTAGAGGCATTGGCCGGTCCGCTCGAGCCCGGCGCGAAGGAACTCTATGAACGGGCTATTGTCATCGATAGCCTTGGCGGCATAGGCGGCCCCAGTTTTTCCGACGACCGCGACACGTCAAAGGGGCTGCTGATCCCGGAGGAACTCGCGGCCGTGCGGGCCTCGGGCGTCACGGCGGTGAATCTCACACTGTCACGGCCGACGTTCGACGCCACCATGAGGAATCTCGACGCGTGGCGTGCCGAAATCGCCAAGCATCCGGATTATCTGACCCAGGCACTCAGGCCTGAGGATATTCTGGCGGCGAAGCAGGCCGGCAAGCTGGCGGTGATCATAGGCTATCAAGGCCTCGACATGATCGAGAATGATATGGCGCGGATCGACGCTTCTTATGATGCGGGTGTACGGATCATGCAGCTGAGCTACAACAAGCACAATCTGCTCGCAGCAGGAAGCTTGGATCCCATCTCCAAAGGCTTGACACCTTTTGGGCGTGACGTCGTGGCGAGGATCAATCAATTGGGAGCGACCGTGGACGTTTCCCACGGCAACATGCGGGTGGCCATCGATACCGCCGCCGCTTCGAAAAAGCCGATCGCGATCACCCATACCGGAGCGCGGGCAATCTACGATCACCCCCGTAACCTTCCCGACGAGGCGTTGACGGCTGTCACGAGACGTGGCGGGGTCGTCGGCATCTATCTCGTGCCGTTCCTGGGTCTCGACCCGATCGATGCCACGCGCAGGATTCTCGTTCGTCACCTGGATCATGCGCTGAAAATTTGTGGAGAGGATCATGTCGGCATCGGCACCGACGTCGATACCATGCCGATCGACTATACGCCTGAATATCTGAAAGCCTTGGAAAAGTTTGGCGTCCAGCGCCGGAAGGAGGGCATCGCGACCCCGCTTGAAACCGGCCGCCTGATGGGCGTTCCGGAGCTCAACTTCCCCCGCAAGCTTCAATATATCGCGAGCGATCTCCTGAAGGCCGGCTATTCATCGAGAGTGGTGGAGAAAGTCTTGGGCGGCAATTTCCTTCGCCTGTTCCAGGAAACCTGGACCTAGGATCCGGTCCGATCGGCGAAAATGGTCGGGGAGACAGGATTCGAACCTGCGACCCTCTGCTCCCAAAGCAGATGCGCTACCAGGCTGCGCTACTCCCCGACGGCCGTGCTGGTACTTCGAACCGGCGGATTAGGCCATATCGAAAAGAAATTTCCGCGCTTTGGTGGGCCCGGAGGGACTCGAACCCCCAACCAAGCCGTTATGAGCGGCCGGCTCTACCATTGAGCTACAGGCCCATCCCAGCGCTCGGCCGCTGCGGATAGCGGAGCCATGGCGGCCTTGGCAAGCTGGCGCGGGACGAGGCGTTAACTGCCGTTTCCCAAAACGCGTTCCTGGGCTTCCAGTGGAGGCAGATAGAGGAAGAACCGGCGTTCACCAACGTCGAGCGCGCCGCCAACCGCTTCGGCAAGGTTGCGGACCAGCCGCAGGGCGAAGCCAAGGCCCAAAGCGGGTGCGCCCGGCCAATCCCCTTCCGGGCTGTAGCCGGGATCGAGCAAAGCTTTCTCCTCCAGCCCAGCGATCGCGGACGGGCGATCGATGGCGAGACAGATCATCTCGCTTTGGCCGACGCGCTCCATCCCCATCGAGGCGGCCAGCGTTTCCCCTTCGCAAGCGAGACCCGTCGTCGCCGCGAGCAGACGTGCCATCATGCGTTCTGCGACATTGAGTTCGACCCGCGCGTGCGGAAGGTGCGGCGCGATCTCCAGCGCGATATGCGCATTGCGCTGGATCGCGATTCGCTCGAACGCTTCGTGCAGACGGTGGAGCAAGGCGCTGGCATCTACCGGACTTTGCTCCACGGTCAGCCGGCTCGTTTCGATCCTGGCGGCCGTATCAAGGTCGTCGACGGCGGACAGCAAGCGGTTGGCCTGTTCCATGATCTCTGCCGCGCGGGCGCGGTAGCTGCCTGCCGCCGGACCCATATATTGGCCGTCGATCATCTCCGCGAAACCGACAATGGCGTTGAGCGGAGTGCGCAGTTCGTGGATCAGCTGGCGCAGCGCGTCCGCAGGGAATTCCGTCCCGAACACGCCTCCCTCGCCTCCGCCCTCCGGCCGCGCCACTTCATCCAGTCTCGGTCGGCGTGCGCTGCCGCGATAGCCAAGGAAGCTGCCCTGGAGGGGATCGAAGAAGGGCACGCCCGAAATCCGCCAGTCTCCGGAGGCCGCGCCGCTGCCGGCGATGGAGAGGCGCGCGTCGCGGAAAGGCGCCCGCTTCTCATAGGCACCGGCCGCCTGGCCATCGACGCCATATTGGCTGCGCTCCGCCGGTGTCGCGATGGTCTGGCCGATCAAGGGACCCCTCGGCGCATCCTCGACCCATAGGACTATCCCGTCCGGTCCGGTTTCCCAGCGGAATTCCTGTACTTGCTCCTGCTCCGGCGGTTTCGGTCTCGGCGCCGCTTCGCGATCCCGGCGAAACGCCTCGATCCTGTCGACCAGCTCTTGAATCTGGGCTTCGTGGCGTTGCCCGCCATTCGTTCGGCCGGCGTCCGGCTCCTGTGGCGCAGCGCGGACTTTCATCGCCTCCGGGTCCGCCCCCGCCACTGTGCCAGGCAGTGCGAAGTCGGATGCTCCGAAGCTACCTAGCGCATTGATGATTTCCGGCGCGAGATCCCGCCGGTGGCGCAGCAATGCGCGACCGACCGGGCCGATCCTGGGCAGCAGGTCCAGCCATTCCTCCGCCTCAAGCCGGGCACTGGCGAAAAGAGGCGACGCCACGCTGGGATGGTCTTCGCCGAACAAGGCGATGATGACGGGCGCCACGCGACGTCCCCCCAGCGCTCGGGCGGCGTCGATCCGGATCATGAGCGGGATGGAAGGTCGGTGCGCGCGCAGCCAGGCCAGTGCCTCTTCGAGCGATGCCGTAGTTTCCGGTCCGCGCCTCTGCGCGACGAGATCGACAAGCTGGCGCCATTTGGCGATCGCGGCCAAAGCGGATTGTTCATCCTGCTCCAGAACAGTCGCGATCATATCATTGAAACGCACACCTTTTCCTCGTCCGTCCAGGCGGTCACTCCGCTGCACTTTCGACGATCGTTAAGTGGACGGTAATCAATGCGGAAGAGCCCGAAATGGGACGTCGCATTCTGGGACGAACCGGCCCTCGAAAGCGAATTCGAGGCGCGCTAGAAAAAAGGGCGCCGACTTTCGTCGGCGCCCCTCGTAAAGCGTACTGGCGAGGGTCAGCTACGCGCCAGCCAAGCCATCCAATAGGAAGCGAGCGTTGCGCGCGGACCGGTCACTGCCTTGAATGCCGTTTCAGCCTCAGCCTTGTTGCCGGCCAGCGCAAGCGCCATGCCGAGACGGCTATTGGCGAGATTGGTGTCGATTGAACCCTTGCCGATGGCCGCCTTGTAGAGCGCCACCGCCTCCGCATAGTCGCCATAAGCGAAATAGGCATTGGCCGTGCTCAGCGCCAGTGCGCCGGTCGGTGCCGCCATCGCCTTCGTCTTCAGGCCCGCCAAAGTAGGACGATCCTCGGCGATACCGCGGGTCGCCTTGGCGTGGAGGTCTTTGAAAACGGATTTGTTGAGATCGATCATCTTGAGGGCCGCACCCTCGTCAAGGACGGCTTTCGCCTCACCGGGAAGGCCGCCCATCTGCAAGGTCTCGGCCAGGCTGAACCAGTCGCGTTCGCCGCTCAAGGCCTTGGACGCGCGCATCAGCCGCAGCAGGTCGAGATTGGTGTCTTTGTCCAGGCTCGAAACCTCGCGGTAGATGAGCAGGCTGTCACGCCAATTCTCCGTGCTCGGATAGGCAGCGACCAGATCGCGGCTGAGCTTCAGGCTCTGCGGAGCCAACTTGTTGTCGAACGCCTGTTTGAGCGCATATTTGTACCAGCTTTCGGGTACGGTCTGGCCGGCGCCGCGCTGGGCCTCGATGGCGCGGTCGATGAGGGCGATGGCTTCCTGCGGTTTTTTGAGGTTGGTCTTGACCTTCGCGAGTTCGATCATCCCGTCGGTATTGGTCGGCTGCAGTTCGATCAGCTTCGCATAGGCGGCCTCCGCCTTCTGATTGTTGCCGGCCTGGACCGCGAGCGCACCCTGATTCTGATAGAGGGCCGGCAAGCCGGTGGCCTGCACGGCGCCACTGGCGATCAAGCCATCGATCGCCTGCGACTGGACCTGAACATTATTGGTGGCGATTCCCATGTCGAGTTGCCAGCGAGCGATGGCGAATTTGGCATTTGCACTGGTCGTGGCCGACTGGGCGGCGGGGAGAGCGGCGGTGAAGGCTGCCCAATCCTTGGCATTAACGGCCGCCTGCAGCGGCGCGAGCGCATTCCGCTCCTCTTTGCTGAACTGCATTTGCGGCTGCTGCTCATCCTTTTTCGCCGCAGCCGCCGGCTGGGTTGTCGCAAGCGAGGCGCCGAGCACGAGCGCTACGCCCAACGCCAAACTGGAAACCGATCTCATATGAAACTCCTGTTGACGGCCGCGCCGGAGGCAGCCTTGTTCGGGACGAGGGTGGCGGGTTCTCTACCGCCAAACAGAAATGGTTTCTAGCGGTTGCGCGGTGAACGGTGCTTGAACCGCAACCGTCCGCAACGACTGGGAAAAACCGTCCTCGCTCGACGGTTTGACCTGGCCCGTCCCGCTGGCTAACGCCCACCGGTGCTGGCCGTCATTTCCCCCGCAAAGACTCTCGATTTCGAACGTCCCCTCCCCGCGCTCGATCCGACGCGGCCGCGCTTCGAAGCCGACGCCCACAACATCGCTTCGGCAGCCTCGAAACTGTCGCAGAAGAAACTTGCCGGGCTCATGCATATTTCGGATCGCCTGGCCGCCCTCAACGTGGAACGGTTCCGGGATTTTGGCGACCAACCCAGCCGGTCCGCCATCTATGCCTTTGCCGGTGACGTCTATGTGGGCTTCGAGGTACGCAGCCTCGATCCGGAGGCGCTTCCCTTCCTGCAGGATCATGTGCGGATTCTTTCCGGTCTGTACGGACTGCTGCGCCCCTTGGATGCGATCCGCCCCTATCGCCTGGAGATGGGAACGAAATGGGCACCGCGGCGCGGCGATCTCTACACCTATTGGGGAGACCGGGTGGCTGGCCTCCTGGCGGAGGATCTGGAAGAATCAGGGGGCCGGGCCATCATCAATCTCGCCAGCCGGGAATATTGGCGTGCGGTAGAGGGGAGCCTGCCCCCCAACGTGCGGGTGATCGAGATCGACTTTCGGGAGGAAGGCCCCGAGGGCCTCCGTTTCAACAGTTTCGCCGCGAAGCGGGCACGGGGAATGATGGCGCGCTTCTTGTGCGAACATAGGCTCGACGACCCGGAAGCGCTGAAGACGTTCGACTGTGACGGTTATGCCTATGACGCGGAAGGATCGGAGGAGAATCGGTGGCGGTTCCGGCGGGTCTAAGGTCAGGACCCTAGCTGCTTCTCGCGCGCGTGCGCGCATGTGCGCGGGGTGGCGTTCCCGGCCGTAATCGTCTAAGCTTCCGTCCATTCAAGGCGCCGATCGGCGCTCCACCCAAACCTAGCAGGAACAATCATTGGCCAGCGCACCGCCGACCATCGAAAACAAGGACATTTCTCCCATCTCCATCGTCGAGGAGATGAAGACCTCCTATCTCGATTATGCCATGTCGGTGATCGTCAGCCGCGCGCTGCCTGACGTCCGGGACGGCCTGAAACCCGTTCACCGCCGAATCCTCTTCGCCTGCCAGGAAGGCGGATTCGTTCCGGGCCGGGCCTATAAGAAATCGGCGAAGATCGTCGGCGACGTGATGGGTAATTATCATCCCCACGGCGATTCCGCGATCTATGATGCGCTGGCAAGGCTCGCCCAGGACTGGGCGATGCGCGTTACCCTGATCGATGGCCAGGGCAATTTCGGGTCGATGGACCCCGATCCTCCGGCCTCGATGCGTTACACGGAAGCACGGCTGGCCAAGGTCGCCATGACCATGCTGGAGGATCTCGACAAGGATACGGTCGATTTCACTCCCAATTATGACGGCTCCCGCAAGGAGCCGCAGGTGTTGCCGGCGCGGTTTCCGAACCTGCTGGTCAATGGCGCGGGCGGCATCGCGGTCGGCATGGCGACCAATATCCCGCCGCACAATCTGGGTGAAGTGATCCGGGCCTGCAAAGCCTATATGGACAATCCCGGGATCACGATCGACGAGCTTATCGAGATCATTCCCGGTCCTGATTTTCCGACCGCACCCTTGATCCTCGGCCAGGCCGGAGCTCGCAGCGCCTACCATACCGGACGCGGCTCGATCATCATGCGTGCCCGCCATATGGTCGAAGAAGGCCGTGGCGATCGTCGCTCGATCGTGCTGACCTCGATTCCCTATCAGGTCGGCAAGAACGGCCTTGTCGAAAAGATAGCCGAGGCAGCCAAGGACAAGCGCATCGAGGGCGTGTCCGATATTCGCGACGAATCGAACCGGCACGGGGTCCGCATCGTCATCGATCTGAAGCGCGACGCGACCCCCGAGGTGGTATTGAACCAGCTTTGGCGGCACACGCCTGCCCAAGCCAGCTTTCCCGCCAACATGCTGGCCATTCGAGGCGGCCGTCCGGAGACGTTGAACCTTCGCGACATCATCGAGGCATTCATCAAATTCCGCGAAGATGTGATCACGCGCCGGACCAAGTTCGAGCTGAACAAGGCGCGCGAACGAGCCCATATCCTGCTCGGCCTCGTGATCGCCGTGACCAATCTCGACGAAGTGGTCCGGATGATCCGCGCATCGGCTTCTCCCGCCGAGGCACGCGCTTCTTTGTTGTCGCGTGACTGGCCGATCGCTGAGATCGCGCCTTACATCGCTCTTGTCGAAGCGGTCGAGCATGAGATCGAAGGCGACAGCTATCGGCTCTCCGAGATGCAGGTCCGGGCCATCCTCGAACTTCGCCTGCACCGCTTGACTGCGCTGGGCCGGGACGAGATTGCCGGCGAGCTACAGGAGCTGGCAACCTCGATCGGAGAGCTTCTCGAAATCCTGGGCGATAGAGTGAAGCTCTATGCCGTCATGCGGGACGAACTCGACGCCATCGCCGAGCAATTCGCGACGCCCCGGCTCACCGAAATCGCGCCCGCGTGGGATGGTATCGAGGACGAGGACCTGATCGAGCGCGAGGACATGGTCGTGACGGTCACCCATGCCGGCTATATCAAGCGAACAATGCTGGAGGCGTTCCGCACGCAGAATCGCGGCGGCAAGGGCCGCGCCGGCATGGCGACCAAGGACGAGGATGCAGTGACGAACCTGTTCGTCACGTCCACCCATACGCCGGTCCTGTTCTTCTCCACCCTCGGCAAGGTCTACCGCCTGAAGGTCTGGCGCCTGCCGGAAGGCGGGCCGCAGACGCGCGGCCGGCCGATGGTGAACCTGCTCCCACTAGCCGAAGGCGAAACCATCTCCACCGTCCTACCGCTCCCGGAGGACGAGCAGGTGTGGAAGGATCTGCACATCATGTTCGCAACGGCGCACGGCACCGTGCGGCGCAACAGCATGGACGCCTTCACCAATGTGCCTACTGCCGGCAAGATCGCGATGCGCTTCGGCACCGATGAGGAGGGGGATGCCAGCGACCGGTTGATCGGCGTATCCCTGCTGACGGAGGATGACGACGTGCTCTTGGCCACGCGCGAAGGCCGGGCCGTCCGCTTCGCCGCCACCGATGTCCGCGAATTCCAGTCGCGTACCTCCGCAGGCGTGCGCGGCATAAGGCTGCGCGAAGGCGACGAAGTCATCTCCATGTCTATCCTGAAAGGCTTTGCTGCCACCGTCGAGGAACGCGAAGCCTATCTTCGCGCCGCGCCGTGGAAGGACAATGAGAATGAGCCGACACTGTCGACCGAACGCATGGCCGAATTCGCCGAGGCGGAGGAGTTTATCTTGACCGTCACGGTCAATGGTTACGGCAAGAGGACGTCCGCCTATGAATATCGGCGCTCCAATCGCGGCGGCCAGGGCATCACGAATATCGAGACATCGGAGCGCAATGGGCGCGTCGTGGCAAGTTTCCCCGCCCATAACGGCCAGCAGCTCATGCTGGTGACCGACCAGGCGAAGCTGATTCGTACGACTGTCGGCGACATTCGCATTGCGGGCCGAAACACGCAGGGCGTGACCATCTTCCGCGTCGCGGAGAACGAGCATGTGGTCTCCGCGGCCCGGATCGAGGAAAGCGAGGATGAGGCCGAGGCATTGGTCGATGTCGCTGATCCGGCCTTGCTGGCGAGCGCCGCGATTTCCGCGGACAGAGGCGATGATGCCGGCAGCGGCGACCCCGCTGCCGGGGCTGATGCCGCTGATGGCGCCGGCGAGCCGGAACCCTCCTGACCCCCCTCCGTTCGGCTCGTTCGAATGACTGACAAGGCAGCGGCATGAGCCATAAGGTCCATATCGTCGGCGGCGGTCTTGCCGGTTCGGAAGCGGCCTGGCAGCTCGCCGAGGCCGGCATTAAGGTGCGGCTGTCGGAAATGCGCGGGTCGGGCGATACGACGCCCGCGCATCACACGGACGGCCTGTCCGAGCTCGTCTGCTCGAACAGCTTCCGTTCCGATGATGCCGAACGCAACGCGGTAGGTTTGCTCCATGCGGAGATGCGCGCGCTCGATTCGCTGATCATGGCCATGGCGGATGCACACAAGGTCCCGGCGGGGTCGGCGCTCGCGGTGGATCGCGACGGCTTTTCCCAAAGCATCACCGCCAAGATCAATGCTCATCCCAATATCGAGCTGGTCCGTGAACGGGTCGACGCCCTCCCCTCCTCCGGGCTGACGATCATTGCGACGGGCCCACTGACGGCCGCCACACTGGCCGGATCCATTCTGGAGACGACCGGCTCGAATGCGCTCGCCTTCTTCGATGCGATCGCGCCGATCGTCCATCGTGACAGCATCGATATGGAAATTTGCTGGATGGCTTCTCGCTGGGACAAGGGGACGATCGATCCCGACGATCCCCAGTCCGATGGCCGGGACTATATCAATTGCCCGATGACGAAGGAGCAATATCTCCGCTTTCACCAAGGCCTGATCGAAGGCGAGAAGACAGAATTCCGCGATTGGGAAAAGGACACTCCCTATTTTGAAGGGTGCATGCCGATCGAGGTCATGGCCGAACGCGGCGTGGATACATTGCGCTACGGACCAATGAAGCCTGTTGGTCTCGACGATCCGAAAACAGGCCGCTGGCCTTATGCGGTCGTGCAGTTGAGGCAGGACAATGCGCTCGGGACATTGTGGAACATGGTCGGTTTCCAAACCAAGCTCAAACATGCCGAGCAGGTGCGGTTGTTCAGGACCATACCGGGTCTCGAGAATGCGGAATTCGCGCGGCTGGGCGGCCTCCATCGCAACACGTTCATCAATTCGCCGCAGCTCCTCGATCCGACCCTGCGTCTGGCCAGGGCACCGCATATTCGCTTTGCCGGGCAGATCACCGGGTGTGAGGGCTATGTCGAATCGGCGGCGATCGGCCTCTTGTCCGGCCGCTTCGCGGCCGCCGAAATCTCCGGGATGCCGCTCGCCCCACCTCCTCCCGAGACCGCGCTGGGGGCACTGCTTGGTCATATTACCGGTGGTGCCGAGGCCGATTCCTATCAGCCGATGAACGTCAATTTCGGACTGTTTCCGCCGATCGAGGGCAAGACCAAGAAGGCGGATCGGAAACTGATCTACACGTCCAGGGCGCGTGCGGCCCTCAGCGGGTGGCAGGAGAATATCCGAACCAAACCATGACAACTTCAGATTGAATCAATCTGAAGCATGAATCATAAGCATTTGAAAAGAGACTGATTCACGTCAGATAGCCGACCAGTCTCTAGCAGGCGCACTTCTTCGGCTTTGGTGGCTTCGGCCGCGTCGTTTCATATTCCTTTGGCGTCAGCCAGCCCGAGCGGTCGGCGTCGGCGCCAGCGAACTTTTCGGTCGTCGTGACGGCCCATTCCTCGAATGCTAGGCGGCCGTCGCCATTCTTGTCGAGCTTGGCGAAGGCCTTGCGGCGAGGCTCCAGCAGTTCATCGCGTGTGATGCGGCCATCATCATCCTTGTCGGCACGTGCGAACCGCTTTTCCTCCTTGCTCTTCTCCGTGGCTGCGGGCGGCGTCACCAGCGGCTGTTGCTGCTGCGGCATGACAAGCGGGGGCGGCACTGGCGGTATCGGATCTTCCGCTTCGGCGTGACTGCGCCACAAGAAGATCCCGGCGGCGACCAGCAGCAATGTCGATCCTACGCCTGCCAGAAAACGCAGCATTTGCCCCATCCCCCCTACCACCTTTTTTGCGCGCTCAACCTTCCATGTCAGGATCGTCAGCGGCCGGTCAACCTATGACGCAGCATTCGCAGCATGCGTCCAGGAGCGCCCTGGACCTCCCATCGCGGCCGCCCCGCCTCACTGTCCCGCTCCGACAAGATGGCGAGCATTCCCAGCGGCCGCAGTCGTGACGGCCACCGTTGCGGGCGGGATCGGCGCCGGGCAAACGTTGCGGCCCGTTCTACCTCCGCCGCCTCAGTGCTGTGACGTGCGAGATCGACAAGCGCCCAGGCCTCTCCCGCCTGCCGCACTTCTTCGCTTGGTGCGACGCCGAGCAACTCGGCCGAATAAGCGAACAGATGCCCGCCTCGCCCCGCGGCATAGGCATCGAGTTCCTCGTCCTCGAGAGGTTCTGATGTCAGCAATTGGCTCCAGCCTGATTCCATGAGCGCCAGTTCGCCACCTGAAATGCCCGCCGGAAGCAACTGTTCGGCAATAATTTGCAGCAACGGTTCGGCGGGCGGTTTTGATTGATCGAGTCCGGCAAGCGCGTCACGCCACCAGGCGAGCTTTATCCGGCTGATCATCGGCTCCCGGCCGCCCGTCAACACGGCGCCCAGCGCAGCGTCCACGTGCCAAAGCGCCTGGAGCGCCGAACGGCGAGGCGCGGCAACATAGCTGAGCGCCAGCAAACGGTCGGGATCGAGGCCTTGCGGCGTCATGGCGTCACATTCAGCGGTAGCAGACCTTCTTCGCGGCCTCCACAACGTCCTCTACCTTGATCAGGGCCAGTTTCTCGAGATTGGCGGCATAAGGAAGAGGCACGTCCTTGTTGGTAACGCGCAAGACTGGAGCATCAAGGCTGTCGAAGCCCTCTTCCATCGCGATCGCGATGATCTCGGATGCGATCGAGCAGACCGGCCATGCCTCTTCCACCACCACCATGCGATTGGTCTTGGCTAGGCTCTCCAGGATCGCCTGCCGGTCGAGCGGCCGCAAGGTTCGAAGGTCGATGACCTCGGCCTCGATACCTTGCCCAGCCAGCTGCGCTGCCGCGTCGAGAGCAATGCCAACGCCGATCGAATAGCTGACGAGGGTGACATCGACGCCTTCGCGAACGACACGCGCCTTGCCGATCGGCAGGACATAATCATCGAGCTTCGGAACGTCGAAACTTTGTCCATAAAGCAGCTCGTTTTCAAGGAATACAACCGGATCTTCAGATCTGATCGCAGCCTTCAAAAGACCCTTCGCATCGGCTGCCGAATAAGGCGAGATGACAATCAGTCCAGGGACACTGGCATACCAGGGTGCGTAATTCTGGCTGTGCTGGGCAGCGACGCGGGAGGCCGCCCCGTTGGGGCCTCGGAAGACGATCGGGCAGCGCATCTGGCCTCCCGACATGTAATTGGTCTTCGCAGCCGAATTCACGATATGATCAATGGCCTGCATGGCGAAATTGAATGTCATGAACTCGACGATAGGCTTCAACCCGCCCATCGCCGCGCCGGTGCCGACGCCGGCAAAGCCATATTCGGTAATCGGCGTGTCGATCACCCGTTCGGCTCCGAATTCTTCCAAAAGACCCTGAGTTACCTTGTAGGCACCCTGATATTCCGCCACTTCCTCGCCCATCACGAAGACGCGGTCGTCGGCGCGCATTTCCTCGGCCATCGCGTCGCGGAGTGCCTCGCGGACGGTGATCCGGATCATCTCAGTGCCTTCGGGCACCTCCGGCTCTACGCGCAGGCTCGCTGGAGCCTCGTCTTTTGGGGAGACCGCCGTCGTCGCCTGCTTTTCGGAGGCTTCTTCGGCCGGCGCTTCGCCGGCTTCCTCTTCCTCAGCTTCTCCTTCGGCAGTTTCGGCTGGCGCGTTCGGCGCGGACGTCTCGACACTTTCGCCTTGCTGGACGATCAGGGCGATGACCGTGCCGACCTTCACTGCGTCCGAACCTTCGGGGACCAGTATCTTGGCGATCACCCCTTCGTCGACCGCCTCGAACTCCATCGTCGCCTTGTCTGTCTCTATCTCGGCGAGAATGTCTCCAGAGGCGACTTGGTCGCCCTCCTTGACCAGCCATTTGGCAAGCATCCCTTCCTCCATGGTCGGGGACAGCGCGGGCATTTTCAACTCAACCGGCATCAATATTTTTCCACCAGCACATCGGTATAAAGCTCGTCCGGATCGGGTTCGGGCGACTGTTCGGCAAAATCTGCCGCCTCGCTGACGATCTGGCGGATCTCCTTGTCGATCCCCTTCAATTCTTCCTCGGTGCAGCCCGCGTTCTCGAGCTCGTGCTTGATAGCCTCGATTGGATCGGATTTGTCGCGGACGGCCTGCACTTCATCGCGCGAGCGGTATTTCGCCGGGTCCGACATGGAATGGCCGCGATAGCGATAGGTCTTGAGCTCCAGAAGAATCGGGCCCTTGCCGGCGCGGACCCATTCGAGCGCCGTGGAGGCGGCCCCGCGGACGGCGAGGACGTCCATACCGTCGATCTGCAGGCCCGGGATGCGGAAGCTTTCGCCGCGCTTGTAGAGCTGATCCTCGGCCGACGAGCGATTGACGCTGGTGCCCATCGCATATTGGTTGTTCTCGATCACGAAGATGATCGGTAGCTTCCACAGCTCGGCCATGTTGAAGCTTTCATAGACCTGGCCCTGGTTGGTCGCTCCGTCGCCGAAATAAGCGAGGCAGACGCCGCCATCCTTCTTGTATTTGTGCTTGAACGCGAGGCCGGTGCCGAGGCTGACCTGGGCACCGACGATGCCGTGGCCCCCATAGAAACGATGGTCGACCGAGAACATGTGCATCGAGCCGCCCTTGCCCTTGGATATCCCGGCCTGGCGGCCGGTCAGCTCGGCCATGATGACTTTGGGATCGATGCCGTAGGCGAGCATATGGCCATGGTCGCGATAGCCGGTGATGACGCTGTCCTTGTCCTGATCGAGCGCGGACTGGAGGCCTACCGCCACCGCTTCCTGGCCGATATAGAGGTGGCAGAAGCCGCCGATCAGGCCGAGGCCGTAAAGCTGGCCGGCCCGTTCCTCGAACCGACGGATGAGCAGCATCTGCCGGTAATATTCAAGCATCTCGTCCCGGTCCGCCTCGTGCCGTTTCGGCTCGGGCGGGCGTTCGCGATTGGGTTTTGCCGGCGGCGCGGACGATTCCGCTTTGCCGTTACGGGCGCGCTTTGGCGAGGAGGCCTTGGCCACGATATCTCCCTGCGGATGGATGCGGCGTCTATGACGGCAAACGTCCCGTGGCGCAACTTGTGCCGGACGTGCCTTCGCGCTTATCGACGGCCCTTGAACCGTCCCTCAATCGTCAAGCTGGATGATCACTTCGTCTGGACGGACGAGACCAAGCTCGCTTCGGATCATCTCGTCGGCGAGATCGGGATCGGCGCGCTTGGGATCGAGCAGGTCGGCACGGTGGGCGAGCCGTGCCTTTTCAGCTTCCAGATGCGCGAGCTCGATGCTTCGCTCCTCCTTCAAGCGGCGGTAATCGCCCCAGCTCATGATGCCGTTGGTGCCGACAATGGCGTAGCCGACGAAGTTCGCAATGATGAGGATGGCGAGCGCCGGGAGCGCCGCCTTCTTTATCAATTGACCCGTATTTCGTCCGATTGCCATGTCATGGTTAGCAGAATCAGTAAAATGCCTCCGAATCAAGCCTTTTGAGCTCGAAGGACCGAATTGCCCGCATATTTTGCGGCGGAACCCAGTTCCTCTTCGATCCGGATCAGCTGATTATATTTGGCGAGACGGTCCGATCGGGCCAGGCTTCCGGTTTTGATCTGGCCGCAATTGGTGGCCACGGCGAGGTCGGCTATGGTCGTATCCTCGGTTTCGCCGGAGCGATGGGACATGACGGCGGTATAGCCGGCGCGCTGAGCGGTCCCGACCGCTTCCAGCGTCTCGCTGAGGGTCCCGATCTGGTTGACCTTGACCAGCAGCGAATTGGCGAGGCCCTGCTCTATGCCGGCCGACAAACGCTTGGGATTGGTGACGAAGAGATCGTCGCCCACCAGCTGCACTTTTTTTCCGATGAGATCGGTCAGTATCTTCCATCCCTCGAAATCGTCCTCAGCCATGCCGTCTTCGATCGAGACGATCGGATAGGCGGTGGCAAGTTCGGCCAGATAATCGGCCATTTGCGCAGGCGAGAACGTCTGCCCCTCCCCCTCCATATGATAGGCGCCGTCGCGGAAGAATTCGGTAGCCGCACAGTCGAGCGCGAGCATCACATCCGTTCCCGGCTCATAGCCGGCCTGCTCGATCGAATTCATGATGAAGTCGATCGCGTCCCGGGTCGACGCCAAGGCTGGCGCGAAACCGCCTTCGTCGCCGACGGCAGTGGCGAGGCCGGCCTCCGAAAGGCCTTTCTTCAATGTGTGGAAAATCTCGGCACCGCAACGGATCGCTTCCGTCATCGAAGCGGCGCCAACCGGCATCACCATGAATTCCTGAAAGTCGATCGGATTGTCGGCATGCTCCCCACCATTGATGATGTTCATCATCGGTACCGGCAGCAACTGGGCCGAAACCCCACCGACATAACGGTAAAGCGGCAGTCCCCGAGCATCGGCCGCGGCCTTCGCGGCGGCCAGGCTCACTCCCAGGACTGCATTCGCGCCCAGCCGAGACTTGTTTTCGGTGCCGTCCAGCTCGATCAGCATTGCGTCGAGCTCGGACTGGTCTTCCGCGTCCAAGCCGGTGACGGCCTCGGCAATCTCTCCGCGCACCGCGGCAACCGCCTGCTCGACGCCTTTACCGAGATATCTGGACGTGTCGCCATCCCGCTTTTCGACAGCTTCATGGGCGCCGGTCGAGGCGCCCGATGGAACGGCGGCGCGGCCCATGCTGCCATCTTCCAACAAGATTTCCACCTCCACCGTTGGATTGCCGCGGCTGTCGAGTATCTGGCGAGCATGGACGTCGATGATGGCAGTCATTGTTACGGCCTCGTTATGAGCTATGATGGGGTGGCACCGGCGGCTTATCGGCGCGGCGCGGGCGACGCAACTTTCGTCGCACGAGCCGGAACGGAGGGACGGCTTCGCCAGTTCTGGTCCTACGACCGCAACCGCCTTAACCCTGGAGATTGTCACATGGCCGCACGCAATTCCGAACTGCCCGAAGGCACCGACCACATCATCAATGGCGCCATGGAGACAAGCGCAGGCGGAGGTGGAGGCAGCGCGGGGGCCACGGGCTTTGTCGGTAGCAATTCGGCGGATGATACGGGAGGAACCAGGGTGAAGGACGAAAACGGGACGGAAGATGGCGGCGTGCTCGACCAATTGAGGAGCCAGGCCTCCTCGCTTCGCGGCCAGGCGGGCGGCAGGGTCCGCGAATTTGCCGAGAGCGGGAAGAACAGGGCGACGGAGGCGCTGGATGAGGTCTCCAGGGTTGTCAGCGATGCCGCCGAATCCATCGATGAAAGGCTTGGCTCGGAATATGGCGAATATGCGCGGCGTGCCGCAGATGCCGTTTCCGGCTTCGCCGACACTCTGCGCAACAAGGATGTCGAGGAAATCTATGACGACGCCAGCGCTGTGGTCCGCAAGAGTCCGGGCGTGGCGTTGGCTGCGGCGGCTATCGTCGGATTCGCACTGGTTCGGCTCGTTAAAGCGGGCTTGCCGGAAGATCGGGACGGCGGTCCCGAAGATATGAAGGCCTGACCTTGGACGCGAGGGTGGGCAGGCAACCGGCTGAAGGCAACGAGCCTTCCTTCACCGATCTGATCGGCGAATTGATAGGCGACGGCAAGAAGCTGATTCACACCGAAGCGAGACTCTACCAGGAAATCGCGAAACATCGCGTCGAAAAGGCGAGCGGTGGAGCGATGATGCTCCTGTCCGGCGCTCTGCTGATAAACGCCGCGGTGATCGTCCTGCTGGGGGGAGCGGCCTTGGCGCTGGCGCTTTACGTCGGGCCGTTGCTCGCAGCGCTCATCGTGTCGGTCGTGACCACCCTCGCCGGCCTTTTGCTCGTCCGCTTCGGCCTCAAGAAGATGAAAGCCCTCGCCGGCGACGCAGAGGAGAAGGCCGCGTTGGATGCCGGTAAGGGGCTGGCATGAGTATCAGGGCTTTGAAGCGGGCGAAGTTTGAATCCGAACAGGCGCGTCGGAGGTTCGAAGCGAGCTTGGCCGAAGTCCAGAACAGGCTGCAGCCTGCGGCCCTGACCAGCAATGCGTGGCAAGGCGTCAAGGAAAAGGGAAGCGAGATCGCAGTCGATGCGGTTCAGGCTGTGAAGGAGCGACCCGTCGCCGTTTCGGCAGTATTGACAGCCTTCACCCTGTTCCTCGCGCGAGGACCGATAAGATCCGGCATCTCGCGCCTTTTTTCCGGGCCCGGCGAGGATGAGGTTCCGCCCGTCTCCGGCCGGTACCGAACGAACGAGACGAACGATCCGGCGGCTCCCGCCGCTATTGGAAGCATGAAGGAGTGAAAGCATGACGACGACGAGCCAGGACCAAGACGGCAGCACTCAGAATGCCGGCAGAACCGCTGGGGCGTCTTCGGGGCGCGGCAAGGCGGCCGAGGCCTATCAGGCCGCCCGTGAGCGGACGTCGGCCGTTTATACCGTGGCCCGTGAACGCGCCGGAACGGCCCTCGACACTGCCCGAGACGGGGCGGCCCGTGCCCGTCGCCGCACCGCCGATCAGGTCGACGCAAATCCCATGATCGCCATCGGCGGAGGCCTGGCATTGGGCGCTTTGTTAGCCACCCTCCTGCCGAGAACGCGTCGTGAGGACCAATTGCTCGGGAAGACCGGGCGGCGCATAACCGATACGGCACGCGAGGCCACCCGTGCGGCCCGCGAAGCGGGGCGCGAACAATTGGACGCGCTGGGGATCAGCAAGGCAGCAGCCCGGCGCAAGCTGGAGGAGTTTACGGATCATGCCGTGGCCGCAGTGGAAAGCTCGGCCAGCGCGGCAGCGAAGAAGGCCAGGAAAAAGAAATAGGCTCGTTCCGCGTCGGGGACAGCTTGTCTTCCCCGGCGCGGCCGCTATCGGCTTCAGACATGAGCAAGTTGCATCTCGTTTTCGGCGGTCGGGTCAAGGACCCGCAGGGTCTGGATTTCGATCTCGACACCACCCACGTCGTCGGTCTTTTTCCTGATTATGCAAGCGCGCTCGAAGCGTGGCGGGCCAATGCCCAGCGGACGGTCGACGATGCCGAAATGAAATATGTCGTCGTCCACCTCCATCGGATGCTGGAGCCGGAATTGGGTCAAGCGCCCCGGTAGCGTAACAGCAGCAACGGCTTGGCCAAGACCAGGCCTGCGAGGAAGCCGCCGATATGGGCGGCTATGGCCAAAGGCGCGCCGGCCGTTTCGAAGGTGAAGCCCACCAGGATCTGCAGCCCGATCCAGGCGGCCGCGAGCCAGAGCGCGTTCAGCCAACGGGCCAAAGCCAGATTCGCGACATTGACCCTGTTGCGGCCGAAAAGGATCGCATAGGTGCCCAGAACTGCGGAAATGGCGCCGCTCGCGCCGACCATCGGCCTCATATCTTCGGGATTGGCGAAAAATTGAGCGGCGGCGGCGGCATAGGCGCCGACGATATAGAGGATCAGCAAACCCCGGCCGCCGATGATGGTTTCCGTGGCGCGGCCGCAGAAGAGGTGGATCAGGAGGTTAAAGCCCAGATGGATGATCCCGGCATGGACCACCGTAGCGGTCAGCGGCGTCAGGAAAACAGGCGCCAGCATCTCGTCGCCGACCACGCCGCCCACGCGCGCGGGAATGAATCCGCCCCAGATGACGGCGAGATCCTGTAGCCCGAGCGCGGAGGCGATCAGCCAGGCAGCTGCGGTGACAATCGCGATCGCAAGCGTCACTCGCGCGGACTTCCAGCTTTCAGGTGCTCTCATCGCTGGCGCTTCGATCCTGTCCGGCCATGGTCTCCGCCGTCGCTCGGGCGCAGAAAGAGAATGAGCTCGGGGCCACGGCACAGCCCCGACGTTCGAGCGGCCGCTTCCTAGATGAATTCGACCTTCTCGATCACATAATATTTATCGCCGGAAGGAGCCGAAACTTCGACTTCGTCGCCCACCGAGCGGCCGATCAGTGCCCGGCCAAGCGGCGAGGAATAGCTGATTCTCCCGATCTTGGCATCAGCCTCGGTCTGGCCAACGACCTGATAGACGATGGCCTTTTCATTCTCGTCCGTGAGATGCACGGTTGCTCCGAACACCACCTTGTCGCCTGACAATGTCTTTGGGTCGATCACCAGCGCACGGCTCAAACGGTCGTCAATGTCTGCGATCTGCGCCTCGACATGACCCTGCCGCTCCTTGGCGGCATGATATTCGGCATTTTCGGAAAGGTCGCCATGGCCGCGGGCGACCTCGATCGCCTCGATGATTTCGGGGCGCTCGACCGTCTTCAAGTGCCGGACTTCGCTTTGCAGCCTTTCATAGCCCTCGGCCAGCATCGGTACCTTGTCTACCGTCGCCATCATCGTGCCTTTCGTAAAAACCTGTTTGGCCGCCCTTTGGGGGAGCGGCCTGATCGCGTCTCAATTGTGAAGGATCATGGTCTGGAAGAAGAATAATAGTCCTGCAGCGACCGAACTTCAAGGCTATGGTCTCGCTGGGCGGCGATTGCCCGGACAACGGCCACGCTGGAAGCCGCGGTCGTGAAATAGGGAACCTTGGCCATCAGCGCCGAAGCGCGGATCGAAGCCGAATCCTTGTGGCTGAGCCAGCCTTCTGTGGTGTTGAAGATAAGATCCACCTCACCATCCTTGATTCGATCTACGATGTGCGGTCGTCCCTGCGCCACTTTGTTCACCCGTTGGGCCGCGATGCCCTGGCTTTCCAGATAATCGGCGGTGCCACCTGTGGCGAGTACGGTGAAGCCCATCTCGGCTAGCGCGCGCACCGGCGGAGCGATCAGTGCCTTGTCCGTATCCTTGACCGAAACGAACAAGGTTCCTTCGGTCGGGAGCGGATCGCCGCTGCCGATCACCGCCTTCAGATAGGCGCTCGCAAAATCATTTGAGATTCCCATCACTTCGCCGGTCGATTTCATTTCAGGTGAGAGGACAGGATCGACGCCGGGGAAGCGCGCGAAGGGGAAGACCGCCTCCTTCACCGCGACATGCTTGATGTCACGGTGGATGGGCAGGAACGGCAACAGCCGCTCGCCAGCCATCACGCGCGCGGCAATCTTGGCGATCGGCGTACCGATCGCCTTGGCCACGAAGGGGACGGTCCGGCTGGCGCGCGGGTTGACCTCGATCAGATAGACTTCGCCATCCTTGACCGCGAACTGGACGTTCATCAGGCCCTTTACATTCAGCGCGAGCGCGAGTTCCCTCGCCTGCCGCTCGATCTCGGCGACGATCTCGCTGGGCAGGCTGTAGGGCGGTATGGAGCAGGCGCTGTCGCCGGAGTGGATGCCGGCTTCCTCGATATGCTGGAGCACGCCGGCGATGACCACGTCTTCGCCATCCGATATGGCGTCGACATCGACCTCGATAGCATCGCGGAGGTAACGATCGATCAGCACCGGGCTGTCGCCCGATACCTGGACCGCCGTGACAATATAGTCGTTCAATTGCTCGGGACCGTCGACCACTTCCATGGCGCGGCCGCCCAGTACGTAACTCGGTCGGGTGAGCACGGGATAGCCGATCCGCTCCGCCACTGCGATCGCTTCCTCGCGGCTGCGGGCGATGCCGTTTTCGGGCTGCTTCAGGCCGAGTTTTGCGACCAGCGCCGCGAAACGTTCGCGATCCTCGGCCAGGTCGATCGCGTCGGGTGACGTGCCCAGGATCGGAATTCCCTCTTTCGCAAGCGCGGCCGCCAGTTTGAGCGGCGTCTGGCCACCGAACTGGACGATGACACCGTGCAACTCGCCTCGCGATTGTTCGACATGCAGGATCTCAAGCACATCCTCAACCGTAAGAGGCTCGAAATAGAGGCGGTCCGACGTGTCATAGTCCGTCGAGACCGTTTCCGGATTGCAATTGATCATGATCGTTTCATAGCCCGCTTCGCCCAAGGCGTAGCAGGCGTGGCAGCAACAATAGTCGAACTCGATGCCCTGCCCGATCCGATTGGGCCCACCGCCGAGAATGACAACCTTCTTCCGGTCGCTCGGCTGGCTTTCATCCTCTGGCTCGCCGAAGCTGGGGGCCTCGTAGGTCGAATACATGTAAGGCGTCTTCGCCTCGAATTCGGCGGCGCAGGTGTCGATCCGCTTGAAGACGGGACGTACGCCCAGTTTGTGGCGGAGTGCTCGCACTTCCTCTTCGGTCGTGCCCCCGATCATCGCCTTGACAGCGTCGTGAATGAGGCCATGGCTTCGTGCCCGGGTCTTGATCCCGTTCCCCCTGATATTGGCGGATTTGAGTGCCAATTCGGCGAGCCGCCGGTCGGAAAAGCCCATCGCCTTCACTTGGCGCATGCCTGCCGCATCGTTGGGCAGGCCGTTGGCGCAAATCTCCTCCTCGGCTTCGACAATCTCCTTCAGCCGTTCGAGGAACCAGGGATCATATTTGGAGATGGCGTGGATCTCGGCAACGGTGAAGCCTTCACGCAGGGCTTGCGCCGCCACCAGCAGGCGGTCCGGCGTGGGCAGCGCCAAGGCCGCCTCGATCTCGACGCGCGGGGCGCCGTAGAGCGCCTTGACCCCATCGAGTCCGATCAGGCCGGTTTCCAGGCCGCGCAGGGCCTTTTGAAGGCTTTCATGGAAGCTGCGGCCGATTGCCATCACCTCTCCGACCGATTTCATCGCTGTCGACAGCAGCGGCTCGGAACCCTTGAATTTCTCGAAGGTGAAGCGGGGGATCTTGGTGACGATATAATCGATGGTCGGTTCGAAGCTGGCGGGCGTTGCGCCGGTAATGTCGTTGTCGATCTCGTCGAGCGTGTAGCCGACAGCGAGTTTAGCCGCGACCTTGGCGATCGGAAAGCCGGTCGCCTTCGAAGCGAGCGCCGAGGAACGCGACACGCGCGGGTTCATCTCGATCACCACCAGCCGGCCGTCCTTGGGATTGACTGCGAACTGGACGTTGGAGCCGCCCGTTTCGACGCCGATCTCGCGCAGGCAGGCGATGCTCGCATTGCGCATGATCTGATATTCCTTGTCGGTCAGCGTCAGCGCGGGCGCGACGGTGATGGAATCCCCGGTATGAATGCCCATCGGATCGACATTCTCGATCGAACAGATAATGATGGCATTGTCGTTCCGGTCCCGGACGACCTCCATCTCATATTCTTTCCAGCCGAGTACCGATTCCTCGATCAGCACTTCGGTGGTAGGCGAGGCTTCGAGGCCGCCGCGGACGATCTCGACGAACTCGTCGCGATTATAGGCAATGCCGCCGCCGGTGCCGCCCAGGGTGAAGCTCGGACGAATGATCGCCGGCAGCCCGACTTGGTCCAGCGCCGCCACGGCATCGTCAAGGCTGTGGGCGATCTGGGAGCGCGGACTCTCAAGTCCGATCTTGCTCATCGCCTCGCGGAACTGCAGCCGATCTTCCGCCTTCTCGATCGCCGCCGCATCGGCGCCGATCATCTGGACCCCATATTTTTCGAGCGTGCCGTCCTTGAACAGGGCCAAAGCGGTGTTGAGCGCCGTTTGACCGCCCATGGTCGGAAGTACCGCGTCCGGCCGCTCCTTCTCGATAATCTTGGCGACGAATTCGGGCGTAATCGGTTCGACATAGGTGGCGTCGGCGAGCTCCGGATCGGTCATGATCGTCGCCGGGTTCGAATTGACGAGGACGATCCTGTAGCCCTCCTCCTTCAACGCCTTGGCGGCCTGGGTCCCCGAATAATCGAACTCCGCCGCCTGGCCGATGACGATCGGGCCGGCGCCGATGATGAGGATGGATGAGATGTCGGTGCGTTTGGGCATTATCTTTTGCGTGCCTTTTTGTCGGCGAAGGCGAACTTCACGGTGTCGCGAGATGGAAGGAGCGGAGGATTCACGTCTCGCTCCGCAACGCGCCGACGAATTTCTCGAACAAATAGGTGCTGTCCTGGGGTCCCGGGCTCGCTTCCGGATGATATTGGACGCTGAACGCGGGCTTATCGGTCAATTCGAGGCCGGCCAGACTGCCGTCGAACAGTGAAATATGCGTGGCGCGGGCATTTTTCGGCAAGGTCTCGGCCTCGACCGCAAAGCCGTGGTTCATGCTGGTGATCTCGACCCGGCCGTCGGAAAGGCGCTTGACCGGGTGGTTGGCACCGCGGTGGCCCTGGTGCATCTTGCTGGTCCGGGCGCCGACGGCAAGGCCTAGCAATTGGTGACCGAGGCAGATGCCGAACAGGGGCTTGCCTGTTTCCAGCAGCTTTTGAATCACCGGGACCGCATATTTGCCGGTTGCGGCCGGATCGCCCGGACCGTTGGAGAGGAATAGTCCGTCCGGCTCATGCGCCATGACCTCTTCATAAGTGGCGGTCGCAGGAAGGACGGTGATCCTTGCGCCGGCATCGGCCAGATTGCGGAAGATGTTGCGCTTGGAGCCGTAGTCGATGGCGACGACGTGCGGCAGGCTTTCATCCTCCTCGCGTTCGCCGTAACCGCTGCCGATCTTCCAGCGGCCACCGGACCAGCGGAACATTTGCCGGCACGACACTTCCTTGGCCAGGTCCATGCCCTCGAGCCCAGGCCAGTCACGCGCTTTCTGGACCAGAGCTTCGGTGTCGAACTTGCCATCTTCGCGATAGGCGATGACGCCGTTCGGAGCGCCCTGGAGCCTGATCCGACGGGTGAGCGCCCGCGTATCCACACCGGCAAGCCCGATCCTGCCATTGACCTTCATCCATTGGTCGAAGGTCTGGACGGCACGGAAGTTGCTGGGTGCCGTCACATCGTCGCGGACGATGCAGCCCAGAGCGTGCGGATTATCCGCCTCCAAGTCTTCGTAATTGGCCCCCACATTGCCGATATGGGGGAAAGTGAAGTTGATGATCTGGGCCGCATAGGACGGATCGGTCATCACTTCCTGATAGCCTGTCATCGCCGTGTTGAAGCAAACCTCGCCGATCGCTTCGCCCTCGGCACCGAATCCCCTTCCCCAGACGAGAGTCCCGTCAGCCAGAGCCAATACGCCCGTCGCTCCCTTTGGCGCAGGCGAATGTTTGGCGTCGGCCATGTGGCGGGCACTCCTTCGTAAAATTTTCGATGTCGCTAAGGCTCGACGGCTAGTCGGAGGCCGCGGCAGCGTCAATCTATTAAAAGCCGAAACGCCCCGCTATGGCGGTCCTTTCCCGTGAAGCGCAAACAGCCGCCAGGAATGTTCCATGATTCGTGACGATATCAAAGCCGCGCAGGTCTCCGCCATGAAGGCGGGTGACAAGCTGCGCACCGCCGCAATCCGCCTGATCCTCTCCTCGATCAAGAATCGGGACATTGAACTTCGGGGTCAGGACAAGGTGCCGGACGACGATGGTCTCGTCGTCGAGGTTCTGCAGAAGATGATCAAGCAGCGCCGCGAATCGATCGCCATGTACGAACAAGGCGGGCGCGCCGAGCTTGCTGCGGCCGAGGCCGCCGAGGTCGCCGTGATCGAAGGCTTCCTGCCCCGTCAGATGAGCGAGCAAGAAACCAAGGCCGCGATAGACATTATCGTCGCCGAAACCGGTGCGACCTCGGTCAAGGACATGGGCCGGGTCATGGCCGTTCTGAAAGAGCGCCATGCCAGCATGCTCGACATGAGCAAGGCCAGCGGGTTGGTAAAGGCGCGCTTGGCATAATTCCCCTCCCGCGCTCGCGTGAGGAATTGGGGGTGGAAATGGCGCCATTCAAGCCGCGCCCGACAAAGAGACCACAAACACTCCGGCGCGGTGCCACCGAGGCCGAGCGGCGTTTGTGGCCACATCTTAGCTGTCGACAAGTCGACGGTTACAGATCCAATAGCCAAATGCCCGTCGGACCGTTCATTTGTGAATTCATGTGCAGGCAGGCAAAGCTCGTTGTCGAAGGTGAAGGCGGGCAGCATGGTTGGAATGCGTCAGCCGATGCGAGTCGAACTCTGTGCATCGAACCGGTGGGATATTGCGTGCACCGCTTCCGGAACAACAAGGTGCCTTTCAACGTCGAGGGAGTATTGAGTCGCATTCTTGTAGCGCTGACTCCCGGCCCACTCCGCAAGCTCACTCGCAATGCGGGTGGGGCGTAAAAAATGAGTCTCAGCCCGCAGTTCCTCGACGAGCTTCGCGCTCGGACCAGCTTGTCCGTGTTGATCGGGCGTCATGTGAAACTGCTGCGGGCGGGACGGGAATGGAAGGCATGTTGCCCGTTCCACCAGGAAAAGACCCCCAGCTTCACCGTGAATGACGAGAAAGGCTTTTATCATTGTTTCGGCTGCGGTGCGCACGGCGATGCAATTCGCTTTCTGACGGATTCGCGGGGCCTTCCCTTCATAGATGCGGTCAAGGAACTCGCCGATGCGGCCGGCCTGGCGGTGCCCGCGCCCGATCCCGCGGCCCAGCAAAAGGCCGAACGGGCCGCGAGTCTTTATGATGTCATGGAAGCGGCGGCAGCCTGGTTCCAGGAGCAGTTAGCCGGAGTCGAAGGGGGCGCCGCGCGTGACTATCTCAAGCAGCGCGGGCTCGATGAACGAGCCCTCGGCCGCTTTCGGTTCGGTTTTGCACCGGATTCGCGCGGCAAGCTCAAAGCTGGGCTGAAGCATCATGGCATCGAGAAGCTGGTCGATTCAGGTCTGCTGATCGCTCCCGAGGGCGAGGAGCGGGAACCCTATGACCGTTTTCGCGGGAGGCTGATGATCCCGATCCGGGACCAGCGCGGCCGCGTCATCGCCTTCGGCGGCCGCATCCTCGGTGCTGGCGAACCCAAATATCTGAACTCTCCAGATACGCCGCTCTTCGACAAAGGCCGCACCTTGTACAATCTCGACCGGGCCGGGCCCGCTAGTCGCGATTCGCGGCGCGTGATCGTGGTCGAAGGTTATATGGACGTGATCGCGCTCGACCAGGCGGGCATCGGGGAAGCGGTCGCCCCGCTCGGCACCGCCTTGACCGAGGGGCAGCTCGAGCGCTTGTGGCGGCTCGGCGAAAATCCGATCCTGTGTTTCGACGGCGACGCGGCCGGCCAGAAGGCGGCGCTCCGCGCGGCGCTTCGGGCCCTTCCCCATATCGGCCCGGCACGGTCGCTCGGGTTCATTACCCTTCCCGCCGGGCAGGATCCCGACGATCTCGTCCGCGCCGGCGGGCGGGCCGCGCTGGAGGCCTTGTTAGAACATCCTGAGCCGCTAGTGGACCGGCTTTGGCGCCACGAAGTCACGGCCGTTCCCCTGACGACCCCCGAAAGCAAGGCGGGGCTCAAGAAAAGGCTGCTCGATCATGTCGCAACCATCGGCAATGGCGACGTGCGAGAGCAATATCGTCACGAACTCATGGAGAGGTTCGGTGCGCTTACGCGGCCGCGACGGGCCGTCTGGACGCCGCGCCAGGATTGGCAGAAAGGGAAAGGCAGCAACCGCTTCCAGCCTCGTCAGCCGACGTCCGAAGGGGCAAGAACCGTGGGACAGAGCGGGCTGTGGGCACAAACCGGCCGTGCGGTGCTCCAGGGATTGCTGAGATTTCCTGCGGTGATTCCGGCCCATGCAGAGGCGATCGCGGCACTTCCGCTGAGCGAGCGGTCGGCCGCCCGCCTTCGTGATTCCCTGCTCGATGCGGCCATGATCCACGGCGCGCTTGATCAGGAGCGGTTAAATACCATATTGGCCCACAGTGGCGCGGCGTCTCTTGCGGAGAAGCTGCGTCTCGAACGAGGATTGGCTTTTTCCTTCACCCGCCGCGATACTGATTCGGAACGTGCATGTCGCGATCTCGTTCTGGTGATCGACACTTTGGCGGCTGGGCCGGGACTGGATGCGGCACTGGCGGCCGCGACCGCGAGGTTGAAGGAACAAGGCGATGAGGCGGCCTTCCAGGAGCAGCAAAGGCTCCGGACGGCCCGGGACGAGGCGGACAGGCAGCTGGCAGCGCTGATCGAAAGCGATGCGGCTGCAAGAGAATAGGTTTTTTGAATGGCGAAAACGAACATGGCCGAAAGCAACGAGAAGCAGGACAACAGCGACGCTCCGCTGATCGATCTCAACGAGGCCACCCTCAAGAAGCTGATCGCCCGCGCCAAGAAGCGTGGCTATATCACTGTCGACGAGCTGAACGATGCCCTGCCCCAGGACCAGATGTCGACCGATCAGATCGAGGACGTCATGTCCTCGCTGAGTGAGATGGGTGTCAACATCGTCGAGAATGAAGAGGCCGACGAGGACGATTCCGAAGCCGAAGCCGAGCCCGGCGCTGAAGAGATGGACGGTACCGAGAACGAGCGCTTTGTCGTCGAGAAGAAGAAGGAAACGATCGACCGGACCGATGATCCGGTGCGTATGTATCTGCGCGAGATGGGCGCGGTGGAATTGCTCAGCCGCGAAGGCGAAATCGCGATTGCAAAGAGGATCGAGGCCGGTCGCGACATCATGATCTGGGGCCTTTGCGAAAGCCCGATCACCTTCAACGCCATTATCCAATGGTCGGACGCGCTCAACAATGGCGAGATGCAGCTGCGCGAGATCATGGATCTCGACGCCATGCTGTCGAAGGGACCGACACCCGAACAAGTCGAAGGCGACGAAGCCGGCGCCGACGGCGATATTTCCGAGAAGACCGCCGGCCCTTCCTACAAGGAAGAAGAAGAGGTCGAGGATGAACCAGAGGCCGAGGACGATGAGGATAATCTGGTCGAGCGCCGGACGCCCCGCCCTACGGAAGACGATGACGAAGACAATACTCTCTCGCTCGCCGCGATGGAGGAATTGCTGAAGCCTCAGGCGCTTGAGAAATTCTCCACGATCACCGCCTTGTTCAAGAAATTCTCGAAGCTGCAATCGTCTCGAATGGATGCGCTCGGAGCGGGTCAGGATTTCCCCCTGTCCGAAGAGAACAAATATCAGAAGCTGCGCGAGGATCTGACCTCCGAGGTCGAAAGCGTCCAGTTCCACGGCGCCAAGATCGAATATCTGGTCGACCAGCTCTACAGCTACAATCGGCGCCTGACCGCACTTGGCGGCCAGATGCTGAGGCTGGCCGAGCGGCACCGGGTTCCGCGCCGTGCCTTTCTTGACGCCTATATGGGGCATGAGCTGGACGAAGGCTGGTCCGAGCGCGTCTGCAATCTCGACAAGAAATGGAATGCTTTCTGCACCCAGGAATCGGGCGCGATCGAGCGTATCCGCACCGAGATCTCCGAAATCGCCCAGGCAACCGGCATGTCGCTTCCGGAATTTCGCCGCATCGTCAACCAGGTCCAAAAAGGCGAGCGTGAGGCGCGGATCGCGAAGAAGGAGATGGTCGAGGCGAACCTTCGGCTCGTTATCTCCATCGCCAAGAAATATACCAATCGCGGGCTTCAATTCCTGGACCTGATCCAGGAGGGCAATATCGGCCTGATGAAGGCCGTCGACAAATTCGAATATCGTCGCGGTTACAAATTCAGCACTTACGCCACTTGGTGGATTCGGCAGGCGATCACCCGATCGATTGCGGATCAGGCACGGACGATCCGTATTCCCGTCCATATGATCGAGACGATCAATAAACTGGTCCGCACGAGCCGGCAGATTCTTCACGAAATCGGTCGCGAGCCGACGCCGGAAGAGCTTGCAGAACGGCTTTCGATGCCGCTGGAGAAGGTCCGCAAGGTGATGAAGATCGCCAAGGAGCCGATCAGCCTCGAGACGCCGATCGGTGACGAGGAGGATTCGCATCTCGGCGATTTCATCGAGGACAAGAATGCCATCATCCCGGTCGACGCGGCGATCCAGGCCAATCTCAAGGAAACGGTCACCAGGGTGCTCGCCTCGCTGACGCCTCGTGAGGAGCGCGTGCTCCGCATGCGCTTCGGTATCGGCATGAATACGGACCACACCCTCGAGGAGGTCGGTCAGCAGTTCAGCGTCACCCGGGAGCGCATCCGGCAGATCGAAGCCAAGGCGCTTCGCAAGCTCAAACATCCATCGCGGTCGCGCAAGATGCGGAGCTTCCTGGATCAATAATGAAGGGGCCGGCCCAGCGTCTCCCACTCACGCGGGGTGGGAGCAACGGTGGCGCGGGCAATCAGCCTTTCGATAGGACTAACGGCGCGTAAACCTCGTTTTTACGCCAATTGATATAAGTCGGCACGTAAGGCTGCTGCATCGCAGCCCTTTCAGGAGTGCCCAAATGGCTTCAGCATCGGTCCAGATTGCAGGTAGCGCCCGTACCGGGCAGCTGTTGCTCGCCTGCGTGACCGAACATGGAAGTGCCGCCCACTCCTATGCGACCAGCCAAAAGCTGCTCAGCGGGCCCGATGCAAGCCGCAACCTAGCCGACCTCATTCATTTCCTGAGCACGCTTCACGGCCTTCATCCGGGCGTGGTCGACCATGCCGCCGCGCGGGTCGTCGATCCGGATGCCCGCGACTGGATCGAGGATGCTGCGACTGCTTTCGCTGCCGAGCGCTTCTATCTGACCCGGCTTGCCGTGGCCGCTGGACCCGTTCCCAGCACACCCGGCGCCGCCGACAGCGACAATGCTGTGCGGGGGCAGGCCCATGCGCTCGAAATGCTTGCCCAATCGGAACGCAACGGTTGCGCTCTCGGCGCCGCCATCGCCGTCGCACTTGACTGGCAATATGTCCGCAGCGCGCTCGATGCCGCTGCTATCCGCTTCGGCGTGGAGGTCCAACCCTATGATGCGGCCCAGCCGGAACGTCTTCGTCGCCTTGCAGACAGCTTCGCGGACAGTCCCTCGACCCAACGCGCCTTGTTGTTCGGGGCACAGCAGATTCTGATCCAGCATTACGGCCTTTGGGATTTGCTCGAAGCGCGTCAGCAGGCCCGCGAAGGCTGAAGCGGGTGTATTCGTGCGCTCGCCTTCTTTCATAAGAGTGGCGTGCTTGCGCCGCGTACACCCCTCACCTATGCCCGCCCAAACCTGACGTTTGCGGAAAGGCAAAGCCTCATGCGGTTCGAAGGCACGGACGATTATGTCGCCACCGAAGATTTGAAGGTGGCCGTCAACGCCGCCGTGGCGCTTCGTCGTCCTCTGCTGGTCAAGGGCGAGCCGGGCACTGGAAAGACCGTTCTGGCGCATGAGATTGCCGGCGCGATCGGCGCCCCATTGATCGAATGGCATGTGAAGTCCACGACCAAGGCTCATCAGGGGTTATACGAATATGATGCAGTGGCGCGGCTTCGCGACGGTCAGTTAGGCGATCCTCGGGTCCATGACATCTCCAACTACATTCGGCGCGGCAAGCTCTGGGAAGCTTTTACCAGCGCCGTCCTTCCCGTCCTCCTGATCGACGAGATCGACAAGGCCGATATCGAGTTTCCGAACGATCTTCTCCAGGAACTCGATCGGATGGAATTCCATGTCTATGAGACCGGGGAAACCGTCCGGGCGGAGGAACGGCCGATCGTCGTCATCACCTCCAACAACGAAAAGGAGCTACCCGACGCTTTCCTGCGCCGTTGCTTCTTCCACTACATTAAATTCCCCGATCGCGAAACGATGCAGGCGATCGTCGATGTCCATTTTCCCGGCATCCAGAAGCTGCTCGTCGCGAAGGCGTTGGACATGTTCTATCAGATTCGCGAGGTGCCGGGCCTGAAGAAGAAGCCGTCTACAAGCGAACTGATCGATTGGCTGAAACTCCTCCTTCATGAAGATATGCCGCTGGAGGTGCTTCAATCCAAGGACCCGGCGAAGGCGATCCCGCCGCTCCATGGCGCCCTGCTCAAGAACGAGCAGGATGTCATGCTGTTCGAACGCCTGGCATTCATGAGCCGGCGCGGCGCCTGATCAGTCTTTGGCTTCCTCGCGATAGGCGATCTCGAGATTGCCCCAGCGCTTGCCGTGGATATGGACGGGGACGAACACGGTCTTGACGGGCAGGTAGCGATTATCCCCGAGATCGATTCGATAGGCGAAGAGCGTGAAGTCCTTCTCGTACCGGATCGCCCGTTCCATCACGGCACCTCCGAAGATGCGGCGGTTCCGGCAATGTTCGTAATTCCATGTGACGTCGGCGCTTTGAGGTTGCGACCGAGCGCTATGATGGGTCGGGAGGTAGCCGTTCATATCAGCGATCACGCAATCATAGATGCGGCTATTTTCGGCCACCACCCTGTCCAGCACGGGCTGGACATGAATGTCGGCAAAGTCGCAGAAGCCGTTGCGATATTGCTGTGGATTGGTCCCCGGGATCGGCACGAAGTCGTTGTCGAACACCGCATCCAGGCGGATCTGTCCCGCGGCGACCGCCTTTTCGATCATAGCGCTCAGCTCGCTGCTCACCCGCTTGGCCTGTTCGATGAACTGGGTATCGTCGATTGGGACGCCGCAACTGGCAAGCCGGTCGAGCATGTCGTTGGAGAGACTTTCGAGTTTACCCAAGCGCTCCTGGGTTTGCATCAATTCGCCGCCATTTTCGCGTGCGTCGGCGGCAAAGGCGCTGAGCCCGCCCTTCACGCTGTCGACGCTCTTCTGGATCATCGCGGTCGACTGGGCGATACCATCGGTCTGGCGATCCACCATGGCGACGATGTCGGCGACGGCGCGCACGGTATCGGTGATGGTCGCAAAGTTGCTTTGGGCAAGGCGGCTGCGGCCGACGCCGCTTTCGATTTCCGAAGTCACCATCTCCGCTTCCCGCGTCAATGAGGCGATCGTCGCCCCGATCTCGCTGGTTGCCGTACGGGTATCCTGGGCGAGCTTCTTCACTTCGGCGGCGACGACGGCGAAGGATCGGCCCGCCTCCCCTGCCCGCGCTGCCTCGATCGTCGCGTTGAGCGCCAGCATATTGGTCTTCGCGGCGATATTTTCGATGCTGCTGGATACGTTCTGGACCTGGCTCATTGCTGCAGCAAAGCCGGCCATGCGTTCGCCGAGTTGGACGACCAGGTCGGTGAGGCCGCTGAAGATCGCGACCGTATCCTCGACGGCAGCCCGCCCGTCCCCCAATCGTTCCCGCGCCTGTTCGGCCAGCAGGCGCGCCTCGTCGGTCGATTCCGCGACGCGTGCCTGGTCGGCCAGCAACCTGCTGGTCACCTCCTCAAGCGTATCCAGTGTCTTGAGATTGGCTGAAATCCGATCGGAAACACCGGCAATATAGCCGGATACGTCGCTGCATTCGATCGCAAGCGAACCGCAATTGCGCGCGACGACGGCGATCGCATTGCTCCCCGGCCCTTCGGTCGTTGAACTGGCCACCTGAACCCTCCGCTTTACGAAGTCGGATGTCTAGGCGGGAAATGTTGAGAGGGCCTTAACCAGTCGCCGCTGGTCCGGCCGCGGCAGTCGCGCTAGAACCGCGCCATGTTCTTCTCCTTCGTCGACGAACTGCGCAGCGCGGGGATCAATGCCTCGATGAAGGAGCATCTGATCCTGCTGGAGGCGCTCGATGCCGAGGTGATCGCCAGCCGCCCCGAAGACTTCTATTATCTCGCCCGCGCAACCTTCGTGAAGGATGAAGGCCTGCTCGATCGGTTCGACCAGGTGTTCGGCAAGGTCTTCAATGGGCTGGAAGCCGCTCATGGGATGGAGGCCGTTCCGGTGCCGGAGGAATGGCTGCGGAAGGTTGCGGAGCTTTATCTGACACCGGAGCAGATGGAGGAGATCAAGGCACTCGGCTCCTGGGACGAGATCATGGAGACGCTCAAGAAGCGGCTGGAAGAGCAACAGGGACGGCACCAGGGCGGCAGCAAGTGGATCGGTACCGGCGGCACCTCTCCCTACGGCAATGGCGGCTACAATCCCGAAGGGGTTCGCATCGGCGGCGAAGGCGGCCGCGGCCGGGCAATCAAGGTCTGGGACAAGAGGGAGTTCCGCAACCTCGACAGCGCGCGGGAGCTCGGAACGCGCAATATAAAGGTCGCCTTGCGCCGCCTCCGCCGTTTCGCGCGCGAAGGCGCGGCCGAGGAGCTCGATATGGATTCCACCATCGACGGCACCGCCCGGCGGGGCTGGCTCGATATCCAGATGCGTCCGGAACGACACAACGCCGTGAAACTGCTGCTTTTCCTGGACGTCGGCGGTTCCATGGATCCCCACATCCGGGTCTGCGAGGAATTATTTTCCGCTGCCACCAGCGAGTTCAAGAATCTAGAATTCTTCTATTTCCACAATTGTCTTTACGAGGGCGTGTGGAAGGATAATCGCCGCCGCTTCACCCAGCGGACACCGACCTGGGACGTGCTCCACAAATATGGCCATGACTATAAGTTGGTGTTCGTTGGAGACGCCTCGATGAGCCCCTATGAGATCAGCCATCCGGGCGGTTCCGTCGAACATTTCAACGAGGAATCCGGTGCCGTGTGGATGCAGCGCATCACCAACACCTACCCATCAGCCGTCTGGCTCAATCCGATGGACGAGAAATATTGGGGCTATTCCCAGTCCGTCCGGCTGATTCAGGAGTTGATGCAGGGGCGAATGTTCCCTCTCACCCTGCATGGGCTGGACGAGGCGATGCGAAGCCTGCGCCGGAAGAATTAGAGCCAGGTCCTAATAGCGAAGATAAGGTCGGCGCTCGTCTTCCCAGGCGCGCTCGTCGTGGCGAGCCAGCCGCTCCAGATCTTCGGGCCTGGCCCCCCGATCATCGACCCACTCTCTCAGCAACGGACTGCCGTTGATGACGTCGATGGCCAATTTGTCGTGAACATATTCGTAGGGGAAGTCGCGCCACAGTTCATAATCGGGATTGAGGTTCCGGACCGCCTTGAAGGCGAGGCTTTGAAGCCGCCAGGGCTTGAAGGCCGAATGATCGTAATGCGGGCCTTCGGGATGGATGTGAACGCCGTGACAGAGCCGGCCGACATGTTTGTGGAAGGTCGGCTCGAACGTGCACTCGCGCATGAGGCAACCATCGAGCCATTGCGGCGCGAGCCGGCGCATCTCCTGGGCCAACGCTCTCGCATCGAGATCGGGTGCCCCCAACAACTCGAGCGGCCGGGTGGTGCCGCGTCCTTCGGAAAGCGTCGTGCCTTCGAGCATGACGGTGCCGGCATAAGCACGGGCCATCCAGAGATTGGGGGCGTTGGGGCTTGGGTTGATCCAGATCCGATCGTTCAGGGGCCAGCCGAAACCAGGCGCGGCTTCGGGGTCATAGCCCTCCATCTCGACGACCCGATAATCGACGTCCAACCGCATCTTGTCGACGAACCATTGGCCCAGTTCCCCGAGCGTGAGACCATGGCGCATGGGCAAGGGCCCGGCGCCGACGAAGCTTTCCCAGCCCGGGCGAAGCGTGAGGCCCTCAACGGGCCGTCCGGCCGGGTTTGGCCGATCGAGCACCCAGACCTGCTTGCCATGCTCGGCAGCCGCCTCGAGGACATAAAGCAGGGTCGTGATGAAGGTGTAGATCCGGCAACCCAGATCCTGGAGATCGACCAGCATTATGTCGAAAGTGTCCATCATCTGGCCGGTAGGCCTTCGCACCTCCCCATAGAGGCTGAACACGGGGATGCCGTGGACCGGATCATCATAATCCGGCGATTCCATCATATTGTCCTGTTTGTCGCCGCGTAGCCCGTGCTGCGGGCCGAAGGCGGCGGAAATATTGACCCCGGCGTCGATCAAGGCATCCAGCGAATGGGTGAGGTCTTTGGTGACCGACGCGGGGTGCGCGAGCAGGGCAACGCGTTTGCCCTGGAGCGGCGTCCGCAATTCCGGTTCGGCAAGGAGTCGGTCGAGGCCAAATTTCATAAAGGCTCCGCTGCTGGGAGTTGGCGGGCAAAGCAATCCTCATGATGAAAATCGGCCTGTCCCCGCGGGTGGGCCAGGGCCCAAAAAGATTTGCGTCCATCCCTCTGCTCGATCACTGCCGATAGGCCAAGCCGCCAAGGTGCTTCGGTGGGAAGGTCGAGCGCCGTCAGATCCAGCCCGGCGCGCATCTCATATCGCCCTCCGTTCGTGCTGGCCGCGATGGCAATAGCCGGGATGTCGGCGATTCTCATGCCGTCGCGATAGCTGTCGAAGTGATAGGCAGCCCATTGGCTGGATGGCGCCAAGTTCAATTCATAATAAGCGTCGCTCTGGGGCGCCCGCAGGAATGCTTCGAAGCAGGTGTGGCGCCAAAGCCCGTCGGTGCGGACCGATTGGGTGAAGGGCGGCATCAGCAGTTCGTCGACGGCGCCGGTGACGGAATAGCACAGCTCCAATTCGCCGCGCGCCGTGCGCAAGGCTTCAGCCTCGATGCCGGTGACAGCATCGCCCGGCCAATCCGGGTGCGGTTGCAACGTCAGGCGCAAAGCTTGCCCCCTCGGTGACACGCCTGTTCAACATTCGCCCCTCGTGATAATCGCGCGCCCATGACCGATTTTCGTTCCGACCTCCTTCGCCTGCTCGGCAGCCGCGGCTATATCCACCAGATCACCGATCCGGAAGGTCTGGACGCGCTTGCCGCGCGGCAGATCGTCCCGGCCTATATCGGTTTCGACGCAACCGCGCCTTCCCTTCATGTCGGCAGTCTCGTCCAGATCATGATGCTACGCCGCCTGCAACAGGCGGGGCACAAGCCCATCGTATTGATGGGCGGCGGCACTACGAAGGTCGGCGATCCATCCGGCAAGGACGAAAGCCGGCAGATGCTGACCAACGAGTTGATCGAGACCAATATTGCCTCGATCCGACGGAATTTCGAGCCGTTCCTGAAATTCGGCGAAGGGCCGACCGATGCCATTCTCGTCAACAATGACGATTGGCTCAGCAAATTGGGGTATATCGACCTTCTCCGCGACGTCGGTCCGCACTTCACCATCAATCGCATGCTGACATTCGACAGCGTCCGTCTGCGACTGGAGCGTGAGCAACCGCTCACGTTTCTCGAATTCAACTACATGATTCTTCAGGCCTATGACTTCCTGGAGCTTTCGCGGCGAAGATCGTGCCTGCTCCAGCTCGGCGGATCCGATCAATGGGGCAATATCGTCAACGGAGTCGAGCTTGGCCGGCGGATCGACAGCAGGCAGTTATACGGTTTGACGACTCCTCTGATCACGACCGCGGACGGTGCCAAGATGGGCAAGACCGCGGCCGGCGCGATCTGGCTTAATCCCGAACAGCTGAATGCCTATGATTATTGGCAATTCTGGCGAAACACGCAGGACGCCGATGTCGGGCGCTTCCTGCGCCTGTTCACCGATCTTCCGCTGGACGAGATCGGTCGGCTGGATGCGCTTCAAGGGAGCGAGATCAACGAGGCGAAGAAAGTGCTGGCCGACGCTGCAACTGCGATGCTGCACGGAACCGGCGCCGCTGCCGAAGCCGCGGCCACAGCCCGCCAGACATTCGAGGAAGGATCGGCCGGCCATGGCTTGCCCACGTTAACGGTGGACGGCACCATTTCCCTGGTGGACGCCCTTGTCGGCCTCGGCTTGGTAGCCTCCAAGGGCGAGGCACGCCGGCTCATTGCCGGTGGCGGTGCTCGCGTCGATGGCGCGCGCGCGGATGAGGACACGCTGATTGCCGTCGCCGACGACGTCCGCATCTCGGCAGGCAAGAAAAAGCACGGCCTGCTAACCCGAATGTAGCAGCCCTACCGCCGCGTCGCGCTCCATCAGATAGAGCAGGACGCGCGCTGCCTGCCCACGAGACCCATTCAGGCCCCCGTCCCGATCCACCAACAGTCGAGCGTCGTCGCTCGCGGGCTGGATCAAGTTCTGGATCTGCTCTGGAGAAGCAAGTCGGAATTGGGCATCGCCGGACTGGCGAGTGCCGAGAATCTCGCCGGCGCCGCGAAGGCGCAGATCCTCCTCGGCGATACGGAAGCCGTCATTGGTCTCGCGCATCAGCGCCAGCCGGGCGCGCGCCGTTTCGCTGAGGCCGTTATTCCTGAGCAGCAGGCAGACCGACCGCGCCTCGCCGCGCCCTACCCTGCCCCGCAGCTGATGCAGCTGGGCGAGGCCGAAGCGGTCGGCACCCTCGACGATCATCAGGCTGGAATTGGGCACGTCGACCCCGACCTCGATCACCGTCGTCGCAACAAGCACGGCCAATCGCCCGACCTGGAAATCGGCCATGACCTGATCCTTTTCCGGCCCGCGCAAGCGGCCGTGAACAAGGCCGATACGATCACCGAATCGATGCCGAAGCATTTCGGCCCGCGCCTCGGCAGCGGCCTGGTCCGATGCTTCGCTTTCCTCGACCAGCGGGCAGACCCAATAGGCTTGCCCGCCATGCGAGATATGGCGGCCGAGTGCCTCCACCACCTCGGCAAGCCGATCGCAGCTCATCACCCGGGTCTCGATCGGTTGACGTCCGGGCGGCATCTCGTCGAGCCGGCTTATGTCCATTTCGCCATAGTGGGTCAGCGTAAGCGTCCTCGGAATCGGCGTGGCGGTCATGACCAGGAGATGCGGGGGATGTTCCGCCTTCTGCGCCAGCATCATGCGCTGTGCGACGCCGAAACGATGTTGCTCGTCTATGACGGCAAGACCGAGCTTCCTGTACGAGACGGCCTGCTGGAAAATGGCATGGGTGCCGATCAGAATATGGACCGATCCGTCGGCAAGCCCCATCAGGACGGTTTCGCGGAGCTTGCCTTTCTCGCGGCCGGTCAGAATCGCGACGTTGACAGGCAGGCCCGCCAACTGCCGCGACAGCGTGTCAAAGTGCTGGCGGGCCAGTATTTCGGTCGGAGCCATCAAAGCGCCTTGCGCGCCCGCCTCGACGGCCGTCAGCAGTGCCATGAGCGCTACCAATGTCTTGCCCGACCCGACATCCCCCTGCAGCAACCGGAGCATCGGCACCTGCTGCTGCAGGTCGCCTTCGATTTCCGCGACGGCGCGGAGCTGGGCCCCTGTCGGTCTGTAGGGCAGGTTCAGCGCGTCGCGCAGCCTGCCGTCGCCCTTCAGTGGAACCCCGCGCCGCTTGCGCGACGAGGCGCGGACCAGCATCAGGGCCAGCTGGTTGGCGAATATCTCGTCATAGGCGAGACGCTCGCGCGCCACGGCGTCCGCGGGATTCCGATGCGCCGTGACCAGCGCCTCCTTCCATCCCGGCCAGGACCGGCTGGCCAGCAGGCTCGGCTCGGTCCATTCGTCCAGTTCCGGGATCCGTGCCATTGCCTGTACCGCGATTTGGCCGAGGCGATAATTGGTCAGGCCTTCCGAAAGAGCATAAACGGGTTCGCGCTCTGGAATGGTGGACGCTCCTTCCGGAGGCAGAACATGGTCCGGGTGCACGATCTGCAATTCCTGGCCGTAGCTTTCGAGCTTGCCCGAGACGATCCGCGCCGAGCCCAAGGGAAGCTGCTTTTTCGCCCAGCCCGGATTGTTGAAATAGGTCAGTGTGAGATACTGGCCGGCACGATCTGTCGCCTGGACACGGAACGGGCTTCTCGGCCCGCCTTGGCGATAGTCGACCGGAGTCACTTCGACGCAGATCATTTGTCCGACATCGGCGGCATCGAGCCTATCGACGCGCTTCCGATCGATCCATCCAAGCGGAAGGTGGAAGAGGATGTCGATCACGCGATTCAGCGCGAGCCGCTTCAAAGGCTTGGCAAGCTGCGGTCCGATACCTTTGAGAACCTCGACTTCGGCGAACAGCGGATTGAGAATGTCGGGACGCATCGCTACATGGGTTAGCATGATGCCGGGCAGTGGGAACGGATTTTCCCACCTTCAGCATCGTCACTTTTTCTGACGAGCTGCACGGCAAGGCCGGAGCAGCTCTTTTTCTATGGAGTAGCATGGACCGCACGTCCTTCCTCAAGCGCCTGCGCTTCCGCGCCTGGCATCGCGGTACGCGGGAAGCCGATCTTATGATCGGCGGCTATTTCGATCGCTATGCCGACAGCTGGAGCGATCAGGAAGCGCTCTGGTTCGAAACCTTCCTGGAGGAACAGGATGTCGACATCATGGCCTGGGCGATCGGAACCGCACCGCCGCCCGAGCGCTACCAGGGCGAAATGATGCGACGCCTCCAGATCCTCGATTACATCCAATATCCCGAATAGATGACCGAACTCGCCAAGATCATTTCGGCCTCACGGCCGATCACGCTCGCTCGAACGCCCTCGGGATTCGTCCCGTGGCTGGCCGCCGACCTTGCCCGGGCGGCCGTTCGGTCGAATGCGCGTGCTGTCTTCATCGCGCCTGATGAAGCGGCGATGCGGCATATCGTCGATGCCGCGCATTATTTCGCACCGGAGCTGGAGACACTGAGCTTTCCGGCCTGGGACTGCCTTCCCTATGACCGTAGCTCGCCGTCGCTTCGTTCTTCATCCGAAAGGCTGGCGACGCTCCATGCGCTCCAGCGCAAGTTCGACAAGCCGCAGTTGGTCGTTACCACCGTCAATGCTGCCACCCAACGCACGTTGACCCCCTTCCGCATCCGCCAATTGGTGGCCAGTCTGAAGCCGGGAGAACGGATCGATCGCGACCGGCTGGCCTTACTGCTCCAGGCCAATGGCTATGTCCGCAGCGATACGGTTGCCGATGCCGGCGAATATGCGGTGCGGGGTGGCCTCGTCGATCTGTTCCCGTCGGGTGAAAGCCAGGCGCTGCGGCTCGATTTCTTCGGGGACGAGATCGAAAGCGTTCGCCGCTTCGATCCGGCGACCCAGCGGACGACCGGCACGGTGGATGGATTCACTCTCCTCCCCGCTTCCGAGACCTTGCTGGATGAAGAGAGCATCAGGAGATTTCGCTCGCGCTACCGCGAGAAGTTCGGCGCCACCGCCACCGGCGACCCTCTCTATCAGGCAGTGTCGGAGGGCCGTCGCCTAGCGGGCATCGATCATTGGTTGCCCTTGTTCGAGGAACGGATGGCCAGCTTCTTCGACCATCTCGGCGATTCCGACATCATCGTTCGCGATGCCGGCGATGCCGGGGCAGCGGACGCGCGATTCGAGGCGGTTGCCGATTATTACCAGAATCGCGCCCGTGCTTTGTCCGCAGATCCGGGCAGCTATCGGCCCCTGGAGCCTGGAACGCTTTATCTGACCCGAGAAGAATGGGAGCAGCTGATCGTCGCGCGTCCATTGCACCTAGCAACCCCTTTCCCTCAGCCGGAAGGCGAAACGGTCGTTGATTTCCGGATAGAGGCGCCTCGTGATTTCGCGCCCGAACGATCGCAAAACGCCAATATCTACGAAGCCGTTGTTGATCATGTCGCCGCGCTGAAGCGCGCCAAGCGGAAGATCGTCCTGGCCAGTTATTCGAATGGCGCCCGCGATCGTTTGAAGGGGCTGCTGCATGACCATGGTCTCACTTCCCTCCAGGAAGCGGATAGCTGGCAACAGGCGCTCGGCGCGGCCGGCAAGGGCATGGTCGCCCTCACCGTCATCCAGCTCGATCACGGCTTCACGACGCGTGATGTCGCGCTCCTCACCGAACAGGACATGCTCGGTGACCGGCTGGTGCATCGGCGCAAGCGCCGCAAGAGCGCCGATGCCTTCCTGAGCGAGCTTGCGACGCTCAGCCCGGGCGATCTGGTGGTCCATGCCGATCACGGCATCGGCCGCTATGAAGGACTGACTCAGATCCCGGTCGGCACCAGCCCTCACGATTGCGTCGCGCTCGAATATGCGGGCGGCGACAAGCTCTACGTTCCGGTCGAAAATATCGACGTCCTGTCGCGCTACGGCAACGAGAGCGAGAACGTGACCCTCGACCGGCTGGGCGGGGAGGCCTGGCAGCGGCGCAAATCGCGGATGAAGGAGCGGATCCGCGAGATTGCGGGCGAGCTCATCAAGACCGCGGCCGAGCGTGCCTTGCGTCCCGGCACCGTGGCGCAGCCGGATACGGGCTTCGCCGCCTTCGTCGATCGCTTTCCTTATGAAGAGACGGATGACCAGGATCGGGCGATCGCCGACGTCGTCGAGGATCTGGGAGCCGGCCGACCGATGGACCGGCTGGTCTGTGGCGATGTCGGCTTCGGCAAGACGGAAGTGGCGCTGCGGGCGGCTTTCATCGCGGCCATGGCCGGGCTGCAGGTCGCCCTCATCTGTCCGACCACTTTGCTGGCTCGACAGCATTATGCCAATTTCAAGGAACGCTATCAGGGCTTTCCGATCGAGATCGGGCGCCTTTCCCGCCTGGTTCCCGCCAAGGAAGCCAAGGAGACGCGGGACGGCCTGGCGGCCGGCAAGATCGACATCGTCATCGGCACCCACGCCCTTCTCGCCAAGTCGATCGAGTTCAAGAAGCTCGGGCTCGTCATCATCGACGAGGAGCAGCATTTCGGCGTGACCCACAAGGAAAGGCTGAAGGGCCTGAAGGCGGATGTCCACGTCCTGACTCTCACGGCAACGCCGATCCCGCGTACGCTGCAGATGGCGATGTCGGGGCTTCGCGAACTGAGCGTCATCCAGACACCCCCTGTCGACCGGCTGGCCGTGCGCACCTATGTCATGCCCTGGGATCCTGTCGTGGTGCGCGAGGCGCTGCTGCGCGAACATTATCGCGGCGGCCAGAGCTTCTTCGTGGCGCCGCGCATCGCCGATCTGCCGGACATCGAGCGCTTCCTCCGCGAACAAGTGCCGGAGGTTCGTTACGTAATGGCGCATGGTCAAATGGCGCCGACCGAGGTCGAGGAACGGATGTCGGCCTTTTACGACCGCAAATATGACGTGCTGTTATCTACGACCATCATCGAAAGCGGTCTCGACATCCCGAGCGCCAACACCCTGATCATCCACCGTGCCGACCGTTTCGGCCTCGCCCAGCTCTACCAGCTCCGGGGACGGGTCGGCCGTGCCAAGACCCGTGCTTATGCCTATTTTACGACACCGGCCAATCGTGTGTTGACCGAGACGGCAGACAAGAGGCTTCAGGTGCTCGCCAATCTGGATTCGCTTGGCGCCGGTTTTCAGCTCGCCAGCCACGACCTCGACATACGTGGTGCCGGCAATCTGCTGGGGGACGAGCAATCCGGCCACATCAAGGAGGTCGGCTTCGAACTTTACCAATCCATGCTCGAAGATGCGATCCTGGAGGCCAAGGCTGGCGGACTGGAACCACGGCGCGAGCAGTTTTCGCCGCAGATCAATGTCGATGCGCCGATCCTCATCTCCGAAGATTATGTACCCGATCTCGATTTGCGCATGGGTCTCTATCGCCGACTGAGCGAGGTCGAATCGCGCCAGGACATCGAGGCGTTCGCAGCCGAGCTCATCGATCGTTTCGGCAAGCTGCCCCCGGAGACGTCCAATCTGCTGAGGATCATCGAGATCAAGCTCAACTGCCGCATCGCCAGCATAGCCAAGTTGGATGTCGGGGCAAAAGGCGCGCTGGTCACATTCCACAATGACAGCTTCCCGGACCTTGCCGGGCTGATTGCCTACGTGCAGCGCCTTCAGGGGACGGCCAAGCTGCGTCCCGACAGCAAATTGGTCATCACCCGCAGCTGGAACGATCCGCAGGCACGGCTCAACGGTGCGCTACAGCTTTCCAAGGGGCTGGCGAAAATCCTCTCCTAATGGTCGATCAGGGCGGTCAGCGCCTTGGCATCGATCGGCGGCGAACAGAGGAAACCCTGGTACAAGGCGCAACCTTCGCGGGCGAGGAGCGCGAGCTGCGCCTCGGATTCCACGCCTTCGGCGATCACTTCCAATCCTAGGGATCTCGCCATGTCGATAACGCTTCTGACCACGATCTGATCGCGCGGCGAACCGGTAATGTCTTCGCACAGCCGCTTGTCGATCTTCAGATAGTCGAGTGGCAGAGCCTTCAGATAGGCAAGGCTGGAATAGCCGGTGCCGAAATCGTCGATCGCCACTCGCAACCCCCCCGCGCGGAGCTGAGCCAGAAGGTCGGCGGCTGCGCTCAAATCCTCGATGAGGCCGCTTTCGGTCATCTCGACGGTCAGGCGACTGCGGTCGAAACCGCTTGCATCGATCATGGCGAGGAAGAGATTGGCGAAATCGGGCTGGGCGATATCCGCTGCGGTGATGTTGACGGCGAGCCGGACCGAGGACAGCGTTTGCGGCCATGCGGCCGCTGCGGCCACCGCCTTGCGTTGAACATGATCGGACAGCTGGACCAGATAATCCGATCGCTCGGCGACGCTGAACAAGGTCGCGGCGCCCAATTCGCCAAAGTCTGCGTGCCGCCACCGGGCGAGCGCTTCGACGCCGACGATGCGGCCATCGGTGACGGAGACCTGCGGTTGGAACAATATCTCGATCTCATCCTTGTCGAGCGCTTTCCGCAGGTCGATTTCCAGCTGGTCGCCGAGCTTGCTGTCGATCGCGGAGTCCGCGTCCAGAACATGGATCGGACCGCTTTCCGCGCTCTTGGCTTCGGCGAGCGCCGCGCTTGCTCGCCTAAGCAGGCTTGCAGGATCGTCATCTGCCATCGAGCCGACGATGCCGACCCGGCTACCGAGCGTGATGACATGGTCGCCCGACATGAACGGCCGTCCGATCGCCTCGATCAACTGGCCGGCCAGAAATCGCCCTTCCTTGAGGCTGGTGGGCGCGGCGAGCAGGATTGCGAATTCCGCCCCGGCAAGTCTCGCCACCAGGCACCTCTGGCCGTCGGCATCGACAATGCGCTCGATGCGGCGGGCGGTGGCCTGCAGCACCGCATCGCCGGTCGGCCGGCCAAAGGCGGCATTGATCGTGTCGAACCGGCTGACGGCGAGCAGAAGGAGGACGAGCGCCGGTTGCGCCGCCGAGGCGGAACCGAGTTGTTCGCGCATCCAGTCCCGCGCCGCGCGTCCGCTACGGACGCCGGTCAGCGAATCGCGGGAGGCCGTATCGGAGCCGTCGCGATTGGAGATGGCTTCGGTCCGGCCGACAATCCCCTGTCCCTCCCGATCGACGCGGACATGATGGGCAAACCTCAATCCATCGATTTCGCTGTCGGTATGGGCGAACGCAGTCGACTGACCCGTGGCCAGCAGGCGTGCGACGGCGACGCGGGCGGCTTTGCGGCCATCGGCATCGAGTCTCCGGAAAAGATCCATCAGGCTGATCCTGCGGCCTTGATCTTCGCCAAGTCCCGCCTCTCGGGCCAATGCAGGGCTGAGCTCGACAGTCTTTGAGCCGGGCTGCCAGCGCCACGACGCACCCGCTTCGCGCTGTCCTCCATCGTCCCGTCGCAGCGGGCGTCGTCCGCCCACCCGCTCGGCGTGTCGGTGTGCATAATGGATGGCTTGAAGGCATTGGTGCTCGGTGAAAGGACTGACCAGGAAATGAGTGGCGCCGGCATCGTGGAACGCATCCAACGCATCGCTGTCGTTCCGCGACAACAGGACCAGCAGGGCGGACGCATTGGCTTCGACCGGATCGGCAAGCAAGCGGGCGGCGTCCCGGCCCTCTTCAAGGGCCCCGCGGGCGTCAATCACTGCAACGCTGGCTCCGCAGCTTATGAAGCGACTTTCGGCATTGTCCGTGCGCCTGGCGGCGATTGGCTGCCACCCTGCCCGCTCCACCATGGCAATGAGTTCGTCACGATGGCGGAAGGACAGAATGAAGAGCGGCGCCGCTCCGCCAGCAGCGGTCATTTCCGTCCTCCTCCCTGTTCGAATATCCGTCTATCCTGGCGAGGGCAGCGCAACAATCGGTTTAGATCTGCTGTGCCCGCACGGCACAACCAGCGCAAGACGCACCTCCGCGGCGGCGGCGCTTCGTCATTCTCCGAGCAACCGATTCCTACTTCCCGTTGCGGGAATTGACTATCGACCCTACCAAGCAGGGATGACGGCCAATGCGGACAAACCGACGGCGCTTCTCGCCTCACCAGCCGAAGCTGCGCAGGCAGCTGAGGTCCTGCTTCGCGACGCTTATGATTTCGTTCCGCTCGAAAATGCGGAACAGATCGTGGCGCTTGGCGGTGACGGTTTCCTGCTTCAGACCCTCCACGAAATGCTCCAGCGCGGCAAGCTTGCGCCCATCTTCGGAATGAACCGCGGCACGGTCGGCTTTCTGATGAACGACTGGAGAATTGAAGGCCTCAGGGACAGGCTCAATCGCGCCAAGGCCTTCTCGGTCGCGCCGCTCAGGATGGAAGCCGTCACGGTCGCCGGCGAACGGTTGGTCTATCCGGCGATCAACGAAGTCTCGCTGCTTCGTGAAACGCGTCAGACGGCATGGATCGAGGTGTCCGTGAACGGTCGGGTGGTGCTTCCCGAACTGGTCTGCGACGGCGTCCTGGTGGCAACTCCTGCCGGATCGACCGCCTATAATCTGTCCGCTCAGGGCCCGATCCTGCCTTTGGGGGCCAATCTCGTCGCCTTGACGCCGATAAGTCCTTTCAGGCCACGCCGCTGGCGCGGCGCCCTGATCCCGGACGATCTCAAAATATTGCTCAAGGTATTGGATCCTGCGAAGCGGCCGGTTTCGGCGGTGGCGGACCAGCTCGAGGTGCGCGAGGTTGCCAGCGTCGAGGTCTGTATCGATCGCAGTCAGGCGCTCACCCTCCTGTTCGATCCAGAACATGCGCTTGACGAACGGATTGCGATGGAGCAGTTCGCCGCCTGAGCACCGGCTTTTCGGGTGCCTGCGATCTTTCCCGTAATTTACCGGCTGCGGCGCTTGCGCCGGCGAAAAACATGCTGCTATAGGCCCCCTCGCCTGAAGGCTGCTCCCCGGTAGCTCAGCGGTAGAGCATCCGACTGTTAATCGGACGGCCGATGGTTCGAATCCGTCCCGGGGAGCCATTTCAGGCAATCGGCATCGATGACCTGATCTTCATGCGCCGTGGCAGCAATGTCTTCTGTGTTCGCGAGCGACGCGCTCCAAGCCGGTTGGCCGACGGCTTGAACGTCTTGACGCGTTTTGGTGCGACGCGCATGAATTCGTAGCAAAAGTTAAGCGCTTCCCGAGACTTAGTGGATGGGTGGTCGTTTCGCGCTGCCGGAACCTCGGACCTTCTCCAACGGTTGAAGCAGCAGGCTTTTTCCGAAGGAGGATTTTATGGCGACCAAGACCCAATCCCGACAAGGTGGCAAAGCCAGCTCAGGCAGCAAGCGAGGCGCGGCATCGGACAAGAGCGCCTTTTCCTTCGGCAACAGCAATACTGGCATTCTTGTCGGCGCAGCCGTGGCCGGAGCGGCAATGGGCATGGCTGCGAATGTCGGACGCAAATTGTTCGTGCAGTTCAGCAGCGGTGCATCCGGAGATTGGCTCGACGCGCTTAAGGCCGAGCATGAACTGGCTCTGGCCATTTTCGATAAGATCGAGGCCACCCAGGATGATCAGGTCCAAATCCGCACCCTCCTCCTCATGAAGCTCAAATACGCGCTCGACAAACATGCGGTCGAGGAAGAGAATGTGATCTACCCGGCCTTGCGCCAGGCCAACTCGGCTCATGATGCCGACGCTCTCACGTCAGAGCATGGCTATGTGAAGACCTATCTCTACGAACTGGAGGCGCTCGCCAAGGACAGTCCGGAATGGCTGACGCGCGTCCGCGATTTCCGTTCGATGATCGAGGAACATATGCGGATGGAGGAAGAGGAGATCTTTCCTGCCTTCCGTGCGAATTTATCGGAGGATCAGAACAGGAAGTTGACCGCCAGGATGAACAAGGAAGGCTTCAAGGTCGCGTGACGGGCGGAGCTTGAGCCACGATCATGAGAGGCGCCGGATGATACCCATCCCGGCGCCGGCTCATTCATTCATAGCGCCCCGTGACAATGCTTGTATTTGCGGCCCGATCCGCAGGGACAGGGGGCGTTGCGACTTACCTGGGTCGGGTCCACCGCAGAGGCCTCGGGCGGCATAAGGGGCCGCGCCGCCTGCAATGGCGGCAAGCGAGAGAGCACCGCGCCGGTCTCTGCGTCGATATCGGCGCTGTCGTCGTCTCCGGTCATCGGGTCGATATGATGAGTGATGAAGTCCGGCAGTTCCGGCAATTCCGGTAGCTCGGGGAAATCCGGCGGTGCCACATTGAACTGGGCAAATGCCAGAGTGCGGGTGACGTCTTCGCGGATTGCAGCGAGCATCCGCTCGAACTGGGCGAATGCCTCATGCTTATATTCATCGATCGGCTTGCGTTGCGCATAAGCCCGCAGGTGGATCACTTGACGCAGTGCGTCGAGCATCGCCAGATGCTCTTTCCAGTGATGGTCCAGCGACTGGAGAAGGACGCTTTTCTCGACCTGGATATAGGATTCGGGCGGAAGCTGTTCGACCTTCTCGGCGATTTGGGCGTCGGCCAGGGTCTGGACCCGCTCCACCAACATTTCCGGATCGACCGCTTCTTCCTGCAGCCAATCGTCGATTGGGGGCTGCAATCCGAACACCTCTTCGATGCGCGTCTTGAGAAGCGGCACGTTCCATTGTTCCGGATAGGTGTTGGGCGGACAGGCTTCGCCGACGATCGTGTTCACCGTCTCGGCGCGCATATCCTCGACCACGTCCCCGATCGTCTCGGCATCCATGATGTCGGAGCGCTGCTCGTAAATGACCTTGCGCTGGTCGTTCATCACGTCGTCATATTCGACGACCTGCTTGCGGATGTCGTAGTTGCGCGCCTCGACCTTCTTCTGCGCGGTCTCGATCGCCTTGGAGATCCAGGGGCTGATGATCGCCTCCCCATCCTCCAGATTCTTGTTCATCATTCGTGCGAACATGGTCTGCGGACCGAAGATGCGCAGCAAATCGTCATCGAGGCTGAGATAGAAACGGCTGAGGCCGGGATCGCCCTGACGGCCGGACCGGCCCCGCAACTGATTGTCTATGCGGCGGCTTTCGTGCCGCTCGGTGCCGAGCACGAACAGCCCGCCGGCGGCAAGCACCCGATTCTTCTCTTCCGATACTTCCTGCTTGATACGCTCGATCGCCTTGTCCCGCTCCGGCCCTTCCTCCATTTGGGAAAGTTCGTCCGCGATGCGGAAATCGACATTGCCGCCAAGCTGGATGTCGGTGCCGCGGCCCGCCATGTTGGTGGCGATGGTAACGGCGCCCAGCCGGCCCGCCTGGGCAACGATGTGCGCCTCCTGCTCGTGATTGCGGGCGTTCAGCACTTCATGGCCAACGCCTTGGCGGGTGAGGTATTCCGAAAGCAGCTCCGACTTTTCGATGGAAACCGTGCCGACCAAAACGGGTTGGCCGATGGCCTGCTTCTCACCGATCGACTTGGTGATGGCGGCGAACTTGTCATCCTGGTTCTTGTAGAATTCGTCATCCTCGTCGATCCGCTGCGCGGGGACGTTGGTGGGTATGGTCACGACATTCATCTTGTAGATGTCGTAGAATTCGGGCGCCTCCGTGGCGGCGGTCCCGGTCATGCCGCCCAGCTTCGGATATAGGCGGAAATAATTCTGGAAGGTGATGGAAGCCAGCGTCTGGTTCTCCGGCTCGATGTCCACTCCTTCCTTGGCTTCCACCGCCTGATGCAAGCCGTCGGACCAGCGTCGGCCCTCCATCATACGGCCGGTGAACTCGTCGATGATGACGACCTTGCCGTCCTTGACGATGTAATCCGTGTCGCGCTTGAAGATGACATTGGCGCGCAGCGCCTGATTGAGATGGTGGACCACCACCGTATTTTCGTAATCGTAGAGGTTGGATCCCACGAGCAGGCCGGCATCCTCGAGCAGACGCTCCATCTTTTCCGTACCGTCTTCGGTCAGGACTACCGATTTCTGCTTCTCGTCGACGTCATAGTCCTCGGGCGCAAGGCCCTTCACGATGGCGTCGACCGACATGTACAGTTCCGACTTGTCGTCGGTCGGGCCGGAAATGATCAGGGGGGTCCGGGCTTCGTCGATCAAGATCGAATCCACCTCGTCGATGATGGCGAAATTGAACGGGCGCTGCGTCATGTTCGCGCGCTCATATTTCATATTGTCGCGCAGATAATCGAAGCCGAACTCGTTGTTCGTGCCGTAAGTGATGTCAGACGCATAGGCTTCGCGGCGCTGATGATCGGTGAGATTGGGCACGATCACGCCGACGGTCATGCCCAGGAAGCGATAGATCTGTCCCATCCAGTCCGCGTCGCGGCGGGCCAGATAGTCGTTGACGGTGACGACATGGACGCCCTTGCCCTCGAGGGCATTCAGATAGGTCGCCAGTGTCGCCACGAGGGTCTTGCCTTCGCCCGTCCGCATTTCGGCGATTTCGCCCCTGTGAAGAACGATACCGCCGATCATCTGCACGTCGTAATGACGCTGACCCAACACGCGCGATGCCGCTTCCCGAACTGTGGCAAAAGCTTCGGGCAGAAGATCGTTGAGTTCTTCGCCCTGGGTCAGCCTTTCCCGGAACAGCATCGTCTGGTTTCTGAGCTCGTCGTCGGTCATGGCCGAGACGCTTGGTTCGAAGCCGTTTACGCGATCGACGATCTTGGAGAGGGAGCGGACGTAACGGTCGTTGGACGATCCGAAAATGGCCTTGGCAAATCCGCCAATCATGGGCGTTCCTGTCGTAAAAATATCATCTGCTTGTTCATGCGACCGGGAAGCCGCCCCCGCAGAAAAGGCTACCCCTTGAAACAAATCTTCGAAGGGAGTCCTTTGCAGCCGGCGATGTAGGGTTGAGGGTGATCCAAGTCAATTGACGCGGACGCCAGCTCGAATTGGCCCCAGCCGCATGATCAGGGCCATGGCAGGCGGGTGCGCGTGTGGCGCCATCCGCTATGAACTTCGGCGCCCTCCCTTCGATGCAGGCTATTGCCATTGCCGCATCTGCCAGTTCAATTCCGGCGCCATCCTCGATTTCGTCCCGATACACGTGGCTTGGAAGGAACCGAACCGCCGGTTTGATCAGCCGGTCGCCGCCTTCGGCTCCGAGCCGGCGAGTTGGCTTTCCAGCCAGCTCTGCAACGCACTTTTTGGCGCAGCGCCCACCTTCGTGGCCGCTGGTTCGCCATTCTTGAACAGGATCATGGTGGGAATGCCGCGGACACCGTAACGAGCGGGCGCGTCGGGATTGTCGTCGATGTTGAGCTTTGCCACGGTCACCTTGTCGCCCAGTTCATCGCTGATCTCTTCCAGGGCAGGAGCGATCATCCGGCATGGTCCGCACCATTCGGCCCAGAAATCCACGAGAACGGGTCCGGAAGCACCCAAGACATCATCTTGGAAAGAGGCGTCGGTGATGGATTTCGTGGCCATGACAATCTCCTGAACAGCTGAACCATGATGTAGGAAGCTTGCAGCCGTTGCTCAACCATCCATCTGCAGGGGCGTATATCGAGCGAGCAGATCGGCCGGAAGAGCGTAAAGAGCGGGCACTGCCGTGTAGAGCAAGGCCGCTTCGATCCTGCGGCCCGGGAATATGATCTTCAGCGCCTCGCTATAAGCGGCCATCTGGCGAAGATGGGCTGCAGGTATGTCCGTCAGGCCTTCCGGTGCCCTCCGGCCCGTCTTGAAGTCGGCGACAAGGATTCGTTCCGACGTCACCAGCAGACGATCGACAGTGCCCGAAATCACGATCCCCTCCCCTATCACAGCTGCGATCGGTGCCTCGGCGAGCGCGGTGGGACCGAACAGGTCTGCAAAGCGGGGATCGGCGATGATTCCGCAGGCGTCGCGTACCAGCGCGTGGCGCGCGGCGGCATCGGCGATGCCAGCGGACCGTTCCAGCCAGCGATCGGCCAGCGTGGCGCGATCCTGTTCCGGTGCGCCGGGGAGTCGTTCGAACAACTGGTGAAGCAATTTTCCCCGCAAGGCCGCTGCCCTGAGCGCCGGAGATGGCGGCGGATCCACGGTTTCATCCTCGCCCAACGAGGACGGCGCGAGCGGACGTGGCGGCCGGGATTCGACAGGCGCCGCCTGGCGCAGCCACTCAGGAATCGCGACTGGATCGGAGGCGGGCCGTGGAGCAGCCTGACCGGAGACCGCCGGGTCTCCCAGAATGCGGGCCTTGCCCCAAAAAGGATCCTCGCGCAGATCCGCGCCGAGGCCCGCGAGGGACAGGTCGAGCGCCATGTACCAGCTTGACGGCGGCGGTCCTCTCTTGTCGGCGGGGCCCAGCGATCCTCCGATATAGAGACGCTCTTCCGCGCGGGTGAGGCCGACATAGAGAAGACGCCAATGCTCCTCTCGATCAAGCCGGTCCTGCGCCTCGATCTGCGAGCGGAGCGGCTCGGCCAACTCGTCCTTGCGCGGGCGGAAGACGGGAATTTCGGGGCCATTGGCGTTCAGCCGAAAGCTGGCGGCGGTGCCACGCGTGCGTTCGGGATCGGCGCAGGCGTCGGCGAGGATCAGTACCGGCGACTGCAGCCCCTTGGAGCCGTGGACCGTCATGACGCGAACCGCGTCCAGCGGGGCCGAAGGATCGCGGACGATCTCGACATCGCCGCGCGCGAACCAGTCGAGGAAATGTTGGAGCGACGGCCCTGCCGCAGTGTCGAATTCGAGGGCGCTGGCCAATAATTCCTCGATCGGGTCACGCGCCTCCGGGCCTAATCGCTCGAGCAATTTACGACGCCCGTCAAGCGGGCCCGAAAGGATCGTCTCCAGGAATTGGTGAGGCGTCGCATAGTCCGCCATGGCCAGGAGTGCGTGGAGGCCCTCCAGCGTCTTAGGGGGAACGCCACCAGCACGGAGCCGCGGCCAGAGCCAGCCCTCGCGCTCGTGTGCGCATTCGAATAGATCGTCCTGGCTCCATCCGAACAGAGGGGAAACGAGCAAGGCGGCCAGGTTGAGATCGTCGAGCGGCTGAACGGCGAAGCGGGCCGCGGCAAGCAGGTCCTGAACGGCCAGAGGGGCTGCCAGAAGCAGTCGATCGACTCCTGCAACGGGGACGTTTTCCGCATGGAGGCGCGCGACGATCAGTGATGCGAGGGTCGAGCGCCGCCGGACAAGGATAAGGATATCCTCCGGTCGCACCTGCCTTTTCTTGCTCTCCAGCCAGAAGGGCTGGTCCAGCCAGTGGCGTATCTGCCGGGCGAGCTTGCCGGCATAGCGACGCACAGTATCGCTGATCCAGCCTTCCTCGCCAGGCTCGTCCTCGGCGGAAGCGGCATCGTCGGAATATGGCTGCCAGAGGGTTACGGACCCGGGCCGGCGGGTATGAAAGGTCAGATGGCGGTTGGCGGCGCGGGGAAGTCCCAGCGCTTCATGGCCGAGATCCTCGATCAGCCGGTCGACAAGCTGCAGGATCGGCGGCGATGATCGAAAGCTCCGGTCCATCGACAAATCCAGAAAATCATGGCCGACCGCCTCCGCTTCGCGGTTGAACCAGGCGCGCGCCACCTCGAATGAAGCGGGATTGGTGCCCTGGAAACCGAAAATCGCCTGTTTGAAGTCGCCCACCGTGAAGATTGTCCGCGGCCCATATGACGCACCCTCGCCGGCAAAATATTCGAGGGCCAGCGCCCGGACGATGTTCCACTGCCGTTCGTTGGTGTCCTGAGCCTCGTCGACGAGGATATGATCGGTCGCCTGATCGAGCTTGTAGCGCACCCAATCTCCCATGCCGGGCCTCAGCAGCAGTTCCTCGGCCCAACGGATCAGATCGTCGAAGTCGGCAACTCCGTTCGCCCGTTTCGCTTCGCCATAAGCCGCGGCAAAGGACATGCCGGCGCGCAGGCCTGCCGCCAATGCCGCGACGAGCGATGCTTTGGTCCGCATCCGAAGCAGGTGTCGGCAGCATGAAGCTAGCCGGGCGGCATGGTCTCCATAATCGGGCGATACCTTGGCGAGCCCAGCCGCGATGGCTCTTTGATCGCCATCTTTCCTCAGCACGATCGAAGCGAGCGTCTCGAGCTGGGCTGCGCGGCCGGCGGCCTCACCGGCCCGCCAGGTCGCGATGATCTCACAGCAATTGAGGCCCGTCGTCGTTCCCCACGCGCGATTAGCTTTGGCGATCGCATCCAAAGCATCGATCACGAAGACCTGGTCCTCGCACATTTCGGCGATCGCCTGCTCGATATCGCCCGCCGGCAGTTCGAATGCGCGACGCAGCCGGCCCTCGACCTCCTCTTGCGGTCCCAGTGCCGTCATCGCCGCCGGCGCCCGCGCACAGGTCATGATGAAGCGTTCCGCGCCGGATTCTCCGAGGCGGTGGCTCAGCGACTGAAAGTCGCCAATCAGTCTCTGGTCTGCTTCTGCCCGGACAAGAAGTTCGGCGAGGGTCTGGCGTGCCAATGTCCGTTCCTCCCGGCCATCGAGAGGGCGAAAGCCGGGAACGAGGTCTGCTTCCGCCGGAAAGGCGGCGAGCAGACCTTGGGCAAAGGCGTGAATGGTCTGAATGCGAAGACCGCCGCCTGCCGCATCGAGAACACGGGCAAAAAGGGTGCGTGCCCGTTCCCGGCTGGCCGGGCTGACATCTTCGCCGAGCGCAGCGAGGTCGGCCGCCAATTTCCCATCCTCCAGCCGCACCCAATGGGCCAGACGTGCATGGATACGGTCTGCCATTTCGGCCGCACCGGCTTTGGTGAAGGTGAGGCAGAGAATCGCCGAGGGATCGGTGCCGGAAAGGAGCAGGCGGAGAACCCTTGCCGTCAGCACATGGGTCTTGCCGGTTCCCGCCGATGCCGAAAGCGCAGCATGACTTTGCGGCGACGAAGCGCGGAGCTGATCCCCTTCCAGTCGGGGCAGAGGTTTCAGCATCCGGGACATTCAGCAGCATCCCCTCGATAAGTCCAGGCAGGGGGCCACAATCGAGGCCCATGACTGTCGGATAGGACGCACCGGGTGTCCCGTCACGTCATCAAAAGCGGAAAAAAATCGCGCTGTTCCAGACGTGCTGCCGCCGCGACCCCAATGACCTTATCGGGCCTTTTCGACAATAGCATTGAGGTGATGGGCAAGGTCGGCCTGGCGGAATGGCTTAGTGAGCCGGGGAGTCTTCGGATCGAGATTCGAATAATCGGCATAACCGGTGATGAGCAGGATTGGCATTCCAGGATCGAGCCCCTCGATTTGTCTGGTCAATTCCGCGCCGTTCATTCTGGGCATCATATAATCCGTGACGACTGCGTCGAAATCCGTGGTCCGGCCCAGCACCTCCAGCGCCTCGACACCGTTGCTCGCTTCGGTGACATGATGGCCGAGATCGCGCAGCATCTCCGCCGTCCCGGTTCGAACCAGCTCCTCGTCATCCACGAGCAGAATGCGAAGCGGCCTGCCTGCGGCCGCGACGGCGGCGGCAACCGGGGTCGGCGGGGCAGCCTGTGCACGTTCGGCGGCGGGCAGCCAGAGGTCGGCTCGCGTCCCCTCCCCCGGCGTGCTCGACAATTCCAGATCTCCACCAAGTTGCCCTGCCAAACCGTGGATCATCGACAAACCGAGGCCGGTTCCCTTGCCGATGCCCTTGGTTGAAAAAAAAGGCTCGATAGCGCGGCGCAGGATATCCTGATTCATCCCGATGCCTGTGTCGATGACCGACAAGCGTAGATAAGTCCCGGGATTGAGCTTCGGCGATTCATCCGGCCCGATCATCGCCCGGTCCAGTTCTATGGTGAGTGAGCCTCCATCCGGCATGGCATCGCGGGCATTGACGCAGAGGTTGAGAATGGCCAGCTCCAATTGGTTCGGGTCCACCATTGCCGACGGCAAGTCAGGACTTTGCGACACCTGCAATTCGATCGTGGGCCCGATGGAGCTGGCAATCAGTTCGCGCATGCCCTCGACAAGGGCGGCAACGTCAGACGCGCAGGTCTGCAAAGCCTGCCGGCGTGCGAATCCAAGCAGGCGCTGAACCAGGGTTTTGGCGCGATCCGCCGATTGCAGGGCGCCTGCAATCAGCCGGGCCTCGCGCTCGTCGCCATCGCCATATTTCCTTTGCAGCAGGTCCAGCACGCCAGTGATCGGGGTCAGCAGATTGTTGAAATCGTGGGCGACGCCCCCGGTCAGCTGCCCCAGCGTCTCCAGCTTTTGCGCTTCATGAAGCTGGGCCAGCGCCGCTTCGCGTTCGGCGGTGCGCTGTTCGACCCGTCGTTCGAGTTCGGAGGCGCGCTCTTCCAAGGCCGCCTCGGCGTCGCGCTGCGTCTGGATATCGGTCGCCGTGCCCAGCCACCGGACAATTTGACCGTCCGTGTCTCGCACGGCCTGACTCCGCGCTAAAAAAGGGCGATATTTTCCGTCCTTCCCCAACAGCGGAAACACCATTTCGAAAGGCTGTCCGGTTTCCAGCGAAACCGCCCATTTTTCCACAATCTCCGGAAGCAACTTCGGATCATGGATTCTTTGCCAGCCGCCATCGCGCATGTCTTCGGGAGCGGTGCCGGTATAATCGTACATCTGCTGGTTGTACCAGTAGACGTGACCGTCGGGTTGGGCGATCCAGCAGATGGCCGGGATCGAATTGGCCAGGGAGCGGAACTGGGCTTCGCTTTCATGAAGCGTCTCAAGTCTCGTTCTCGCTTCATATTGCCGCCGTCGTGCGCGCAGGGATGATCGGGCGATACTGACAAGGGTCGTCGGGTGGAATGGCCGTTCGAGAAAAGTGACGTTGCCCAGCAATTCCAGATAGCGCGCAGCGGTAGGGTTACGCTCCAGTCCGCCGCCGCGGCTGGTGAGGAGGATGAAGGGCATGTCGGACCATTCCGGCTGCCTGCCGAGCCAGGCGGACAGGCCTGTCACGTTCGCAGTGCGCAGCGCCTCTTCCGTTATCACAGCGAAGCCGGCCCCTCGTTCCAGCTCCGTGGTCAGTTCGTCGACGGAAGCGCAGACATGTGAAGCCACCCCGATTTCCGCGAGCATGGACGTCGCCACCGCGGCGTCTCTGCCGAGCGGCGTAAGGATCAGCGCCCGTTCCGATAGTTGCCATGTCACTCCGACGGATCACCACGTGCTGCTGTTTCTTCGTTTCTCAATATCGGCACGCCTCGCAGGACACCATGGAAATTGATCAGCGGTTCACCAAGGGAAATACCGCGATGGTCGATTCGATATTCCCGGATCGTATCTTCGTGATGTCCGGTACGTTTCTTGACGACCGAGATCGCGCGGCGGACGCGACCCGGGGATTCGAAGTAGCGTAGCAGGATGACGGTGTCGGCGAGATAGGTGACATCGACCGGGGTCTTCATATCGCCGACCAGTCCGTGCTGCGCCACAGTCAGGAAAGTCGATGCGCCCTGACGGTTCAGATATTGGAGCAGTTCGTGCATGTGAAGGACGAGCGCCGATTCTTCCGGCATGGCTGACTGGTAGCCATTGAGACTGTCGACGACGACCGTGCGCGCGCCGAATGCTTCGACGCAGTTTCTGACCGTTTCTGAAAATTCTCCGGGGGTCATTTCCGCGGCGTCGACCTGGTGGATCAGAAGGTTACCGTCATCGGACATGGCCTGAAGATCGAACCCGATAGCTCGGGCGCGATCCAACAACAATCCGAGCTCCTCGTCGAATATGAACAAGGCCGCTCTTTCTCCGCGCCCCACCGCTGTGGCAATGAAGGTGAGAAGGAGGAGCGATTTACCGGTACCCGCGGGGCCAAGAACGAGTGTACTGGAGCCACGCTGAATGCCACCGCCAAGCAATGCATCCAATTGGGAATTGCCGCTGTTCATCGTCTCACGGCGAAAGTCGATCCTGTGCTCCGCTGAAACAAGGCGCGGAAAGGCGCGGACCCCGCCCGTATCGATCACGAAATCGTGATAGCCGCCACGAAACCGATGGCCGCGATACTTCACGATCCGCAGCCGCCGCCGTTCCGCGCCATAGATGGGCGCAAGCTCCTCCAGCCTGACGACGCCATGCGCGATCGAATGGACGGTTTTGTCGCCACTTTCGGTCGTCATGTCGTCGAGCATCAGGATCGTCGCGCCCTGCCGCGTAAAATATTGCTTCATGGCCAATATCTGCCGGCGGTAGCGAAGCGAGCTTTGGGCGAGCAGCCGAATTTCCGACAAGCTGTCCAGGACGACCCGGTCGGGATTGACGCGCATGATCGTCTCGAAAATGCGCTTCGTCGTCTCTCCAAGTTCAAGATCCGAAGAGTAAAGGAGGCTTTGTTGCTGGTCTTCATCCAACAGGTTATCGGGCGGGGCAAGCTCATAGATCTCGACATTCTCATCGAGCCTCCACCCGTGTGACGATGCGGTATCGCGCAGCTCAAGCTCGTTTTCGGACAGGGTGATGTAGAGGCCCCGCTCGCCGCGGGCGGCACCCTCCATCAGGAACTGCATGCCGATCGTCGTCTTGCCGGTGCCCGGCGCGCCTTCCAGCAGGAACACGCGTTCCCGCGTCAGTCCTCCAGCCAGGATATCGTCCAGGCCGGCGACGCCGGTCGCCGCGAATTCCCTAGGTCTTGTTTCAATCACGCAGCGCCTCTCCTTCGCTCTTCGTCCAACCCATGGCCGCGGCCTCCAGCCCGCTGCTCGGTCAGGCGAACAGACTGGTCGCGCCATAAGCCAGCGCGGCGATCAACGCCGCAGCCGGAAGAGTAATGATCCATGCGATGACGATGTTCCCGGCGACCCCCCACCGCACGGCTGACGCGCGTCGCGCCGCGCCGACGCCGACGATGCAGCCGGTGATCGTGTGGGTAGTGGAGACCGGGATACCGAGCCATGTTGCCGAGAAGAGCATGATCGCGCCCCCGCTTTCGGCACAGAATCCTTGTGCGGGAGTCAGGCGCGTGATCTTCGATCCCATCGTGCGAACGATGCGCCAGCCGCCCATCAATGTGCCAAGTCCCATCGCAGCCTGACAGGTGATGATCACCCAGAAGGGCACGTAAAAGTCTCCACCCAGCATCCCCTGGGAGTATAACAGGACAGCAATGATCCCCATCGTCTTCTGGGCATCGTTGCCGCCATGGCCGAGCGAATAGAGGGCGGCCGATACCAATTGGAGGCGGCGGAACGTGCGGTCCGCCGTCTGGGCGGCGACGCGGGAGAACAGCCAGGAAATGAGGAACACCAGCAACAGCGCGAGCAGCATGCCCAAAGTAGGGGACAGGAAGATGGCAACGGCGGTTTTGATAACGCCGGACCAGACGACGGCGGTGAGGCCCGCCTTGGTGATACCGGCGCCCAGAAGACCGCCGATCAGGGCATGGCTGCTCGACGACGGTATGCCCAGGGCCCAGGTAATGACGTTCCAGCTGATCGCGCCCACCAATGCGGCGAAGATCACGGAGGCATTGACGATGTCTGCGTCGACGATGCCTTTGCCGATCGTTTCCGCAACATGGGTGCCGAAGAAGAGAAAGGCGATGAAGTTGAAGAAAGCGGCCCACACGACTGCATATTGCGGTCTAAGGACCCTCGTCGAAACCACCGTGGCGATGGAATTGGCCGCGTCGTGCAGGCCATTCAGGAAATCGAACAGCAAGGCCACGCCGATAAGGGCGACGAGCAACGGATAGGCGAGATTTGCGTCCACTGGGTCAGGCGTGGTCGATCACGATGCCCTGAATCTCGTTCGCGACGTCTTCGAAGCGATCGAGCAGCCGCTCGAGATGGCTGTAAATCTCACGGCGAACGATGAACTCCATGGCATCCGTGTTCCGCTTGGCGAGGAACAGTTCCTTGAGGCCCGCCTCATGAAGATGATCGGCGTCCTCCTCGAAATGGACGATGCGCTCGGTCAGACTGTCCAGCTGGCTGTGATTGCGGCCGACGGAACGCAGGAGCGGCACCGCTTCCATGACCAGCCGTGCTGCCTGCTCCGCAAGCCCGCTCATCTCGCGCATCTCCGGTTCGAAGGTCTGGACCTCGAACAGTGTGATGGCCTTGGCTGTCTTTTGCATTTCGTCGATCGCATCGTCCATCGAGGAAATAAGTCCGGTAATGGCGCTGCGGTCGAACGGCGTGATGAAGGTGCGGCGGACGGCGTGAAGCACGTCGCGGGTGATATCGTCGGCTTGCTGTTCCAGGTCGGCGATCTTCAGGCATGCGGCCTCTATGCTCTCCGTACCAGCCAACATCCGGCCCATCACTTCGGCCCCGGCCACCAGGATCTCCGCATGGCTCGAAAACATGTCGAAGAAGCGCGTCTCCTTCGGCATGATCGCATGAAAGAGCTTCAGCATCCGATTCCCCCGTTGCGGGGGCGAGCCATAACAAGGGGTTGGTGATCCGACCAGCCGCTTGCCGTCACTGACGAGTCCGAGGATGAGGCGACGAAGTGCAGGCTCATCGACAAGCTCTGCCGCCGCCTCCGGCGGGAACCAGTCGCGACTTCGCTCCTGCATTTCGGGCCAAATTTCTGCCTCGCTCGTCACGAGAAGCGGAAAGACATGGACGTCGGCATGATCGACCGAGCCGTCCTTCCGCCTTTTACGATAGTGGTAACGGCCAAGCATCGTCGCTTCCACGGATCCATGGACTCCCCCTTCTTCGAAGGCTTCACGGGCCGCTGCCTCATGCGGAAGGAGCCCTCGCATCGGGTTGCCTCTCGGAATGACCCATCGGCCCGTGTCACGGGAGGTAATCAGGAGGATTCGAAGCCTTTCCTCGGCAATCCGGTAGGCAATGGCTCCATATTGCGTGATCAAGCGTCTGTTTCCTGTCTCTCCACTTGGAACGGGCGATGGACGATGGAGTTGCACCGTCCGCGTCTCCGATGATTCGATCAAGCCGAACGTGAAGCTTTATCGAGGAGGCGATCCCCGGTGTCTTGCGCGACAGGGCTTCTCTCCCATATCGAGCGAATAGAGTCTCGTCCCGGAGAAAGCCTATGTCGCGTGAGCCTTCCTATCCTCAAGACGCCCCCATTGGCGTTGGCAAGAAAGCTGGCTCCGCCAAGAGCGGAACTCCGGAAGGCGCAAAGGCGGATCTTCCGCCCGATGCGGAAAAGGGCGACCCCAATCGCGCCAAACAGCTCATGACAGGAGCGGCGATCGGCATCGGTTCGGCGGCCATCGTCGCAGCCCTGCTCTACGCCAACCGGTCGAAGAGGAACGACAAGGGGAATTCCTAAGCTGTTCCTTGCCCAGTCGGGTGGATTTCCTTCAGTTCTGCTGTCCCTCAGTATCAGATCGCTCAACCATCGCGACCATACCATTCGTCCAGCCGCATCAGCTGATCATGCTCGCCATAAGGCGCATATTCCGGATGAAGCTTCGCTGTGAATGGCTCGTTTCCGGTCAGCCAGCGATTGGCCGCAGCGATGAAATTGCGTGCTGCCAAGCTCGTGAAATCGGCCGCGTCCAACCCATTCTTGCCGGTGGGGCTTGCGACATGACCGAGCCTGCCGGCTTTCTTGGCGAGCGACCAATATTCGAAACCGACGGGACTACCGTCGACACCTTCGAAGCCCCCGCGCTCGGCGATGAGGCCGAGCAGTCCAAGTTGCATTGAATAGCCTTCTGCAATTGCTTTCGGGCCCGGCGGCGTACCGGTCTTGTAGTCGAGGATGACGAGACCGCCATCGACGCGTCGGTCGATCCGGTCTGCCCGGCCGTGAAGCCGAATTCCGGCAACGTCGATGGCTCCTTTCACCTCGGCTTTCAAAGGCCGTCGTCCATCCTGCGCGTTCCGCTCGACCTCCGAAGCAATCCATTCGATCGCTTCCAGCAGCCTCGGCTGCCAAAGGGCTCGGAGCAGTGGGTGCGCCGCCGTCCGCGCCAGCAAAGCTTCCGCCCGGGGACGAAGCCTGGCCGGATCGCAATCATCCTCTTTCATCCAGGATTCCAGTATCGCATGCACTGCGGTGCCGCGCCATGCCGGGCTTGGATCGGCATCGATCGCCTCGAGCGCCGAGAGACGGAGCATTTGGCGGGCGTAGAATGCGTAAGGATCGGCCTTCAGCCTGTCGACGTCAGTGACTGAAATGGTCCCGGGACGAAGCGCCTTGGGCGGTGAAGGTTCAGGGCGCTTGGCAGGGTGGTGGCACGTCGGCCGATCCAGCGCCATCGCCCATTTCCTATGGTACAGGGAGCGGGTGAGTCCTCCGGTCATTGCCTCCAGACGCAGCCAGAAGCGCGAGGCGATTGCCGGGGCTCGGGCATCTCGCCGCGCGCGAGTGACGATCACTTGCCTTCCGCCAAGACCGGTCGCGAAGTCATGCGCGCTAAGTCCGATCCGGCGCTCGAGGGAGGGAAGACCAAGTTCATGACGGATACGTGGCGCAAGCCAGGGGTCTGGTGTAGGCAATTGGGGCCATGTACCTTCGTTGAGTCCAGCGAGGATCATCAGGTCGGCATGCTGGAGCCGCGCCTCCAGCAATCCCCAGATAAACAATCGCGGATGCTGCCCGTAAGGCGGACGTATTGCGACATTGGCCATTAGTTGGTCGAGCATTGGCGCGAGGCTGGCGCGCGCAAGTCGGTCCGGTCCATGTCGGGCAGCCGCCTCCATATCGGCGAAGAGCCTGGCGGCTTCGCGCCCGGCCTGACCGCCCCAGGCCTCCTCTCCGGTAAGCCTTGAGACCGCTTCGCGAAGCGCCGCCAGCAGGGTTGCCGGGTCTGCTCGATCGCTACGAAACGTTTCTTCGAACGGGCGCAGCAGGGGCACCACCTCCCGCCACCAGCTGGCGGCGCGCTCGCGAAGGTCGCGGTCGCGCCCGCTTCGGTCCGCAAGATGCTCCGTTATGCCCGCGAGACCGGCCGGCGGTCGAGGGCCACGGAGGGCGAGATCGAGCATCCTGGCTCCCTCCAGCCATTGGAGTCGATTGTCCCCTTTTCGCACCAAGGGGTGCTTGAGCACGGCGAGCAAGGATATCGGAGCGAATTGCTCGGCACCTGCCGATGCCAGCGCCAGGAGCAAGGTACCAGGCGGAGTCTGCGAAAGCGGACGCCCGGCACTGTCGTCGGCTTCGATCCCCCATCGGCGCAGATGGGCGGAGACGCGCCGCGCAAGCCCCCGGTCGGGCGTGACCAGGGCCGCGGTCCGGCCTTCCTCCTCAAGCGCTTCCCGAAGCGCGATGGCGATGGTTTGCGCCTCTTCCGCAGGGTCGGCCAACTCCATGGCCCGAACGCCGGTCAGCCGCCGCTCCGCAGGCGGCAGAACGGCCCATTTCGCGGTATCCGCCGCGGCCTTCATCGCATTGGCGATCGCACGGCTGCGCACCGCTGGTGCATCGCGGCCCCCGCCCCACCTCCAGCTTTCGACCTCCTTGCGACTGACGCCCATGCGATCCAGCAGCAGCTTGAGATTGAATTGGGGATGTGTTTCGATGGATCTCTCGCGACGGCCGGTTTCCGGATCTCGCTCGTGCGGCCCAAGTCTTTCCCACTCATCTTCCGGCATATCCAAGTCGAGTGCCGGAAGGACGACCATCCCATCGGGCAGCCGCGAGACGGTCCGGAGCAGCCGAGCCACGGCGGGCGCCGCGGCGGTGATGCCGGCTGCGGCGACGAAACCGGGTGGATGTTTCGTCCGCCAGGCTTGCGCCACGGATGCAAGGAGCCGATTCCGGCGATCGGCAAGGTCGATCGCCCCCCGCTTCCGGAGTATCCCCGGCCAGCGGTCCAGAATGACCGTCAGCCGTTCCAGCGATTTTTGCCAATGAAGCGAGAGGTCTGGAAGCTCGGCCGCAAAGTTGCGCAGCCGCAGTGGGTCGACCTCTTCGACAAGGAGCTGGTCGAGCGTGCGGGCAAGGTCTTGCGCGAGCCTAAGCGCTTCGGCCGCATCCATGTCGCCGCCTTGTTCCTGCACCAATCGAGCGAGCAGGAAGAGTCGCTCGACCGGTTCGATGGCAGGAGGAATATGGTCATCCTTCCCGATTCCGATCGGATCGAGCGCGCCGCCGATCCTTTCGTCCAGTTCGGGGTCGCCGACGGGAATCAGGCGCGGAAGCAGCAGTCCGGAACCGGAGCGCCGGACAAAGGCATCGGTAATGGCGCGGACGGCGCGATTGCTGGGAACCAGGAGCACGCCTTGGGCGAGCCCCATCTCCCCCTTGCCGTAGCGGGCGATCAGGCCTGCGGCGAGAGCGTCGGCGAAGGCGCGATGCGGATTGATCGTGTAGACTCGGGGCCTGACGGACATCTTTCCGTGTCCAGGGTCAGGACTGTCCAAGGATTTCCTCGGCCTTCTTTATGTTCGGCGGCGAACCCACGTCGAACCACAGACCCTGGTGGACGACCCCGAAGCAGCGGCCTTTTTCCATCGCCCGATCCCACAGGAGGTTGGTGGAAAAAGGGCCGGATGGGAGGTCGCCCTCCAAGAGTCGCTTCGAGACCATCTGAATGCCGGTGAACACATAAGGCGCGACCGTGCCCGGTTTCTTGCGGCGAAGGGCTCCGTCGGCGCCGAGATGGAAGTCGCCCTGTCCTGAATGGCAGTTGGCGCGCGCCAGTGGCACCAGCAGCAGGAGCGCATCCATGTGGCCGGCATCCCATTGCGCCGCCAGGAGCCGCAGGGAATCCATCGGGCCGTCGATCCAGAGATTGTCCGAATTCACCACGAGAAATGGATCGGCGTCAATGAGAGGCAGGGCCTTGACGAGACCGCCGCCCGTTTCGAGCAGTTGGTCTCGTTCGTCGGAGACGGTGATTTCGATGCCCTCGACTCGATTGGTGAGGTGGGCCTCAAGGGCGTCCGCAAGGTAATGGACATTGACCACGGCCTTTTTGACGCCGGCCGCACGCAACCTGTCCAGGGCATGGTCGAGCAGTGGCTTGCCGGCAACCTCGATCAGCGGTTTGGGCCTGGTCGCGGTAAGAGGCCGCATCCGCTTGCCCAGCCCCGCTGCGAGCACCATCGCCACGGCCGGCACCTGACCGCCCGGTTCCGGCCGAAGCGCTAGCGGAGTGCGGTAGCGGTTCATGTCGATATGTCTCCAGCCCAGGCGACCGCCCTGCTCTTCTCCGGTACGTTTGCTTCGAACCATGCCCGTACCGCCTGAAGTGCGGGGTGACGAAGATTGCGCTCCAGATATCCCCAGACGCGCGGCTGCAACGCCAGATAATGCGCCTTGCCGTCACGCTTCCACAACCGTGTGAAGATACCGAGAATCTTCGTGTTTCTCTGTGCACCCAATATTTCATAATGGGCCCGGAAACGCGTCAGATCGGTGACATTGGCACCGGCCGCGTAGTGGCCGATCATTTCCTCTTCCAGCGCGGGCGTCACGTCGCGTCGCGCGTCCTGAAGCAAGGAAACGAGGTCGTAAGCGGCATGGCCCGCAAGTGCGTCCTGATAGTCCAGCAGGCCGAGTTCGCGCCGGCCGGGAAGTACCATCAGATTGTCTGCATGATAATCGCGAAGGGCAAGGACTGGGTTTGCGTCGACCATGTCCAGGACGTCTGCCCAAGTTTGCTGCCAAGCGCGGACATAGGAACCCTGATCGACGTCCAGGGATAAAGCAGGCGCGTACCATTGGATGAAGAGGTCGACCTCGCGCGACATTGCCTCCTGATCGTAAGGCGGCAGATCGGCCGGCGCAGCCTGACTGGCCAGGCGGGTCAGGATGTCCACGGCCGACTGGTAGATTTCCCGTTCTCGCTGCGGTTCGCGCTGAAGCACTTTTCCCACTCGCTCGTCGCCGAAATCCTCCAGCAGGAGCAGGCCTGTGGCGCGATCGACGGCAAGAGGACGCGGCGGCGAAAAGCCGCGGTCGAGCAGATGATCGGTGACCTTCAGAAAAGGTCCAAGGTCCTCATGTTTGGGGGGCGCATCCATCAGCACTGCGGTCTCCCCGCCTTTATGCACCCGGAAATAGCGACGAAAGGAAGCATCCCCTGCCAACGGCCTTATGTCGGCGCCTGCCCAACCATGCGAAGCCAGGAATTCGGGGGCGGATTCGGGAGGAATCATCGGGGCGGCCATCTCGCTTCCCAAGCGGGCGGCACTCTGGCTGTCAAGAAGCGGCCTCCTTTCCCGTCTCGCCCGAGCGTCAGGCGCAGTGCGTCCGGCCATAGGTCGCGACCAAGCTGCTCCGGCCATTCGATCAGAAGCGCCGCCTCCGCTTTGGCTTCCTCGAGACCCAACTGGGCCAGTTCGGAAGGATCCTCGATCCGGTAGAGGTCGATGTGCCAGACCGGCACCTGCAGGTCGTCATAGGGCTGCACGATGGCAAAGGTCGGACTGGGCGCATCGCCATTGAGGCCAAGTCCCCGGAGGATGCCGCGGGCCAGCGTGGTCTTGCCGGCGCCGAGATCGCCATAGAGGGCCACCACATCGCCCTGGCGTAGCCGGTTTGCGATCATGCGGCCGAGCCGCTCCGTCGCCTGTTCGTCTTCGAGCAGCATCAGCGCTGACGGGGAAGCCGAAGCGTCACCGTCGTCCCTGCGCCAAGCTCCGATTGGAGGTCGATCCGCCCACCATGCGCCTCGACGAACTGCTTGGCGAGAGGCAATCCGAGGCCCAGCGCGGCTTCGTCCCGCTCGGTCTTGGCCGTACGATGGAAACGATCGAAAACCCGGGTCTGGTCGGCGGGAGCTATGCCCTGCCCATTGTCCGAAACCGTGATCTCGACCTCCTTTTCCGAGCCATCCGCATGGAGAAGGACGCGGCCGCCTTCCGGGGTGTAGACGCATGCGTTGTTCAGGACATTGCGGATCGCCTGACCAAGTCGGCGACGGTCGCCGATCATGCTTCCAACAGATGCTTTGATCTCGACCGCGAAATCGATTGATTTGCGGTCGGCATAGTCCCGTATCTCGCTGGCCGTTGCGGCACAGAGCTCGGCGAGATCGACTTCCTCCTCAGCCACGAGCAGCCCCCCCGTGTCGCTCTGGGTAAGGTCAAGGACATTGTCGATCAGGGCGCTTAGCCTGGAAACCGATTCCAGGATGGCGCTGACATAATCAGCCGCGGTCGGTGGGAGAGGCCCCGCATAGCCGCCCGACAGCATTTCGGCGAAGCCTGCGATGGAGGTGAGCGGCGTGCGCAACTCATAACTCATATTGGATACGAACGCCGTCTTCAGCCGGTCTGCATCCTCGAGCGCTTCGGTGCGCTCGCGCAAGGCGGCCTCGACGGTCCGGCTGGCGGTGATGTCCAGCATCGTGAAGAGTGCATTGCCGTCTGGCAGAGGTACGGCTGCAAATTCGAACTCGCGGCCATCGGTCAGGGAGACGCGGCCGCCACGCTGCTTCCGCTCCACCGTGGCGCTGCGGACCAGTTCGCGCACCAGGCTGGCATGATTGGGGTTCTTGAGCTTCTTTCCAATCAGGGGCGCCAATGCGTCGATGCGCGGATGGGCGGCGAGTTGCTCCTCGTCGAAATCCCACAAGAGCTGGAACCGGTTGTTCCATAGATTCAGCCGTCCGTCAGAAGCAAAGACGCCAACCGCTTCGAACAAATTGTCGAAGGTTGCGGTCCGGACGCGAAGTAACGTGTCGCGCGCGGAGGCAAGCTGGAGTTGCTCGGTCCGATCTTCGAATATGAGCAGAAGCCCCCCGTCCGGAAGCGGCTGCGCGACGACGCGGAGATGTTTTCCGCCTGGCAGCAGCCAATCTTCTTCCTCTGCAAGCAGCCTGCCCGTGAACCAGCGGTCGCGTTCGCGCTTCCAGTCCGGATAATCGCGCATCTCGGGCAAATTGCCCGCTTCGCGCATTGCATCGAGGAGGCGGTTGAATTCCGGACGGTCGGCCAGGAAATCGCTTCTCAGTGAAAAGGTCCGGGCAAAGGGCTGGTTGAAGAAGATAAGGCTGCGGTTGGGACCGAAATGGGCGACGCCGGCCGACAGTCTGTCGAGCATGTCGCGCTGCGCATCGATGAAGCGGGTCAGTTCGGCGCGGGCCTGCTCGCGATCTTCCACGTCGATCGCATAGCCGGCGACTCCGTTATCGCCGAGGGGAACCTCCACGACCCGCATCATGCGCCTTTCGCCGGCGATCGTGGCGGGAACGGTGCGTGCGGACGGCTCACCCTGTTCGCGGACGGCCGCCGCTTGGGCGATGGCGCTGCCTTCTCCCTCGTCGATAAGCTCGATCCCCGCCTGAATGACCGTAGCAGCATCGACGCTCTCGACGGCTTCGACATAAGCGCTGTTGACCATCGTCAGGCCGAGCTCGGGGCCACGGTGCCACATCGGAAACGGCGCAGCCTCGATGAGGCCCGACAACGCATCGAGAGCGACCGACAGACGCGCCGCCTTGCCCTTGAGGTTGGCAATATCCTCCTCTGTGTCGGTCGCGTCGAGCAGCCAGAGGAGGACTGTGCCCGCCCGATAAGGCGGTGGCGCAGGCGCGCCCCTGGCCTGAAGGATCCGGCTCGATCCCTGTGCACGTACGGCCAGAGTGAAGCTGCTTCCGGTGGCCGCGCTCGACGCGACGGCTTCCGTCAGGAGCATGAGATCGGATTGGGAGAGTCCGGATTCGTGCTGCGACAATTGCTCCAGTCGTTCCGGTATCTGTGTCAAACCCAGCAGATTTGCGGTGGCGAGAGACGTTTCGAACGTCCCGTCAGGCTGCACGAGGAGTGGCGTCACCGGCGCGGCTTCGAGCAAGGCCTCGGTGCGGGCAGCGCGGCTCGAATCCGTACGGCCCTTGCGCACTATGCCGTTGGCGCGGATCGTAAGCCAGACGGCAAGAACGAGCCACGCGCCGGCAAGCAGCCCGAGGATCATGGCCATGGCTGGAGCCTGTGAAATCAGCCCCCCTCCTTCCAGAATTGAGTTCTGGCTGTCGAATGGAGATGGGCAGCCGGACGCATCGGCGTCTGTCTAATAGCTGTGGTGAATGAGCGGAAGCCTCGACCCGGATTCTTCCCAACAAAAAAGAAGCGGCCCGCAAGCGGACCGCCTCTCGATTTGCATCCTTCGTCAATGGCCGTCAGAACCGAGCGACCACGCTGGCGAACACGCGCCGTCCCAGATAATCATATTGCGAGCCGAAAGCCGGAGCCTGGCCGATCGACTGGATGCGGCCATTGAATACCGTCGACGCGCGCGGCGGTCGCTGGTTGAAGAGGTTCGAGACGCCGATGGTGAAGTCGAACCGCTCGTTGATTTCCCGAGTGATCGAGGCCGAATGGTAGAAAGTGGGGGAAAGCCGGACGTCAGGGCAGAATTCTCCGCCGGGCCGGAAGATCGACGTGCGACACTCACTGCCCTCATCCTCGATCAGATTGCGGATGTTCGATGTGCCGCCGACCACGTCCATGCTGTAGAAGAACTTCCACGGGGCGGTTTCCCACAGCAAGGTGAAGTCGCCGGTCCATTTCGGTTCTCCATCCTCGCCGTTCAGATTGTCCTCGGTATTGGCGAAGAGGTAGAGTTTGTCCTTCAGCTGCCAGGTCATCTGCGCGATGAATGTGAGCGTGCCGTGACGGCCGAGATCCTGAACGAACTCCCCGGTGACGTCGATGCCGCGATTTCGCTGACGGTTGATGTTGATATAGGTGTCGCTGATATCGGTGATGTTGAACTCTTCTGACGAACCGGCGGGAGCGCGGACGATGTTCTGACACAATGGTTCGTCCGGGAAGAAATCGGAATCATAGCATCCGACCACGATAGCACTGGCGCCCAGGCGCGTGATTTCGTCCTTCACCTCGATATCGAAATAATCGACTGCCAGCCTTGCCCGCATGCCGCCCCACAACCAGGACTGGGGTGTCAGGACCACGCTGAAAGTCTTGGCTTCGGACCTCTCCGGCTCGAGATTGCCGATGCCGCCGCCTTCCACGACCGTGACCCCGCCGGTAGCACCCGTAAAGTCGCCCGGGATTCCCACCGCAGCGCAATTGTTGGCGACCTGCTGGGAAATGGTGCCGAGCTGAAGCGCACGGTCATATTCGATGCAGATGTCGACATCCTGCTGCGCCTGGAAGCCCGTCTGACGTTCGAGGAACAATTCGAACAGCGCGGGAGCGCGGAAGGAGGTGCCCCAGCTGCCACGGAATTTCAGCCAGTCGTTCACCTCCCAGTCAAAGCCGAGTTTCCAGGTGGCGCTGCTGAAATTGTCTTCGACGCCATCGCGCCGCGTGGCGTCCACCGCCGTATAGCGGGCGGCGCCCGAAAGCGTGAAGCGCTGGATCAATGGCGTGTTGTGGATCAGCGGGATCTGGACCTCGCCGAACAATTCCTTCGACAAGGTCTTGCCGGCCGTGATGCCGGCCGAGCTCAGATTATAGACGTTGCCCGCCTGGCTGAATTCGCCTGGCGCATCGTTGATGCTGTCGCGGCGAAGCGTGCCGCCCAATGCCACGTCCAGGCTGCCGGCGGGAAGGTTTACCACGGTGCCGGTGATCGATGCCTCACCCGCCCATTGCTCGTAGATCGTCTTGCCGACTTCGCGTCCGAACAGGAAGGCCCGCTCCTCCGAGGTGAAATCTCCGCGAAGAACCCGGGGATCTGTGAAGTCGATGTCGATGCAGGGGCGGCCTGCGACCGGGGTGACCAGGCCGACGCAGGATCGCGTGCGGAAATCCTGGGTAAAGATCGAATCCGCCAGCGTGACGTCCTGGAAATACTTCCCGCTGGACCGGCTATATTGGCCGTAGGCGTTCCATTCCCAATTCGAATTGCTGCTGCCGCCGAAACTGCCGCGCGCCCCCAGGACGCCGCGATAATAATCAATGTTGGTCCCGCTTTCGGTGGGCACCAGGATGAGCGGCCGCAGGAGGAAATTGCCCTCGAACTCGTTGTTGAAAGGATCGCCTGCGTCACCTGGGTCGCAATTGAAGTCCGTCGGTGCGCAGAAGAAGGCGGGGAGGAAGGAATTGCCGGTGAACTGAAAGGACGAGACCTGCGAATAGGAATCCGTCCGGGTCTTGCGCTTGTTGTAGAGGAACTCCGCGAAGAGTTCGATGCCGTCCGTCACTTCATAGGAGCCTTCGCCGTAAAGCGTGTAGCGCTCGACGTCCGAGAAAACGTCCGAAAAGCGTTCCGGAGACAGATATTGATTGACGGCTCCGGTGGAGGGGCCATCGAAATTCAGGCCGTAGAAATTCGCAGGCGCAACGATGCCCGGAATGGAATTGAAGGCAACGCCGACCTGGCTGAGATCGCTTCCCGGCTCCGAATATTGGCCGATGAACAGCTGTTCGCCATTGGGGGCGAAGAGGCCTGGCAGGCCGAAGGCTTCGGAGAAATCATTGTTGGTGAGGATGGTGTTGCCGATGACGCCGTTGCAGGCGGGTCGACCGGTACGGAAATCAGTGATGTCCGCGCGTCCGCCGCCGCGAAACGTAAGAAATTCTTCCTGGCAACCGAGGAATTTGCGGTCGTTGCGCCTCAGATCCTGCATCCGGAAATAGTCACCCGAAACGAGGAAGTGACCGCGGCCGAAATCCTTGCCGTAGGTGAGGCTCATCGAATATTGTTCACCGCCCGATTCCAGCGGGATGGAAGTGAAGCCGCGCCACTCGACACCGTCGGTGTCCCGCTTCGTCAAGATATTGACGACGCCGGCGACGGCGTCCGACCCGTAGATGGACGAAGCGCCGGTCTTCAGGATCTCGACGGACCGTACGATCGACAATGGCAGCACGTTGAGGTCGAAGGAGGCGACCCCTCCGCGAACGCCGGCGGGCCCCGCCCGGCGGCCGTTCAGGAGGACCAGGGTGCGTTCGGCGCCCAGACCGCGCAGCGAGATGGTCTGCGCATCGGCGCCACCGTTGGTGACATAATTGTTCGAGATCGCCGAGGTGATCTGCACGGAACCCGATGCGATTGGCGACGATTGAAGGATCTCGACTGTCTGCGTCTGCCCCTGAAGTCGCCCGAGTTCCGGATTGATGATCGTGATCGGGTCGGGGCTGTTATATTCGCTGCGGCGAATGCGCGATCCGGTCACGACGATCGTCTCGTTGTCGCTGGCGGCCGCTTCCTGCTGAACGAGAGTGGTAACGTCGCCGGCCTGATCGTCCGAACCTGGCTCGACGGCTTCGGCCTGCGGTTGCGCGCTCTCCTGCGCGACCACAGGTGCTGCGGCCAGGGCAACGACAAGGGCGATCACAGATCCGCCCGTCGGAAACCGCTTTGCAAGGGTCTGAAACGACATGGATTTTCCCCGAAATATGTGAATGACAACAATTTAACCAAATAGCGCCGATTGAGAAACGCTATTGGCATGCAACCGCTTAGAAGCTTCTAAGCTGTTACATTAATGCCACATTCATAAAGCTTAACTCGATCCAGCAATCGGTGCAGAATCAAGCGCTGCCGTAGGGGAAATTGCCGCCCGGCGGGAAATCCGGGCGGATCGTTTCAGTAACGATAATGGTCGGGCTTGAACGGTCCTTCGACTGGTACGCCGATATAGTCCGCTTGTTTTGTCGTGAGCTTGGTCAGCTTGACGCCCAGTTTGTCGAGATGCAGCGCGGCCACTTTCTCGTCGAGATGTTTGGGCAGGACATAGACGTCCTTCCCATATTTCTCGCTGCCTGTCCAAAGCTCGATCTGGGCGAGCACCTGGTTGGTGAAACTCGACGACATGACGAAGCTCGGGTGGCCGGTGGCGTTGCCGAGGTTCACCAGGCGGCCCTTGGACAGGACGATGATCTTCTTGCCATCCGGGAACTCGACCTCGTCGACCTGCGGCTTGATTTCGGTCCACTTCATGTTCTGAAGGCCGCCGATCTGGATCTCGCTGTCGAAATGGCCGATATTGCAGACGATCGCCATATTCTTCATCGCCCGCATATGATCGACGGTGATGACGTCGGCATTGCCCGTGGCGGTCACGAAGATGTCCGCCCGGGTGGCGGCTTCTTCCATGGTGACGACTTCATAGCCTTCCATGGCCGCCTGCAGCGCGCAGATCGGGTCGACCTCCGTGACAAGCACGCGTGCGCCGCCGTTGCGCAGACTCGCCGCCGATCCCTTGCCGACGTCTCCGAAACCGGCGACGGTGGCGACCTTGCCGGCCAGCATCACGTCGGTGGCGCGGCGGATCGCATCGACGAGGCTCTCCTTGCAGCCATAGAGATTGTCGAACTTCGATTTGGTGACGCTGTCATTGACATTGATCGCCGGGAACGGAAGCTTGCCCTGCTTGGAAAGCTCGTAGAGTCGATGCACGCCGGTCGTGGTCTCTTCCGAAACGCCCTTGATCGCATCCACGGTCCTGGTGAGGAAGCCGGGGGATTGCTCGATGCGCTTCAGCACGACGCGCTGGAACACTTCTTCTTCCTCGTTCCCCGGCGCGGGGAAGGTTTCGCCAGCCTCGATACGCGCGCCCCAAAGAGCGAACATGGTCGCGTCGCCGCCATCGTCCAGGATCATATTGGCCGTTTCCTGGCCGGAACCGCTCCAGTCGAAGATCCGGTCGACATAGTCCCAATATTCTTCCAGCGTTTCCCCCTTCACGGCGAAGACGGGTACCCCGGTCGCGGCGATCGCCGCCGCGGCATGATCCTGGGTCGAGAAGATATTGCAGGACGCCCATCGAACCTGGGAGCCGAGGGCCGTGAGAGTCTCGATGAGCACGGCGGTCTGGATCGTCATGTGCAACGACCCCGTGATGCGCGCGCCCTGGAGAGGCTTGGAGCCGCCGAATTCGTCGCGGAGCGCCATCAGGCCCGGCATTTCGGTTTCGGCGATCTCGATTTCCTTCCGGCCGAACGCGGCAAGTGCGATATCGTGAACGACATAATCCGTGAACGGGGCTTGTGCCTGGGTGGCCAAGATCACTCTCCTCGAAATAAGAAAAACCGCCATTTCACTGAAGGGCGGTCACCGCTTTCCTCTAGCGCCAAGCGCTCGGGGATGCAAATATAAACATATCTTTATATGTGCCTGGTCAGAAGGAGTGCGGGCGATCGGCTCTCGCGGGCGCGTATCAACACGTGGCCGCGTATTGCGGCTGCCACGGCTTATGCGGTTCCGAATCCCGCCGTTAACAAGCGAGCGTCGACCCCGGCACTCCTGAAGGCGGCCGACCAGCGGGACTGGACGTCGCAATCATATAGCAGCGCATCGCTGCCGGGCGTGGCGAACCATCCGTTGCCGCGCATTTCCTCTTCGAGCTGTCCGGCGCCCCAGCCCGCATATCCCAGGGCTGCGATCCAGCGGCTTGGTCCCCTGCCCTCCGCGATCGCCCGCAGGATGTCGAGTGTGGCGGTCAGGGCCCAACGGCTGCCGACCTGGATGCTGTCCTCGCCCCCCCAATCGAGCGAGTGAAGAAGGAAGCCCCGCTGGGGCTCCACGGGTCCACCAAGGTGGATGGGGACGTTCGGCGCTACACCTGGCTGGATCTCCATCTGCGCAAGCAGCTCATGAAATCCTATCCTGGGAACGATGCGTCCTAGGCCGATCCCGAGCGCCCCGGCATCGTCGTGAACGCACATGGCAATCACCGCCTTTTCGAAGCGCGGGTCGCCGATGCCGGGCATGGCCAGGAGCAATTGTCCGCTCAGGAATCTCGGATCGTCCATTCCATCCATCCTGTCGCTATAGGCGCTCGTCATGCCCGAACCAACGGCGAAGGGCGCCTGGTCCCCCTATCGCGCATCAACTTGCCTTGCTAACGCGGCATGGCATCCGGATCAGCGCAAAGGATAGAGACATGACCATCAAAGTCGGCGACCCCATTCCCCAGACAAATTTCGTCAAGGCGACTCCGGATGGGCCGCAGCCCATCGATTCGGAAAGCTTCTTCAAAGGGCGGAAAGTCGCTCTCTTTTCGGTCCCCGGCGCCTTCACCCCGACCTGTTCGGCCCGTCACCTGCCAGGTTTCGTGGACAAGGCCGACCAAATCAAAGCCAAGGGCGTGGATGAGATCGCCTGCACGGCCGTGAACGACGCCTTCGTCCTCAACGCATGGTCTGAAAGCGCCGGTGCCCAGGGCAAGGTGACGATGCTGGCCGACGGCAATGGTGACTTCGCCAAGGCTGTCGGGCTTAGAATGGACGCCTCGAAATATGGCATGGGTCAGCGCGGCCAGCGATTCTCGATGTTGGTCGATGACGGCATTGTCAAGGAGCTGAACGTCGAAGAACCCGGCGCCTTCGACGTGAGCAGCGCAGATCATATGATCGCCCAACTCTGATCCTCCGCATTCGGCGTCATTGCGCATCCTCTCGTCGAAAGACGGCAACGGACCTGACTTTCCTGCGTTGTCTGTTTTCCGGCGAGATGGGAGAAGCGGGATGGCTGGGGACCGGCAGAATATCGGATTTATGTCCGCTGCGGTGCGGCTCGCGGACGAGGTGCAGAAGCGGCCCTTCGCGGCGGCGGCCATTGTCGGCGGAGCGGCTGCCGCGACCGCCGGTGCCTTTATCGGTGCACGGGCGCTTGCCCGTCGCAACGGCGCCACCGATGGCCATCCCGTCAATTCCGTCCTCGGGACCGCGATCACGGCCTGCGAGGCGGCGGCAGCAGCGAGGGACGATGGCCGCGGCGACTGACGCCAGCCTGAGGCCCACTTTCCGGCTCCATTTGCCCGTATCTGGACCCGCCAGTCACCTGGCCTCGTTCCCGGTTATATTGAACCGGGAACGAGCCTTCTTTCTCTTTGTTTTCCGTGTTTTCCGAGGTGTCAGATGATTCCATCTGACCTGAAACCATTCTATTTCGCCGGGGTCTCCAGCCGCTTTACCACGTCATTGGCGAAACGGTCGGCCTGGCTGGCGAAGACCAGGAGATTGACCGCGAGATTACCGCGGATGAAGCCGTAGTCGGCGGTAAGATAACGCTGAAGAGCGAGTCGCCCCGATGTCGTCACATAGGCTTTCGCGAAGGAATAACGCCTGTTGAATTGCTCGGCCGCCTCGGCTGCGGCTTGGGGCGTAACGCCTGGTGGACGTTCCCAGCTCGATTGGATACCCAGCGCCTTGCAGGCCGTGCCGGTTGCGTTACAGGACAGCAATGTGACGACCGCGCGCCGGTCGTTGGAAAAGGTCACCAGAAGTTCCGGCCGGGCCGCGTTGGTGCTCGTTCGCTGATGTCGCGCGCCGATCGAGGTCAGGACCGCCTCCAGGGACCCGTAATTGAAGGCGGCGATGATCTGCCGATTATCAGGGGCCGCCGGATTGAATTGAGCAGCAGCGGCGGCCGCTACGAAGGACAGCAGGATCGGCATGGGCATGGCTCCGTTCGAATTTCACCGGCGGGCCCTGCCCCGCTCCCAATTCCATATCACCAACCGCAGCGACGGCCTTTGTTTTGCGACCGAAGCCACGTCATGAGCGGTCGAAAATAGTCGATCATCGCCTCGCCCGAAAGTTTGCGGGTGCCGGTAAAGGCTTCCAACGCATCCGGCCATGGCTTGGAAGCACCCATTTCCAGCATGGCGTTCAACCGTCGGCCAACCTCCTTGTTGCCATAGAAGGAGCACCGATGGAGCGGCCCCTTCCAGCCGGCCTGGTCGCAGGCCGCCTTATAGAATTGGAACTGCAGGATGCGGGCGAGGAAGTAGCGCGCATAGGGAGTATTGCCGGGGATGTGATATTTTGCGCCGGGATCGAATTGGGTCTCGTCGCGCTCGACCGGCGGCACGATCCCCTGATATTGAAGCCGCAGGTCGTTCCAGCCCTTATTGAAACCGGAGGCGGGAATAGCGCCGCTGAAGACCCCCCATCGCCATTTGTCCACCAGCAGGCCGAACGGAAGGAATGCCACCTTGTCCATCGCCTGCCGCAGCAGCAGCCCGATATCCTTATCTGCGGACGGGACTTGCGACGGTTGCAGCAGTCCGATCTGGGTCAGATATTCGGGGGTGATCGATAAGGCGACGAAATCGCCGATCGCTTCATGAAAGCCGTCATTGGCACCGTTCATGTAGAGGAAGGGCTGCCGGTTATAGGCGCGCTGATAATAATTGTGGCCGAGTTCGTGATGGATGACGACGAAATCATCGCCATTCACCTTCGTGCACATCTTGATCCGCAGATCGTCCTTATTGTCCAGGTTCCAGGCGGATGCGTGGCAGACGACCTCGCGGTCGCGCGGCGCGACGATTTGGGACCGCTGCCAGAAGGAGTCTGGGAGAGGCGCGAAGCCGAGCGAGGAATAGAAACCCTCCCCCGTTTTCACCATCCTGACCGCATCATAGTCCTTTGCGGCGAGCAGTGCGGTTACGTCATAGCCGATGTCGCCAGCCCCTGCCGGAGCGACGATATCGTAAATATTGCCCCATTCCTGCGCCCACATATTGCCGAGCAGGTCGGCGCGAATGGGGCCGGTGGCGGGTTGGATTGCATCCCCATATTTGTCGTTGAGCTTGGCCCGCGTATAGCAATGCAACTGGTCATATAGCGGCTTGACCTGATCCCACAGGGCGTCGGCGAGGGCCGCGAATTCATCTGCCGGCATGTCGTAACCGGAGCGCCAAAGGGCGCCGACATCCTCATAGCCGAGCTCGCGTGCGCCTTCATTGGCGATCTCGACCATGCGCGCATAATCGTCGCGCATCGGCGCGCCGACATTATTGTGCCAGCTCGTCCACATCTCCTTCAGCTGTTCAGGCTCCCGGACCGTGCCCATTTTTTCTTCGAGATCGTTGCCGGTCATCGGCTTGCCGTCCAGCGTTCCCCGCCCCTTGCCGTATGCCGAGTTCAGCTTGGTCGCGATCGCGTTCAGCTCGGCCGCGGCGCCGGGTCGGGTCGACGCCGGCAGGACCAGGCCTCCGCGCAGCATGTCGAGCTTTCGCTTCGTATCGAAGCTGAGGCCCTTAACATCTTTGAACCGCGCCGCGCCGTTGGCATATCGCACCGCCATTTCCGTTCCGATGGTGCCGAAATAAGCGGCGAGCGCGTCCGTGTCGTCGGTAATATAGGTGTTGTTTACCCATTGGGCTCTGCCGTTGATCACCGAATAATCTGCGAGCTCCTTTTCGGCGCGCGCGACAAAGGCATCCGCCTCGGCAGGGCTGGGCGCTGACGCCGAGGCCTCGGGAGGCGCCGCCAATGCCGTTGTTCCGGTAAAAAGGCCGATGAGGAGCGCGAGCGCTGAGACTGAGGCTTTCATGCAAGGATTCCCGATTTCTCGTTTGAATAGATGCTATTGAACACCCCGTCCCGGGTCGGTCAAGCGGAGAGGAAATCCGCGATGGCGTGGCCGAACTTCGGATTGGTCACCGCGCTCATATGGTTGCCCGGGACTTCGACGAGCCGCCCGTCGGGCAGCATGTCGGCCAGGGCCTGGGAAGAACCATTGTCATGGTCATCGACTCCCGTGAGTACGAGCGTCGGCATCGAAATCGACTTCAATTCCGCTTCGCTGGTGTCGACGAAGCTGTCCAGCAAAGGCAGCAGGGCTTTGGGATCCCCGCCACTCGTCTTCAGGAAAGCCTCTGCCATCCACTCGGGCGAACCCCGCTGGTGGGTCCCGAGGCCCTGCAGGATCGTCTTGAAATGTTCCGATCGGCCACCGGTTCGCAGCAATCCTTCAAGTCCCATCCCGCCGTTGACCAGGCGGCGGGGCTTTGCGCCCATGATCACCATCCGGACGCTGGTCCGCCCCCCGAGCGAATAGCCGCCGAGATCATAGTCGGTCAGGCCCAGTTGCGCGATCAGTGCGAGGCCGTCCCGAGCGAGGATGTCCGGAGGGTAGGCCGCGGGATCGTGCGGTGCGTCGCTTTGGCCATGTGCCCTGAGATCCGGCATGATCACGCGAAATCCCCGGTCGGCGACAAATTTGGCATGACCGAACTTGATCCAGTTGATCTCGGCACTGGAAAAGAGGCCATGGATGAGCAGCACTGGCCGCCCTTCGCCCAGCTCGTGCCAGGCAAGGGTCACTCCGTCGTCGGCCGTGAGGCGGTGGCTAATCGGGGAGCTTGCCAACGGCGTTCACCCAGCGATCGACCAGCGGCTTGTAATCTTCCGTTCGGTATTCCCGCAGGCCCTTCGTGTCGATCCAGGCGCGATGCATGCTCTCGGCGCCGAAATGATGGGCGGGCCTAAATCGGGAAGGATCGTCAAAGGAGCCGACCGTCAGGTCCAGGTTCTCGCTATCCGGATATTCGAACCCGAGCGGTGTACCGCATTCACGGCAAAAGGGGCGCCGCGCGATCGGCGAGGATGCGTAATAATCCGGCGCTTCTTCCCAGTGCACGTCGGCCTTTTTTAGATTCTTGAAGGCGATGGAGACCCCGCCTGTCGCGCGCTGGCACATCCGGCAATGACACAGATAGGCCTCGTCCGTCTCGACATTCGCCTCGTAGCGGATGCGTCCGCATGCACAGCCGCCTGTCATCATATCCGCCATCACGCCGCCTTTTTGAGGTGCTTGCGGCCGAGCAGTTCAGCGATCTGGACTGCGTTCAGGGCTGCGCCCTTTCGCAGATTGTCCGATACGCACCAAAGGCTGAGGCCGTTCTCAACGGTTGGATCCTCGCGCACCCGACTGATATAGGTCGCATATTCGCCGACACATTCCACCGGGGTGACGTAGCCGCCATCCTCGCGCTTATCGACCAGCATTACGCCCGGGGCTTCCCGCAAAATCCTCTGGGCGTCCGCCGCCGACAGCTCGTTCTCGAACTCGATGTTGATCGATTCCGAGTGGCCGACGAAGACGGGAACGCGAACGCAGGTTGCGGTGATCTTGATCTTGGGATCGAGGATCTTCTTGGTTTCCACCACCATCTTCCATTCTTCCTTGGTCGATCCGTCATCGAGGAAGACGTCGATATGGGGGATGACGTTGAAGGCGATCTGCTTGGTGAAATGATTGGGTTCGGCCGAATCGCCGACGAAGATATTGCGGCTCTGCTCGAACAGCTCGTCCATGCCCGATTTGCCCGCCCCCGAAACCGACTGGTAGGTTGAAACCACCACGCGCTTGATCCTGGCCGCGTCATGAAGCGGTTTCAGTGCGACCACCATCTGCGCCGTCGAACAATTGGGATTGGCGATGATGTTCTTGCGGGAATAGGATCCGATATCCTGGGCATTCACCTCAGGGACGATCAGCGGCACGTCGGGGTCCATGCGGTAGAATGAGCTGTTGTCGATCACCGTACACCCGGCGGCGGCCGATCTTGGCGCATGGATCTTGGAGACTTCGGATCCGGCCGCGAACAAGGCCATGTCCCAGCCGGCAAAATCAAAATGCTCGATATTGCGGATCTTCAGCACCTTTCCGCTGTCGCCGAAATCGATCTCGTCGCCCGTCGACCGCGGCGAGGCGACCGCTGCGATTTCCTCGATCGGAAACTGTCGTTCGGCGAGAATGTTGAGCATTTCTCGTCCGACATTGCCTGTCGCGCCGACCACGACCATTCGATAACCCATGACAATCTCCGCTCAACAACAAGGTTCCAGGCTCAAGATAAGGACGGGCCTGCCGCATGCAACGCCGGCCCGTGCCGTTCAGGCATTCAAGGCTTGGCTTTGACCGTCCTCTCGAGAAAATTTTCGATCGTTCGCCAGACATGGGTCTGCGGCCCTTCCCCCGCGATGGCGTGGGCAGCGCCGGGATAGACCATCATCTCGAACGGCTTCTTTTCCGTTTGCAGCTTGGCGATCAGCGCCGTCGTATTCTCGAAAACGACATTGTCGTCGGCCATGCCATGCATCACCAGCAGAGGATCCTCGATCTTGCCGGCATCGTCCAGTGCATTCGATCGTCGATAGGGCGCTGGATCGGTCGCGGGGTTGCCCAGATAGCGCTCGGTATAAGCGGTGTCATAATATTCCCACTTCGTGACAGGCGCGACAGCGGCGCCGGCTGCGAACACGCCCGGCGCGGCTTCCAGCAGCTTCAGGACCATATAGCCGCCATAGGACCAGCCCATGACGGCCAGTCTGGCGGGATCGACGAATTCCTGCCGTTTCAGCCATTCCACCCCGCTGAGCTGATCTTCCACCTCCACCCCGCCCATGGCGCGGTAGATCTGGCTTTCAAACTGAACGCCCCGGCGGTTGGTGCCGCGCCCATCGAGCGTCATCACGATCCAGCCGCGGTCAACCAGATATTGATGGCGGGCAAGGTCCTTGGACCAGCTTCGCGTCACTTTCTGTCCGTGGGGGCCTCCATAGACGTCGACGAATACGGGATATCGCCTGCCCGGTTCACGCGGCGGCGAGAAGAGCCGATAATATAGATCGCTGCCGTCCTTCGCCTTGATCGTGCCGAACACCGGCGCAACGTGGCTGTTCAGATACGGCGCATAGGGATGGGTGGGGTCGAGCTTGTTTTCCTCGATCCAGGTGAGCCGTTTTCCCGTCATGTCGGCGACAAATACCTGCTCCGGCTGCGCCGGACTTGAGCGGAAGATGATGGCCCGGGTTGCGTCCTTGTCGATGGTCGCATTGTTCCACCAGCCGCTTTCGGTGAGCCGGGCCGGGCTTCCCGGGCGATCGATCCCGACCCAATAGAGCTGTTGCTCAAGCGGCGTTTCCGCCGTTCCGGTGAAATAGACGCGCCGCGCTCTTTCATCGACGCCGACCACCTCTTCCACCGCCCAGTCGCCCCTGGTCAGCTGCGTCCACTCGCCCGCTTTCCATCGATAGAGGTGGGGAAAGCCGGATCGTTCCGACGACCAGAGAAAGCTTCCGTCTTTCAGCGGCTTGAGATTGTGGTTGAGATTGATCCACGCCCTGGAATTCTCACTGGCGAGGACGTTCGACCGGCCCGTCACTGGATCGACGTGCAGCAAATCGAGCTTTTTCTGGTCCCTGCTAAGGCGTTGAACGAGCAGAACCTTGCCATCCGCGCTCCAGTCCACACGGGCAAGGTAGAAGTCCGGATCTTTCCCCAGGTCGACCTTGACGCGGCCGCCGCCATCCGGCGTCATCACGTAGAGCTCTACGGTCGCATTGGGCGTTCCCGCAGCCGGGTAACGTTGTTCGAACGTCTTGGTCCCGTCCGCGCCGATGGCGGTGCGCGTCACCACCTTGACCTTGCTTTCGTCGACCCGGGCAACAGCCAGATGAAGATCATCGGGGGACCACCAATAGCCAGTGTCCCGGTTCAATTCCTCCTGGGCCACGAATTCGGCGGCGCCCCAGCTCAGAGCCCCTCCGCCATCCTTGGTCAGCTGACGCTCCGTGCCGTCCGCAATATCCAGGACGTAGAGATTCTGATCGCGCGTGAAGGACAGGAAGCGTCCGGTCGCCGAAACCTTGGCGTCTATTTCCGTTCCTGAAGTTTCCGTCATGCGCCGGACTGTTCCGGCGAGATCCGCCAGATAGAGATCGCCATCGATCGGCACCAGAATCGTCTTGCCGTCCGGCGCCCATTCATATGAGGTGATACCTTTGGTGCCGGCGATGCGCGCGCGCTCTCGGCGCATCTTTTCCTCTTCCGATACCTCGGCGCCGCTGCCGATCCTGGCACTGTCGACAAGCATCCGGGAGGCTCCGGTCGATGTATCGACCGCCCACAGATCGTAGCGATCCTTGTCGTCTGCGCGGTTGCGCAACAGGGTTGCAAGTCGTCCGTCAGGAGACAGTTTCGGCAGACGCGGCGTCGCTCCGTTCAGGGAGGGGCTTTCGAACAGACGCTCCAGATTCAGGTCGGCGCCTGCCGCGGGAGCGGCGGCAACCAAGGCTGCGGCGGTAATGATCAATGTTCGCATTCGGCTCGGCTGCTTGGAGTAATGAAAAAGGCGGGGACCGCTTATCAGCCGTCCCCGCCCCCTTGGAAAACAAAAAGACCTGATTTCAGCCTTCCGCACTCTCCGACGCCGGAGCCGGCGTGCTGCCTTGCTTGATGTCGCCGCGCGTGTCGCGACGTTCGGCAATACGGGCTGCTTTGCCGGTGCGGCCACGCAGATAGTAAAGCTTGGCACGACGGACGGCGCCGCGGCGGACGACCTCGATCGTCTCGATATTGGGCGAATAAAGCGGAAAGACGCGCTCGACCCCTTCGCCGAAGCTGATCTTGCGGACCGTGAAGGAGGAGCCCAGGCCGCGATTGGCGCGGGCGATGCAGACGCCTTCATAATTCTGGACGCGGGTGCGTTCGCCTTCGACGACGCGCACACCGACGCGAACGGTGTCGCCCGGGCGGAACTCGGGGATGGCCTTGGTCTGGTTGAACTGCTCGATGGCTTCAGCCTCGAGCTGCTGGATGAGATTCATGTCCGGTCGCTCTCTTCTTCGTGCCGCGCGCCAGAGGGCGGTTGCCTGGTCGCGTCCCCATGACGCTCCATCAGGTCCGGCCGCCTTGACCGTGTATCTGTCTCCGCCCTTTGCTTTCGCCAGGCGGCGATCTTCGCATGATCCCCCGATCGCAGCACTTCAGGGATCGTGCGCCCTTCCCACATTTGCGGTCGGGTATAATGCGGATATTCAAGAAGGCCGCTTTCGAAGCTTTCCTCCTCACCGCTCGTGGTCGCGCCCATTACGCCGGGGAGCAGCCGAATGCAAGCATCGAGGAGGACGAGCGCGGCGGTTTCCCCTCCCGAAAGCACGAAGTCCCCGATAGAGACCGGCAGGATCGGACGCGCCTCGAACAGCCTTTCATCCATGCCTTCGAAACGGCCGCAAAGGATCGAGACTCCCTGACCTGCTGCAAGATCGCGCACCATTGCCTGGGTGAGCGGCGCACCGCGCGGCGTCATGGCGAGCAACGGCAGTCCCGGTCGCCGCGCCAGCACATCGTCCACGCATGCCGCCAGCACATCGACCCGCATCACCATGCCGGCGCCGCCGCCAGCAGGCGTGTCATCGACGGACCGATGCTTGTCGGCCGCGAAATCGCGGATCTGGACCGCCTCCAGCGACCAGATATCCTGCGACAGGGCGCGTCCGGCAAGGCTGTGCCCCAGCGGTCCTGGGAACATGTCCGGATAGAGGGTCAAGACGGATGCGTGCCAGCTCATGGGAACTCGGGACACCTCCTAGACGCTTCGCCTCGATGAACGAAACCCATTTCGACCGATCCGAGCCGGATCATGACTGTCTTGTCGTCGGCGGCGGTCCCGCCGGCCTGACGGCTGCCATCTATCTGGCGCGCTTCCACCTTTCCTTGAAATTGGTCGACGCCGGAAAAAGCCGCGCAGGCCTCATTCCCCGCACCCTCAATCATGCGGGTTTCCCGGATGGCATTTCCGGCAAGGCATTGATCGAAAGAATGACACGCCAGGCACGGAAATTCGGAGCGTCGATTGTGACGGCCAAGGTCACACGGCTGGATCGCCTCGACCACGGCTTTCGCGTGGAGTGGGGTCAAGGCGCCGTCACCGCGCGAACCGTGCTTCTTGCCACCGGGGTGACCAACCGCCGACCCTCCATGGATCCCGAACTCCATGACGAGGCTCTTGCCCGCGGCCTCATTCGCTATTGCCCGATCTGCGACGGTTATGAAGTGACGGACCGGCATGTCGGCGTGATCGGGAGCGACGGGCATGGCGTGGCGGAGGCGGTCTTCCTGCGGGGTTACACACCGCATGTGACGTTGATCGCACCGGATGCGGCGCTGCGACTTGGCGCGGAGGATCAGGCGAAGCTCGATCGATGCGGCATCGAGACGATCGACGGACCTTGCCATGCGGTCGCGGTGGAAGGGGATTGCATCCTTGTCGAAACGGCGAGGGGGGTGCGCAGTTTCGACAGCCTCTACCCGGCGCTGGGATCCGATTCCCATACCGAGCTTGCCGAACAGGCCGGCGCCAAATTATCCTCGGAAAGTGGCTGCATCCTGGTTGATGCACATCAGCGTACCAGCATTCCTGGCCTCTATGCCGCCGGCGATGTCGTCATCGGCCTCGACCAGATCAGCCACGCAATGGGCGAAGGCGGCGTCGCCGCCACTACGATCCGCAACGATCTTGCCGAACGACGCCCGCTGTTGCGCTGATCCCGCCTGGATCAGGCCAGGAAAAGGGGGTCTACGACGATCCGGGCGTCGACAAGATCGGCCATGCCCGATCGGAAGGGGACCATGAACCTCTTTCCTCCTGACGCTTCGACCTCGATAATGTCCCCAGCGCCGAAATTCTCGACGGCGACGACGTTCCCGAGCGGCTCGCCATTCTTGCTCTCGCACGGCAGACCGATCAGGTCCGCATGATAATATTCGCCTTCCTCCAAGGGAGGGAGCGCGGATCTGGGCACGCTGAGCACGGTGCCGCGCAGCGCCTCGGCGGCGTCGCGGTCCCTGATCTCGCCGAAGCGGGCGATGGGAGCGCCGCCGCCGCCCTTGACCGAAGTCAAGGTCAGCTGGCGCTTCCCGGCCCACAAGAGCTTGTGGCGAGACAGGCTTTCGATACTGTCGGCAAAAAGCTTCAGCCGCACCTCGCCGCTTATGCCGTGGGCACCGGCGACGGCAGCGAGGGCGACTTGCTTTTCGGTCAAGCTTATTCCGCCTTCTCGGCACCCTCGGCGGGGGCCGCATCTTCGGCGCCTTCGGCGGGCGCGTCGGCAGAAGCGCCTTCGTTGGCGGCTTCGTCGGCAGGCGCTGCTTCACCCTCCTCGGCCGGCTCGGATTCCGGGGCGGCTTCCGTTGCTGCGGGCGTGTCCTGGGCGGGCGCTTCTTCACTGACGGCTTCGTCGGAAGGCGCTTCGTCCGCTACGGCCTCTTCAGCGACCGGGGTGGCTTCCTCAATAGCTTCTGCGGCGACGTCGATCGTTTCTTCCTCGGCGGCGGCCTCTTCGGCCTGAGGTGCAGCGGCCTCGGCTTCGCGGGTGGCGCGCTCTTCGGCACGTTCCTTCGCCTTTTCGCCCGGCTCGCCCTTCTTCGGGTTGGAACGCGCACTGCGCTCGAGAAGGCCTGCCTGGTCGAGGAAGCGATGGACTCGGTCCGACGGTTTCGCGCCGACCGACAGCCAATGACGTGCGCGATCGAGATCGAGCTTGACCCGCTCGTCGCTGTCCTTGGGCAGCAGCGGATTGTAGCTGCCGATCCGTTCGATGAATTTGCCGTCGCGCGAATTGCGCGCGTCGGTCACCACGATCTTGTAATAAGGGCGCTTCTTCGCGCCACCCCGAGAAAGCCTGATTGCAACGGCCATTTAATAGTCCTTTCTGAGTGATATGATTATTTCTTGATAAATTTGTCGAATCCGGGAGGCAGGTTGAATGGAGATCCCGCCCCATTTCCCGGTCCAGGCAATCCAGGCAGTCCCGCCGGAGGCGGAGCGCCGCCGCTAAGCTGGCCCATGCCGCCCAACCCGCCGCCGCCAAACAGGGCGCCCAGCTTGCCGAGCCCTCCCATTTTCCTGATCTTCTTCATGGCGCCGGCCATTTCCTGGTGCATCTTGAGGAGCTTGTTCACCTCCTGCACCGTAGTTCCCGAGCCCTTGGCCACGCGGATCTTTCGCTTTGCGTTCATCAGTTCCGGGCGGCTGCGCTCCTTGGGCGTCATCGACCCGATCACCGCGTCCATGTGGATCAGGATCTTGTTGTCCATGTCCTTTACGGCCCCCTGCACCTTCTTCATGCCGGGAAGCATCCCTGCGAGTGCGCCCAGGCCGCCCATGCGCTGCATCTGCATGAGCTGATTGCGCAGGTCGTTGAGATCGAACTGACCCTTGGCGAGTTTGCGGGCCATCGCCTCGGCTTCTTCGGCCTTGATCGTCTCGCCCGCCCGTTCGACCAGGCTAACGACGTCGCCCATGCCGAGGATGCGGCCGGCCACGCGGTCAGGGTGAAAGCCTTCGAGTGCGTCGATCCCCTCGCCCATGCCGGCAAATTTGATCGGCTTGCCGGTAATGGCGCGCATCGACAGGGCGGCGCCGCCGCGTGCATCGCCGTCCAGGCGGGTGAGGACCACGCCGGTCACCGCCACCTGCTCGGAGAAGCTCTTGGCGACGTTGACCGCGTCCTGTCCGGTCAATGCATCGACGACAAGCAGGATTTCTTCAGGATCGGCGACTTCGGCCACCGCTTTCATCTCGTCCATCAATCCCTGATCGACGTGGAGGCGTCCGGCCGTGTCCAGCAGCAGGATATCGAAACCTTGGAGCTTGGCCGATTGCAGCGCGCGACGCGCGATGTCGACCGGCTGCTGGCCCTGTACGACGGGAAGCGTCGCGACATCCGCCTGGCGGCCGAGGATGGCGAGCTGCTCCTGCGCCGCTGGCCGGTTCACGTCCAGCGACGCCATCATGACCTTTTTGCGGTCTTTTTCGGTGAGGCGCTTGGCGAGCTTGGCCGTGGTCGTCGTTTTGCCGGAGCCCTGGAGCCCCACCATCATGATCACCGCCGGGGGCGTGACCTCGATATTGAGTTCCGACGCGTCGGCGCCGAGCATCTCGACCAAGGCATCATGGACGATCTTGACGACCTGCTGGCCCGGGGTGACCGATTTCAGCACCTGCTGGCCTACTGCCTGCTCGGTCACTTTGTCGGTGAATTCGCGGACGACCGGCAGCGCTACGTCGGCTTCGAGCAAGGCGATGCGCACTTCGCGCATTGCCGCGCGAACCTCGGTCTCGTTGAGAGCGCCGCGGCCGCGCAAGCGGTCGAAGACACTGCCCAACCGGTCGCTCAGACTCTCGAACATCCTGTCGCTTCCTCTTCGTCGTCAAACGCAAAAGCGCCGGCGGGCGAATACTCGCCGGCCAGCGTGCGTCCTTGGACGCTGTCAGTTACCCGTCATCCGGATATGGGCCGCATAGCGGCGCGAATCAGCAATGGCAAGACGCACACCGCGCACCGCTTCGGGCCGTCGCGATCCTTGGCGGAGCCAATCCCGGCTCAGGCCGGGATGGACGCGATCAATCCTCGCCCAACAACTTTCCCAGGCCGCGGCGAAGGGGCGACGCCTTCTTGCGGCGCGGCTGCGCTTCCTCTGGACTATTGCTCTCCGACCGACGGTCGTCGCCGCGCATCATCGCTTCCATATCCATGCCGAGCATGCCCATATAGGTGGACTTGGTGCGCACCTTCACGGTCCAGTCCGGACGCCAGGAGGCAGGCGCCTTGGCTGGGCGAACCGGATGGCTGAAATCCGATATGTTGCCGAAGGCGATCACGCTCAGCATCGATTGCGGCGCGGCGGCGGCGACTTCGGCCGGGACCGTGCAGCGATCTGCGGTGGCGGGCAGAAGTACCTTCTGCTGGACGAGGCGTGCGATCTCGGCCTCAGGCAGGTAATCCATCATCATCGCCGCCATCTGTGCCTCGCTGGAGCTCCACATCACGAAGTCGCCATTCTGGCCCGAGCCCATGGTAGAGGCGAACCAGGCGCGCGCGCCGGTCACCGGGCTCCACGTTACGGGAACCGCGCCCGAGGCAGCGGCGCTATTGGACGTCAGCCTGACCGGGTCGAGATAGTCCTGCCCGGGCGCGATGGTGAATCGGATTTCCGGCGTGTAATTGCCGCGCACCACATGTTCCCCGACAAGCGAGCCGTTGGCCGGGACCCGGGTTTCGGACTTCTGGTTGGGCCATTCGCCATAGGTCGTGCTGGTCGACGAGGATGGCGGGCTCATCGTGCGGATATTCGCGTTCGCAAAGGCGGGTGGGACCTTGCCGGAGGTCAGGGCGGCGAAGTCGATGACTACCGGTTGGTTGGGTCGCGCCCGATCGCCACAGCCCCAATAGATCAGCATGCGCCCCTTGGGCTTTTCCATGTTGGCGGGCCAGGGGCCCTCATGAGTTCCACGTTCGACGCGGGGCGTCATCAACGGCAGACTCGGGCCGGCCCGTAGCCCGGCCGGCGGAAGGTGTTCGGCGTTCGCTTCGCCGGCGGGCTTCCTGGGGCTGCCGAGCTGGAGCTGGAGATTGTGAACATAGGATTCCTGGTTCCGTCCCGACAAGGCGGCAAGAACTCCCCCGGCACTGGCGGCGGAGGCCATCCCGGCCATGCCGGAGCTGGTATCGGCCGAAACCCAATAATTGGCTGTTCCGCCGGGGGCCTGTTGCGCCTGGGCAAGACCGAACAGACCGCCGCACAGTGCCATCGCAGCGGTCGCGCCCATCATCATTCGAAAGCTTTTCATCCGAACCCCCTGTCAATGACAGGAACTATACTGGACGGCCAAGGCTTCGCCAAGCGGACAGTGCAGGCAATGCGCAGGCACGCAGGCGGAATTGCGGCCTGCCTTGGCGGCGGCGAAGCCGGCCTGATCCGGGCATCTCCACTTGCCGACATCCCGCTCCGGAGATCAGGACCGTTGCGGATACCCGGCATGAACCCTAGATGACGCGGCGATGAAGGTTCCGTTCCAAAAGATGCATGGCCTTGGTAACGACTTCGTCATCCTGGATGGGCGGGATACGTTTCTCCGGATGGACGGAGGGAGGGCGCGTGCGCTGGCCGATCGGAAGACCGGGATCGGCTGCGATCAGCTCGTCGTGCTCGAGCGCTCCGAATTGGCCGACGTTCGGATGCGCATCTGGAATGCGGATGGCGGCGAGGTGGAATCCTGCGGCAACGTGTCGCGTTGCGTCGCCCTGCTGCTGGGCGGCAACCATCGGATCGAAACCAAAGGCGGGATCATCGTCGCATCCGTCGATGGCGACGACGCGATTGTCGACATGGGAGTTCCCAGCTTCGCCTGGCAGGATATTCCGCTAGCTTATGCCATGGATACCGCCGCCATGCCGGTCGGATGGGAGAGCCTGCAAAATCCATTCGCAGTCAATGTCGGCAATCCGCATATCATCTTCTTCGTGGATGATGTGGAAGCGGTGGAATTGGATCGCCTTGGTCCGCTGATCGAGCGGGATCCGCTCTTTCCAGATCGAATCAATGTCAATGTGGCGTCCATCGGCGATGGTTTCGTCCGGTTGCGGGTGTGGGAGCGCGGCGCCGGCCTCACCAGGGCCTGCGGAACCGGCGCCTGCGCGACGGCAGTCGCCGCCATCAGCCGCAAGCTGATGAACGGTCCGGTCGAGGTGCGCCTGCCCGGCGGCGCCCTGACGATAGAATGGGCCCAGGGGACTTCCATCCGGATGCGCGGTCCCGGCACATTCGTCTTCGAAGGCATGATCGATCTGGAGTCGCTGGTTTGAACGGTCCCGAGGTCATCACTTTGGGTTGCAGGCTCAACGCTGCGGAAAGCGAAGCAATGCGATTGCTCGCCGGACATCAGGACGATCTCGTCATCGTCAACAGCTGTGCCGTCACCAACGAAGCTGTCCGCCAGACCCGGCAGGCGATCCGCAAGGCCAAGCGTCGGCGACCCGATGCACGGATCATGGTCACGGGTTGCGCTGCCCAGATCGATCCGGACGCGTTCGCGGCCATGCCGGAAGTCGCCCGCGTCTTCGGCAATCTGGAGAAGTTCAGTCCCGCCAGTTTCCTCGCCGACCGGCCCGACGTCCAGGTTTCGGACATCATGGCGGTCCGCAAGACGGCCCCTCACCTTGTCACCGGCTTTTCCGAGCGTTCACGTGCTTTCGTGGAGGTCCAGAACGGTTGCGATCATCGATGTACTTTCTGCATCATCCCTTACGGGCGCGGCAATAGTCGCTCGGTGCCGGCCGGCCTGGTGGTGGACAAAGTCAAGGCACTGGTCGCCGAGGGGTTTCGCGAAATTGTTCTGACGGGCGTCGACGTTACGAGCTACGGCCCCGACCTGCCCGGAGCGCCTAATTTGGGTCAGCTCGTGGAGCGGATCCTCCACCATGTGCCCGATCTTCCCAGACTCCGCCTTTCCTCGCTCGACAGCGTAGAGGTGGACGAACGGCTCGAGGAAATCATCACGAGCGAGCCGCGTTTCATGCCGCACCTCCACATGAGCTTCCAGGCGGGCGACGACATGATCCTCAAGCGCATGAAACGTCGACACAGCCGCGCCCAGGCCATCGCCACGATCGCCCGTCTCAAGGCGAAGCGTCCGGAGATTGCGATCGGTGCCGATCTTATCGCCGGCTTCCCCACCGAAGACGAGGATATGGCGGCGCGCAGCCTCGCCCTCATCGACGAATGCGACATCGTGATGGGCCACATCTTTCCATTCTCTCCCAAGAAAGGCACGCCGGCAGCCCGGATGCCTCAGGTGCGGCCGGAAATCGTCAGGGAGCGCGCGCGGCGGCTTCGCGAGGCCACGGCATGCAGGCGAGCGGCCTGGCTGCAGTCTCTAATCGGGACTGGCCAGAGCGTCCTGGTGGAGCGGGAAGACGGCACAGGCCATGGTGAAAGCTTTGCTCCTGTCAGGGTCCCGGGCGGAACGGTTGGCGAAATTGTGGAGGCGCGTGTCACGCATTGCGTGGACGGCGTGCTGCTTGCGGTGATGCCGTGAATGATGCCCCTTGGCTCGACCGATTGCGCGCGGGATTCCGGAAGACCTCCGATCGGCTCGGGGACAATCTTACGGGGTTGTTCACCAAAGCGGCGCTCGACGGCGAAACGCTGGACGAGATAGAGGAAGCTCTGATCGCCTCCGATCTAGGCCCAGCCACGGCGGCCAAGGTTCGGACCCGGCTCGCAGCAGAGCGCTTCGAACGCGGCCTCACCGAAGAAGCTGCGCGCGAGATCGTGGCGCAAGAGCTGGAGAAGATCCTGGCACCGGTGGCGCAGCCGCTGGAGATAGACGCATTTCCTCGGCCGCAAGTGATCTTGGTGGTGGGAGTCAATGGATCGGGCAAGACGACGACCATCGCCAAGCTCGCCCATCTGCTGGTCGAGCAGGATTATGGCGTCCTGCTCGCCGCTGGCGATACGTTCCGCGCCGCCGCAATCGAACAGCTACGGATCTGGGCGGACCGCGTTGGCGTACAGGTCATTTCCGGACCGGAAGGCGGTGACAGCTCGGCCGTCGTCTTCGATGGCGTGAAGAAGGCGACGGCCGAAGGGATCGACGTTCTCATCGTCGACACGGCCGGCCGCCTTCAGAACAAGAAGGGTCTTATGGATGAGCTCGCCAAGATTCGGCGCGTCCTGGGACGTCTCAACCCGGCAGCGCCGCACAACGTCGTGCTGGTGCTCGACGCCACGACCGGCCAGAACGGCCTCAACCAGATCGAGGTTTTCCAGGAAGTCGCCGGCGTGACCGGCCTCGTCATGACCAAGCTGGATGGGACGGCGCGTGGCGGTGTGCTGGTCGCGGCCGCGGAACAATATGGTCTTCCTATCCATGCCGTCGGAGTCGGTGAGGGCATGGATGACTTGCGGCCGTTCGATGCGCGTGAGGCAGCGCGGGCCATAGCCGGAGCCAAGGAGTGAGTGTGGACGTGAAGGAAGAGGCAAACGAGCCGGGCGCTGGCGCCAAGCTGTTGATCGATCTCGGGCCGCTGGTCGTGTTCTTCGCGGTCAATGCCTGGCGTGGCATCTTTTCCGCGACCGCCGCCTTCATGATCGCGATCATAATCGCGATGGGCATTTCCCGGCTGAGATATCGCCACATTTCGCCGATGCTCTGGTTCTCTGCCGTGATGGTACTCGTGTTCGGTAGCATCACCCTCTATTTTCACAACGAAACGTTCATCAAGCTCAAGCCGACCATCTATTACGCCATGATCGCGGCGGTGCTGACCTTCGGCCTCTTCACGCGGCGCAATTTCCTCAAGATGCTGCTCGGAACGACCTATCCCGGCCTCAACGAAGAAGGATGGCGTCTGCTCGCCCGCAATTGGGCACTTTTCTTCGCCGTCATGGCCGCCGTCAACGAAGCCGTGTGGCGAACGACCAGCACCGATTTCTGGATCGGATTCAAATTGTGGGGATTCCTGCCCGCGACCTTCCTTTTCGCTATTGCCAATGTGCCGATGCTGGCTCGTCACGGCATGCAGATCGGCGAGAGCAAGGAAGAACCTCCCATTCCACCGTCGCAATAGAGGGTCTCATGTCACCAGTCATACAGATTGCCGGTCTCGGCAAGCGCTATGCGTCGGGTCATCGGGCCCTGAAGAATATCGATCTTGAGATACGCAAAGGGGAAATCTTCGCCCTGTTGGGCCCCAACGGCGCCGGCAAGACGACCCTGATCAGCATCGTCTGCGGGATCGTCACGCCAAGCGAGGGCACGGTTCAGGCCGACGGTCATGACATTCAGACCGATTATCGAGAGGCGCGCGCCAAGATCGGGCTCGTCCCGCAGGAACTGACGACGGATGCATTCGAAACGGTCCTGGCTACGGTGACGTTCAGCCGCGGCCTCTACGGAAAGCCGCCAAATCCCGCCTTCGTGGAAAAGGTGCTTCGCGACCTGTCGCTATGGGACAAGCGCAAATCGAAGATCATGGAGCTTTCCGGCGGCATGAAGCGGCGGATGATGATCGCCAAGGCGCTGAGCCACGAACCGGAAATCCTGTTTCTCGACGAACCGACCGCCGGTGTCGACGTCGAGCTGAGGCGCGACATGTGGCGCCTCGTCCGCAGCCTCAGGGACAATGGCGTCACCATCATCCTGACCACCCATTATATCGAGGAGGCCGAGGATATGGCCGATCGGATCGGGGTGATCATCCAGGGCGAGTTGATCCTGGTCGAGGAAAAAGCGAGTCTGATGAAGAAGCTCGGCAAGAAGCAGCTGACGCTCAACCTCGCCGAGCCGATGTCCGAGATTCCGTCCGTGCTCGGCGAGTGGTCTCTGGAGCTAAAGGACGAGGGCAACGAGCTCCTCTACGTTTTCGATGCCAATGCCGAACGTACCGGCATCCCTTCGCTGCTCCGGCAGATGAGCGATCTCGGCATCGCCTTCAAGGATTTGAATACCGAGCAAAGCTCGCTGGAGGACATCTTCGTCAGTCTTATCAGCGAGAGGAGGGAATCATGAGCGTTGCCGCCTTCAACCGCCACGGCGTCTGGGCGATCTACAGGTTCGAAATGGCGCGGGCGATGCGAACCTTGTGGCAGAGCGTGGTCACGCCGGTCATTACCACCTCGCTCTATTTCATCGTTTTCGGCGCCGCCATCGGCCAGCGCATGACGGAGGTGGATGGCGTACCCTACGGCGCGTTCATCGTACCCGGGTTGATCATGCTTTCCTTGTTCACGCAGAGCATCTTCAATGCGTCGTTCGGCATCTATTTTCCGAAGTTCACCGGCACCATCTACGAACTTCTCTCTGCCCCGGTCTCTTCGCTTGAGATCGTGCTGGCTTATGTCGGCGCAGCAGCCACCAAATCGATCATTCTCGGACTGATCATCCTCGCCACGGCCGCTTTGTTCGTTCCGCTCCAGATTCTTCATCCGGTCTGGATGATCGCCTTCCTGCTCTTGACCGCGACGACCTTCAGCTTGTTCGGGTTCATCATCGGCGTCTGGGCAAACGGGTTCGAGCAGCTTCAGATCATCCCGATGTTGATCATCACTCCCCTCACCTTCCTTGGCGGGGCTTTCTACTCGATCGACATGTTACCTGAGACCTGGCGAACGATCACCCTGTTCAATCCCGTCGTCTATCTGATCAGTGGCTTTCGATGGAGCTTTTACGGAAGCGCGGACGTCGGCGTCGCCGTCAGCCTGGGCATGACGCTGGCTTTCTTCTTCATCTGCCTCGGCGTCGTCGTCTGGATCTTCAAGACCGGCTATCGCCTGAAGAGTTGAGGCCGGAACGCTGTGGGCGACAGCACTCGCCGGCTGCCGCCCACCTTGCGACGACGCTCCGTTAGCCTTCCTGATCGGCGCGGGCGATGCCATTGCCATCGAGGTTGCCGGCGACGAACTCCCAATTGATGATGTTGCCGAGTACCGCTTCGGCAAAACCCGGGCGATCGTTGCGATAGTCGACGTAATAAGCATGTTCCCAGACGTCGAGTGTCAGGAGCGGTTTCATCCCCTCGTGGACGACCGGAGTGTCGGCGTCGTGAAGCGACGTGATCTTCAGTTGATCCCGATCGAGCACGAGCCAAGCCCAGCCGCTTGCGAAATGGCCGACCGCCTCCTCCTTCAGCTTGGCCAGCATCGCGTCTGTCGACCCGAAGCTGTCGTCGATCGCCTGGGCGAGCAGGCCGGATGGTTTCTGCCCCTGGGGCGGTGCGAGGCATTGCCAGAAGAAGCTGTGGTTCCAAATCTGGCCGCTATTGTTGAACAGTCCCTTGTCATCGCGCTCGCGCGCGCCTCGGATCACTTCGACCAGCGAGGCTCCCGCCAAGCCCTTTTCCTCCAACATCTTGTTGGTTTTTTCGACATAGGCGCGGTGGTGCTTGCCATGATGATAATCAAGCGTTTCGGCGGACATATGGTCGCCAAGCGCATCTTTCGGGAATGGCAGATCGGGCAGTGTGAAGGGCATTTCTTTCTCCTCTGAGGCGCAGCTAGGCTCTCGCGACGGGAGATGCAGCCTTTTCCGCCGATGGTTGCGACGAACCGAGTGGTTCAGCCCACCAATTGGTGTCGCTTCATGGCGTGACGCAACTGGTCGTAGCTGAGCTGGAGCGCGGCCGCGGCCGCCCGCTGGTTCCAGCGGCACCGTTCAAGGGCGGCCGAAAGAATTGCCTTCTCATATTCGGCCACGGCGAGACGGAAATCGGCGCAATCCGTCGGATCATAAGCCGAGACCACCGCATCGCCGGACTCTGGCTGAACGATTTCGAGGGCCTGCCCACCTTTCTTCTCGATAGGCAGCCATGGTGACTCGAATGGGTCGAATTGGACCGAATCGATCGGGTTTTGCGGATCCTCCCATCGATAGACGGCCCGTTCGATCACGTTTCGCAGCTCACGGACATTGCCGGGCCATGTGTAGGAGAGCAGCCGGTTCGCCGCATTGGCGCTGAAACCGGGCCAATCCGGCCAATCGAGCTCGAGCCCCATCCGCCGCCCGAAATGGTCGGCTAGGATCGGGATGTCGCTGCTGCGATGGCGTAGCGGGGGCAAGGTGATGACCTCGAACGAAAGGCGATCGAGGAGGTCGGCGCGAAACCGCTCTTGCTCGACCAGTTTGGGCAGATGTTCGTTGGTGGCCGCAACGATGCGAACATCGACCTGGACCGGCCGAGATGCGCCGATACGGGTCACCTCGCCATATTCCACAGCCCGCAACAGTCGATCCTGGGCCGGGCTCGACAGTGTCGCCAGCTCGTCGAGGAACAAGGTACCCCCATGGGCTTCCTCGAATCGCCCTGCCCGCGCCTTTGTCGCGCCTGTGAAAGCGCCCGCTTCATGACCGAAAAGCTCCGCCTCGATCAGTGTTTCGGGAAGCGCGGCGCAATTGAGAACCACGAAAGGCCCGTCCCAGCGCCCGGAGAGGTGGTGAAGCCGTTCGGCGATAAGCTCCTTGCCGGTCCCCCGCTCGCCGATCACAAGCACCGGGCGGTCGAGCGGTGCAGCGCGGCTGGCGCGCTCGACGGCATCCAGGAAGGAGGAGGACTGTCCGACAAGCTGGGTGTTGCGTTCCATTGCCATTTGTTGGGACTATTCGCCACCTTTTCGCAAGAGCAAAGTGCGTGAAGCCAATCGGACCGAGGGAAAAATGGTGATTTTCCGCCAGGAATGAGATTTGGCACGGCTCTTGTAATACATTTGGCATATGGTCCCGAAAGGGACATGTTGAAGGAATGGGAGTTGAATATGTCCGCTGTCGAGATGGTCAAACAGAAGGTGTTTGCGGGCCTTGGTGCTGTGGTTCTGAGTGCCGCGACGGTCTTGGCCGCGGCCGCGCCGGCAGGTGCGATCGAAACTGCGCCGCGATATGCAGCGAGCCAAGCCGCTGATCGGGCGCAAGCTTGATCCTGCGGCCCGCTTGGAGGAAGATCGGCCGCCTGGGCCGCCGCCCCCGGTGACTAATTAGGAGTTTGGAATGGGCATATTTTCACGCACGCGCGACATCATTGCGGCGAACATGGCGGATCTTTTGGACAAGGCCGAAGATCCCGCGAAGATGATCAGGATGATCATCCTGGAAATGGAGGAGACGCTCGTCGAGGTGCGTGCGTCCGCTGCACGAAGCATCGCGGATCAAAAGGAAATGCGCCGCCAGATCGGCAAGCTTGAGCGTTTGCAGGATAGCTGGACGGAAAAGGCGGAACTGGCCCTGTCGAAGGATCGCGAGGATCTGGCCAAGGCGGCCCTCGTCGAAAAGCAGAAAGCCGGCGACCTTGCCGATGGCTTGAAGGCGGAGATAGGGGTGCTGGACGATGCGCTTCGGGCATCCGAAGCGGACATCGCCAAGCTTCAGGGCAAGTTGCGGGAAGCGCGTTCGCGCCAGAATGCGATCCAGAACCGGCTGGAGAGCGCGCAGAACCGCGCCCGGATGCGGGAAATGTATGCGGGGCCAAAGGTCGACGAGGCGTTTTCGCGCTTCGACGTGCTGGAACGGCACGCGGACCTGGCCGAGGGCGCGGCCGATGCGCTGACATTGGGTGCCCCGCCAAAGTCGCTGGAAGAAGAAATCGCGGAGCTTCGCAATGCCGAAAAGGTGGAAGCCGAACTCGAAGCGCTGAAGGCGAAACGCAGCGCCGGACAGGAGGGCTGAGACGATGGAAGAGGCACTGATCGTAATCCCCATCATGGGGATCCTTTTCATCGGCTTGCCCTGGATGATTTTCCACTACATCACCAAATGGAAGAGCCAGGCGACGCTCACGACCGAAGACGAGAATCTCTTGGATGAGCTTCATGATCTCGCTCGTCGGCTCGACGATCGCATGTGCTCGATCGAGCGCATCATGACCGCCGAGAACCCGAACTGGCGGAGCCTTGCTTGCGACCCTGCCAGTACTGGCATCGAAGACAGCCCGATCGCCGGCGGTCGCATCAGCAACCAGCCGGTCGAGAGGATCGGCCGATGACCCCGCGCCATACCAAATTCTACCTCGACAAGAGGAACGGCAAGTGGATGGGCGTCTGCGCCGGGATCGCCGACTATACCGGTCTCGACGTCACCTTGATTCGCGTCGGGGTCGTGCTTCTTACCCTCCTTGGCCAGGGTTCGCCTGTCATCGCTTATCTGGTTGCGGGATTCATGGCGCCCAAAAAGCCCCGCGAGCTCATCGAGGAAAGCGCCGAGCAGACGAAATTCTGGCAAGGCGTCCGCGCCTCTCCTACTCGCACAGTTCGCGATGTCCGTTCACGCTTTCGCGATATCGACCGCCGTCTGGCCGACGTCGAAACCTATGTGACCAGCACCAACAGCCGACTGTCCCGCGAGATCGAGCAGCTGCGCTGAGCCTGTTCGGCGGTGCGGGGATTGAAAGTTTGGAGACCGACCGTGGAAATATTTCTTCAGATCATAATAGGGGTCGTCGTCATCGTCGCGGTGTCCGTCGGTGGCTGGGTCCTGAATACCTGGCTCAAGATGAAGCACGGCTATCCGCTCGAGACACATGGCCAGGCCATCTATCCGAAAGCCGGCGACGAGGCGATGGAACGGATCAAGCTGCTGACGACTGAAAACGGCCAGTTGCGCGCCGAGCTCGGCGCGATGAAGGACCGACTGGTGAATGTCGAGCGGATCGTGACGGACGATAGCCACCGGTTGACCCAGGAGATCGAGTCTCTCCGCATGCCGAAGAATTGACGGGCGAGGCGAGCGAACATGCTTTGCAGGGAGCGCCGCCCGTGTCGATTCGGATCGTGAGTTGGATTATGGCGGCGCCGGATCCAGAAATGCATTGCTGCTGAAGGAGGAAGCCGAATTATGGAGAAATTACCCGTGGGCATAGACCTTATCATGCAGCTTGGACCAATCATCGCAATCGTCGTCGCCGTCGGGGTAGTCGGCTGGATCTTCACGACCTGGCTAAGGGTCAAGCATGGCTATCCGCTCGATGGGGCATGGGGCCAGGCGATCTATCCGAAGACGAGTGACGAGGCGATGGAAAGGATCAAGCTGCTCACGACGGAAAACGGGCAATTGCGTGCAGAACTGGGCTCGATCAAGGACCGGCTCGCAAATGTGGAACGGATCGTGACGGATGACAGCCACCGCTTGACCCAGGAAATCGAGACCCTCCGGATGCCGAAAAACTGACGGTCGCGTCCGGTCAGGAGACGGCTTGAAGAACAGGAGCAGGGAATGAATCCGTTTGAAATGGTGGCGTTCATCGTGGTCGCGGTGATGGTCGCGAGTGTCTTCAGGGCGAAATATCACAACAAGGCGAGCAAGCGCAGCGCCGCCGACGACCCCGAGACCCAAAAGATGCGCGATGAGCTTCAGATATTGCGCGACAGGGTGGCCGTGCTTGAACGTATAGCGACCGACAAGGAGATTGGTCTCGAACGCGAAATCGAACGGCTTCGGGACAGCTGAAAGACCGGACGATGACCGACCCGAGCTTTTTCGCCATCCTTTCCGCTGGTTTCCTCGCCTTGGCCCTCGTCAGCGCTGCAGGGTTGAGAGCCTGGCGAGACTGGCTCTCTCTGAAACGCCTCGAAATCGCGAGCCATAGCCACCAGACGCCCTCATCGGCGTCAAGGATCGATCTTGCAGATCTCAAAGAACGAGTTGGTAAGCTGGAGGCAATCGCAAGCGGCGACGACGTTTAAGGTTCGCGCTCGATTATGACCATTTTCCCGCGCGCCGGACCGAAGTGCCACCCGACCAGGCCAAAAAAGTCCTAATGCTTTTCCGGCTGCCCTTGCTCTGGTAGCGCGCGGCAATGGCCTTTCAATCCCTCGCCGACGTCCAGTCCGATTTTGAGCTGCTCGAGGCGGACGATCGCTACCGTCTCCTGATAGATCTCGGGCGCTCGCTCGAACCAATGCCGGACGCTCTAAAGAGCGACGCCACTCTGGTGCGGGGCTGTTCCGCTTCGGTCTGGGTCTATCCAACGCCGGCGGTCGACGGCACACTCCATTTTCTCGCGGACAGCAATGCGGCGATAACCAAAGGGATTGTCGCGCTGGTGCTGCTGGCGGTTCAGGATCGGACGCCCGAAGCGATCTTGGCTGCCGACATCGAGGCAGCTCTGGCGCCCTTCGATCTCCGGAACCAGCTCAGTTCCAACCGCACTCAGGGCATTCCGAACATGATCGCCCTGATACGGGAGACCGCGGCACGGCTACGAAAATGAGTCCGATCGATCCGCGCACGTCGAAGAATTTCGATCCCCGGCTTTTTTTCTCTTATGCACGGGAGCTCGGTCACGGCGGTGCCTTGGGCATCGACTATGTCGCTCACGGCCCCGACTGGGTCGAACTTGGTCTCGACTATGATGAACGGCTGATAGGGGTCGTTGCCACTGGAATCATCGCGTCCGGCCCCATCATCAGCCTGATGGACATGGCTACCAGCATGGCGATCTGGGTGAAGATAAATCGGTTTCGCCCCCAGGCGACGCTCGATCTTCGGATAGACTATCTGCGCCCGGCGGTCCCGGGGAGGAAGATCGTCGGTCGCGGCGAATGTTATCGCATCACGACCCACGTCGGTTTCGTCCGCGGCCTTGCCCACGATGGCGACCGGAACGATCCCGTGGCCCATGTCTCAGGAACCTTCATGTTCACCGACGCCGGTTGATTTCCCTTCGCGCGAAGAGCTTCAGCCTCAAACGAACAGGCTTTAGGGCGAAAGCCCGTTTCGCCGTTCCTCGGCCTTGCAGAGAATTTCATAGGCGGCTTGGACCGCCTGGAAGCGTGTGGCGGCTTCGGCATCACCGGGAGCGGCATCCGGATGGTTGGCCTTGGCCAGCCGTCGATAGGCGCTCTTGATCTCTTCGAAATCGGGATCGCCTTCGATCTCGAGCACGTCCAAAGCCCGCATTTCGTCGCGGCTGCGATTGCCGTCCCCGGGGCCGCCCCAGCCATAATATTTGGACTGGTTGAAGCCGCCGGCGTCCCGTTGCTCGTCGGCTTCCCGGGCGGCGGCTTCCTCCGCCGACAGGCCGTCAAAATAATTCCACGTCCGATTATATTCCGCGGCATGGCGCTCGCAAAAATGCCAGCGTTCCGGTCGGTTCGGGGATTTGGGGGCGGGATGATTGCCCGGTTCTTCGCACCCGTGCCGGTCGCAGGTCCTGACCGGCGCGGCTTCGCGATTGCCGCCATAGCTGCGCCAGCGCGGGAAACCCCAATCATTGGAACGTGTCGATCGTGCCATAAGAGCCGCCAACTATCTCCCATGCCTCGTAGCGGGAAGGAAAAAATGCCAGAGGGTCTATAAGCCGGGTTCTGTCCGGCAGGGCGGCCTTGCGGTCGCTCCGCCTGTGCGGCCATTCCTCTAGGAGACGGATTGCTCCGTCCCTCAAGCAACCAACCCGGACGACCGGGGCGGAAATTCCCCATATGCCGTCCCTATTCGGTCTTGCTCCCGGTGGGGTTTACCATGCCGGCTGCCGTTGCCGGAGCCGCGGTGCGCTCTTACCGCACCCTTTCACTGTCACGCCTCCGAAGATTTTGGGCCGAAGCCCGGCGCGACCTGCTTTCTGTTGCACTGTCCCTGGGGTCGCCCCCGCCGGGCGTTACCCGGCACCGCTTTTCCGTGGAGCCCGGACTTTCCTCGTTCCGCCGAAGCGAAACGCGGCCGCCCGACCCTCTGGCCCTTCCGATCTAGTCATCCCCTTGTGGTTTGGGAAGGAGCAAAGCCAGTAAAATGGCGCGGCATTCGCCATCGATGGCGCCGTCGATAAGTTCCGGACGAAAGCGACGCTGAAAAGCGACGGTGGCGGCAAAGGGATCGCTTACGTCATAGCCGAACCGTTCGAGCGCCAGCAGGAAGCCGGCATCGGTCCAAAGGGGGTCGACCAGATTGCGGGTGGGCCGCGGCAGGGCGAGTCTCAGCCTGGCAAGCCTTGACCAGGGGAACAGCTCGCCGGGATCCTGCTTGCGCGCCGGGGCGATGTCGGAGTGGCCGACGATATTGCCCCGCTTGATGCCGTGGCGCTGGACGATCTGAGAGACAAGCGGAAGCAATGCGTCGACCTGCTCTTCCGGAAAAGGACGGTAGCCGAACTCATGGCCCGGATTGACGATCTCTATTCCGATGCTCGCGGAGTTGACGTCCCGGATTCCACGCCAGAATGATTTTCCGGCGTGCCAGGCCCTTTTCTCCTCCTCGACCATCCGCAATATCTGGCCATCCTCGGCAATGAGGTAATGGGCGGAGACATTGGCCTCCCCATCGGTGAGCCGCGCGATCGCGGAAGCGGCATCGACCATGCCGGTATAATGGAGGACCAGCATCGAAATGGGCAAGGCGCGCTCGTCGAAATTCGGCGATGGACAGTCGATGACGGTCATGGCCCTCTTTGCGCTCCAAAATGGCGGTCAGGTCAAGCTCATAGCTTCGGGCTGCAATAGAGCGCCATCCGATTCACCTGGTGCCGCCCTGGACCGGGACCGTTTCGGACTGGAATAAAGTCTGTTTCAGGTCATCGGTGAAAGGGCGAAGCGCTTCCACTTCAAACGACCAGATTCTAACCGACCGCGCGTGCGGGTTCGATCATTCTCCGGCGGATATAGAGGCCCCGGCATTCGGGGTCGGAAACGAATTGGTCGGTCTGGCCGATGACGGTCTCGCCTGCGCCGAGCAGCAACACGGTGTCCGGGCCACCGGCTTGGGCAAGCCGATCGAACACCTCCCGCCGCCACTCCGCCGTCAGATAGAGAAGCACGTTCCGGCACAGGATGATGTCGAAGCGACCCGGGGGCGGCGCCGGCGCGGTGAGATTATGCACCTCGAAACGGACCGCGGCTTTGAGGACAGGAGAGATACGCCAGTTGCCGCTCCCCGCTTCCTCGAACCACCGAACCATCTGGGTTACCGGCAGGCCGCGCTGAACCTCGAACTGTGAATAGAGTCCGCTCTTTGCCTGGGCGATGGCGGAGTGGGAAATGTCGGTGGCGAGTATCGATATGCGCCAGCCCTCCCAACGTGCCTTGGTCTCGGCAAAGCTCATGGCGAGCGAATATGCCTCCTGCCCTGTCGAACAGCCTGCGCACCAGATCGAAATGCTCCTGTCTCTTGCCCGGGCATGCCTCAATCGGTCCAAAGCGGGGCCGAGGAGCAGGTCGAAAGCGCCACGGTCGCGAAAGAAAAAGGTCTCGTTGTTGAGAAGCGCTTCGACAACCCGGTCCGCCAGCTCCGGCTTTCGGCTGCTGATGATGGCGGCCATCAGGTCGTCCACCGAATCCATTCCGCGTTCCCGCATCAGGCCACCAAGTGCCGTTTCGATCCGCCAGCGCCGGCTCACCGCCAATTGCTGGCCGGTCCTGGTTTCCAACAGGCCTGCGAGGAGTCGCCCCGAGGCATCGCTTATTTCCACGCGGCACCTGCGATTCGCGCCGCCAGGCGCTTGGCGAGATCCGCGGGCGGCAGGACTGCGGAAGCGAGACCCGCCTCGGCCACGGCGCGCGGCATCCCCCAGACTGCCGAACTGCCTTCATCCTGTGCCAGGACGGCGCCTCCGCTTTTGACCAGCTTCAGGCTCCCGTCCAATCCGTCACGGCCCATTCCGCTGAGAATGACCGCGACCGCGCCCTCGCCATAGATTTCTCTCACGCTCTCCAGCATCGGATCGACCGAGGGCTTGCATCCGCTCCGCGCCGGGCCGTCGCTCAATGCGATCCGAACTTGGTTGCCGTCTCGGCGGAGGCCGAGATGGGCGTCGCCCGGAGCGACAATGATCTCTTCGGGCTGAACGACCATTCCTTCCTCGCCAACCCGGGTAGCGCGGCCTGACGCCGTTTCGATCTGGCGCGCGAAGACGGGCATGAACACGACGGGAAGATGCTGGGTGATGAAAATAGGGGCGCCGATCCTGGACGGCAGCGCGCACAGGAATTCGTTCAAGGCGTGCAGACCGCCGGTGGACGCGCCAAGGGCGATGCAGCCGAGCGTTCGGTCCGGCATGGCGCGGAGCGTGACGATGCTGGCGGCTTCCTGACGGGCTATCGCCTCTTCACCCGTTCGTTCCACACCCGCCCGGCCGATCCGGCGCAGACGTTCTGCCAGGACATCGGAAAAGCGGCCTGCAAAGTTGCCTGCTCCGGGCTTGGGAAGCGTGTCCGCGGCCCCGAGGGCCAGCGCTTTCACATTGGCCTCGGCGCCTTCTTCGCAGAAGGAAGATACGACCAGCACACGGGCGCCGTCCCCCAACCGCACGATGTCCGGCAGCGCCTGCAGGCCGGTCGTGCCGGGCATTTCCACGTCCAGGAGGACGATGTCGACCTTGATCGCCTTGAGCGCGTCCAGGGCTTCTCCGGCGGTGCCGGCCAGGGCCACGACTTCGAGGTCCCGATGTGCCGAAATCATACGTGAAAGGACTGCGCGGGCTACCGGCGAATCATCGACGATCATGATCCTGATCAGCGGCGCCACTGGCAGAAACTGTACGACATTCTGTCCCTGTCTGGCCCTCGTCGCAGCGGAATGCGACATCAGGCAGCACCGACGATCTGCAACTTGGATGCGAGCGTTTCCCGATCGAACGGCTTCATAACATATTCGTCGGCGCCGGCTTCCAGCGCGGCCCGGATATGCGCCATGTCATTCTCGGTCGTGCAGAAAACAACCTTGGGCTGACTGGCGATATCCTGCTGGCGGAGGGTTCGGAGGAATTCCATCCCGCCCATAACGGGCATGTTCCAGTCCAGCAGGACCACATCGGGCATCTGGATGTCGCATCGACCAAGCGCCTCGCGGCCGTCCTCGGCTTCGTCGACCACAAAATCGAGCGTTTCCAATATGTGCCGGGCAACCTTTCGGATCACCTTGGAATCATCGACAACCAGACATGTCTTCATTCCGCTCTCGCTTCCTCTCGCCCTCTTGGGCGATGTCTAGCAATCATTCGTAAGGACATCCTTAAGCGACCTGGTCGACCGCGGCCTTAACAGAGGGCCTCCACTCCCGGCCCGGCCACCAGAATCTTGATATCGAGCAGCAGCATCAGCTTGTTGTCGGCTTCGATCATCCCCTGCGCTGCGCGGCTCCAGCCGCCCGCGAGATTCGACGCGATCGGAGCGATTTCGCCGGTCGCTTCGACGACGTCTTCGACAGCGTCGACCAGCAAAGCATAAGGATGGCCATCATGCGTGACGACGACCGCTTCCCCGCCGGTCCGGCTGCCGTCGACTTTGTCCAATTGCAGCGATTTCGCGCAATCCATCACTGTGAGTACTCTGCTTCTTAGTGCGCTCAGTCCGCTGATATGCGCCGGCGCCCGGGGCACGGGTGTCAGCGTGTCGATCTCGATCACGGATTCGACGTCAGCCGCGGCCAGGGCCACCCGCTCTCCTCCAAGCTGGACGATCAGGTACAAAATGCTCATGCCCTGCTTTTCCGCCCACTGGCCGTGTCGGCTAGAGCATCGAGGAGGGCCGATCGATCGTAACGATGAATGGCGTCCCCGGCCGTTTTTTCAGGATCTGAGCAGATTTTCACGACCCGTCCCGACTTGATGCACGGCTTGACGGAGATCTCATCGGAATTGACCAGATGAATGTCGGCCATTTCCGCACCGGGATCCCCGGCGCGCACGATTCGATAGCCAGCGCTTTCGATGACAGGACCCAGGATGGTCTCCATCCAGTGATCTTCGGCCGGGATGGCGCAGATGCGGCGAGCCCCCTCCGGTTCCGACGTCGCGCTGCCTTCGAACAAGTGGAAGAGATCGAGCACCTCGACCTGTTCGCCCCCGATCAGCGTCACGCCTCTCACCTCCCCTTCCGTCGCAGCAGGAAGGATGTCGGTGCCCAGCGGGACGATGTCGACCACGTCCCCGATGCCATAGGCGACCTGGTTGATGCCATCCGAAAGCCGCAGGATCCGGATCGCCCGCCCTGCCGCTTCGGCGCCACAACCCTGCAGCCGAAGAATCGAATCGCCCAGGGCGATATGGAGCCGGCCGGCACTTATCTGCACCGCTTCGGAGGGAACGTCTTCTATTCGCTCCACTGCGGAAAGCGGCACGATCCTTTTCACTCCACACAGGCTCATGAACAGCAAGGCAGGCTTCGCATCTGCTTCGGGCGCAGCGGTGGCGGTCGAAGCAAAGGAAGTGTCGAACGTGCCAGCCTCCAAGGCGATGCCGGCAGTTGCCGCGATTCCAGGCGGATCCAGCAACAGGATCGGCCGACCATCGTCGGCCAGGGTGGTCCCTCCATAGAGGCCGGTGGCCATGACCGCTGGAGCAGCGGGTTTGACGACCAATTCCTCATGGTCGCTCACCTTATCCACGGCCAAGGCGTAGATGCCGGTACCGGCAGGCCGCAACACGATCAGGCACTGGTCTTCAGTCGCCTCCTGATGGGTCACGCCAAGTGCCGCGCCGAGCGAAACGAGCGGCAATCGTCGGCCGCGTATGGTGGCAATCGACGATCCACCGAGGCTTTCGATCGCAACCGCGCCGCCTTTCACACGGACAATCTCCTCGATCGTCGAGCGTGGAACGGCATAGCTCTGTCCGTTCAGCTGGACCGTCAAGGCGGGAATGATGGTGAGGGTCAGTGGCACGCGTAGCGTCAGCCGCAGCCCGAGCCCCGGCCGATTGTCGATATCGATCAGTCCGCCGATCCGCTCGACATTGGCACGCACCACGTCCATGCCGACACCCCGGCCGGAAATTGCGGTAACCTGGCCTGCGGTGGAGAGCCCGGGCTCGAAGATCAGTGCGGTTCGCTGTGCGGCGGAAAGGCGGTCGGCCTGGTTCTGGCTGAGCAGTCCGCTCGCCATTGCCCGAGCGACCAGTTTGTCTCCGTCTATCCCTCGGCCGTCGTCAGCGATCTCGATGAGGATCTGGTTTCCGGCCTGCGATGCGGCGATGCGGATATTGCCGGTCGCGGGTTTTCCCGCCTCCCTCCGGACTGCTTCGTCTTCGATGCCATGGTCAATGGCATTGCGGATGATGTGGGTCAGCGGATCCCGGATCATCTCGATCATTTCCCGGTCGAGCTCGACGTCGCCACCTTCGATCTCGAGCGCGATCTTCTTGCCGAGTTCGTCGGCGACGTCGCGGGCCAGCCGGGGTAGTGTCGCGAAGAGATTGTCGATACGCTGCATGCGGGTATGCGTGATCGCGTCGCGAATCTCACCGATCGTTGCCGACACGCGATCGAAAGCAGCTTCGACACCGGCCCCGTATCCGCTTTCACGGAGACAGCGGGCGAGTTCGTTGCGCGCGAGGACGAGGTCCGAAACGCCGCTCATCACCCGGTCGAGCAGGTCGACGGGGAGTCGGATCGATCGAAGGTTCGATCGGATGGAAGGCATCGAGGTCGTGGCGGCGGTCTCGCCCTTCGTTTCTCCAGCCTCCTGGTCCAGGGCAGCTATCAATTGTTCGTCGTCGCCGCTCGCAAGGGTTTCCCCGCTTTCCAGCTCCTGGACGAGTTCTCCGATCCTATCGATGATGGCGAGTACCGCGCTGACGAGGGCGGGATCAGCCGCTCTTTTTCCGGATCTCAAGTCGGTCAGTACGTTTTCGGCTGCATGGCTGAGTCCGCGAATGCGCGGAAGATCGAAAAAGCCGCAATTGCCCTTCACCGTATGAACGAAGCGGAAAATCTCATCGAGCCGGCTGCGATCCGCAGGGGCGGCTTCCCAGGCAATGATTTCCCCGCCCAGAGCATCGAGCATGTCGCGCGTTTCCGCGATGAATTCCGTAATTAGATCGTCCATCGGCCCCATCGCTCGAACGCGCCTTGGAGCCTTATGGGAGGGATTAGGTAAAAAAGATGTTAGGCGGGAAGCGAGGTGCCGATCAGCAAGGTGCCTTCCTCTTCGTCCGAGAGCTGGATCTGACCGCCGCCTTCGTGGACCAGGCTGTGAACAAGCCAGGCAGCAGCACCGCGCGGCGCGATCGATTCCTCCTCGCTCTCGCCGAGGAGGACCTTTTTCAACTCGGGATCGATGACGATGCGCGGCCCCTCGGCCCGGATCACGATGTCGAGACCCTTGTCATGTTTCTCGGCCCCGACATCCAGCCTGCCGCCGCGCACGAGCGCGTCACCGGCTATCAGGATCAGGTTCAGCAAAATCTTGAGCGCTGCCTTGCTCATCGACGGCTCGTCGATCATCCAGCCGAGCTGGATACGGCCGTCGCCGCCAAACAAGCCGTCGGCTGCTACCCGGGCCTCCCTGGTGTCGACCTGGTCCCCGAAGCCGCCCGCGGCCCCAAAGGCAAGGCGAAAGAATTTCAGCTTGTTGGCCGAAGCGCGGGCGCTTTCACCGAGCAATTCCAGGCAGCGGGCGCGCATTTCGGGATCGTGCTCGTCGGCAAGCAGCTCGACGCCATTGTTGAGAGCGCCGACTGGGCTGAGCAGATCGTGACAGAGACGCGAACAAAGGAGACTCGCGAATTCGTGGGATTTCATTCGGTTTGGCGCCCCTGTTCGTGCCGGACCCTGATTTGCCAGCCTTATTGGGCCTTGCGCCCCAAGGATTCAAGGCGCGTTCGACGCGGCGCCCCCTTCCCTTGCCTCCCTCCACCTCTCTCGGCCCGCCTTGAAATTCGTGATTTCGTCACCACATCCCCTAAGGAATGACCCGGGGGGAGTCGATCATCGCGACCATCGCGCCCGATGCCGCCGGTTGGCGGCTCGATCGTGCTTTGGCTGCCGCTCTGCCGACATTGTCTCGCGAACGCCTGAAGGCTCTGATCAGTACCGGCCAAGTGCTCGGCCCCGGCGGTGTTCTGGTGCGCGACCCTGCAGCCAAGGTGGTGCCCGGCGCACCTTATCAGGTGCATGTGCCTGCCCCTGCAACCGCCCACAATGAACCGCAGGACATCCGGCTCGAAATCGTCTTCGAGGATGATCATCTGATCGTTGTCGACAAGCCGGCCGGCATGGTGGTCCATCCTGCAGCCGGAAATGCCGACGGTACGCTGGTCAACGCGCTGCTCCATCATTGCGCCGGCCGTCTTTCCGGTATCGGCGGTGTGGCGCGGCCGGGCATCGTTCATCGCATAGACAAAGGGACCTCGGGCCTGCTCGTCGCGGCGAAGACCGATGTCGCCCATGAGGGTCTTTCCGGTCAATTCGCGCGGCACAGTATCGACCGTCGTTATCATGCGATCGTAGCCGGCATTCCCAACCCGCCCAGCGGCAGCGTCGACGCTCCGCTCGCGCGATCTTCCGCCAACCGGCAGAAGATGGCGATTGTCGCGGAAGGGCGTGGGAAAAGAGCCGTGACCCATTATCGTTTGCTCACGCCGCTCCGCGATTCGGCTCTCGTCGAATGCAGGCTGGAAACGGGACGGACGCATCAGGTTCGCGTGCACATGACCTCGATCGGCCATCCTTTGCTTGGCGATCCCGCTTATGGCCGGCCGCGTCCAGCACATCGGGAGTTATTGAAAGGAATGAATTTTACCCGTCAGGCGCTGCATGCCGCCGAGCTCGGTTTCCTCCATCCAGTATCGAAAGAAAACTTATCCTTTAAAAGCGCCGTTCCATCGGATATGCAGGAACTGTTCAGGGCGCTTACCGTATAACAACCAAGTGCTGGCACGGATCATCGCGTGTGTGGCGCCCAAGGGAGCATGAGAAGAGATATGGCAAGCGGCAAAAATGTCCCGGCAACCATCCCCGCCACCGGCGGCGAGGCGGGGCTGAATCGCTATCTGACCGAGATCAAGAAATTCCCGATCCTCTCTCCGGAGGAGGAATATATGCTGGCCAAGCGCTGGACCGAGCATCAGGATACCGAAGCTGCGGCAAAGCTGGTCAACTCGCACCTGCGCCTGGTCGCCAAGATCGCGATGGGCTACCGGGGTTATGGCCTGCCGGTCTCTGAGCTGATTTCAGAAGGCAATATCGGCCTGATGCAGGGCGTGAAGAAGTTCGAGCCGGAACGCGGCTTTCGCCTGGCGACCTATGCCATGTGGTGGATTCGCGCCTCGATCCAGGAATTCATCCTGCGTAGCTGGTCGCTCGTGAAGATGGGCACCACCGCAGCGCAGAAGAAATTGTTCTTCAACCTCCGTCGGATGAAGAATCAGATCGAAGCCTTCGAAGACGGCGATCTGAAGCCTGAGGATGTGACCAAGATCGCGACCGATCTCGGCGTCTCCGAGGAGGATGTCGTCTCGATGAACCGGCGCATGGCTCTGGGCGGTGACACGTCGCTCAACGTGCCTTTGCGCGAGGAAGGCGAAGGCCAGTGGCAGGATTGGCTCGTCGACAGCGATCCGCTGCAGGACGAACGCGTCGCGGAGGCGGAGGAAACCAAGGTCCGTCACGAGTTGCTCGTCGAGGCGATGCAGGCGCTCAACGATCGTGAGAAGCATATTCTAACGGAACGACGTCTGTCGGAGGATCCCAAGACGCTCGAGGAATTGAGCCAGGTCTATGACGTCAGCCGCGAACGCATCCGCCAGATCGAGGTCCGCGCCTTTGAAAAGCTGCAAAAGGCGCTGATGAACCTCGCCGGCGAGCGGCGCCTGCTTCCGGCCAGTTGAACCCGACTGGACTAAGAATATGGCGCGGCGCTAGGCGGGCCTGATGGTACGCACCGCGCGACGAGGAAGTAAGAAAAGGTCCGGAGGATTCGGTCGTGTAATCGGCTGGATCATCCGGGCCTTTTTCCTGTTCCTGCTCGTCTCCGTCCTTTGGGTCCTGCTCTATCGCTTCGTGCCGCCGCCGATCACCTTCACCATGGTCGGTGACGTGCTCGGCGGGCGCAGCATCAGCAAGGACTGGATGGGCATCGACGAGATTGACCGCGACATGGTGCGCGCTGCGGTCGCGGCCGAGGACAGCAAATTTTGCAGTCATTACGGTTTCGACCAGGATGCGATCGCCGAGGCCATGCGCCGCAACGCGAAGGGGGGCAGCGTCATCCGCGGCGGCTCGACGATCAGTCAGCAGACCGCGAAGAATGCCTTTCTGTGGCAAGGCGGTGGCTTCTTCCGCAAAGGCCTGGAGGCTTGGTTCACGCTCCTGATCGAGACGATCTGGGGCAAGAGGCGGATCATGGAGGTCTATCTCAACGTCGCCGAGACGGGGATCGGCACCTATGGCGTCAATGCCGGCGCCCAGCGCTATTTCCAGCACGACGCATCCGGCATGAGCCGCACCGAAGCCGCTCGCATTGCCGCCATTCTGCCACTTCCAAAGAAACGAGGCGCCGTTGCGCCAAAGGGCTTTACCCGCCGCTATGGAAATTCCATCGCCGCAAGGATCGGGGTGGTTGCGCGGGACGGACTGGATGCCTGCGTGTATGACACCGGACCGATCAACGATTCCATCGCGCCGCCCGACGCCAGGGAAAAGCCGGCCCGCAGGGCGGCAAATCGGCCGCAGGCGCCAGCTGCGCCGTCACGGCAGGAAGAAGAACTTCCGGCAGAAAACTTGCCTGGCGATGAATATGAGCAGCAGTCTTCGACGGCCGAGATCGTGACAATCGACATCCCGCCTCCGGACGTGGCGGCCGAGGCGCCTCCGCCCCAGCTCTGACCTCAGAACGGCATCTTAAAGCCCGGCGGCAGTGGCAGGCCGCTGGTCATCTTCGACATTTCCTGTTGCGCGGCGGCATCGGCTTTGGCGCGGGCATCGCCCATTGCCGCCGCCACCAGATCCTCCACCATCTGTTTCTCTGACGGCTGGAGCAGGCTTTCGTCAATGTCGACGGAGATGATACGGCCTTTTGCGCTGGCGCGGATCTTGACGAGTCCGCCGCCGGAAACGCCTTCCACCTCGATCTGATCGAGTTCCGCCTGAGCCTTCATCAGCTCGGCCTGCGCGTTCTGCGCCATCTTCATGATTTCGTCGAAATTCGGCATATCTATGCGCTCCGTTGATCTTCGAGAGTGAATCCGGCCAATTCGGCATCGGGGAAGGCATCCAAAGCGGCGCGGACGATCGGTGTCTCGAGAACCGACTGTCTTAGCCGTTCCTTTTCCATCTGTTCCTGTTCCAGCAACGAAGGCTCGGCTGGACTATCCACGACACCAACGGTCCAGACCGTGCCGGTGGCCTGTTTCAGCAGCGCAGCGAGGTCGCGCGCGAATTCGCCCGCCAGGGGCTTTGATGGCCTGATCGCCAGATCGGGAGGCTGGTAACGGACCAGGCCGCAATAATCGTGCAGTTGCTGGGCCAGATGCGGCTTGCCATTGGCAGCGACCAGCTCGACCAGCGCGGCAAAATCAGCCGGCGCCCTCAGCAGCGGGGCCTGTTCGCCTTCGACAGGCGGCTTGGACTGGGGCGCGACCGCGATATTCTCTCCGTTGGCGAGCCTTTCGGCGAGTGCTCCCGGATCGGGAAGCTCCGACGCGTGGATGACACGAAGCAGCGCCATTTCCGCCGCCTCGAGCGGGAGCGGAGCGCCATGGACCTCGGACAACCCCTTCAGGAGCAATTGCCAGAGACGATGGATGGTTGCGTAGGATAGCGCGCTTGCCCAATCGGCATAGGCTTCGCGCTCTTCCACCGACTGCGCCGGATCCTCGACGCCGCCGACCTTTGCGCGGGTGATGCCGTGGACGCTTTCGAGCAGCCCGCGGATCAGCGCCGAAGGCTCGACGCCAAGCTCATATTGATCCTTCACCGCCGCCAGGGCCGCGCGGGCCTCCCCCGCGAGCAACAGGCCTAGCAGTCGCCGGACCGCTCCGCGGTCGGAAAGGCCAAGCATCGCGCGAACCTGATCGGCGGTGACGCCGCCCGCGCCGTGGGCGAAAGCCTGATCCAGGATAGAAAGACCGTCGCGGGCCGAACCCTCGGCCGCCCGAGCGATCAGGGCCAAAGCGGCGGGCTCGACCTCAATCCCTTCCGCTCCGGCCACTGCCTCGAAATGGGCGGCTAGCTGATCGGCGGAGATGCGCCGAAGGTCGAAGCGCTGGCAGCGGGACAGGACCGTTACCGGGACCTTGTTGACTTCGGTCGTGGCGAAAAGAAACTTAACATGGGCAGGCGGCTCTTCGAGAGTCTTGAGAAGCGCGTTGAACGCATTCTTCGACAGCATGTGAACTTCGTCGATGATATAGACCTTATAGCGGGCCGAGACCGCGGCGTAGCGCACCGCCTCGATGATCTCGCGGACATCGTCGACCCCGGTATGGCTCGCGGCGTCCATCTCGACCACGTCGATATGCCGGCCTTCGGCGATCGCCACGCAAGGGTCGCAGATGCCGCACGGCTCGATGGTGGGGCCGCCTTGGCCGTCCGGCCCGATGCAATTCAACGCCTTGGCGATCAGCCGCGCCGTCGAGGTCTTGCCGACGCCCCGGACCCCGGTCAGCAGGAAGGCATGGGCCAGTCGGTCGCGCTTGATGGCATTGCCGAGCGTCTGGACCATTGCATCCTGTCCGATGAGCTCGGCAAAACTCTGAGGCCGGTACTTGCGCGCCAGCACCCGATAAGGCTGGGGGGATTCGGAAGCCATGGCCCTATCCTAGAGACTGATGGTGAGGGGAGGAAGCGTTTCACACCTCCGTGGCAAGCAATAGGAAGCCAGTTGGTTGGCGGTTTGCGGCCAATGGGCAGATTCTTTGGCCCAGGTCTGGCTCTGGAGAGGTGGGAGCCGGAACGACCCGGAGCTTGAACTCGTTACGGCTGCTTCCTTCCGGACCTGACCGGGTTGGCGAGAGCGCCGTCCGCCCGACTCCCGCGGTGCATATGGCGCCTGCATGCTGGCGATGCAAGGCAGCCGCTTTTCAGGTTTCATCGACCTTGCATATTGTGGGAAGCGCCGGGCATGCGCACCGTCAGCCGGGCGAGGGCTTCGTCGAGCCAGATCTGACAGGAGAGGCGCGAATGGCGCGTGACGCTGGCGGCAAGGTCGAGCATGTCCTCCTCCTCCTCGCTGGCGGCGGGCAGATTGTCGAAATCCTCGCCCGCCACAATCACATGGCAGGTGGAGCAGGCCATTTGTCCTTCGCACGTCCCTTCCAGCGGCTGTCCGTTGGCTTGGGCCACGTCGAGCAAACGTTCCCCGGCTTTGGCCTCGACCTCGCTTATGGTGGAGCCGTCTGCAGAGATGAAGCGGACGAGAGTCATGCGGCGAAGCGCCGCTGACGCTCCGCCGCCTCCTCGATCATTGTGAGCGCCAGGTTCATCTCTTCCACGGTAGTGTAGCGGCCGAAGCCGATCCGCACACTGGATCGCGCATCCTTTTCGCTCAGGCCCAAAGCGGACAAGACATGGCTCGGCCGCCCGGATCCACTCGCGCACGCCGAGCCGGCAGAGAGTGCGACCATGCGGAGATCCGAGATAAGACGGGCGACATCGAGGCCGCTTCGGCGCATATTGAGATTGCCACGATAGCGATGCTCGGATGAACCGTTCAGGACCCAGCCCGATGTGACCAGCGACTCCGCCGCGTTCCACAATGGCTCGATATGGGCGGCATCCTCCTCTTTCCTTTCGGCCATCAGGCGGGCCGCAGCCCCGAAGCCCACGCAGAGAAGCGGCGACAAGGTACCTGATCTGATTCCACCTTCCTGGCCGCCGCCATGAAGCAGCGGCTCGATCGCGACACCGGAGCGCAACCAGAGGGCGCCGATGCCCTTGGGGCCGTATATTTTGTGGGCGGACATGGCGACCATGTCGCACTCTTCAAGGGGAAGGGCGACCCGGCCCAGACCCTGGACGGCATCGCAGAAGAAAAGCGCGCCGCGGCTTCGGGCGAGGCGGCCGATTTCGGCAATAGGCTGAATGACGCCGATCTCATTATTGACCAACATGGCGGCCACCAGACCCGTCCGGTCGGTTACCTGCCTTTCCAAAAGGTCGAGGTCGACTATCCCGTCCGCACCGACGGGCAGGATCTCGATCTCCATCCCCTGCTCCCGCAGCCATGCCAGGCTGTCGAGAACGCAGGCATGTTCGGTCGCGATGGTGACGATTCTATTCCGTCCGGACGGAAATCGGGCGGCAGCGCCTTTGAGCGCCCAATTCGCCGCCTCCGTGGCACCTGATGTGAAGTAGATTTTCCCGCTACCGGCCGCACCGCCTATCGCAGCCAGCACATGACCGCGCGCGACATCGACGGCCGCCGCTGCCTCGCGCCCCATTCGATGCGTGCTGTGAGGATTGCCGAAATTCTCCTCGAGCCATGGCCGCATCGCATCGGCCACCTCCGGCGCGAGCGGAGTCGTCGCCTGATAATCGAGATAGATGGGCTTGGTCACGCGGCTTGGCGCTTTCCAAACAAGGCGATCCACTCGGTCAGCAACGCGTCGATATCGGCCTCCCTCGTCTCCGGACCGAAGCTGACCCTGATGACCTCCCTTGCCTTCTCTTCCTCCCAGCCCATCGCCGCCAGCACGTGGCTCGCCTTGAGGCTGCCCGAAGCGCAGGCGCTGCCTGCAGAGACGGCTATGCCGGCCAGGTCGAATCGCATCATCTGGGACGCGCCAGGCACGCCCGGCATACGATAAGCGGAAATGGTGGCGATACGCGGCGCCGCCTCCGCGACGATTTCGCCGCCGGCAGCCTTGATACCTCTGTCCAACAGCCCGCGCAGGCGCTTGCTGTCTTCATACCAGCCATGATTCGCTTCAATCGCAGCCGCAAAGCCCATGATGGCGGGAAAGCCGGGTGTGCCGGGCCGCAAGCCGCCTTCCTGTCCGCCGATCGCATCGAGCGCCGACACGTCCCTGACGAGAAGTGCGCCGACGCCTGGCGGGCCCCCGAATTTATGGGCCGCGACGACTACGAAATCCGCATCGGGGATCGGCAGCTTGCCCGCACTCTGGGCGCAATCCGCCAGGACCAACGCACCGACCGCTTTCGCTTTGTCGGCAATCTCCTGGATCGGGTGAATGACGCCGGTCTCATTGTTGACGGACTGGATCGCGACGACCGCATTTCCGGCATCGGCGAGCGCCTGAGCGAGGTCGTCCATATCGAGCATGCCGTCAGTACGCGTCCGGATCAGGCGCGCAAGGGGGGCGCTGCGCAGAATCGCCGGATGTTCGATCGAAGAGACGATATGCCTGCTCGCCTTGGCGCGGCCCAAGGCAAGCGAAATGGCTTCCGTGGCTCCGGATGTGAAGACGATCGTACCGTCCCAGCCCAATGCCCGGCCGATCCGCCGCCGGGCGTCTTCCATGGCAGCGCGAACGGCGCGGCCTTCGGCATGTGGCGAAGACGGATTGGCCCAGAGGTCGCATGCCTGGCGCATGGCCGTCTTCGCCTCGTCCAGAATCGGAGTGGTCGAGGCATGGTCCAGATAGATGCGTTCGGCCAAGAAAATGCCTTTCAATTGCGCGATGGGCTTCGAACCCTATATAGGTCGCGCCCACACAGGGCTCATCCCCTGTATTCCTTTGAAGCCAAGCCACGCGCAGGTGCAATGCCCGAAGTCATTTTTCCCGGTCCGGAAGGCCGTCTCGAAGGTCGTTTCAGCCCCGGCCCCCGTCCGCGCGCGCCAGTCGCGATGATCCTTCATCCGCACCCTCAGGGCGGCGGAACCATGAACAATGCCATCGTGCAGCAGCTCTACAAGACTTTCGTCCGGAGGGGCTTTGCGACCCTCCGCTTCAATTTCCGCGGGGTCGGTAAGAGCCAGGGCGTGTTCGACAATGGCATCGGCGAGCTTTCCGATGCCGCGTCGGCGCTCGATTGGGTCCAGCAAATCCATCCTGAGGCCGAATCGACGTGGATCGCCGGCTTCAGTTTCGGTGCCTGGATCGGCATGCAATTGCTGATGAGGAGGCCGGAGGTTCGCGGGTTCATCTCGATCGCGCCGCCGGCGAACATGTATGATTTCACCTTCCTGGCCCCCTGCCCGTCTTCCGGCATCATCATCCAGGGTGAAGCGGATGAGGTGGTCACCCCGCTCGCCGTGCAGAAGCTGGTCGAGAAGCTGCGTACCCAGCGCCACATCACGATCCATCACGACACGATCCCGGGTGCCAACCATTTCTTCGTGAACGAAATGCCGCAACTCATGAAGTCTGTGGACGATTATCTGGATTTCCGTCTCGATCCGAGCTGCCTGATCAAATAATCGGCATGCGGAGCGGATTGCCATGTACGCCGACCGACGGGATGGCTTGAGAAGCGGTAAGGCCGGTAGCCGAGACGGCGCAATTCAAATGCCAGTCTCATTGTCCGGGGATCGGCGAGACCCAGATGAAGACGTTGGCGATCGTCACCGCGGCCGCGCCGAGCATCAGCAGGCCGCGCTTCCGGTCCTTCCCCTTGACGATCATCCACATCCCGCCTGCACCCAGCAGAAATGCTGCGATGACGGCGACCGAGAGCAAAGTGGCGACGAATCCCGAATCCATGGCGCCTTTTGCCAGCGCAGCCCGCTTTGGCAAAGCGATGCATTCGTTCGCGTCGGGGCGCCCGATGTCCAGGGAGATGCGCTGAGGCGTCTGCCACGCCGTCTGGGTTCACGAACATCCCGGGTCAGCCACAGTTCGCTCTATGGATGGCATGTCTATGACGCCATCGATGCCGATTCGCTGCGTTGCCGCGCCACGATTAACCCATGGCTGCCGGAGGAAAATCCGACGGCTCTGCGGCTTGGCTTGGTCTTGCGGAGGGGCGGCTTGGGCTGGTTGCGCCTGTCGATGATCCTGCAGGCTTTGCGTCTCCGTCACGACTCGCGGCCGTGCCAGCCGGGCGACAGCGGGCGAATTGGGGTGATGTGACCGGCCTCACGGACCACCGCAGTAGCGACCCCGTTCATCGATGGTCATCTCTTGGCCAAGCAAGCATTTCAAAAAAAGGGGAAAAACCTAGGTCTTTACAGGGGGGGCTGGGCCACATATATCGCGCTTCCGCTGCCCCAAGGGGACTTCCAACAACCGCAAGGCAGCCTTGTCGTCAACTACCCCTCTGGAGGTCCCTTGAATTGCACAGCCATCATAACGCGCTGGGGCTAGCGTCCGCCCTCCGACCGGTTCAGCCGGTCACGCTCATTCGACCGCATGCCGCCCGTCGCGCTGCCCGCTTCTTTGTCGAGAAGTTTTTGGGCCGGGCGCTCTATGCGGTTAAGGCAAATCCGTCGCCCGACTTGCTCCGGGTCCTGTGGGATAGCGGCATCACCCATTTCGACGTCGCCTCGATTGCCGAGGTGAGGCTTGTTGCGGAAACCCTTCCCGCTGCGGTGCAATGTTTCATGCATCCGGTGAAGGCCGAGGAAGCTATTCGCGAAGCCTATTTCGATCATGGCGTTCGTACCTTCTCGCTCGATACGATGGACGAATTGGACAAGATCGTCCGCGCTACCGGCAACGCGGACGACCTGAACCTGTGCGTCAGGATCCGAGTTTCCTCGGACCATTCCAAATTAAGCCTGGCTTCGAAGTTCGGCGCCGAGCCTGACGAGATGAAGGAATTGCTGTTCGCAGCCCGCCAGGCGGCGGATGCCCTGGGCGTCTGCTTTCATGTGGGCAGCCAGGCGATGACGCCGGCCGCTTATGCCGAGGCTATGGAACGGGTTCGCGCGGCCATCGTCCAGGCGGCCGTGACCGTCGATATCGTCGATGTCGGGGGCGGCTTCCCCTCGACCTATCCGGGCATGGAGCCGCCTCCGCTCGAGACCTATTTCGAGGTCATCCACAGGGCGTTCGAGAGCCTGCCGATCAGCTATTCGGCCGAATTGTGGTGCGAGCCCGGACGGGCATTGTGCGCCGAATATGCCAGCGTGCTCGTCCGTGTCGAAAAAAGGCGCGGTGACGAGTTGTACATCAATGACGGTGCTTATGGCGCTCTCTTCGATGCCGCGCATATCGGCTGGCGCTTTCCGGTGAACCTGGTCCGTGAAGAAGCTTCCGACGCGCGCGATCTTCCGTTCAGCTTCTACGGGCCGACCTGCGATGATCTGGACCGCATGGCCGGGCCGTTCATGCTCCCGGCCGATGTCGGGCCAGGCGATTATATCGAGATCGGGATGCTGGGCGCTTACGGGTGCGCGATGCGGACCGCCTTCAACGGCTTCGGCGCTGTCAGCACGATGGTCGTCGCAGACGAACCGATGGCGAGCCTGTATGAAACGGATCGGGAAGTCGCCTCTTCGAACGTGGTCCAGCTTTAGGGCGAAGCGACCGCAAAGGCGGGTTCGGGAGCTGAGCGAGTCTCGGTTCCGTCCCGCGTTTAGGCTATTTGTGTCTCGTGACCGGCTGTGACCGGCGACATTCTGCATATACGAAAAGGAAGTGTGATGAACGACGCGCCCCGCAACGATACCCGTAAGGCGGAACTGCTTTCCAGCGTGGTCGAGCATATCGATATCAAGAGCTTCGATGCCCGCCCGATCGTCGATGCCATGAAGAAGATGAGCTTCACCAGCCGCGATCTTGGCCGGGCCGCGGAAATCTATAACCAGATGCTCGCCGATCCCGACTGCGCGATCTTCCTGGTCGTTGCCGGTTCGACCTCGGCCGGCGGCTGCATGGACCTTTATGCGGAGCTGGTGCGCAACAACATGGTGGACGGCATCGTTGCCACGGGCGCGACCATCGTCGACATGGATTTCTTCGAAGCGCTTGGCCACAAACATTACCAGGCCCTGGAGATACCCGACGACGACACGCTCCGCTCGCTATACATCGACAGGATCTACGACACCTATATCGACGAAGAGAGCCTGCAGGAGACGGACCACACGATCGCCGAGATCGCCAACGGCCTTGAACCGCGCCCTTATTCGTCGCGGGCGTTCATTCGCGAAATGGGCAAGTGGCTGGTCGCCAACGGCAAGAAGGAGAACAGTCTGGTCAAGCTTGCCTACGAGCATGACGTTCCGATCTTCTGCCCAGCCTTCACCGACAGCTCGGCCGGCTTCGGTCTCGTCAAGCATCAGGTCGATCGCATGAAGGCGGGCCAGGCCTATATGACGATGGATTCGATCGCCGATTTCCGCGAACTGACCGACATCAAGATCGCGGCGGGAACGACCGGTCTGCTTATGATCGGCGGCGGCGTGCCGAAGAATTTCATTCAGGATACGGTCGTGTGCGCCGAGATCCTCGGTCATGAGGATGTCGAGGTCCACAAATATGCGGTCCAGATCACCGTTGCCGACGTCCGCGATGGTGCCTGCTCCTCGTCGACGCTCCAGGAAGCCGCGAGCTGGGGCAAGGTTTCCACTGCGATGGAACAGATGGTGTTCGCCGAAGCGACCAGCGTTTTGCCGCTTCTGGCCTCCGACGCTTATCATCGCGGTCATTGGCAGGGCCGCGCCAAGCGCGCCTTCGCGAAGATGTTCGATTAGATCATGATCGCTTCGGATTGAATCGATCTGAAGCATGAATCAGGTTCATGGTGTTGATGCGGGAGAGTTGAACCTGGCCTCATTCTGGCGCACTCTTTTCCTTTAAGAAGGGGGGCGCCAGCCATGAACAGCCATAGTCCGATACTCGCCCCGGTCGTTGCCCTGGCGGCCTGGTCGCTGGTCATGATGATCTGGATGTATTCCGTTCGCTTCCCGGCCATGAAGCGCAAGGGGATCGCGCTCAAAGGACGCGTCGGCGGCCGGGGCGGTGCGCTGGACGGCGTGATCGACGATCAGGCACAGTGGAAGGCACATAATTACAATCACTTGATGGAGCAGCCGACCTTATTCTATGCCGTCGCGCTGGCTCTTGCGCTGATGGACTTCGGCGGTGGCATCAACCTGATTCTGGCCTGGCTATATGTGGCTTTCCGCATCGCCCACAGCCTCGTGCAGGCGACGAGCAACATCGTCCGCACGCGCTTCATCCTTTTCACCGCCGCGTCGCTATGCCTGCTCAGCCTGACCATTCATGCGGGGATTTTTCTGCTTCGTCACTGACGGCCCGAGGCTCAGCGCCGGGCGAAGAAGCCGACCAGTTCGACATGGGTCGACCAGCGAAACTGGCCGATCGGCTTCACCCATTCCAACCGATAGCCGCCCTCTACAAGGATCTTGGCGTCCCGGGCGAATGTGGCCGGGTTGCACGATACGGAGGCGACCTTCGCGACGTTTGAGAGAGCAAGCTGAGCGGCTTGTTCCCGAGCGCCGGCTCGCGGCGGATCGATCACCACCGCTTCGAATCGGCTGAGTTCATCGGCTTCGAAGGGGCGACGGAACAGGTCGCGGTGGTCGACCACGATCTGTCGCTGCGCACGATTGGCAGCGCTCTTGAGCGAAAGCACGGCGTCGCGGGCACCTTCGGCCGCCAATATCCGCCCCGGGAGCGACAAGGCGAACGTGCCGAGGCCGGCGAAGAGATCGACGACGATCCGTGCATCTCCGATTGCCTCGCGGACTGCCGCCACCAGCGCTGCTTCTCCTTCCGCTGTCGCCTGGAGGAAAGCACCTTCCGGAAATGGCACCGGGACCCCATCGATAGCGACCGTGACCGGATCCGGCTCCCACCTGGGCTGGGCGCCATAGCCGTCGTCGATCGAAAGGCGGGCAAGCCGATGCCGGGCGGCGAAATCGCTCAGCCAGGTCGTCGCTTCGAGGCTATCGGCGCTCACACCTTCCAGCATTACGTCGACGCCCTGGTCGACAAGGGTCATGCGTACGCCGCCAGCACCGCGCTGCGGCAAGATCTTGCTCAGCAACGTGCGGAGCGGCGTCATCAGCGCGAACAATTCCGGGCGCAATATATGGCATTCTCGCATGTCGACGATGTCATGACTCGCCTCGGCATTGAAACCGAGGAACACGGCCTTCCCTTTGCGTGTCGCGCGCAGCGAGGCGCGCCTTCGGCTGTTGGGCGGGGACAGGTTGGGTGGGAGGATTGTTGGCAGCGGCACGGCCTGCGCAGATAGGGCCGAAACGATGCGATCGATGAGGAAGGCGCCATATGTTCCGTCATCGACGTGCTGGAGCTGGCAACCGCCACATAGCGGGAAATGCCGGCACGGCGGCACTTGCCGATGCGGCCCGGCGATGATCGTGCCGTCGGATGCGATCCGGTCTCCGGGGGCCGTCAACGGGGCGAAACGCCCCTTCGCGGTGACTCCGTCTCCTCGCGCGGCGAGACGGATGACTTCGTCGTCGTCGTTCACAGGCATTCGGCGATGGCGGCGGGGAGTTGGTCGATCAGATCGTCTGCGATCAACGCAGGGCCGGCGAGCTCCGCCGCCCGCCCATGCAGCCAGACGCCCGCACAAGCGGCTCCGAACGGGGAGGTAGTGGTGGAACGGAGCGCGGCGATGATGCCGGTCAGGACGTCACCGGTGCCTGCACTCGCCAACCAGGCCGGTGCCGCGTGGGCGATCGCCGCACGGCCATCCGGACAGGCGACCACCGTGTCGGCCCCCTTATAGACGATAACGCACCCGGTTTCCCGCGCTGCTCGCAGCGCCTGGTCCAGCTTACTGCCTTCATGGTCGGGGAATAGTTTCGCATATTCGCCGGCGTGCGGCGTGAGGATCGATCGATGCGTGGCTTTGCAAAGTCGGCTCAATTTGCCTTCGGCAAGGATCGAGAGGGCATCGGCGTCGAGCACTAGCGGCCGATTGCTCGCCAAAGCGGCGTCTAGGAGGTGCCGCGCCCTTTCTCCACGCCCCAGCCCGGGGCCCACAGCGACCGCGCCGATCCGCGGATCGGCGAGAACCTCGACCGGGTCGCCTGGTGTGCGGACGACCGCATTGGGCAGGAAAGCCCCCGCCGCCTCGCCGATCAGCCGGACATAGCCAGCGCCCGCGTGGAGCGCCGCAGCGGCACTGAGCGCGGCTGCCCCGGGCATGTCACCAGCCAGGATCGCGGCATATCCGCGCCTATATTTGTGTTCGAGTGGGGATGGGGAATCCATCGATGGCCGCCCGATTTCGTGAACGCTGCTTAGCGCCTCGACGCCGATATCGGCGACGACGAGCCGGCCCATCTGCTGCGCGGCGGGCATCAATAAATGAGAAGGCTTGAGACTGCCGAACGTGATTGTGAGGTGGAAAGAAGGCACCGTGGAAAGGATCTGTCCGGTATCGGTGGCGACGCCGCTGGGGAGATCGATGGCAATCCTGACCCTTGCCTCGCTTGCGAGCTTCAGGAACGGGCCCACGATCGTCTCGTCGAGAGGCCGGCGGAGCCCGGTGCCGAACAATGCGTCGATCCACAAAGGGGCATGTTTGGCATTCGAGATAGGGTCGACTGCGCCGGTCCAGGCCGCTTTCGCACTGGCAGCAGCGGCGCTTTGCGGTTCACCCACAGCAGCGACACGGACGTCCATGCCCCATTCCTGCAACTTGCGGGCGATGACATAGCCGTCGCCGCCATTGTTGCCGGGACCGCACAAAATGAGGCAGGGCATCGTCCCGGCATGCAGACGGATGGCCGTCGCGGCCGCGGCGCCGGCCCTTTCCATCAATGTCTCGACGGGCGTTCCTGCCGCGACTGCCTTGGCCTCCGCCGCACGCATTTGATCGGCGGTAAGGATCGGCCGCGGGATCATTTTTTTACGGTGGCAGGAAGCTGGTAGCGGTCGCCGGCGATCGCGACTTCGATCTGATTGTCGCCGCGGACGGATATTATAGCCGGATCGGCGCCGTCGGCGGCAATCACGCCGCGGCCGTCATCGGTTACCAAAAGACGGCGAAAACCACCGCTCGGCGCCCGCAAAGTCAGCGTAAGACCGTCGACGCCCTGGATCCGTTCGACGGTGCAGCGCCGCTCGAAAACGGCGGATCCCTCCACAGCGCACGCGATTCGGTCGGAATCCTCCGCAGCCGAGGCAAAGGCCTCTTCCCGGCCTGAATCGGGATTGCCGCAGGATGCAAGCAGGAGCGCGGTGGCGGTGGGGAAAAGCCAGCTTTTCATGGACCCGCTTCTGGTCGATTGGCTTGCCGCAGGCAAGCGTGCCGCTCAGCCTTGCTCGGAAGGCTTCTTTCGGCGGGACAGTCTTTCGGCGAGATCCTCCGAGGCGAATGCGGATTCGAAAAGCTGGTCCTGGATATCGTCCGCCGCCGCCCCGTCGGCGGCAAGCCGGATGCCGCGCTTCAGCGCTGCAAGGCTAATACTGCTATTGGCAAGAATGCGTGCGGCAAACGCCGCCGCCGTCTCGGCGAGGTTCGAACCTGTCAGTTGCTCGACAAGCCCGATCCTCTCCGCTTCCGCTCCGTCTATGGTCGCGCCTTCGAACAGCAATCGGGCCGCCTGTCCTGGCCCGACCAGTGAAACAAGGGCCCGAACATCCTCCTGCGGATAGGAAAGACCAAGTTTTGCCGGAGGCAGCCCAAAGGTCGCCGTCGTCGCCGCGATCCTGAAGTCGCAGGCCATGGCAAGTGCCACTCCCGCCCCGAAGCAAGCGCCGTCGATCACGGCGATGGTCGGGATCGGAATGCTGCGCAGCCGTGCCAAAGCCTCCCTCATTGCCAGGCGGAATCTTGTCCTCTCCTCGGCATCGTCGCGCAATAATTCGAAATCGGAGAGGTCCGCGCCTGCGCAGAAGGCGTTGTCATCGCCAGCGACGACGAGGATTCTTGCCCCGCTCCGCTCTGCCTTGTCCAGGGCGGTGGACAGCGAGGACCATTGGGAGATGGCGATGGCGTTGCGGGCTTCCGGGCGATTGAGGCGGAGGTGGGCGAGCCCGCTGTCGATGCTGAGATGGAACATGATCTGGCTCTTAGATGCCAATCCGGGCGACCTTTGTCCCGCGAAAAAGGGGCCGGCCGCCAACAGGCGGCCGACCCCACGAGGAATATGGCGCTCGTCCGAGCCAACGGAACGAGGACCATGAGCGAATGTCCGCATGCCAAACATGCTTCGACTCGTCCGCAGGAAATTGAGCAAGGATCATGCCACAACGATAGTCGGCGGCCTCCGATGGTTAATGTACTGAAAACACCGTCCCGTTGCGGGACCGGCGGTTCACCTGAGACGGGTGGCGAGCTGCCACCAGCCGGGCGATTGGACCTGAATAAGGTCACGGGCCCGATCACGTTCCTCCTCCCTTTCGAACAGAGCGAAACAGGTCGCACCGGATCCCGACATGCGGCTCAGGACGGCGCTCGTGCCGTGAAGCATGTCGAGGACCCGGCCGATCAGGGGGACGAGCCCGACTGCCGGGGCTTCGAGATCGTTGCGGCCGTCGAGGGCCGTCACGAGCGGCGCGGCGGCGGGCATCGGACCGCGATCTAAACCGTCCCAGGCTCGGAACACGTCGGAAGTGGCAAGAGCCACGCCCGGGTTGACCAGCAGCAACGGCATTCCCGAGAGGCCTGAGCCGTCCTGCGAGGAAAGGATATCTCCCCTTCCCTCGCCGCGAACCATATGGCTGTGCAGGCAGGCAGGAACGTCCGAACCCAATGCGCGCGCAATCTGCGTCATATCGTCCTGCGAAGCTTCCACCCCCCACAAACGCGGAAGCAACCGAAGCGCTGCGGCCGCATCGGCCGATCCGCCGCCAATGCCTGAGGCCACGGGGAGATTCTTTTCCAGCGTCAGGGCGGCGCCAGAGCCGATGTCATAGGCCCGCCGAACGGCATGGGCAGCGCGAAGGACCAGATTCTCTTCGCCAAGCTGGCCGGCAAAGGGACCGCAAAGCGCGAGCGTCAGGGTATCGGCTGGTTCCGCGTGCAGCCGGTCCCCCTCTTCGGCGAAGGCGAACAGTGTCTCGATGCGGTGATAGCCATCATCCTCACGACTCCGGACATGCAAAGCGAGGTTGATCTTGGCAAAAGCGGGCTCCTCGATCAGGGCGAAACAAGCTCCGGTTTGAGCCCCTTTTCGATCTTTGCGCGGAGCCGTACGGCCGCCTCTTCGTCGGCATAGACCAAAGCTGCGTTCCAGGCGTAGCGCGCGTCGATGCGGCGACCGGCGCTGTAATAAGCGTCGCCGAGATGCTCGTTGATGGTGACGTCGGCCGGCTGTCCCTGGACGGCTTTCTCCAACGTCTTGATCGCGTCGATCAGATTACCACGCAGATAATAAGCCCAGCCGAGCGAATCCGTGATCGCCGCGTCATTGGGCTGAAGCCGGCTTGCCTCGCGGATCAGCCTCTCGGCCTCTTCCATATTTTCGCGGCGCTCGAGCTGCGAATAGCCGAGATAATTCAGTACCTGGGCTTCCTGCGGGCCGAGCTTGTAAGCGGTTTGGAGCGCGGTCTTGGCTTCCGGCCAATGATCTGCCTCGATCAGAGCGCTGCCGCGCATCAGCCACAAGGCCCATTTCGGCGTCGAACCCGGGACGGCGGAATCGGCGCGGGCGATGGCCTCGCCATAAGCCTCGGCCCCATCCTCGGGACGCTCCATCCTGACATGCAGATCGCCGAGGCGCGCCCAATCATCGGCATCGGCGTCTGGTTGCGCCACCGCCGCCTCGGCCTGCGAGAGCGCTTCCTCCTGACGTCCGGCAGCGATGAGCAGTTTCAGCTTGGTATCCGCAGCGGTGCTGGCGAAGGGATCGTCGGCGGTGATGTTGGCGATGGCGGCAAGTCCCGCCTCATGCTGGTCCTGCGCGGCCAGCAACTCGCTCGTCACCAGCCAGGTCTCGCTGTTTTCCGGCGCCAGAAAGGTCGCCACCCGTGCGAAGCTGAGCGCCAGCTGGCCCGCATTTTGCGCGTTGAGATCGACTGCAAGCCGGACGAGGAGCTGGGCAACGCCGGCCTGGGCGGTGTCGATGGCCCCTTTCAGCTTCTTGCCGGCCACAAGCTGCTCACGGGCAATTGCGATCGGGGGTAAATCCCCTTCGAGCAATGTCAATGCGGCTTTGCGGTCGCCCTCGTCGGCGAGAATTGCGGCGCCGGCGATGCGAAGCCGTTGAGAATGTGCCCGGTCGTCGCTTGCCGCCTTGGCGAGCTCCGCCACGCCTTCTTTCTTGCCGCGGGCCAGCAGCAGAAGGGGCCGGTGCTCGGCGGCATAGGCATCAGCAAGAGCGTTGGTGGACGCCTGGTTCAGGAATGCGAGAGGATCGCCCTTGCGCGCGCCGAAGGCGAGCCAACCCCGGAGCAAGGGTGTGAGGAAGGAAAAGACTTCGTCCTCCTCGATGCCGTCGATTTGCAGCCCGGCTTCCTTCCATTGCTTCCTCCGTAGCGCCTCGGCCATGACCAGCATGCGGCCATCGGGGGCGAGCTCACCGGCTTTGTCCAGGATACGGGCGGCCTGGACGGCGAGCGGACGATCGCCCGCGGCGATAGCCTGGCGAAGGGTGCGTGCGGCGAGGATCTTGTTGTTGGGATCCAGAGCAAGCGCCGCTCCGTGAAGTCGCGCGCTTTGGCCAAGGGCACCAGAGGCGTCGGCGGCACGGGCCTGGACATATGCAGCGAGAACCTCGCTGTCTTCGACGGATGCATGCGCCGCCACGGCAGGCACGACCATGGCACCAGCGAAAATGCCTAATGCCCAGATCATTGGTGAAGGTCGCTCACATATTGGGATAATTCGGGCCTCCTCCGCCTTCTGGGACCACCCAGTTGATGTTCTGGGTGGGGTCCTTGATGTCGCACGTCTTGCAGTGGACGCAATTCTGGGCATTGATCTGCAGCCTCGGATCGCCATCCTCCGCCCCCACGATCTCGTAAACGCCCGCCGGGCAGTATCGCTGCTCGGGCGCGTCATAAAGCGCGAGATTGACCGTGATTGGTATATCGGCGTCCTTGAGCGTGAGATGAATGGGCTGATCTTCCTCATGGTTGGTGTTCGAGAGGTAGACCGAGGACAGACGATCGAAGCTGATGACGCCATCCGGTTTAGGATAGTCGATCGGGCGCACCATGTCCTTGCGCCACAAGGTTTCATTGTCGCGATGATGCTGCATCGTGAAGGGCAGTCCGATCTTCAGCGTCCGCATCCACATTTCCACCCCGGCCAATATCGTTCCGAGCGTCCCGCCGAACCGTGCGACCAGAGGCTCGACATTGCGAACCATCTTGAGCTCGTCCGCAATCCAGCTTTCGTGAAGCGCGCTGTCATAGCTATCCAGGGCGTCCCCGGAGCGGTCGGCTGAGATGGCCTCGAAAGCGGCCTCCGCCGCGAGCATTCCCGATTTCATCGCCGTGTGGCTGCCCTTGATGCGCGGCACGTTGACGAAGCCGGCCGAGCAACCGATCAGTGCCCCGCCCGGGAAAGCGAGCTTGGGTATGGCCTGGTAGCCTCCTTCGTTGATGGCGCGCGCGCCATAACTGACCCGCCGGCCGCCCTGCAGGATCGCCTTGATCTCCGGATGCTGCTTCCAGCGCTGGAACTCCTCGAAGGGCGAGAGGTGGGGGTTGCTGTAATTGAGCGCGACGACGAAGCCCAAGGCGACCTGCCCTGCATCCTGGTGGTATAGGAAACCTCCGCCCCAGGCATTGTCGTCCAGAGGCCAGCCTTGGGTATGGATGACCCGGCCCGGAACATGTCTTTCCGGGTCGATGTCCCACAATTCCTTCAGGCCGATGCCATAGACCTGAGGTTCGCTGTCGCGCTCCAGCGCGAAGATCCGCTTCAATTCCTTGGTCAGATGTCCCCTCGCCCCTTCGGCGAAGAAAGTGTAGCGGCCGTGCAGCTCCATGCCGGGCTGATAGTCCGGCTTATGGGAGCCGTCGCGGGCGACGCCCAGGTCGCCGGTGGCAACGCCTTTCACCGAACCATCCTCGTTGAACAGCACTTCCGCGGCCGCGAAGCCGGGAAAAATCTCGACTCCGAGCGCTTCGGCCTGACCCGCCAACCAGCGGCAGAGATTGCCGAGGCTCACCGTGTAGGTGCCCTTGTTGCTCATGAAGGACGGCATCATCAGATGCGGCATCGAATATTTCTTGCGGGCAGTGAGAACCCAGTGGTGATTTTCCCGCACAGGCACGGTGAGCGGGCTGTCCATATTCTTCCAGTCCGGGAGCAGCTCGTCGAGAGCACGCGGATCCACCACTGCGCCGGACAGGATATGAGCCCCGACTTCGCTTCCCTTCTCGAGAATGCAGACGGAAAGGTCGCGGCCTGCCTCCGCTGCAAGCTGCTTGAAACGGATGCTCGCCGCTAGGCCCGCCGGGCCCGCACCGACGATCACCACGTCATAAGCCATCGACTCCCTGTTCATTGATTTCACGCTCCATTCGGCGCTGCTTCGGACCCTTGAACTCCTATTGTCGCAAGCAGCAAACGCTTGGCAGATAAGCGGCAAGTTCGCGGTTGACCAGCCCGGGCTCGGGTGACTCAAGGGTATGAGTGGAGCGGGGAAGTGATACCTTGTCCCCTGCAGCGGCGCTAAGCGCCCTGCAATGGTGGGCCGAAGCAGGCGTCGATACTTTCGTCGATGAGACGCCGCGCGACTGGCTGCGCCCAAAAGCCGAACGTCCCGACCCAGCGCGCAAAGTCTCGAAAGCTGTGGCCGAGGAACCCGTTTCCGAGCCCGACGATCAGCTACCGGGTCAGCTCGATCTCTTTCATGCCTATCTGGCCAGCAGCGAACGGTTGAGCTTTGCCGCGCCCTCGGCGCCACGCATATGCCCGTCCGGTGATCCCGGATCCGGCCTCATGATCCTGACGGACATGCCAAGCAGCGAGGATTGCGCGGATGGAATATTGATCTCGGGGGAGGCCGGACGGCTGTTCGACCGCATGCTCGCGGCGATCGGTCGGACGCGTGAAACCATCTATCTTGCCGCATTGTCCTGCCTCCGTTCACCCGACGGGCGACTGACTTCGGCCTCCGCCCAGCAGTGCGCGGCGCTTGCCCGCCACCATCTCGGCTTGGTCGCGCCCAAGGCCGTCTTGCTCTTGGGCGATGCCTGCTCGCGGGCGCTGCTTGGGCTGGGCATGGCGGAGGCGCGCGGGCGCTGGCACGACATTCCCACTCATGCCGGCCCGGTTAAGACTTTGGTAACCATTGCGCCCAACTATTTGCTGAGCCAGCCCGCAGCGAAAGCCTATGCCTGGGCCGATCTGCAGTTGCTGATCCACGAGGTGACACGATGATCAGGTTCCGCACCCTTCTCCTCGCAGCCGCGCTCGCGCTGCCGTCGGCGCCCTTGCTGGCGGACGCAGGTGCGCCGCGTGACGGCCGGCCGTCGGAATTGAGCGCTTCCGAACGGAATTCCTATCGCGAAATCTTCGCGGCGATCCGGACCAGGGACTGGCCCGGCGCAGCCGCCAAGCTGGATGCGATGCGGGATGGACCGCTGCATGCGGTGGCCCGCGCCCAGCTTTACCTCGCGGCCGGTTCTCCGCGCGTGGAGTTGGATCCGCTGATGGCGCTGCTCGCCAAGGGGCCGGACCTGCCCGAAGCGGCGCAGCTCGCGCGCCTCGCTGCGACACGCGGTGCAGTCTCGCTTCCCGACCTTCCGACCGAACAGAAATTGGTCTGGCAAGGCGGCCAACCGCGTCGCGGACGTGCGGAGACGATCAAGGGCGATCGGCTCGCGGCAGAGGTCGAAGCCTTGGTGCAGCCGCTCATCGTCGACGATCGTCCTTCCGAGGCTGAAGCATTGTTCCTCGCCCGCGAAGTCGATCTTTCGAGCGAGGCGCGGACGCAGTTCCAGCAACGGATCGGCTGGTCTTATTATCTGATCGGCGACGATGTTTCGGCCCGGCGGTTGTCGGAACAGGCCAGAAGCGGAACCGGCGAATGGGCCGTGCACGGCGCATGGGTGGCAGGGCTCGCGTCCTGGCGGATGAGCGACTGCGAGGCCGCGTCGAATGCCTTTGCTACCGTCGCGTCGCGCGCCAGCGACGTCGAACTCGCGGCAGGTGCCAATTATTGGGCGGCACGCGCCGATATGATGTGCGGCCGGCCCGAACGGGTTCAGGCCAGGCTCCGGGCTGCGGCGCGCGCCAAGGAGACCTTTTACGGCCTGCTCGCAGCCAGCGCGCTCGGAATAAGAGCGCCGAACTTTACCGGTCTTCACGATTATCGGGACGCGGAATGGCGTTCGATCGCCAGCAAGCCCAATGTGAAGGCAGCGATCGCATTGGTGGAGATCGGAGAATCCGGGCTTGCCTCAGACTATATCAAGCATCAGGCACGGATCGGCGGCGCCGGCGATCATGACAAGCTGCTTCACCTCGCCTGTGATCTCAACCTCGCGTCTACCCAATTCTGGCTGGCTCACCATGCGCCGCGAGGGGCTGACGTGAATTTCGCCGCCCGTTATCCTCGCCCGGATTGGCGTCCGTTGCGAGGCTGGCGGGTGGATAACAGCCTGGTCTTCGCCCATGCCCTGCAGGAATCGAACTTTCGCACCGACGTGATCAGCCCCGCCGGCGCGCAGGGCCTGATGCAGGTTCTGCCGGGCACGGCTGGCGACATTGCTCGCAGTCGTGGTGAGCCGTTCGAACGGCGGCAGCTCAACGATCCGGCCGTCAATATGGAATTCGGTCAATCCTATCTCGAATATCTGCGCGACAATGGCGGCACGGGCGGCCTCCTGCCCAAGGTCATCGCCGCTTATAATGCAGGCCCAGCGCCGATCGCCGAATGGAACAGCAGGCGGATGGATCGGGGTGACCCACTGCTCTACATCGAGTCGATCCCTTATTGGGAAACGCGAGGCTATGTGCCGATCGTGCTGCGCAACTATTGGATCTATGAGGAGGAAGCCGGAAAGGGCTCTTCCAGCCGGATTGCCCTGGCGCAGGGTATGTGGCCCCGATTCCCGGGCCTACCTGGCGCGAGCGCGGTCCGCTTCCAACCCGATCGTTCGTTCGCCCTGGGCGTGGACTGACTACGGGGTTTTTCCAGAAGTTCTTGATTTGTTCTAAACGAGGGTTCACGCATACGGGGTGAGCCGCCCCGATTCCCGACCCGGCCGCGGCGCGCCGGACAACCGGACGCCGAACCGATTCAATCTCGCCGGACGTGAAGCCGACGGTGACTGGCTCGATGCGCGCGACGCGCATGATGGAGCCACGCATCTTCGTACGACGGTAGCCGTGGAGCGACCGCGGACGATCATTGCCAGGAATAGTTCTCCGGACATCGGCTTCGATCGGTCGATCAATCCCTATCGCGGCTGCGAGCATGGCTGTATCTATTGTTTCGCCCGCCCCACCCATGCCTTTCACGATCTGTCTCCGGGCCTCGACTTCGAATCGAAATTGTTCGCAAAGCCCGAAGCCGCTGCCCTTCTCAGGACGGAGCTCGGCAAAAGAAGCTATCGCGTCGCTCCTATAGCGATCGGGACCAATACGGATCCGTATCAGCCGATCGAAGGCAAATGGCGGATCATGCGGTCGATTGTCGAAGTCCTTGCGGAAACCCGCCATCCGTTGATGATCACCACGAAATCGGATCGGGTCGTGCGCGATATCGATCTGCTCGGTCCGATGGCGGAACAGGAACTGGTGGGCGTTGCCCTGTCGGTGACCTCGCTGACATCTCGAATTTCGCGGACGCTGGAGCCGAGGGCGCCGTCGCCGCGCAAGCGCCTTGCGGCGGTGGAAGCCCTGGTCGCTGCAGGCATACCAACCAGCGTCGCCATAGCCCCAGTCGTTCCGGGGATTACCGATTACGAACTTGAGCACATAGTCGAAGCTGCTGCGGAAGCCGGCGCGAGGAATGTCTTCTATCTCCCTGTCAGGCTTCCTTACGAAGTCGCGCCGCTCTTCCGCGCCTGGCTCGACGAGCATTTCCCCGATCGTGCGGACAAGGTGATGAACATCATTCGTTCCTTGCGCGGGGGCCGGGACAATGATCCCAATTTCTTTACGCGGATGCAGGGATTCGGACCTTGGGCGGACCTGCTTGCGACGCGGTTCCAGATTGCGGTGAAGAAGCATGGACTGAACATGGGACGAAACAGGCTCAGGACGGATCTGTTCAGGCCGCCGAGTGGACCGCAGATGCAGCTATTATAGACCTGATCGTCCGAGGTGGAGGCGCCTCTCGCTTCCCCCTATGACGAGGATCAGACCCGCTTAAAATATCTAGGAATCAAATCGATAATCCCGATATTGCTGGCGAAGCGCGGTCTTGAGGAGTTTGCCGGTTGCCGTGTGCGGCAGGCTGTCCACGAAAATTATCTCGTCCGGAAGCCACCATTTGGCGACGTGAGCTTCAAGATGGCGGCGAATTTCGTCGGCGGTCACTTCGCTGCCTCCTGCCTTTACGACCAGCAGCAGCGGCCTTTCGTCCCATTTCGGGTGATGAATGCCGATGGCGGCCGCCTCCGCCACGCCCTCGCAACCGACGGCCGCATTTTCGAGATCGATAGAACTAATCCATTCGCCGCCTGATTTGATCACATCCTTCGATCGGTCGGTGATCTGAAGCGTGCCGTCGGGATGAAGGATGGCGACGTCGCCCGTGTCGAACCATCCTTCCTCGTCCGTCGCCTTCTCATCTTCCTTGAAGTAGCGCTCGACGATCCACGGTCCCCGCGTCTGCAGCCGGCCGGACGCCTTGCCGTCGCGCGGTAGCAATTGGCCGTCATCATCGACGATGCGAAGTTCGACATCGAACGGAATCCGTCCCTGCCTGCAGATCAGGTCGAGCTGCTGTTCGTAATCGAGCTCGTCCCAGTCATGCGGCAAGGCACCGGTCGTGCCGATCGGCGACATTTCCGTCATGCCCCAAGCATGGCAGACGCGGATGCCGCGCTTCATGAAATAGTCGATCATCGCGCGCGGCGCCGCAGCGCCGCCGATGACGAGAAGCTGGAGTTTGCCGAAATCTCCCTTAATTTCGTCGACATGGCGCATCAATCCGAGCCAGACGGTGGGCACTGCCGCGGTATGGGTCACGCCCTCCTGGAGGAGCAGCTTGTGGATGACTTCTGGCGTGTAATCGGCGGTGAAAACGACCTTGCATCCGGCGATCGGTGCCGCGAACGGAAGCCCCCAGGCGGCTGCGTGGAACATCGGCACGATAGGGAGGACGATCGCTCGTCGCGAAAGGCCGAATACGTCCGTTTGGAGGCCGGCGAGCGCGTGCAGGATGGACGATCGATGCTCGTAGAGCACACCTTTGGGATTGCCGGTGGTGCCGCTGGTATAACATAGCATGCAGGGCTCGCGTTCGTCGCCATCGACCCAGTTATAGACATCCTCCTCGTCCGCGATCAGGGTTTCGAAACCCTCTCCCTCGGCGGGATCGAAGCAGATGAAATGTTCGATAGTTGGAAGCTTTGGTCTGAGCTTCTCCACGAGCGAGCGGAAAGAGGAATCGTAGAAGAGGACCCGGTCTTCGGCATGGTTCATGATATAAACGAGCTGCTCCTCGAACAGCCGTGGATTGACGGTGTGAACGATGCCGCCCATCCCGATGGTGCCGTACCAGCAAACCAGATGGCGGCTGTGGTTCATTGCCAAGGTGGCGACGCGGTCGCCCTTCTTCATCCCCAGCCGTTCGAGCGCCCGGGCCAGCTTGCGCGAATCACGCGCGATGCCCCCCCAGTCGGTTCGCGTCGTGGAACCATCCGCCCAGAATGAAACTATCTCGCGTTCGCCATGCTCGCGCTCGGCATAGTCGAGCAGCCGTGTCACCCTGAGCGGCCAATATTGCATCGCGCCAAGCATAAGCGTCCCCACCATTATTCGCCGAATTGACTATGGGGGCTAGGAGACAAGCGCAAGCCGGGGCGGGTCGGCGACCGAGAGGCTGACGGCGTTCACTCCGTTCAGATGCTCGATGCGGGCCGCCATTTCGGCGTCGAGCTGGAAATCGCGGCCGAGGATCAGATCGACAAACCCATTGGGCAATCTCGCCTTGAGGCGGAGCTGGCCATTGCCGCCGCGGTCACCGGCAACGGCTTCGGCGAGATGACGGATCGCCTGTTCATCCGCCACTTCCACCTCAAGTTGGAGCCGGGATCGGCGGGAGAGGCTGTCGAATGTCTGCAGGCTGCGAATGGTCACGCGCGGCGCTTCTTCGCCGGGGCGCCGGTCCAGTTCCACATTGAAGAGGGCGCAGGCGCCGGCTTTTGCCGCATCCTCGATTTGAGCGGCCACCGTATCGTCGAAGATGGTGGCCACGAACTGTCCGGAAGCGTCAGACATCGTGGCAAGCAGGTAGCGACGGCCGCGGGCAGAGGTTCGCCAGCGCACCTCCTCGACGAGGGCCGCCATTACCGAGGCGGAGCGCCCGCCTTCGGCGGGCGCCGGCAAGGCCCCGAGCGCGGCAAAGCTGCGCGCGCCATGAGCGTCGGCGAGATGGCGGTAACGGTCGACGGGGTGCGCCGAGAAATAGAAGCCGAACGCCTCCTTTTCCCCTGCCATGGCCTGGGCAAGCGACCAATTGCCGTCGGCCTGCAGCCGTATGGGAACGACATTGGAGGCCCCCTCGCCGAACAGCCCATGCTGGCCGCTTACCCGCGAGGCCGCAGCGCTCGACGCTACAGCGAGAATTGTCTCCGCCGCGCCATGGACGGCAGCCCGATTCGGTGAAATATCGTCGAAGGCGCCGCCGGCCGCGAGGCTTTCGATCTGGCGACGGTTCAGCAACTGCGGATCGACCCGTGACGCGAAATCGTCGAGAGTCGTGAACGGCCCATTTGCCTGCCTCTCCTCGACCAACCTCTCCATCGCTTTCTCGCCGACGCCCTTGAGCGCCCCGAGCGCGTAGCGTGCGGCAAGGCCGTCCTCCAGCGGTTCGACCGAGAATTCCGCCTCGCTCGCATTGATCGACGGCGGCAGGCAGGTGATGCCGAGCCGCCGCATGTCATCGACGAAGATGCCGAGCTTGTCGGTTTGCGCCATGTCGAAGCACATCGAGGCGGCATAGAATTCGACTGGGTGATGCGCCTTCAGCCAAGCCGTCTGATAGGCGACCAGAGCGTAGGCAGCGGCGTGGCTCTTGTTGAACCCATAGCCGGCGAATTTGTCGATCAAGTCGAACAACTCGTTTGCCTTGGGCCGATCGATGGCATTGACGGCGCAACCCGTGACGAAGCGTTCGCGTTGCGCGTCCATCTCCGATTTGATTTTCTTGCCCATCGCGCGGCGGAGCAGATCGGCCTCGCCGAGGCTGTAGCCCGCCAGGACTCTGGCTGCCTCCATGACCTGCTCCTGATAGACGAAGATGCCGTAAGTCTCCTTCAGCACATCCTCGAGCATCGGATGGGGATAGACGATCGGCTCCCGGCCATTCTTGCGGGCCCCGAACGTCGGAATATTGTCCATCGGGCCGGGTCGGTACAGCGACACGAGTGCGATAATGTCTTCGAAGCTGGTCGGCTTCACCGCCGCGAGCGTGCGCCGCATGCCTTCCGATTCGAGCTGGAACACACCGACCGTTTCGCCGCGCTGGAGCAGCTTATAGACCCGTTCGTCATCCCAGGCGAGCCGATCGAGATCGACGTGCACCTCACGCTTGGCGAGCATCTGGATCGCCTTTTGCAGCACCGAGAGCGTCTTGAGGCCCAGAAAGTCGAATTTCACCAATCCGGCTGCTTCGACATATTTCATGTCGAATTGCGTGACCGGCATGTCCGATCGCGGGTCGCGGTAGAGCGGCACCAACTTGTCGAGCCGCCGGTCGCCGATCACCACGCCGGCGGCGTGGGTGGAGGCGTGGCGGGGCAGACCTTCCAGCTTCATGGCAAGATCGAACAGCCGGCGGACGTCGGCATCATTCTTATATTCGGCTGCAAGCTCGCTGACGCCGTTCAGCGCCCGTTCGAGCGTCCACGGGTCGGTCGGATGATTGGGGATTGCCTTGGCGAGCCGATCGACCTGGCCATAAGGCATTTGCAGCACCCGTCCGGTATCCTTCAGGACGGCCCGCGCCTTCAGCTTTCCGAACGTGATGATCTGCGCGACCTTGTCCGAGCCATAGCGGTTCTGGACGTAGCGTATGACCTCGCCGCGCCGGGTTTCGCAAAAGTCGATGTCGAAGTCGGGCATCGACACGCGTTCGGGATTGAGGAAACGTTCGAACAGCAAACCGAGCTTGATGGGATCGAGGTCGGTGATGGTGAGCGCCCAGGCAACCACCGACCCTGCGCCGGAACCGCGGCCCGGTCCCACCGGGATTCCGTTCTCCTTTGCCCATTTGATGAAATCCGCGACGATCAGAAAATAAGCGGGAAAACCCATGCTGATGATGATCTCGATCTCATATTCCAGCCGAGCGACATAGATTTCGCGTTCGTGATCAGCGACGATTCCCGTGATTCTCGCCGCAAGGCCGGCGCGGGCGTCCGCGCGCAGCTGCTCGGCCTCCGCCTCGAAATCGCCGGCAATGCTGGGCAGGATCGGCTTGCGCTTGGGCGCGCCGAATGCACAGCGGCGAGCAACGACGGACGTGTTGTCGATCGCCTCGGGAATGTCATGGAAGATTTGACGCATGTCCGCTGCCGGCTTCATCCAAGCTTCGGGCGAGGATCGGGTGCGATCGTCGCGATCGATCTGGCTGGATTGGGCGATGCAGAGCAACGCATCGTGGGCCGGATGGAAATGCGCTTCGGCGAAGCTCGCCGGATTCGTGGCGACTAAGGGCAGGTCTCGCGCATAAGCAAGATCGATAAGCGCACTTTCGGCCTGCTGCTCGATCGTATCGCCACGTCGGCTGAGCTCGACATAGAGGCGGCCCGGGAACAGGTGCTGGAGCCGCCCCAGCACGTCCTTCGCTGCGTCATCTTGACCTTCGGCGAGCAAGCGGGCGACAGCCCCCTCCCCGGCCCCGGTGAGTGCGACCAGGCCGTCCGTACGTCCCTCGAGGGTGTCGAAGCCAACATGGGCAAGCTCTTCGACTGGGCGATCGAGATGGGCCGCGGAAACCAAAGCGCACAGATTGGCATAGCCGATGTCGTTCTGGGCGTAGAGCGCGAGCCAATCGAGCCGCGTCTTGGCATCGCCCGAAGCGGGACAAGGCCGCGCGACCGCCAGCAAAGTGCCGACGATCGGTTGAACGCCTTCGCCCTTGCAGGCATCGGTGAAGGGCATGGCCGCGTAAAGGCCGTTGCGGTCGGTAAGGGCGACTGCGGGGAAATCGAGTTTCCTGGCTTGTTTGGCGATGGCCTTGGGCTCCATCGCGCCCTCCAGCATCGTGTAGCAGGAGAAAAGACGCAGCGGGACATAAGGGGCAGTCATGGAGCCACTATGGGCAGTGGCAGGCCCAAAGGAAACATGCTGCTTATGGTTTTCCACAGCTTAGTCGGCTTCGCAGCTTTTTCCCGAAGCTGCACGGGAAGCGCTAATAAGCGCCGGTCATGATGTCCCTGATTTCACGCATCCGGCCTTGATAGGCCGACGCGACGCAGGCGGTGTCGCGGCAGCGGTCTCGATAATCCAGGAAGGCGTCACGGGTGCGAACCAACCGTCGGCGCGTGGCGTTGTCGGCATCGTCCATGGCCGATCCATAGAGTTCGGCCATCGTCCGATCGAGCGCCGCAAGCCTGTCGCTCCCGCAGACGAGCAGCTCGCCGCGGGTGCGTGCATAGCGGCAATCGAAGCTGGGATCGGCCAGGGTCGGCGGCGGTCGCGGCGAGTCGGTGTCCACGTCCGGCGGTGGGAATGTCGGCACCGGTTCCGGCGTGACCGGCGGCAAGGCTTCCGCGTCGATAAGAGGATCGTCGGCCGCCGAAGCAGCCGGCTCGTGCAGACGGTGGCCCTCCATGTCGAACGCGGCAAGGCGCGAAACGATATTTTCCGCACCGTTCATTCTGTAGACTGGGCCGCTCCCGTCGGCTGCGGCCTGGACCTCGTAGATCACGTCGGCAACGAGCCGGCGGTCGCCGTTGAAGGCGACTTCGGCGCCCGGCGGCAGTTCCAGGATGAAGCGGCCGCTGCAGCGGGTGAGATCGAGCGACGCATCGTGACCCCGCGCCACCGGATCCTCCATCCGGACAATTGCACCGGCGGCCAGGATGTCGAAATTGACCCGCTCCAGCGTCCGCAAATCCCCAGCTTGTGCGAAGACGAGCTGTTTCAGGCCCCGAAGGGTAGTGCTGGACGCGCAGGCATCCTTGATCGTCTGCTTGGGTTCGGATCGGCCGGTTTGGTCTGTCGTCCCCGCAATATCGTCGCGCATGCTGAGGCCGAAGCCGACCGCGAGGGCGATTGCCAGAACCGCCGCGAGGATCGCAGCGACCGTCCTGCGATCGAGAGCCTTGAGATTCATTCCGTCCCTTATCGGCAAAGGCGCCGGATCATTCCAATACGCCGTCATGCAAACGCACGACACGGTCCATCTTGGCCGCCAGGCGTTCATTATGGGTAGCGACTAGCGCCGCGCTCCCTTCCTCGCGCACGAGGCGGAGGAATTCGGCGAGGACAATGTCCGCAGTCGCTTCGTCCAGATTTCCGGTGGGTTCGTCGGCTAGTACCAGCAGGGGTCGGTTGGCGAGCGCCCGCGCCACCGCGACGCGCTGCTGCTCGCCCCCCGAAAGCTGGCTGGGGCGATGGGTAAGGCGCTGGGCAAGACCCAGCGAGCTGAGCAAGGCGTCGGCGCGTTCCTCGGCTGCCGCGCGAGTCGCTCCATGGATCAGCTGAGGAAGGACGACATTCTCCGCGGCGCTGAAATCCGGAAGCAGGTGATGAAATTGATAGACGAAGCCCAGGGCATTGCGGCGCAAGCGCGTGCGGCCGTCATTTTCCAGCGCCGCCGCCTCCTCGCCGTTGATCCGGATCGATCCTTCGAAGCCGCCTTCGAGCAGGCCGACGGCCTGCAAAAGGGTCGACTTGCCGGATCCAGAGGGGCCGAGCAGGGCAACGATCTCTCCCTGCCTCACGTCCAGATCGATGCCACGAAGGACCTGGATGATGGTTTCGCCCTGCTTGAAGGTCCGCTTCAGGCCGCGGACGCTGACCGTGTCATTCATAGCGCAGCACCTGCACCGGGTCAGTGCTCGCCGCCTTCCAGGCCGGGTAGAGGGTGGCGAGAAAGCTGAACGCGAGCGCCATGACGACGATCGCGAGCACCTCGAACGGATCGGTCTTGGAGGGAAGCTCGGTCAGGAATCGGATCGATGGATCCCAGAGATTCTGGCCGGTGACGAACTGGATGAAATTGACCACCGACTGGCGGAAGAACAGGAAGATCGCACCCAGGATCAGGCCGGCGATGATGCCGAGCGCGCCGATCGTGACGCCCACCGTCATGAATACCTTCATCAGGCTGGACCGGGGAGCGCCCATGGTCCGCAATATGGCGATGTCACGGGTCTTGGCGCGTACGAGCATGATCAGCGAGGAAAGGATATTGAACACCGCGACCAGGATGATGATGGAAAGGACAACGAACATCGCGATCCGTTCCACCTCAAGCGCCTCGAACAAGGCGGCGTTCATCGAACGCCAATCCTTGATCGCCCCCTGTCCTGCGACGAGTGCGGCGAGCGGCGCCAATATCTCGCCCACCCGGTCGGCGTCATTGGTCTGGATCTCGACCATGCCCACGGCGTCCCCCAGCATCAGCAATGTCTGGGCGTCCTCGATCGGCATGAGCACGAACGCCTTGTCATAATCGTAGACGCCGATTTCGAAGATGGCGGCGACATTGTAGGAAACGATGCGTGGTACGGTACCGAACGGCGTGGTCCTCCCCTGCGGACTGATCAGGCTGATCTGACCGCCGACCCTGGCGCCGAGGGCTTCCGCCAGGCGTGCACCGATCGCGACATTTTCGGCGCCCGGACGCAGCGAAGCGAGCGATCCCGACACCACCTCCACCGTCTTGTTGCCGACAATGTCACGACGCTGCATGCCGCGCACCAGCACGCCTTCCACCCGGCCGTCATAGCTTGCCATCAAGGGTTGTTCGATCAGCGGCACTGCCTCGGTCACGCCGGGGGTTCTTCGCGCCTGTTCCGCGATCTCGCGCCAGTCGGCCAGGCGTCCCCCATAGCCTTGCACCACGGCATGACCGTTGAGGCCGACGATCTTGTCGAACAATTCGGCCCTGAAGCCGTTCATCACGCTCATCACGATGATGAGCGCGGCCACGCCGAGCATCACCGCCACCAGGCTGATTGACGCCACCAGGAAGATGAAGCCTTCCCCCTTGCCCGGCAGCAAATAGCGCTTGGCGACCATCCGCTCGTAGCGGTTGAGGATCATCTGGCGGTCAGCCGGGCGAGCGCAGTTTCCAGCGACAGCTCTTCTCGTTCGCCGCTGGCGCGGCGCTTCAGCTCGACCACGCCTTTCTCGAGACCCTTCGGCCCTATGACGAGCTGCCATGGCAGGCCGATCACGTCCATCGTCGCGAACTTGGCGCCACCGCGCTCGTCGCGGTCGTCATACAGGGTTTCGACACCCGCCGTTTCCAGCTGCTTGTAAATATTGTCGGCAGCCGCCGAGCAGGCTGCGTCGTCGGCGCGCATGTTGATGAGGCCGACCTGGAACGGCGCGACGCTGTCGGGCCAGACGATGCCATTGTCGTCGTGGCTCGCTTCGATGATCGCGCCCATCAGGCGCGAGACGCCAATCCCGTAACTGCCCATCTGAGGGTGGACCTGCCCGCCATCGGCTGTCTGGATGCTGAACCCCATGCTCGCGCTATACTTCGTGCCGAACGCGAAAATATGGCCGACCTCGATCCCGCGACGGCTGCGCAGGCGTTCCGCCGGAACCGGGCATTCCGCCACCTTCTCATGCTCCTCCGCCTCCATCGCGTAGAGCCGGGTCAGCCGGGCGATGGTGGAGGCGTCGGCAGCGAGCAGTTCTTCACGGGTCACGTCGTCGATGGCTGCGTCGTAGAAGAGCTGGCTTTCGCCGGTCTCGGCAAGAATATGGAATTCATGGCTGAGATCGCCACCGATCGGGCCGGTCGGAGCGCGCACTGGCACCGCTTGCAGGCCCAGCCTGGCGAAGGTGCGGAGATAGGCAACGAACATCGCCTCATAGCTTTGCTTCAGCCCTTCCTCGTCGAGGTCGAAACTATAGGCGTCCTTCATCAGGAATTCGCGGCCCCGCATGACGCCGAACCGGGGACGCACCTCGTCGCGAAATTTCCACTGGATATGGTAGAGCGTGCGCGGAAGGTCGCGATAACTTTTCGTGGCGTCGCGGAAGATGGTGGTGATCATCTCCTCATTGGTTGGGCCATAGAGCATCTCGCGCTCGTGCCGGTCTACGAGACGGAGCATTTCCGGGCCGTAGGCGTCGTAGCGTCCCGATTGGCGCCAGAGATCGGCCGACTGGATCGTCGGCATCAGGAGTTCGACGGCACCCGCTTTGTCCTGCTCCTCCCGGACGATCTGTTCGATCTTCTTGAGAACGCGGAGGCCAAGGGGCAGCCACGCATATATGCCTGCGGCGGTCTGTCGGACGAGTCCGGCGCGCAGCATCAATTTGTGGCTGACGATCTGAGCATCGGCCGGCGTTTCCTTGGTCACCGGCAGGAAATATCGGGAAAGTCGCATCACGGCGCTCTAGAGTCTGATCGTTTGAGGTGGAAGCGCTTTCTCGCTTCCTGAGATCGACAGGTTCGGGCTGACTTCAACTGGTGGAACCTCGATCCCGGCCCAAGTCGATTCAGCCTCGGGCGGACAGACGTATGGGTCGAGAGCCGGGCCTGCGACAGGCGTAGCCGCTTGCGGAAATGAGAGCGCTGCACTGGGATAAGGCCCCGGTTCGAACCCCTGTTGCGCATTCGACACAGGGCTTGGAAAACCTGCAATGACCTGCAATCGAAGGGTGACAAGCCTCCCCCCCTTCCCTAGCGTCACACTCACGAAACGAAGGCGGCATAGCCTCGGTTCGGGGAGGCTTCGGCCCCGCTTCCCTCTTGCGAGGTGAGGGAGTGCGTGCGGGCTGAAGCGTTCTTATAAAGGGGGATGACGAGCAATCGTCACGGGTGCCCGGACAGCAATGTCCGGGCACTTGCTTTTCAGCCTGGCGCCGACACCTGATCCCTTGGTGATCCCTTGACCGGGCATAGCTCGCTGGGCCTCGGCTTGAATATTAACCGATTCCAACCTATATCAACCTTGCTAACGTCGCTTGCGACGGAATTTGACGCCTTTCGGCTATTCTTCCCTTTCTCGCTTCCTGGCTACGCGGTGCGCAATTCGCCCGTGTCACTCACGCATGAAAGGATCCGATCATGGCTATCGGTACCGTCAAATTCTTCAATTACGACCGCGGCTACGGCTTCATCTCGAACGATGCGGGCGGCGACGACTCCTTCGTTCACATCACTGCCGTCGAGGCGGCGGGCCTTCCCGGCCTCAACAAGGACGAGCGCGTCAGCTACGATATTGAAACCGGCGCCAACGGAAAGAGCTCCGCCGTCAACCTCCAGGCCGCTTAGGCTTGGCCAAGGAAGAGCTGCTCACCGTCGAAGGCCTGATCGACGAGATTTATCCCGACGGACGCTTTGGTGTGACGCTCGACAATGAGCATCGCATCATCGCTTATACCGCTGGAAAGATGCGGCGTTTCCGTATCCGTTCGGTCGTCGGCGATCGCGTCCATGTCGAGATGACGCCTTATGACCTCACCAAGGGTCGCATCATCTTCCGCGAAAAGACCCCCGGGCAAGGACCCGTCGGTCGACGGAGCGGATTCAGGCGTTAGCGGCAGGATGCCGACGCTCGGCATCCCATGAAAGACTGGCGGCAAGGACCGCCCCAAGGAATATATGAACGTACAGACTGCCGGGTCCAATCGACCCAAGATTTCACTTCCCTTCGGCAGACCGCGCGCGGCCGCCGAACGCAATTCACCGACATTATCGACGCAGGAACTGCGTCGGCTCATCTCCGAGATGCTCGGTTGACCTATCGCCCCCTTCCGCCTCGTGCGGAAGGGGCTTTCATTTGGAGTAAGACAATGTCGAGAACGCCGATCCGCCCTTTCCTGATCGCCAAGGACGACGAAGGCAATGTCCGGTTGACCGTCCGCGAGACGCGTTTCAACAGCCAGGGCTATCCGCTGGTCACTGCCACTTTGCTCGATGAGGTTTTCAAGACCGCCACCGCCGCCCGGACGCATGCCAAGGAAAAGTTTGGAGCGGAGCCGGGGCAGTTCGCGGTAAAATGATCGAAGCGCGAACGCCTTAAAGCCGCAGGCCTCGCCCGGGGCATTGACGCCCCGGTTCCGCGCACCCACCTGCCAGCCTTCCCACCGGCCGGAGTTGGAAATGACCGCGAAGCTCTTCACCCTGTTTCGTGTTGGTGAACTGGACCTCGACAACCGCATCGTCATCGCGCCGATGTGCCAATATTCGGCTGTTGCCGGCTGCATGACGGATTGGCACGTCATCCACCTGGGCCATCTCGCTTTGTCCGGAGCAGCCCTTCTTACCATCGAAGCGACTGCGGTCCTGCCCGAAGGTCGAATCAGCCACGGCGATGTGGGTCTTTATTCGGACGAGACCGAAGCGGCCATGGATCGGGTGTTGGCGAGCGTCCGTCGCTGGTCCGACATGCCGATCGCTATCCAACTCGGTCATGCCGGCCGCAAGGCATCCACCGAACTTCCCTGGCGCGGGGGACGCCAGGTCGATCCAGCTGACGAGCATGGGTGGCAGACTGTGTCGGCATCAACCTTACCTTTCATGGAGCGTGAGAACGCGCCATTGGCCCTGGACCGGGAGGGTCTTGACCGGGTCCGTTCGGCTTTTGCCGACAGCGCCATGCGGGCAGCCCGACTGGGGATCGACGCCGTCCAGATCCATGGCGCCCACGGCTATTTGCTGCACCAGTTCCTCTCGCCTCTGTCGAACCGGCGCGATGACGAATATGGCGGCAGTCTCGAGAATAGGATGCGCTTCCCTCTGGAAATATTCGACCTTGTGCGTGCCGCTTTTCCTGCCGAAAAGCCGGTGACGATGCGCGTCTCCGGCACGGATTGGGCGGAAGGGGGCTGGGACATCGAACAGACGATCGCTTTTGCCAATGCGCTTGAATCGCGCGGCTGCAGTGCGATCCATGTTTCCAGCGGTGGCCTTACGCCCGCGCAGAAGATTGCGGTCGGCCCCGGCTATCAGGTTCCGCTCGCCTCCGCCGTGAAGGCCGCGACCAAGATGCCGGTCGTCGCCGTCGGGCTGATTACCGAATTCGAACAGGCGGAGAATATCCTCCAGGCCGGCCAAGCCGACCTCATCGCGCTTGCCCGCGGGATTCTCTACGACCCCCGATGGCCATGGCATGCCGCGGCTCATTTCGGGGCAAGCATCAAGGCCCCGAGCCAATATCTGCGCTCGCAGCCGAGCCGGTATCGCGACTTGTTCATCGCCCATTAGGGGCCGGCCCCGTCATGCCGACTGGCGCTGCCTGGTAGATCGGGCTAGTCGCGGCCGAATGCGGCAGGTCACGAGCGAAATCCACATCCGGACCGAACGGCAGGGGCTGTTCGAGGTCACGCATGAGGTGCTCGGCTGGGTCGAAGGACACGGCATTAGCGAAGGACTTCTCACCATTTTCTGCCGCCACACTTCCGCCTCGCTCCTTGTCCAGGAGAATGCCGCACCTGAAGTCCGTGCGGACATCCAAGACTTTTTCGCCCGGATCGCGCCTGAGGATCCGACTGCTTATGCTCATGATGATGAAGGGCCGGACGACATGCCCGCCCATCTTCGCTCGGCCTTGACCCAGGTCCAGCTGTCCATCCCGCTGATCGGCGGAAGTCTCGCTCTGGGCACCTGGCAGGGCATCTATCTGTTCGAACACCGGCGCCGTCCGCAAGACCGCACCCTCGCTCTACATATCATGGGGCAATAGACCCGACATGAGCGTCGAATCCGTTCGGGAATGGCTGTCGAAACACGCGCCGGAACTGCCGATGATAGAAACCGAAGAAAGCACCGCCACCGTTCTCGAGGCCGCTCAGGCGCTGGGTGTCGAGCCGGGGAGAATCGCCAAGACACTTGCGATCCGTGTCAACGGCGATGTCCTGCTGCTCGTTGCGCGCGGCGATGCGCGTCTGGACAATGGCAAGTGCAAAGCCGCGTTCGGTGGCCGGCCGCGCATGCTCGGACCGGAGGAGACGTTCGACCTTACCGGCCACCGTGTCGGTGGCGTCTGTCCGTTCGGACTGGCGACCGCCTTGCCTGTCTTTCTCGATCTGTCGCTCCAGGATTTCGACGAGGTCTTTCCCGCGGCCGGATCGCTCAACTCTTCGGTGCGGGTAACGCCTGATCGGCTCGCCGAGATCGTACAGGCGCGCTGGGTCGATGCTTGTGTGAAGCCCCAGTGACGATCTCTCGATATAGGGCGCGCGGATAAGCCTGGCCCGGGCTTTGCGATCGAGGTTCAGGTCTAGCTGTATTACCGGGGGCTGCCTGGCAAGGCCAAGGACCGGACACTAAAAATTCCGCGAGATGCATCCTGTCCCGTAACCGGGGCAGCTTGCGGCATATCCGAGAACATCGTCAGGCGATCGTTCGTTTCTGCTTCCTCCCCCGCCCCAATCGCGACGGATGATGTACCCCCGCCCGACTGGGTTTCGGATTGAGGAATATAGGAGAGACGTCATGAAAAGTGCAGCTCTAGCGGTGACTTTGCTGTTGAGTAGCGCGGCGATCGCGCAAACTGTCCAGCCTGAGACCGCCCTCACCCCGGATACTTCGACGGCCATGATGCCGCACGATAGTGTCGACAGCGTCGAACACACCATGATGCCTACGACGGCGCCAGAAGCCGTTGCGCAGCAGCCCATGATGACGACACATGTCTCTTCGACCACTGCCCGCATCGTGCAGCCGAGCAATGCCGATCCGGAAACGGATGCCCGCGGCATCAAGGTGATTTCGGCGGAGGCGATGGTCCCCGCGGGATGGAACGGCCAAGCCGGAATTGCCGAAGGCGGACCGCTTCTGGATCCTGTCACCGGCGAAGCCATGGCACCCGATAATTATCCTGCCTGTTCCGCGACCGTGACGGACAATTGCCTGCAAAGCTACGAACGGGGTCTCAGTACATAGCGCGGCCCCATGCCTGTCTGGATTCTGCCCCGCGCTTTGTGCGCGGGGCGTCTTTGTGATCAAACCAGCCGGCTTTGCCTGACCGCTGCTTCGATGAAGCTGGCGAAAAGCGGATGGGGGTCGAACGGCTTGCTCTTCAGCTCCGGATGGAACTGCACGCCCACGAACCAGGGGTGGTCGGGACGCTCGACGATCTCCGGCAACTGGCCATCCGGACTGAGGCCGGAGAAGATCAGCCCCCCCCTTTCCAGCTTTTCCCGATAGGCAGTGTTGACTTCGTAGCGATGGCGATGGCGCTCGCTGATCGACCTGTCGTGGTAGATCGCGGCCACGTGGCTGTTGGGGCTCAGCACCGCTTCGTAGGCTCCTAGCCGCATGGTGCCGCCAAGGTCGCCGTTGGCGGCACGGCGTTCCAGACCTTCCTTGCCCATCCACTCGGTGATGAGGCCTACGATCGGCTCTCCGGTTGGACCGAACTCGGTCGTGCCGGCCGCTTCGATGCCGGCGAGATTGCGGGCGCCTTCGATGCAGGCCATCTGCATGCCGAGGCAGATGCCGAAGAAGGGGACGCCCCTTTCCCGCGCGAACTGGACCGAGGCGATCTTTCCCTCGCTGCCGCGCTCACCGAAGCCGCCGGGCACCAGGATGCCGTGGACGGGTTCCAGCATGGGCGCGACATTGCCATTTTCCGAAAAGAGTTCCGCATCGAGCCAGTTGATTCGCACTTTCACCCGATTGGCGAGGCCGCCGTGGATCAGGGCTTCCGTCAGGCTCTTATAGGCGTCCGGCAAGCCGACATATTTGCCGACGACCCCGATCGTCACTTCACCTTCGAGATGCTCCTGCCGGTCCATGATATCCTCCCAGCGGGAGAGATTCGGCGGCGGCGCGTCCTGGATGCCGAACGCGCGCAGCACTTCTGCATCCAATCCTTCGCGATGATATTGAAGCGGTACGGCATAGATGCTCTTCGCATCCAGCGCCGGAATGACAGCTTCTTTCCGGACATTGCAGAATTGGGCGATTTTCGACCGTTCGGATTCGGGTAGCGGCCGATCGACCCGGCATAGAAGCAAGTCGGGCTGGATGCCGAGACTGGTCAGATCGCGGACACTATGTTGGGTCGGCTTAGTCTTCAGCTCGCCGGCAGCGGCGATATACGGAATGAGCGTGGTGTGGATCGACACCGTATTTTCGCGTCCGAGATCGTTGCGCAGCTGCCTGATCGCCTCGATGAAGGGGAGGCTTTCGATGTCGCCGACCGTGCCGCCAATCTCGCAGATCAGGAAATCGAGATCCTCGAGTTCCGCCAAGGCGAAGGCTTTGATTTCGTTCGTGACGTGCGGAATGACCTGAACGGTCGCGCCGAGATAGTCGCCGCGCCGCTCCTTCGCGATGATGTCACGATAGATGCGGCCCGTCGTGATATTGTCGGACTGGCGGGCCGGAACGCCGGTAAACCGCTCATAATGGCCAAGGTCGAGGTCGGTCTCGGCTCCATCGTCGGTCACATAGACTTCGCCATGCTGGTAGGGCGACATCGTGCCGGGATCGACGTTCAGATAGGGATCGAACTTACGGATGCGGACCTTGAAGCCACGCGCCTGGAGAAGGGCGGCGAGGGAAGCCGCCATCAACCCTTTGCCAAGGCTGGAGACCACGCCGCCGGTGATAAAAATGAACCGCGCCATGGGAGGTCAGGCTTAAGCCGTCACCCCATCCGGGGGCAAGACAGCGAATCGAAAAAAGAAAATTAATCCGCGCTTCGGCTTATTTCGCCAGCGGGACCGACCCATTGGAAGGAGCCGGAACCGGATTTGCAGTCGGAGCGGCCGGTGCGGCGATATTGCCGGCCCGCTCGGCGACGCCCGAGAGCGGGTCGGCAATGGGAGCCCCGCTGGTCGTCGGCGCGAGTGGCGGCGCCAGAGGCGACGTCTGCGCCGGCTGTTTCGACAGGGACGGATCGATCTGCGTCGGTGCCCGGTCGATCGTGGCAATGCCGGCAAGGGCTATCGAGAGGATCACGAACAAGGTCGCGAGGATTGCGGTGGCACGCGTCAGGAAATCGGCCGCGCCGCGCGCTGACATAAGTCCCGACGAGTTGCCGCCCACGCCGAGGCCGCCCCCTTCCGAACGCTGCATCAGGATGACGGCGACCATTGCCGCCGCGACCAGGGTCTGGATGATGAGCAGGAAGGTGAACAGCATGAACGAAAAGCTTTCGCGACAGGGATCAGGCGCGCGATCTAATCGATCCCGCGCTCTGGTTCAACCTTGAGGGCCAGGACTTAGCAGCGCGCTGCCGCCTGGATGATAGGCACGAATTGCTCGGCCGTCAGGCTGGCGCCGCCGACGAGGGCACCATCGACATTGTCGACCGCGAACAGTTCCGCCGCATTCTCCGCCTTGACCGAACCTCCGTAAAGGATGCGGATGCGTCCACCGCGATCGCCGAAATTATCGATCAGGTGCGCCCGGATGAGGGCATGCATCTCGGCGACGTCGGCGGTCGTGGCGGATTTCCCCGTCCCAATTGCCCAGATCGGCTCATAAGCCACAACCATCTCCCCATCCCCCTCGGGATCGGGGAGTGAACCGGACAATTGGGCGGAAACCACCTTCCCTGCCCGTCCGGCGGCGCGGTCCGCCTCGCTCTCGCCGACGCAGACGATGGTCCGGAGACCGTGGCGGATCGCCGCCTGCGCCTTGGCGCTCACTAAGGCATCGCTTTCATGTTGGTCGGCGCGGCGCTCGCTGTGCCCGACGATGGTGAGCCGGGCCCCGGCCTCCTTGAGCATAGGCGCCGAAACGTTGCCGGTATGGGCGCCGCTGTCGCTCTGATGGCAATCCTGGGCGCCGATGGCGAGTCCGCCGGCGCGGGCCGCGGCCAGGCTGATCAAGGTGAATGGCGGACAGATGGCGACATCGACGCCTGCCGCCTCGCGGGCGGCCGCCGCGATCGCGCTCAGTTCCGCGAGCTGCGCGCGGCTGCCGTTCATCTTCCAGTTTCCAGCTATAAGCTTGCGGCGAACTGACATGATAGGATCACTTCCTGGGTACGAGGAGCCTTAAAGCGGCGAGGCCGGGCGCGTAGCAATTGCCGAAGGCGGTGCCAAGCTTGCGGGCATCCTTCCGCGCTTCTATGACCCCGGGCAATCCAGTTCATCGATCGGACCCTATCATGCTCTCCTACTTTCGCCGAGGCGTCACCGCCAAGATCATGCTGGGTCTGCTTTTTATCACCTTGATCGCCCTCGTGATCACGGGCTTTGGCACCGGAGGCAGTGGGCTGGGCGGCCTTGGCGGCCTCGGCAGCTCCAGCGTCGCCAGTGTCGAAGGCGAGACCATCACCACGGGCGATGTCACGGAGCAGGTGAACCGCCAGCTCGCTCGCGCTCGCCAGCGCTCACCGGAGTTGGACATCGCGACCTTTGTCCGCAGCGGCGCGATCGAACAGATCGTCGGGGACATGATCACCAGCACGGCATTGCTCGTGTTCGGACGAGACATTGGCATCGGCGCTTCGGTCGATATGGTGAATCGTGAGATTGCCGGCATTCCTGCCTTCCAGAACATGGCCGGCCAGTTCGACAATGACGTTTTCAGGCGGGCGCTCGCCCAAGAAAAGATCAGCGAAACAAAGCTTCGCGAGGAAATCGAGGCTTCGCTGATCCAGCGCCAGATGTTGCTTCCCGTCGGCGGATCGGCGCAGGCGCCGAGGGGCATCGCCCTTCAATATGCCTCGCTTCTCCTCGAAACACGTTCCGGATCGGTCGGGTTGGTGCCGGCCGAGGCCATGGGCGCGGGCACCGAACCGAGCGCGCAGGATATCACCACCTTCTACAACAGCAGCAAAGCGCGCTACACGATCCCGGAGCGTCGCGTGATCCGCTACGCGACTTTCGGCCGCGAGCAGGTCGCTGCCGGTTCCGTCCCGACCGATGCCGAGATCACCGCTTTCTACCAGCGCAATGCGGCATCTTACGGCCCGACCGAAACCAGGACTCTGAGCCAAGTGGTTCTGCCTGACGAGGCGGCGGCCCGGGCTTTCGCTGCGAAGCTCGCCGCCGGCACCAGCTTCGCCAGGGCGGCGGCTGATGCGGGCTTTAGCGCGGCCGACACGTCGGTTGGTCAGCAAAGCAAAGACGCCTTCGCCAAAGCGAGCACGGCCGCTGTCGCCAATGCTGCCTTCACCGTCGCCGAGGGCGCGGCCACTGCGCCGATCAAGTCGGAGCTTGGCTGGCATGTCGTCCGCGTCGACGCGATAAACCGAACGCCGGCACGACCTTTGGCGACCGTCCGTGGCGAAATTGCCGCTCAACTCGGCCAGCAGAAAATGGAGCAGGCGCTTGCCGACCTGGAGGCCAAGATCCAGGATTCTTTGGGCGAAGGGTCGAGCATCGAGGAAATCGCGCGCGCCAACAATCTGACGATCAGAGAAACGTCCCCGATCACCGCCACAGGCGCTGCTCCGGGCAATCCGGATGCCCAGACACCGCCAGAGGTGAGGCCGCTTTTGCAGACCGCCTTCGACATGGTGGAGGATGAGGATCCGGTGGTCGAGCCGGTCGTGCCCGGCCAGCTCTTCGCCATCGTGCAGATCGCCAAGATCGTTCCCGCAGCCGCGCCGCCGCTCGCCCAGATCCGGGAGCGCGTGAAGGCCGATCTGGTCGTCAAGCGCGCCAATGATCGGGCCCGCGCCGTGGCGGGTTCGATCCTTGCCAAGGTCAACGCAGGAACGCCGGTGGCCAAGGCCTTTGCCGAAGCCCAGATGCCGCTTCCCCCAGTATCTCCGATCATGGCCCGCCGCATGGATCTTGTTCAGCGCCAGGAGGGTATCCCACCTCCCCTCGCGATGCTGTTCAGCATGCCGCGCGGAAAGGCTCGGCTGATCGCTGCTCCAGGAGGACAGGGATGGTATGTCGTCCAGCTCGACAAGGTCGTTCCGGGCGATGCCAGCAAGGTGCCCGCGCTGGTGGAAACCACCCGCACGCAATTCGCCCAGGTGCTGGGCGACGAATATACGCGGCAATTCACCCGGGCCGTGCAGGCCGAAAAAGAGGTCAAGCGTAACGAGGATGCCGTTGCCGCATTGAAGAACCAACTGACCGGCGGTCCGGCGCGATAGAGTTTTTGTGGAGGTCTTCGTCCTCGACAATTATGACAGCTTCACTTGGAACATCGTCCATTATCTGAAGGAATTGGGCGCCAAGGTTCGGGTGGAGCGCAACGATGCGCTGAGCGCCGCTGAAGCGGTCGCGAGCGGATCGGCGGCCTTCTTGATTTCTCCCGGGCCGGGAACACCGGACGATGCCGGCATCTCGCTCGATCTGGTCCGGTCCTGTGCCGAACTGGGCCTGCCTCTGCTCGGAATATGTCTCGGCCACCAGGCCATAGGGGCCTGTTTCGGCGGCCGGGTGATCCGCTCGGCCCGCGTGATGCATGGCAAGAGCTCGGCAGTCGATCATGACGGCAGCGGGCTGTTCGGGGGTATCCCCTCCCCCTTCTCGGCCGCCCGTTATCACTCGCTCTCGGTCGCGGCCGAGGATCTGCCGGCCTGTCTGACCGTCAATGCCTGGGCCGACGACGCGCCAGTCATGGCCCTCCGCCACCGTTCGCTGCCGATACATGGCGTTCAATTCCATCCCGAGAGCATCGCCAGCCAGCACGGCCATGCTTTACTCGGCAATTTCCTCCGGCTCGCCAGCGAGCATCCCCGTCAGCCTTCGATCGGCCGGCGATAGGTTTCGGGCAGGAAAAACAATCCGATGACAAGTGTTAGCGCCGCCACGACGACCGGATACCAGAGGCCGTAATAGATATCCCCGGTGGCGGCGACCATCGCGAAGGCGGTCGTCGGCAGGAAGCCTCCGAACCAGCCATTGCCGATATGGTAAGGCAGCGACATCGACGTGTAGCGGATTCGGGTGGGGAACAATTCCACCAGCAGGGCGGCGATCGGGCCGTAGACCATCGTTACATAGAGAAGCAGGATGATGAGGATGAGAACCACCATCACTTCGTCGACCTGGGCCGGATCCGCCTTTTCAGGATAGCCGGCGGCTGCGAGCGCCGCCTTCGCCCGCGACTGGAATTCCGCAATTGCTTCGGTACGCGCCGGACCGGACAGGCCGTCCGGGTCGATCGAGGAAATGATTGTCTCACCGATCGACACGTGGGCCACAGCCCCGGCTGGCGCCGTCACGTTGCGATAGGAGATTCCGGACTTGGCCAGAAAGGATTTGGCGATGTCGCAGGATTTGCCGTCGAACCTGTTCCGGCCGATCGGGTCGAACTGCACGGAGCAATCCTCCGGATCTGCGGCCACCGTAACCGGGGCCTCGCGCTGTGCGGCATGGAGCGCAGGATTGGCATAACGGGAAAGGGATTCGAAGAGCGGAAAATAAGTGAGCGCGGCCAGCAGGCAGCCGGCAAGAATGATGGGCTTGCGGCCGATCCGGTCGGATAGCCACCCGAACAGGATGAAGGCGGGGGTGGCAATGGCGAGGGCGATCGCAACCAGGATGTTGGCCGTGGCGCCGTCCATCCTCAGCGTCTTTTCAAGAAAGAAGAGAGCGTAGAACTGACCAGTATACCAAACCACTGCCTGGCCGGCGACGGCGCCGACGAGAGCCAGGATGACGATCTTCAGGTTGGACCATCTTCCGAATGCCTCAGTCAGCGGCGCTTTCGATCCGCTGCCTTCTTCCTTCATCTTGCGGAAGACCGGGCTCTCGGCGAGCTGCATCCGGATCCACATCGAAATGCCGAGGAGCAGGATCGAGATCAGAAAGGGAATGCGCCAACCCCAGGCTGCGAAGGCCTCTTCCCCCAAAGCGAGGCGAACGCCGATCACGACCAGCAAGGCCGCGAAGAGGCCCAATGTCGCCGTCGTCTGGATGAAACTGGTGTAGAGGCCCCTTCTGCCGTCAGGCGCATGCTCCGCGACATAGGTGGCGGCGCCGCCATATTCGCCGCCGAGCGCCAGACCCTGGAGGAGACGCAGCAGTACGAGCAGGATGGGCGCCGCGACGCCGATCGACGCATAGCTGGGAAGCAGGCCGACCAGGAAGGTCGACAGGCCCATTATGCCCATCGTCACCAGGAAGGTGTTCTTGCGCCCAACCAGATCGCCGATCCGGCCGAAGAAGAGGGCGCCGAAAGGCCGCACCGCGAAGCCGGCCGCGAAGGCTGCGAGCGCGAATATGAACCCTGTCGTTTCGTTGACGCCGGAAAAGAACTGGATGGTTATGACGGTAGCAAGCAGGCCGTAAAGGTAGAAATCATACCATTCGAAGATGGTCCCGAGCGATGAGGCAAGTATTACCAGCTTGGCGCTCTGCCGCTCTTCCCGCTGCGGCGCTTCGCCCTCACTTGTCGGCATATTCTCTCTTTTCCTGTCATTGCCCCTGCCGGCGATCCTAGGCGAAGAGGAAGGATGCGCAAGCTTTGCCCAGTCGAGTCCTTGGGCGAGGAAGGTCTCCTGCTTGACAGGATCGAATCTGTTTCCTACACGTTCTCTATTCGTTCCTATAGGAGCCTGGAACATGCTGACGCGCAAGCAACACGAGCTTCTTTGCTACATCCATGACCATCTTGGCGAAACAGGTGTTTCCCCTTCTTTCGAGGAGATGAAGGAGGCGCTCGATCTCAAGTCGAAATCGGGCGTGCACCGGCTGATTTCGGCGCTGGAGGAACGAGGGTTCATCCGCAGGCTGCCGAACCGCGCCCGGGCCCTGGAAGTGACCCGTATGCCGGACATGAAGGGCGATGAGAAAGCTGGGATCTCGACGCGGCCGCAGGCTCCCGTCATCCCGCCCTCGGCAGCCAATGATGTCGTCGAGCTGCCGCTTCACGGCCGCATCGCCGCCGGCCTTCCGATCGAGGCGCTGGAGGGTCAGAGCACCCTGCCCGTTCCGGCCGCGCTGCTGGGTCCCGGTGAACATTACGCGTTGGAAGTGGCCGGCGATTCGATGGTCGAGGAAGGCATTCTCGATGGCGATTTCGCATTGATCCGCAAGACCGACACTGCTCGGGACGGCGAGATCGTCGTGGCGCTTATCGACAATAATGAGGCGACCTTGAAGACATTCCGTCGTGAAGGTTCGATGATCCGGCTCGATCCCGCGAACCGAAATTACGATGCCCAACGCTACCGGCCCGACCAGGTGGCCATACAGGGGCGGCTGTCCGGTCTACTGCGGCGCTATTGAGAAGCCTCTCGCTGCTGGCGGTGTAACTCTGCCTTGAATTCGGTCTCCGCGCGCTGGACTCTTCGTGCCAGTTCGCCGGAGTCGACGAAGGCGTCGGCATCGCCCTCGGCAAGGCGGCGCCGCTTCGCATCCATGTCGAAGAAAGCGGGGTGATAAGTCAGATAGACGTCAGCCTGCAGTCGTTTCAGTTTTGAATATGTGGCACGGAAATCGGCGGCCGCCTCGGGATAGAGGCTATCCCCAACCAGTTTTTGCCCGGCAACGGTGAGGCTGCAGGCGAAGACGAGGTCGAGCAGCTTGCCTTTCTCTTCGATGCGCATCGTCCAGCTGGTGCAGCCGCGCGTGTGGCCGGGCGTCAGATGGGTGACCAGACTGGTTCTGCCAACAGCAATCCTGCTTCCATCGGAAATGATTGCATCGACCTTGACCGGCGCGCTCGGACTCATATCCGGACGATAGCGCGGAACGCCGCTCTCGAGCGCAGGTTTGTCTGCGGCACTGGCGAGCAGCTTCGCGCCCGACAGACGCTTGAGCTCGGCGAGGCCTCCCGAATGATCCCAATGGGCATGGTTTATGAGTAATATGTCGACGTCCTCGATCCGAAAACCCAGGCGCCGAATATTCGCCGCGATCTGTGGCGCGCTTTCCTCAAGTGCGCCATCGATCAGGACATGACCTTCCGGGCCGGTAATCAAAAAGGCAGCCAGCCCTTCGGTTCCGACATAATAGACATTGCCAACGAGACGGAACGGTTCGGTCGATCGATTCCATTCCGCGCGTAATTTGCTCACGTCTTCAGGCTGCGCCGCTGCCGGTGCCGAAATCAGCGCGAGGAAGAAAGGCACGGAGAAACGCGACATGGCCTGCTCTTACGACCCGCCCGGATCTTGGGCCACGGTCTTTTCCCGAAGTAACCCCAGCCCGACGGATAGGCGAGACGATCATGGGAGAAAATGCACGGCCGCTCTTTCAGTCCCGGCCGCCCTTCGATCCACTTCGTCGATCCTGCCGGAAACGGGATGGTTTGGGTGAAGGCCGGCCGGTCATCGCCGGAGGAGCCCAGGGATGCTTGCCCACCTGCTCGGCGACCGTAGAGACTTTGGCCTCTCTTCCAAGCACGATGGCAAGGCCGCCGGTCTTTCGGAGCAGGGAGCGGTCTGCTTTCAGCCAGCGCGGCTTGCATGTGCGCGGAAGTCGGCGATCGGAAACGACGATGTCGGCTTTTGCGCAGGCCTGCGCCAGAGGACCGAAATCGACGAAACGGCTGCTGCGGGTCGCGAGAATGCGCCAATGCCGGCCGCTTCGCTCGATATCGGTCACGCACAGATCGTCGCTGCAGGATGCGCTGCGGAGATATGCGATTTCCGCCGCTTCTTGGTCTGTGCCGGAGGCCTCGCCCAGCATGTCGCGCACATAATCTCCGGCACGTCCGCGCAAGATGGCTAGACCTCCCTCGGCGGTGCGGAGCGCCATGTGTCGGCCGTCGCCCGTAATCAGCAGATCGGGAGCGGGCGTGGTGAGGGCCCATATCGCTCCGACCAGGATCGGCAACAGGCCCCAGCGGCGCCAGCTTGTGCGCCAAAGGAAGAGCCAGAGGCCCCCGAGGATCATCAGTGCGAATGCGGCCGCGGGCATGCTCGGCAGCATCGTCACCGCGCCCGGCGCTTGAGCGGTGCGATGGGCGAGCGTCAGCAACAGGCCGAGCGACTGTCCCGCTATCCACCAGAACGGTTCTCCCAGCCCGAAGAGGTCGAAAAGTAAGGCCAGCGCTTCGAACGGCATGATGACGAAAGTGGTGAGCGGAATGGCGATGATATTGGCCAAAGCGCCGTAAAGGCCGGAGCGATGGAAATGGTAGAGAGCGATCGGCGTCAGTGCCATTTCCACGGCAAGGCCTGTCAGAACCAAAGCGAGCAGAACGCGGCCCAACTTCGCACCCAGCCCCTCGTCCCGGCGCGTAAGCAAGGCGCGGATGCGGGGATGGTCGTGAAGGACTACGATGGCGGTAATTGCGGCGAAGCTGAGCTGAAAGCTCGCGCCGGCGAGTGAATCGGGCCATAGCAGAAGGACGATGATGGCACCCGTCGCGACCAGCCGGAGGGTCAAGGCGTCGCGGCCGAGTGCTATTCCGCCGAGGACGAGGATCGAGGCGATGCAGGCCCGAACCGTCGGCACTTCGGAACCGGTGAGGAGCGTGTAGACGATGCCGGCGAGCGCAGCCGCCCCGGCTGCGATCAAGACCAGCCGGAAGCGCAAGGCCAGGGATGGGCTGAGTGCCAGCAGCTTCAGCACCAGGAACATGACGGCGCCGACCACGGCCGTCAGGTGCAGGCCACTCACCGAAAGAAGGTGGGCAAGGCCGGAGCGCCGCAGGGCCTCGGCATCCTCTTCGGGTATTCCGCCTTGGTCCCCGGTTGCGAGAGCAGCGGCGATCCCGCCTTCGCCCCCGGGGAGTCGGGAGCGCACATGAGAGGCCAGCTTTTGCCGCCATGTCGCCAATCGCGCCTGCCACCCCTGGACGCCGGCGGGCGCGACGACCTCCACCTCATAAGCGCGGCCGGTCGCGCCGATCTGCTGAAACCAGGCCGCGCGCGAAAAATCATAGGCGCCTGGAACGGGCGCCGGGGCCGGCGGCATCAGCCAGGTCTTGAGCCGCACCATCGCACCGGCGGCGAGACCCTGAGGGGCCTTGGCGGCGTCAATGTTGACGCGCAGCTTGGGCGGGAGCTTCGGAGCATCATACGGGCGCACCAGCAGCCGGATCGCCTCCCGTGCGGGCAAAAGCTGCACCGCCTCGACCTTACCGGTAAATTCGACAGCCTGCGCATGGCCGAGCCTGGGCGCCGCAATACGATCGGCCTTCCACCAGATATTGAGGCAGCCGATCATCGCTGCCAGCGAGAAGATGGCGATGGCGCGTGCCCATCGTGTCCCCGGCGACAGTGCGAGCGGTGCGACAATGGCTGCCATGGCAATGAGCAGGAAAGCCGACCAGGCCCTGGCATCGGGAAGCGCGAACCAGGCCGCGACACCAAGCCCCACTCCCACTGGCAGCCAGATCGGGAGCTGGTCCCGCTCACGCTCGAACAAGCCCTCCAGGCCGGCGGCTATGCGCGAAAAGATAGCAACGGTGTTACCGTGGTGCCCGGTTTGTAGCCGCTCATCCGCTATGCTAGGGGCGCTCACGTCACCGGTCGTCATGGGCCGCATCCTTGGAGAAAGCGCGGGTGAGCGCAACCTTAGAAACCCCCGGGGTCGTAACCCGCTTTGCGCCCTCGCCTACCGGATTCCTTCATATCGGCAATGCCAGGACGGGCCTCTTCAACTGGCTTTACTCCCGCCATCACGGCGGCAAATTCCTGCTTCGCATCGAGGATACGGACAAGGCGCGCTCCACACAGCCGGCGATCGAAGCCATCCTGGACGGTCTGGAATGGCTCGGCATCGATTGGGACGGAGAAGAAGTCTATCAATCCCGGAGGGCGGCGCGCCACGCCGAGGTCGCCGAGGCCCTGCTGGCCAGCGGCAATGCCTATCGCTGCTATGCGACGGCTGAAGAACTGGAGCAAATGCGGGCCGAGCAGCGGGCAAATCGCCAGCCGCTCCGCTACGACGGCCGCTGGCGCGATCGTGCCCCCTCCGAAGCGCCGGAAGGACGGCCTTATAGCGTCAGGATCCGGGCGCCGCGGGATGGCGAGACGGTGATCCAGGATGAAGTCCAGGGCCGCGTTGCGGTACGAAACAGCGAACTGGATGACATGATCCTGCTCCGTTCGGATGGGACGCCCACCTATATGTTGGCGGTCGTGGTCGACGATCATGATATGGGCGTCACCCACGTCATCCGCGGCGACGACCATCTCAACAATGTTTTTCGCCAGCTGACGATCATCCGCGCCATGGGATGGCCGGAACCGGTCTACGCCCATATCCCGCTGATACACGGGCCGGACGGCGCGAAATTGTCCAAGCGCCATGGTGCGCTCGGCGTCAGCGACTATCGCGATGAACTGGGTATCCTGCCGGAGGCATTGTTCAATTATCTGCTGCGTCTGGGCTGGGGACATGGCGATGATGAATTCATCGGCAAGGAAGATGCAATCCGCTGGTTCGATCTCGGCGGCGTCGGCAAATCTCCGTCCCGCTTCGATATCAAGAAGCTCGAGCATCTGAACGGTCACTATATCCGTGAGGCAAGCGACGGCCGACTTGCCGGCCTGGTGGCGCCGCGGATCGAGACCATGATAGGGCGAAATCTCGACACGCAAGCTTTGGAATTGCTCACGAAAGCCATGGCTGGCCTGAAACCCCGCGCCAAGAATTTGAATGAAATGGCGGAAAGCGCAGCTTTTTTCTTCAAATCCCGACCGCTCGACCTCGACGAGCGAGCTTCCGAGCTTTTGGCAGGAGACGCGACGAAATTGCTGCAGTGCACCTATAATGGGCTATCGGCGCTTGACGAATGGAGTGAGGAAGCCACAGAGGCGGTCGTGCGCGCGGTCGCCGAACAGGCCGGGGTCAAACTCGGCGTGGTGGCACAGCCGCTGCGGGCCGCGCTGACCGGGCGGGCGACCTCGCCCGGGATTTTCGATGTGCTGATGCTGCTTGGGCGAGAGGAAAGCCTGGCGCGCATCGCCGACCGGACGAATGAGGATCTATAATGGCGGAAGAACAGGCCAGTCTTGCGATCGACGGCAAGAATCTCGACTATCCCATCCTGCACGGGTCCGTGGGGCCCAGCGTCGTGGATATACGCAAGCTCTATGGCAAGACCGGCTCCTTTACCTATGACCCCGGTTTCACCTCGACCGCCAGTTGCGAATCCCAGATCACCTATATTGACGGCGACAAGGGCATCCTCCTCCATCGCGGCTATCCGATTGATCAGCTTGCCGAGCAATCCAGCTTCATGGAGGTCGCCTATCTCCTTCTCTATGGAGAGCTTCCCGATCGGGCGACGCTCGACAACTTCTCCTATACGATCACCCGCCACACGATGCTGCATGAGCAGCTTGCCCAATTCTATCGGGGATTTCGGCGGGATGCCCATCCAATGGCCATCATGTGCGGCGTCGTCGGTGCCCTTTCCGCTTTCTACCATGATTCCACCGACATCACTGATCCCAAACAACGGATGATCGCCAGCCATCGGCTGATCGCCAAGATGCCGACCATCGCGGCGATGGCCTACAAATATTCGGTGGGACAGCCGTTCATCTATCCTCAGAACGATCTCAGCTACACCGGCAATTTCCTGCGCATGACGTTCGGTGTTCCGGCCGAGCCCTATGAGATCAATCCCGTGATCGAGCGGGCGATGCGGCGGATCTTCATTCTCCACGCCGATCATGAGCAGAATGCGTCCACGTCCACTGTCCGGCTCGCCGGATCGTCGGGCGCCAATCCCTTCGCCTGCATTGCCGCCGGCATCGCCTGCCTCTGGGGCCCCGCGCATGGCGGCGCCAACGAAGCTGCGCTCAACATGCTCCGCGAGATTGGCCGTCCGGAGCGGATTCCCGAATTCATCGCCCGCGCAAAGGACAAGGACGATCCGTTTCGCCTCATGGGTTTCGGCCATCGCGTCTACAAGAATTATGATCCCCGTGCGAAGGTCATGCAGCAGACCGCCGAGGAAGTGCTGAAGGAATTGGGAATATCCGACCCGGTGCTCGATACCGCCCGGGAACTCGAGCAGATCGCGCTCAACGATGAATATTTCATCGAGAAGAAGCTCTATCCCAACGTCGATTTCTATTCTGGCGTAATCCTGTCGGCGATCGGTTTTCCGACCTCGATGTTCACCGCCTTGTTCGCACTCGCACGGACGGTGGGTTGGGTCGCGCAATGGAATGAGATGATCTCCGATCCCGCCCAGAAGATCGGCCGTCCGCGTCAGCTCTATACCGGCCCGACGCAGCGCGATTACGTCCCCGTGGACAAGAGATAGGCCAGAACAGCGTCTTGGGTGTGGCCCGCCGGCGGATTCTGGACAGGCCCGTGAAGGCCCGCTTCATTTGTTCCGTTTGCTGCCCTGGAGCGTGCCAACCGGCAGAGTGAAGGTGAAGCGCGCGCCCTTGCCGGGTGCGCTGTCCACTTCGATGTCTCCGCCCATCGCGCGGGCCAGCCGGCGGGCGATATAGAGGCCGAGGCCGGTGCCGCCCGCTTCGGTCGGGTCGACCCGTTCGAACTTCTCGAAGATCCGTTGCTGATCTTCGGCGGAGACGCCCTTGCCCTGGTCCGCAACGATCAGCGCGGCAAGATCGCCCTCGCGGTCGGTGCGGACCCACACCATGCCGCCTTCGGGGGAATAACGTATGGCATTGGTAAGCAGGTTCATGACGATCTGCAGCGCCCGTTTGAATTCGCCGGTGGCCGGCAGGACATCGTCGGCTCCAGGGCTGTCGATGCGGACCTGCTTGGCGCCTGCCCTCACGGCCATCAGGCCAGCGGCCCTGCGGGCTACGTCGGCCAGATCTAGCTCCTCCGCTTCCGGCTTGAAATCCGGCCGCTCGATGGCCTGCAGGTCGACCAGATCGTCGACCAGGGCGAGCAGATGCCGGCCCGCCGACGCGATGTCGTTGGCATAACCCGCATAATCCTTTCGAAGAGGCCCTTCCGGTTGTGTTCCGATTGTCTCGGCATTGGCGATGATATGAGCCAATGGCGCCCGAAGGGCCTTGTCGAGCCTTTCGCCGAACGCGCTGGGATCGATCGCCGGACCTTGTTCTCGTGCGATCTCTATCGGGCTGACACTATGGCAGATCTCGGCAGCCGAGCCGCGAAAGCCGGCGAAGCGGCCATGGCCATCGATCAGCGGGATGCCGCTGAGACTGTAGGTGCCACCCCGGCCACTGGCGAGTTCGGCAAGCTGCCCATCGAAACGAGACTGCTCGGCCAAAGCGGTGAGAATGGGCAATCCGCCCTCGTCGCTCCACTCGAGACGGAAGAGGCTGGTGAGCAAGGTGCCGATCAGCTGGCCCGGAGCCTTGCCCGCGGCCACTGCGGCAGCCGGTGAAAGACTCGTGAAGCGCAGGCTGGCGTCGCTTTCCCAGGTCCAGTTGGCAGAAGCGCGAAGGAAATCGCTCTGTCGCTCCGACTCGGAAGATGGCGCCGGGCCCCGCACGGGCCGCTCGCTCCAGCGCGTGATATTCAGGTCGATACCGCCATCGACCGGCTCGGCGCGCACCCACAGATCCAGATCATGTTCGTCCTGGGCCGCAACGGCAGAACGGGATATCGTTATGCCCAGACGCCGGGCAAGCCGGGCCAAAGCGGCGATCTGCGGCACCGCGATCGGCCCGCCTTCCTCACCGCCCGCGCTGCGCTGAAGCGCGGCGAGCCGGGGGTCCGCCTCGACCAGCCGGCCTTCGGCGTCGAGCCGGCCGTGAATGGGTGCCTCCGCGATCATGCAGCCAACCTGGCAATGGCGGCGCGATAGGCCGGGTCGATACGCCACAGTCTGAGCTGTCTTCCCGCCTCTTGTTCATCGGTCAGGTCGAACAGATCGATTTTGCCGGCCAGCCGGACTTCATCTTCCTCGATCCGGAACAGGATCGTCCCGGCGGCGTCACGGGCGATGCCGGCGACGCGAAGCAGCAGGGCGATGCCCCGCCCGGATGGTTCGGACGCAATTTCCCATGTCGCCGCGACATCGAAGCCGCTGCGCATGGCCAATGCTGCAAGGAACAGGGGCAGGCTTCCATCGAGGAGCGTCCTCGCGACCATCTCGTCGTCGAGGCGACCGGTGTCGCGTAGGCGCCAGGCGAGGCGAACTGAAAGGGCTTCCACCGTTTCCCCTTCGTCATAATCCGTCAGAAGCTCCGCCGCGGCTCCCGCCAATGCTTCATCGGCAGTCGACGAATCCAGGCCGTGCTGCTCGATCATGTAGCGGCGGAGCGCGGCGGCGATGGTCCAAACGAGGAAATGGTGCGTGTGAGCCGAAAGCTCGGTGCGGGCCATTATCGGATCCTGAAACGGATCGAAACGACTGCTCTGGGCGATCAGCAGAGCCATTGCCCCGCTCGCCACCTCTTCGTCCGCATCGCCCGCCAGTTCCAGCAGGAAAGCATGGTCGCCGCCGCCCGCACGAAAAAGCCGATGTTCCTCCGCGCGGCGCAGGATTGCGCTGGTCAGCCCCGGATCCGACGGAGCGCCGCATTCATCCAATATCGGGCCGGCGATCACGACATGGGCGGAGGACAAGGCAGCGTGCAGCGCCTCATTGCCCGTGCCTTCCAGAGCCCCGGCGACACCCGACCGGAGCTCGTCCTCGATCTGGCGGACGAGCCTGGCACGAAGCGCAGTGACCACCGTCCTCTGCCATTCGCTCAGCCGAAGGTCCCGCGGTAGTCTGAGATCTTCGAAAGCGACGGACAAGCGCGCACGTGCGGACGCAAGCAGGGAAGCTGCGCCGCCGGATCTATCCGCTGATGGCCGACGATCGGACATTAGACGCCCCTTAGACCAGCCAAGGTTAAACTGTCGCTAATCAGGCTCTGGGCCCGATGACGGTTTCGCAGCGGCGGGAGTTTGGCGGACTTTGGACTGGACCCAGAAGAAGGAGCCGGCCGCATAGATTGCGAGAGCCGCAAGCCCGGCCCGCCAGCCCCCCGTCACTGCAAAGGGCAGAAGCATCCACACCATTCCCTTGGGCTCGGCCAGCCAGAGCCTGGGCTCGAAATCCCTCCCTTTGATTTCCAGTTTCAGTGCGACCAGAAAGGCGAGCGTCGTCGCCGCCAGAGCGAGACACCCCCACCCTTCCCGCCCCATCAGCGCGATCGAAAGCGTCAGCAGCGAGGCGGCCGCCAGCAATGGGGAAAGATAGCTCCACCAACTCGGGCCGTTGGCGATCCGCATGCGAAGCGCCGCCAGCCTGTCGGCGATGCCGCCAAGCGGGGTCGCGATCAGCAAAAGGGCCATGCCGGTTCCCAGCCATCCGCTTGCGAAGGCACCAGCCGCCAGTGCCATCAGCAGGATCGCGGCGCCATTCACCCAGTCCGACGTCACCGGTCCTGGCATCAGCAAATGGGTCGCGGCCCGCTCGACCGGCGCCAGCAGGAAACGGGATGCCCAATCGTCGCGGCTCCGATTGGCGCCGGCCACGATCCGGGCCTGCATTTCCGCCAGATCCGACGTCTGCTCGGCCACGGTCAGTTGATCGTCCGCCGACTCGCCGCGAAGCGCGATCTGACGGGCTCCGCTCTGCACGGCCCTTCGCAGCAGTGTCGACTGCAAGTCCCAATCGTTCAGCACGGCGGCTGTCTTCCGCAGCATGTCGCCGTCGAGCAAAGCGAGGCCGCCCCAGCGACTGTGCGCGTCGATCCGTTCGAAGCGATCATCGACGCGCATGTCCGGAACGGTGAGCAGTGCCGGTGCCCCGATGGAGAGCAATCGCTGAAGATGCGCCTCGGTCGCGACCAGCCCGTCGGCGATCAGCAGGAGGCGGTCGTCAGGATGAACCGCGTCGGCTGCTTCGGCGGCATTCCTCGCGACCACGAGCTTCATCCCCTCCCGGCGGAGACCGTCGAGCGCAGCCAGCAAATCGGCCGGGATCCGTTCGACAAGGATGATGATTGGATTGGCGCCTGCCGAGGCGGCAAGGCGGGCCTGTCGTTCCACGAGGGTCCGGCCGGCAAGTGGCAGCGTCGCCCGCAAGCGACCCGCTGTCTCCTCCGCCTCCTGGTAGGCGCAGATCAGCGCGGCCAGGCTCATTCGATTGGTCCCCATCGATCCTGCGATAAGCACAGGCCGTCCGGTTCGCAAAGCCTAACCGGCGGCAAAATCCTCGATTGCGATACGAAGCTTCCGGAGTACGACAGGATCACCGGGCGCACCGTCCAGCGCCTCTTCGGCGAGCGCGATCAACCCGACCGCGCCGAAGCTGGCCGCGAGACTCTTGAGCCGTGAGGCGGCAAGCTCCCAATTGGCGTCGCATCGAGAACGGCCCATCAGGTCGAGTTGCCGTGCGGCGCTTTCCACGAAGGCGTCGCGAAGTTCGGCCATCAGGTTGAAATCATTGCCAACGGCCGCGGCCAGCGAAGCGTTCAGAGCACCGGGATCATAGACCATGACGACCTTTTATGGGACGCATGTTAACGTCCCGTATCCAACCCTTCCCCAAGTCCAGAAATATGTTAAACAATGTCCTATGGTTATGGGGGCAGAACGGGCTGAATCGCTGCCGGAGCAGCATTCGGGGAATAATGCAGGGTCGGATTGGCTGGGTACGCCCGTCGAGGACATTCCTGCTACGCCAGACACGGTCGGCATCCGGCGGTCGGGCGGTGTGAGGCTGCTGGCTGTCTCGCTGGTGGTGTTGGCGCTCGTCTGGATCGGTGCGGCCGCCTTTGCCATCTGGCAAAGTCAGGTCGCGCCCACCGTTCCGAACATCATTTCATGGACCGGGACGATCGTTGGTCCGCTCGTCCTGATCGGCCTGGTCTGGCTGATTTTCGGTCGCATGTCGCAATTACGGGCCGACAGCTTCATGCAGTCCATCTCGGCTATGCGCTCCGAAGCCCAATCCCTGCAGACGGTACTGGAAATCGTCACGGCCCGAATAGAGGAAAATCACGCACGTCTGCGTGGGGAGGCCGAGAGGCTGATGACCCTGGGCGATGAGGCGGCGGACCGGCTGGGACGTGTGACCCATTATCTTTCCAAGGAAAGTGGCGGCCTCGATCGACAGGCCGCCGCCCTCGAAAGTGCCGCCGCCGCGGCGACGTTCGACGTCGGCGTGTTGCTTCACGATCTGCCGCGTGCGGAGGAACAGGCGCGCGCGGTCGCCGAAGCGATGAAGGAGGCTGGGATCACCGCACATAGTCATGCCAGCGCGCTCGAAGCCCAGCTGGCGGCAGTCGCGGCACGCGGCCGCGAGGCCGACGAGGTATTGGGCGGCACGGCCCAGCGCATGGCCGCGCATGTTGCCCAGATCGAAAGCGGCAGCGCCTCCGCCGCGGCCAGCATGGGTGAAGCGTCGGCCGGCATGACCGCTGCGGTCGACGGCGCGATGGCCCGTGCCGCGGAAGCGGTGGACGCGGCGCGCGCCGGGTTGGAAGCGCAGGCCGCCGCAATCCTGGCGACGATCGAGCAGAGTCGTGCCGCGCTCGATAGGGCGGGGGACGAGGCAGCGCGCAATCTTGGGCAGCGGCTCGACACGATTGGCGGCAAGATCGAAGCCCTCGCCGGGCATATCGCGGCACAGGATACCGCCAGCCACAATCTCGTCGCGGGACTCTCCAAGGAATTGACCGACCTTGATCAATGGTTCGCCCAGCTTGGTCGCACCGGCACCGAACAGAGCGATTTCCTGATCAGCTCGGTTACCGAGATCCGGAAGAATACGCGCGAGTTGGTCGAAGAGCTTGGCGGAAGCGGCGATCGAGTCGGCGAGTTGATCGAGCGGGCCCAACGGATGGGCGAGGCATTGACCGCCGTGGCTGGCCAGCTGAACGAAGAGCTTCCCGCCGGCCTCGGCCGGATCGAGGCGCAGACCGGCCGTGTACGGGAAGCGACCGAATCGCTCGCTCCGGCCATCCAAAGTGTCCAGGCTTCGGCGGAGACTGCGGCGGCCCGGATCAATGAGACCGAAGCGAGCATCGGCCGCCAGCGCGATTCCCTTTCCCAGGTCCTGGCGATGCTCAACGAAGGCGTCACCGGCGCCGAGGAGCAGTTGCGCTCGCTCGGACAGGCGGCGATGCAGGCCGAAGATGCAGCCGCCAAGATCGTGGTCGACACCGGCCCTGAGCTGATCGAAGCCCTGCTGCGTGTCCGCGAAACCGCCAACCAGGCCGCCGAAAAAGCCCGGGAGGCCATATCTTCCGTCATTCCCGAAAGCATGCTGGCGCTGAGCGAGGCTGGCCGCAAGGCGGTGACCGAAGCGGTCGGCGACACGGTCGAACAGCAGATGGAAGAATTGTCGGTGCTGGCGCGGCGGGCGCTCGACACTGCCCGCGACGCATCGGGCCGCTTGGCGCGGCAAATGCTGGTGCTCGGGGAAACGGCTGCCGCGGTCGAACAGCGGATCGAGGAAGGCCGTCAGGAGCGCGAGGAGAAGGAAAGCGAGAATTTCTCGCGCAGGGTCGCCTTGCTAATCGAATCACTGAACAGCACCGCGATCGACGTCACCAAGATTCTTTCCAATGAGGTCACGGACAGTGCCTGGGCAGCGTATCTGAAGGGCGATCGCGGGGTCTTCACGCGGCGCGCCGTGCGTCTGCTCGATTCGGGCGAAGCGCGCGAAATCGTTCAGCATTATGACGACGAGCCGGAATTTCGCGAGCAAGTGAACCGCTATATCCACGACTTCGAATCCATGCTTCGGCGGATCCTGGCCGACAAGGACGGTTCCCTGCTTGGCATAACCATCCTGTCCAGCGACATGGGCAAGCTCTATGTCGCCCTTGCACAGGCGATCGAGCGGCTGCGCACCTGATATAGGATCGTGGCCGACGCCGCGGGGGCGGCCGACTCCGTCACCAATCTGAACCTTCAGCTCTCGGAAATCGAATCCGAATCTGGCCCTTCCTCGGGAACGGCAGGAACGAATCAGCTACGCGGCGGCTTGGCCCAATCGAACAGGTCGATGCCGACCCAACCATGAACGTAATTGGCGTAGAATAGACCGAACAGGATCGCTGATACGATCGTCGCACGTAACGCCGCCCGGCCGAAGCTGAACGCATGCGGTGCGCTTTCGGCGTGACCAGGGACGTTCTCCATCCCCACTTCCTGATTGGTTCGTACCCCGAACGGCAGCACCAGGAAAAGGCTGATCGTCCAGAATAGGACATAGATGGCGAGAATGGACTGGAACTTCATCTCAGACCCGCACGATGAGGACGTCGACGACCGGCTTCTTGCCCGTCCACTCGGTCGCGCAGCGGCGGACGGCAAGCCGGATCGCTTCGCGCCTCTTCTCTTCGCGAGCATCGTGTTTTGGATCCGCGGCGGCGTCTGCGGCCGCCTGGCGGGCTTCCGCCAGGAACGCCTCGCGATCCTCTTCCACCGGAATGCCCTCCATAGCCATGGCGACTTGACCCCGCAGGCGATCATCTTCGTCCAGCGCCAGGGCCACCGAAATGACGCCGTTGCTGGCGATCTTCCGGCGCTCGTTCATGGTGGAACCGTCGGCGGCGAGGATGACGTCGCCATCCAGGATCAGGCGCCCGACCCGCGTCTCCCCCAGCTTCGCCGGACCGTCAGGGGCGAGGCGGACGATATCGCCATTTTTCTGCACGATCCCATGCGGAACGCCCCGCGATCTCGCAAATCGGGCATGTTCGGCCATGTGGCGCATTTCGCCATGAACCGGCACGATGATCTCGGGTCTTATCCATTCATACATGGCGGCGAGTTCGGGCCGTCCCGGATGGCCGGAGACATGAACTTCCGCCTGCCGGTCCGTGATCATGGCAATGCCCTTCCCCGCCAGTTCGTTCTGGATACGCCCGATGGCGATTTCGTTGCCGGGGATCTGTTTGGAAGAGAAGACGACGAGGTCGCCGGAATCGAGCTTGATCTTATGGCTGTCGAAGGCGATGCGCGCGAGGGCGGCGCGACTTTCACCCTGGCCGCCGGTGGCGATGATCATGACATCACGCCGCGGCAACCGCATGGCCGTTTCGAAATCGATCACGTCTGGAAAATCAGTAAGATAACCGACGCTCTTGGCGACGCGTAGAATGCGGTCGAGCGAACGGCCGGCAACGCAGACCTGCCGTCCGGTGTCGTCGGCGACATGACCCAGCGTCTTGAGGCGGGCGGCATTGGAGGCGAAAGTGGTGACAAGCACCCGCCCGTCCGCCTCGCTGATTACCTGGTCCAGGCCTTCGCGGACGCCGGCCTCGGAACCGGAGGCCCGATCCTGGAAGACGTTCGTGGAATCGCAGACGAGCGCAAGCACGCCTTGATCGCCGATCGCGCGTAATTCGGCTTCCGTGCTGGGATCCCCAAGCTGCGGCGAATCGTCCAGCTTCCAGTCGCCGGTATGGAATATCTTGCCGTAGGGCGTGTCGATCAGCAGGGCATTCCCCTCTGGAATCGAATGAGCGAGTGGAATGTAGCGCAGGCCGAAGGGCCCGAGCGCCACGCTGCCGCCGAGGTCGACGATGTTGAGCGGGATCTGCCCAAGCAGTCCCTCTTCCTCCAATTTGCCGGCGATCAGCCCCGCTGTGAAAGGGGTGGCGTAAAGCGGTACCCCGAGATCGAGGGCGAGATAGGGAATGGCGCCGATATGGTCTTCGTGGCCATGGGTGAGGACGATGCCGAGCAGGTCGGCCTTATTTTCCTCGATGAAGGCCAGATCTGGAAGGACCAGTTCGATGCCCGGATAAGCGGGATCGGAAAAGGTCATGCCGAGATCGACCATGATCCATTTGCCTTGGCAGCCATAGAGATTGACGTTCATGCCGATCTCGCCGGAGCCGCCGAGGGCCAGGAAGAGAAGTTCGTTACCGGGTTTCATATCGTTCCAATATTCAGGCCGTCAGGCTCCGCCGGTGGAGCATGGCTAGGCCCTGGATGGTCAGGTCCGGCTCGATCACGTCGAAGATCTCGACATGCTTGTCGAACAAGGTGGCAAGCCCGCCGGTCGCGACGACGGTCACCGGCCTTCCGATCTCCGCCTTCATTCGCCCTATGAGACCTTCGATCAGCGAGACATAGCCCCAATAGATGCCAATGTGCATCTGATCCTCGGTGGTGCGGCCGATCACCGACAGATTGCCGCTCGGAGCCTCGATTGCGATCCGCGGCAGCTTGGCGGCGGCCGTGAACAAGGCGTCCAGCGACAAATTGATGCCCGGCGCAATGATGCCGCCTTTATAGGCGCCCGTATAATCGACCATGTCGAAGGTCGTGGCGGTTCCGAAATCGATCACGATCAGGTCGCCTTCGTGGAAGGCGTGGGCGGCGATGGCATTGAGCGCCCGGTCGGCACCGACCGTTCGCGGGTCTTCCACGTCGAGGACGAATCCCCATTCCGCCCTGCCTTGTCCGGCAATGAGCGGCTCAACCCCGAAATATTTGCTGGCGAGCACTTCCAGATTGTGGAGCGCGCGCGGAACGACCGTGCCGATGATGACCGCGTCCACGGCGTCCCGGCCATAGCCTTCGAGCTCAAGCAATTGATGGAGCCAAACCGCATATTCGTCGGCGGTACGTCGGGCATCGGTGGCAATCCGCCATCGCGCGCGGATCACACCGTCCTCGACCAGAGCGAAGACGAGGTTCGTGTTCCCGGCATCGATTGCGAGCAGCATGTTCAAAGGCCTCAGAGAAGGAACACGTCGCCGGCGTGAATGACATGCATGGAGCCATCCGCCAAGCGCAGCCGCAATCCGCCATCTTCGTCGAGCCCGTCGAACAGGCCGTTCAAAATTCTCCCGTCAGCCGTTCCGGCGGCGAGCGCGGTACCGATCGGATGAGCGGCGGCAAGCCATTGCGACCGGACCGGTGCGATACCATCGCTCCGCCAGCGGCCGAGCCAGCGGGCCGTGGCCGCGGCAAGATCTTCAAGGAAGACAGCCGGTTCGGGCGCATGTCCCAGAAAGGCTGCAAAGCTGGTGGCAGGCCGCTCGATATCGGTTGGATGACTCGCCAGATTGACGCCGAAACCGATAATGACGGCCTCGTCGACCCGCTCGAGCAGGATCCCCGAAAGCTTTGCGCCATCGACAAGGAGGTCGTTGGGCCATTTGATCCTGATTGGCGCATCTTTCGCATAAGCGCAGGCGACCTCATGAAGCGCGACGGCGGCGACGAGCGCGAGCGATGGTGCGGGGGGATCTGTCGGGTGAAGGCGGACCAAGGTGCTCGCGTAGAGATTGCCAACCGGAGAGAGCCAGTCCCTGCCCTGCCGTCCGCGGCCTCCGGTCTGACGCTCGGCGCGGAGCCACAGGCCCTCCGCAATACCTTGGCGCGCAAGCCCTGCGACGTCGTCATTGGTCGAATGCGTCTCGGCGACGGTGCGGATCAGAACAGGGCACTCGCGGCGTTCAGCGTCATCGGATCGAGCAGCGGTATTGCAAGATAGCCCAGCGGCGAGACGAACAGAGCAGCCGCCGCGATCAGTACCGTCTGCGGCGTGTCGCGCGTTGCGCCGAATTCCGGTGCCGGCTCGTCGAAATACATCGTCTTGACGATCTTCAGATAATAGAACGCGCCGATCACCGAAGTGGCAATGCCGACGGCGGCGAGCCAGGTCAGGTTCGCCTCGACGGCGGCATTGAAGACCAGGAATTTCGGCCAGAACCCGAACAGTGGGGGGATACCTGCCAGGCTGAACATGAACATGGCCATCGCTGCGGCCAGCATTGGCCGCGTGCGGGACAGGCCCGAGAGAGATGCGATCGTCTCGACGGAGCGCCCTTCAAGGTCGCGCATGCGCAGTACGACGAGGAAGGAACCGATCGTCATCGCCACATAGACCGTCATGTAGAAGAGAACGGAGGCGATGCCTTCGCGTGTGCCGGCGGCAAGGCCGATCAGGGCGAAGCCGATATTGTTGATCGAGCTGTAGGCGAGCAGGCGCTTGATGTTGGGCTGGCCGATCGCCGCGACGCCGCCCAATATGGTCGAGGCCAGCGCCATGAAGATGACGATCTGACGCCATTCGAAGGTGGCGGGCCCCATCGCCTCGATCACCACCCGGGCCAGCAGGGCCATGGCCGCCACCTTGGGCGCCGAGGCGAAGAAGGCCGTGACCGGTGTCGGCGCGCCTTCATAGACGTCCGGAGTCCACATGTGGAATGGAACGGCGCTCACCTTGAAGGCGATGCCGGCCAGGACGAAGACGATTCCGAACAATTCTCCGGTCGAGATGCCGTCGCGGCCAAGGCCCAACGCAATGTCCCCGAACAGGGTTGAGCCTGTGAAACCGTAAAGGAGGGAGATGCCGTAGAGCAGGATTCCCGAGGCAAGAGCGCCGAGCACGAAATATTTGAGCCCCGCTTCGGCCGAGCGACTGTCCCGCCGCTGAAACGAGGCGAGCACATAGGCCGAAAGACTCTGGAGTTCGAGCCCGACATAAAGCGTCAGCAGGTCGCCCGCCGACGCCATCATGCCCATGCCGATCGACGACAGCAGGATCAGGACCGGATATTCGGCGCGATAATCGCCGTCCCGGCTGAACCAACCCGTTGCCGCGACCAGTGATGTACCGGCGGCGACATAGATGAGGATCTTGGCATAAGCGGCGAAGCTGTCGGCGATGAACAGACCATCGAAGCCGATGCCGCCGAGGGTCGCCACGCCAGGCATCGCAAAGGCGGCACCGCCGAGTGCGCCGATGGCGAGCCAGGTGGCAAGCCGGGCGGCGCGGTCGCCGCCATAAGCGGCAAGCATCAGCAAAGCGAGCGCAGCCACCGTCAGGATGATTTCGGGCAAGGTGAGGAGCAGCGACTGGCCCATCAATGCGCTCCTTCGGCGGATTCGTGCTGGGCATCGGCCTTGGCGGGGGCCGGAGCGCCTTTGACGATATGGGCGTCGCCCGGCGGATTGGCCCGTTCGACCCGCGCGAGCAGGATGCCGACATCATTCCGCATCGGGGCAATGAAGCTCTCCGGGTAAACACCCATCCAGAGTACCACCGCCGCGATTGGCACCAACAAGGCCAGCTCGCGCCGGGACAGATCCGGCATGGCGGCCGCATCGGCATTGCGGCTCGTGCCATAGGCGATGCGCCAGTAGAGATAGAGCATATAGCCGGCGCCGAGGATGATACCGGTCGTCGCCACTGCCGCGACCCAGCTATTCGCCTCATAGGCGCCGAGCAGGGCCAGGAATTCCCCGACGAAGCCGCCCGTTCCGGGCAGGCCGACCGAGGCCATGGTGAACAGCAGGAACAGCATCGCGTAAGCCGGCATATTGTTCGAAAGCCCGCCATATCGATCGATCTCGCGGGTATGGAGACGATCGTAGATCACGCCGACGCACAGGAAGAGCGCGCCCGAGACCAGGCCGTGGGAGAGCATCACCACCAACGCGCCTTCGATCCCCTGCCGGTTGAAAGCGAAGATGCCGATCGTCACGAAGGCCATATGGGCGACGGAGGAATAGGCGATCAGCTTCTTCATGTCCCGTTGCACCAGCGCCACCAGCGAGGTGTAGACCACCGCGACCATCGACAGGCCGAAGACGAGCCAGGCAAGCTGGGCCGAAGCCTCAGGGAACATCGGCAGCGAGAAGCGGACGAAGCCGTAGCCGCCAAGTTTCAGCAATACTCCGGCCAGGATGACCGAGCCCGCCGTCGGCGCCTGCACGTGGGCGTCGGGCAGCCAGGTATGGACCGGCCACATCGGCATCTTGACTGCGAAGCTGGCGAAGAAGGCGAGCCACAGCCAGGTCTGCGCCTCTGCAGGGAAATCGGTGGAAAGCAGCGCCGGGACGCTGGTGGTTCCGGCAAAATTCACCATCCACAGCATCGCCACCAGCATCAGCACCGATCCGAGCAACGTATAGAGGAAGAATTTATAGCTGGCGTAGATCCGCTCGGCGCCGCCCCAGATGCCGATGATCAGATACATCGGGATCAGGCCGGCTTCGAAGAAGATGTAGAAGAGGAAGATGTCCTGCGCCATGAAGACGCCGATCATCAGCGTCTCCATCAGCAGGAAGCTCGCCATATATTCGGGCACCCGCTTCTGGATCGAAGTCCAGCTGGCAGCGATGCAGATCGGCATCAGGAAAACCGAAAGCATGATCAGCATCAACGAAATGCCGTCGATGCCGAGTGCCCAGGCGAACCGCCCGAATATGGGCTCATATTCGACGAACTGCCACTGCGCCCCGCCTATGTCATAGGCGGCCCAGAGCAGGATGCCGAGCAGCAGGTCGGTCAGGGTCGCGCCGAGCGCCAGTTTGCGGGCGCCGTCGGCGGAGACGAACAGGCAGGCGATAGCGGCCAGCATGGGCACCGCCAACATGATCGACAGGATGGGCACGCCTTCGAAACTCATCGTGCCATCGCCCATGTCACGGCGGCTGCGAGGCCGAGCAGCATCACCAGCGCATAAGTGTAGAGATATCCCGACTGGAGACGTGAGGTCAGCCTGTTGCCGCCGACGATCAGAGCCGCGGCACCGTCCGGGCCGAAGCGGTCGATCGTGCCTTCGTCGCCCTTTTTCCAGAAGAAGCGGCCGAGCGCCATGGAAGGGCGGACGAACAGGACGTCGTAGAGTTCGTCAAAATACCATTTGTTGAGCAGGAAGCGATAGAGCAGGCCCCATTGTGTGACGAACCGCTCCGGGATGGTGGTGTTGCGGATATAGGCCTGGAGCGCGATCAGGAAGCCGATGAGCATTACCGCGCCGGGGGCGAGCTTCACCCACAAGGGCACTTCGTGGATCGCATGGGCGAGATGGGTGTCGAAGGCGATGCTTCCGGCCCAGAAATGCAGCCCTTCTTCCGCTTCGATGAACGGGCCGTGAAACAGGATGCCCGCAAAGATAGCGCCCAGGGACAGCACGCCCAGCGGCACCAGCATCGTCCAGGGGCTTTCGTGTGGATGATAGCCGCCGGTTCCGGTCGGCACGTCGTGCGCCCCGGCCTCGTGCGGCCGCGTGTCGTGGCCGGCATCCTCGTCGGCCGGATGTTCGTGATGATCGCCATGGACGGCATGCTGGATATGTTCGGACGCGGCCCAGCGGGGCTTGCCCCAAAAAGTGAGGAAGAGCAGCCGCCAGCTGTAGAAGCTGGTCAGCAATGCCGCGAGGATGCCGATCGCGAAGGCGAAGCCGCCTACCGCGCTGCCGCTCGCGAAAGCGCTCTCGATGATCGCATCCTTAGAATAGAAGCCGGCAAAGCCGAAGCCCGCAAAGCCGCCGATCTGGATGATGCCGACGCCTGTAATGGCCAGGGTGCCCGCGAGCATCGCCCAGAAGGTCAGCGGGATCTCCTTCCGCAGCGCCCCGTAATAGCGCATGTCCTGCTCGTGATGCATGGCGTGGATCACCGAGCCGGCACCGAGGAACAGCAAGGCCTTGAAGAAAGCATGGGTGAAGAGGTGGAACATCGCCGCGCCATAGGCGCCGACGCCTGCCGCGAAGAACATGTAGCCCAATTGCGAACAGGTCGAATAAGCGATCACCCGCTTGATGTCGTTCTGGACTGTGCCGACGGTGGCCGCGAAGATCGCCGTGGCAGCACCGACGAAGGTGACGACGTCCAATGCGGTCTGGCTGGTCTCGAACATCGGCGAGAGGCGGCAGACCATGAAAACGCCTGCCGTCACCATGGTGGCGGCATGGATGAGCGCCGAAACGGGGGTCGGACCTTCCATAGCGTCCGGCAGCCAGGTGTGGAGACCGAGCTGGGCCGATTTGCCCATCGCGCCGATGAAGAGAAGGATGCAAAGCGTCGTCATGACGTCCAGCCGCATGCCGAGGAAACCGAAAGTCGCCCCCGCCATGCCCGGTGCCGCCTCCAATATGGCCGGGATCGAGACGGTGTTGAACACGACGAACGTCGCGAAGATACCGAGCGAGAAGCCGAAATCGCCCACCCGGTTGACGACGAACGCCTTGAGCGCGGCCGCATTGGCGGATGGCTTGTGGTACCAGAATCCGATCAGCAGATAGGAAGCGAGTCCGACACCTTCCCAGCCGAAGAACATCTGGACGAGATTGTCGGCTGTCACCAGCATCAGCATGGCGAAGGTGAAGAGGCTCAGATAGGCGAAGAAGCGCGGCTGGCTGTCGTCCTCCGCCATATAGCCCCAGCTGTAGAGGTGGACGAGCGACGAAACCGTCGTCACCACTACCAGCATCACCGCGGTCAGCGCGTCGACCCGGAGCGCCCAATCCACCTGCAGATCGCCCGAATGGATCCAGTCGAGCACCGGATGAAGCTCGGAATGCTGTGCGCCTGTCAGGAAGCCGATGAAGATCGGCCAGCTGAGGGCGCAGGAGATGAACAAGGCGCCGGTCGTGATCAGTTTCGCCGGGAAATTGCCGATCATGCGATTGCCCAGGCCGGCGACGATCGCGGCCAGCAGCGGCAGGAAGACGATGAGCTGGATCATGTCAGATTCCGACCCCTTAGCCCTTCATCTGGTTGATGTCGTCGACGGCGATCGTGCCGCGACCACGGAAATAGATGACGAGGATGGCCAGTCCGATCGCCGCCTCGCCGGCGGCGACGGTCAGCACGAACATGGCGAAGATCTGGCCGACCATGTCGCCCAGGAAGGCGGAGAAGGCGACCAGGTTGATATTCACCGCAAGCAGGATCAGCTCGATCGCCATGAGGATGACGATGATGTTCTTGCGATTCAGGAAAATGCCGAACACGCCGAGCACGAACAATATGGCGCTGACGGCGAGATAATGACCGAGGCCAATCATGAAGCGCTCCCGGACAGGCCGTTCGCATCAAGGCTGTCATGCTGAACTTGATTCAGCATCCAGCGACGAGCGGTATGGAGGCGGGAACCCGCATCCTGGAGCCGGTTCAGGGTGACGGGAAGAAAAGTCATCTGGCTCACAGCTCGACCCCCTGCCCTACGTCCGGATTCATGTTCTTGACCGCGTCGCTCGGACGGCGGCGCACCTGTTCCGATACGTTCTGCGGGCGCTGATCGCTGCGCTTGCGGTGGGTAAGGACGATGGCGCCGATCATGGCGACCAGCAGGACGAGGCCTGCCGCTTCGAAAATGTAGAGATAGCGGGTGTAGAGCACGGTCCCCAGCGCCTCGATGTTTGGCACCGCATCGTCGATCGGCGCCGCGCGTGCGCCGGTGTCGATGCCGCCCGCATTCCAGGCCGCGACCGCGAAGACGATCTCTGCCAGCAGGACGATGGCGAGGATGGAGGCGAAGGGCCAGTAGCGGGCGAGGCCGGCGCGAAGCTCTGCGAAGTCGATGTTGAGCATCATGACGACGAACAGGAACAGGACCGCGACGGCGCCGACATAGACGATCACCAGCAGCATCGCGATGAACTCCGCGCCCAGAATCAGGAACAGGCCGGCCGCGTTGAAAAAGGCCAGGATCAGCCACAGCACGCTATGGACTGGATTGCGGGACGTGATCGTCAGCACTCCGCTGGCGATCAGCATGACCGCGAACAGATAGAAGGCGAAAGCTTGGATCACGATGTTTAAGGGCCCCTGGATTCGGCTGGCGGATTAGCGATAGGGTGCATCGGCGGCAAGGTTGGCGGCGAGCGCCCGTTCCCACTTGTCACCATTTTCGAGAAGCTTTGCCTTGTCGTAGATCAGCTCCTCGCGCGTCTCTACCGAGAATTCGAAATTCGGTCCCTCGACGATGGCGTCGACCGGACAGGCTTCCTGGCACAAACCGCAATAGATGCATTTGACCATGTCGATGTCGTAGCGCGTGGTGCGGCGGCTGCCGTCCTCGCGCGGCTCGGCCTCGATGGTGATGGCAAGCGCGGGACAGACTGCCTCGCACAATTTGCATGCGATGCAGCGTTCCTCGCCATTGGGGTAGCGGCGCAACGCATGCTCGCCCCGGAATCGCGGCGAAATCGGATTCTTCTCATAGGGATAATTGATCGTCGCCTTGGCCTTGAAGAAATATTTCAGGGTAAGCCAATGCGCTTTCACGAACTCCCACAGGAAGAAGCTCTTGATCCAATGGGCTATCATTGCAGCGCTCCGTATCGGAAGATCATCAGATAGCCGGACACCAGGAACACCCAGAAGAGCGAAAGCGGGAGGAAGATCTTCCAGCCCAGCCGCATCAGCTGATCGTAACGGAACCGCGGTACGGTCGCCTTCACCCAGCTGAAAATGAAGAAGAATATGAGGATCTTGAGGAAGAACCAGAAGATCCCGGGAATCACGTACAGTGGCGCCCAGTCGATCGGGGGCAGCCAGCCGCCCCAGAAAAGGATGGCATTGAGCCCGCACATCAGCAGCACATTGCCATATTCGCCGAGCCAGAAGAGCGCGAAACTCATCGAGCTATATTCGGTCTGGAATCCGGCGACGAGCTCCGACTCCGCCTCTGTAAGGTCGAACGGTGCACGAGCCGTCTCGGCGAGGGCCGAGATGAAGAAGACGACGGCCATCGGGAACAGCAATGGATTGAAGCCGAAGCCGTTGATGATCCAGACATGGCTCTGCTGGGCCATGACGATGGCGGAAAGGTTGAATGTCCCCGCCCAAAGCACGACGGAGATCAGGACGAAGCCGATCGAGACCTCGTAGCTGACCATTTGGGCAGCCGCGCGAAGTGCCGAATAGAAGGGATATTTGGAGTTGGACGCCCAACCGGCGATGACGACGCCATAAACGCCGAGCGAGGATATGGCGAGGATGTAGAGCAGGCCGACATTGATGTCGGCAAGCACCATTCCAGGTCCGAAGGGTATGACCGCCCAGGCCACCAGGGCCAGGGTGAAGGTAAGGATGGGTGCGATGAGGAAGAGGCCACGATTGGCCGCCGACGGAATGATCGTTTCCTTGAGGAACACCTTCAAACCGTCGGCGAAACTTTGCAGCAGTCCGAACGGCCCCACCACATTGGGGCCGCGCCTCAGCGCCATCGCCGCCCAGATCTTGCGATCGGCGTAGATAATCATCGCCACCGCCAGCATCAGCGGAAGCGCGATCATCAGGATGAGGATCAGCGTCGCGACGAACCAGCCGAAGCCGTAGCCGATGGCGCCCTGAAACCATTCCGTCATTCGGCGGCCTCCGCAAAGACCTGGCCGTGCAGGATCTCGGCCGAGCAGCGCTGCAGCGTCGGTGAAGAGCGCGCGATCGGATTGGTGAGATAGAAATCCTGGATCGGATAGACGATGCCGCCGCCGAGCTTCGGCGCCGGCCCCTTGGACGCGACCGGAAGGTCAAAGGCCGTCAGGCCCGGTTGGACGAGATGGGGATGATCCCGGCCGATCGCTTCGCGCAGCTGCGACAGATCGTCGAACTGCAGAGGCTTGCCGATCACTTCGGACAAGGCTCGGAAAATGGTCCAATCCTCGCGGCCTTCCCCCGGGGGGTGGACGGCCTTCTCCGAAAACTGCACCCGGCCTTCCAGATTGACGTAGATGGCGTGCTTTTCCGAATAGGCTGCGGCCGGTAGGATGACGTCGGCATGGCGGACGCCGCGATCGCCATGGCTGCCGATATAGATGGTGAACGTGTCGGCAAAGGGATCCGTCTCCATCTCGTCGACGCCGAGCAGGAAAAGGGCCTTGAGACTTGTCGCTCGCGCCTTGATCGCCTCGACGCCGCCCTCGGTGGTGAAGCCCAGATCCAGGGCGCCGACGCGCGCCGCGACGGTATGGAGGAGGTTGAAGCTTGCGCCGAGCAATGTGGCCGTTGCCCGCGCAGCTGCATAGACGCCGTCATGCGCCAGAGCGCCCATGCCGACAATGACAGCCCCCGCACCCGCCGCGAAGGCTTCGCGCGCCTCGGGCGGCAGCTTGCCGAGGGCCGCCAGATCATCGCCAAGCTCGGTTACGGGGTAGGTAAGATCGACCTCGGGGCCGATACGGAAGACCTTGGCGCCGGCTTTCACCGCCTTGCGGATACGGGTGTTGACGAGCGGCGCCTCCCAGCGCGGATTGCTGCCGACGAGCAGGATGGCCGGTGCCGTCTCCACTCCGGCGATGGTCGCGTTGAAGCGATAGGCGGCCGGGCTCGACACGTCATATTGCGCGCCATCCTGGCGGCATTCGTGCAGGCTCGACCCGAGCGATACCAGCAGCTGCTTCGCCGCATAGACGGATTCGACATCCTGGAGATCGCCGGCAATCGCCGCGACCTCTTCACCGGATGCTCCTTTCAACTGCTTGGCAATGGCGGCGAACGCCTCTTCCCAAGTCGCCGGTTGCAGTTTGCCGCCTTTGCGCAGCCAGGGCCGGTCGAGCCGATTGCGGACGAGGCCGTCGACGGCGTGACGCGTCTTGTCATGCGCCCATTCCTCGTTCACCTCTTCGTTGATGCGCGGGAGCGCGCGCATCACCTCGCGGAGGCGGTGATCCAGGCGGATATTGGTGCCGACCGCATCCATCACGTCGATGGCGGGCACCTTGCGCAATTCCCACGGCCGGGCCTCGAAGCTGTAAGGCTTGGAGACCAGCGCGCCGACCGGGCAGAGATCCACGACATTGCCCGAAAGCTCGCTGGTGACGGCGCCTTCCAGGTAGGAGGTGATCTGCATATTCTCGCCGCGGCCAATGGCGCCGATTTCCTCGACGCCCGCGACTTCCTCGGCAAAGCGGACGCAACGCGTGCACTGGATGCAGCGGGTCATGATCGTCTTGACCACCGGCCCCATATATTTTTCCGTGACGGCGCGCTTGTTCTCGGCAAAACGGCTGTGTCCGCGACCATAGGCGATCGCCTGGTCCTGGAGGTCGCATTCGCCGCCCTGGTCGCAAATCGGGCAATCGAGCGGATGGTTGATGAGCAGGAACTCCATCACCCCTTCCCGCGCCTTCTTGACCATCGGCGACATGGTTATGATTTCCTGACCGTCGCTGGCCGGAAGCGCACAGGAGGCCTGGGGCTTGGGCGGTCCCGGCTTCACCTCGACCAGGCACATGCGGCAATTGCCGGCAATGCTCAGCCGTTCATGATAGCAGAAGCGCGGAATCTCCTTCCCCGCCAGTTCGCACGCCTGCAGAACGGTCGCGCCCTGCGGAACTTCGATCTCGACCCCGTCTACCTTGACTGTCGGCATTATTCCGCAGCCTCCAATGCCTGACCCTGTTTTTCGATGATCCGCCGCTCGATCTCCGGGCGGAAATGGCGGATCAGGCCCTGGATCGGCCAGGCGGCGGCGTCGCCGAGGGCACAGATCGTATGCCCTTCGACCTGCTTGGTGACGTCCCAGAGCAGGTCGATCTCGCCGATATCCGCATTGCCTTCGCGCAACCGCTCCATAACGCGCCACATCCAGCCCGTGCCTTCCCGGCACGGCGTGCATTGGCCGCAGCTCTCATGCTTGTAGAAATAGGAAATGCGGCTGATCGCACGGACGATGTCGGTCGACTTGTCCATGACGATCACCGCCGCTGTGCCGAGGCCGGATTTGAGGTCGCGCAGACCGTCGAAATCCATCGGCGCGTCGATAATCTCATGGGCGGGGACCAATGGCACCGACGAACCGCCCGGAATGACAGCGAGCAGATTGTCCCAGCCGCCGCGGATGCCACCGGCATGCTTGTCGATCAGCTCCCGGAACGGGATCGACATCGCTTCCTCGACCACGCAAGGCTTGTTGACGTGGCCGGTCAGCTGGAAAAGCTTGGTGCCTTCATTCTTCTCGCGGCCGAAACCCTTGAACCAGGCCGCACCCCGGCGGAGGATGGTCGGGACGACGGCGATGCTCTCGACATTGTTGACCGTGGTCGGGCAGCCATAGAGGCCGGCGCCGGCCGGGAATGGCGGCTTCAACCGCGGCATGCCCTTCTTGCCTTCGAGGCTTTCCAGCAACGCCGTTTCCTCGCCGCAAATATAAGCGCCGGCGCCGCGATGGACGAACACGTCGAAATCATAGCCGGATCTGGCGGCATTCTTGCCGAGCAGGCCATAATCATAGGCTTCCTGCACGGCGGCGAAGAGCGTCTCCGCCTCGCGGATGAATTCGCCGCGAATGTAGATGTAGCAGGCCCGGGCGCGCATCGCGAAGCCTGCGATCAGGGCGCCTTCGATCAATTTGTGCGGATCGTGTCGGATAATCTCCCGATCCTTGCAGGATCCGGGTTCCGATTCGTCGGCATTGATTACGAGGAAATTGGGTTTTCCCTCTTTAGGCTCCTTGGGCATGAAGCTCCACTTCATGCCGGTCGGGAAGCCGGCGCCGCCACGGCCGCGCAGGCCCGATTCCTTCACCGCCTCGATGATCGCGTCCTGGCCGATCGCCATCAGCGCCTTGGTGTCGTCCCAATCCCCGCGCTTCTGGGCAGCCTTCAATCCCCAGGACTGGTAACCGTAGAGATTGGTGAAGATGCGATCCTTATCGTCAAGCATCGCTGCCTCCGGGCGTCGGGAGGATGGGGTTCGTTGCGTGGATCATTTCCACTGCCCCCGATAATCGTGATTGTCGGTGACCATTTCCTTGAGCGTCGTCGGCCCGCCTTCCGGAGCACTGGTCTTGCGGTCGACCTGCGGACCCGGCTTCGGCGTGTCGCCGCGGGCAAGGGCGTCGAGCAAAGCAGCCGTGCTTTCGAAGGTCAGGTCTTCATAATTGTCGTCGTTGATCTGGACCATCGGCGCATTGGCGCAGGCTCCAAGGCATTCGACTTCGGTCAGGGTGAAGAGGCCGTCGGCGCTGGTCGTGCCTTTCTTCATGCCCTTGGTATAGCAGGCAGCGAGCACGTCGTCCGAACCGCGCAGCATGCAGGGCGTCGTACCGCAGACCTGGACGTGAAAGCGGCCCACCGGGACCAGGTTGAACATAGTGTAGAAGGTCGCGACCTCATAGGCCCGCATGTAAGGCATGGCCAGATAGGCAGCGACATATTCGATCACCGGAACGGGCAGCCAGCCCTGGGTATTCGTCTGTGTCCCCACCTGCCTTTGGGCAAGATCGAGCAACGGAATGATCGCGCTGTGCTGGCGGCCAGGCGGATAGCGACCGATGACGACCTTGGCCTGCCGTTCATTCTCCGCGGTCCAGGCGAAGCCACCCCAACGGGCACGCAATTCACCGATGTCGGCGACGGGATTGGAGACATTGTCAGCCATCAGATCGTCTCGAGCTTCGAGCGTGTATATTCGGAAAGGGCACCACCCGTATTCGGTTCCCCATCCCGGTCGAGGAGCAGGATCTCGCATTCTTCCCGGGCGACGGGCCGGTGCTCCACGCCCTTTGGAACGACCAGTATGTCGCCGTTTTCGAGATGCCGGATGCCATCCCTGAATTCGATATCCAGCGCGCCCGACACGACCATGAACATCTCGTCTGTGTCGGCATGGCTATGCCAGGTGAACTCGCCCTTCACTTTCGCGACCCGCAGCTCGTTGCCGTTATAGTCGCCGACGATTCGTGGATTCCAATGATCCGAAAATGTGGCGAGTTTCTCGGCGATGTGAATGATTTGGGGAGGCATTATCGGTCCACTTCCCCGAAGACGATGTCCATCGCGCCCAATATGGCCGTGGCGTCGGCAAGCATATGGCCCTTGCTCATGAAATCCATGGCCTGGAGATGGCTGAAGCCGGTCGGGCGGATCTTCACCCGATAGGGCTTATTGGTGCCGTCGGAGACGATGTAGATGCCGAATTCGCCCTTGGGGCTCTCGGTCGCGACATAGACTTCGCCGGCAGGAACGTGGAAGCCCTCGGTATAGAGCTTGAAATGATGGATGAGCGCTTCCATCGACTGCTTCATCTCGGCACGCTTGGGCGGCACGACCTTCCGGTCGAGCGAGGCGATCGGCCCTTCCGGCATTTCATTGAGGCATTGCCGCATGATCCGTGCGGACTGGCGCACCTCCTCGACCCGCACCATCATCCGATCGTAGCAATCGCCGCGCGTGCCGACCGGCACCTCGAAATCCATCCGGTCATAAACGTCGTAGGGCTGGGACTTGCGGATATCCCAGGGAATGCCCGCAGCGCGGATCATGGGCCCGGAGAAGCCCCAAGCCAGTGCGTCCTCCTTGCCGACCGTGCCGATATCGACATTGCGCTGCTTGAAGATGCGATTGTCGGCCACCAGGCTGATCGAATCCTCGAACAGGCCGGGCAAACGCTTGTCGAGCCAAAGACCTATATCGTCCAGATAGCCTGCAGGCACGTCCTGGTGAACGCCGCCGGGACGGAAATAGGCGGCGTGCATGCGCGCGCCGGAAACCCGCTCGTAGAAGTTCATGATATCTTCGCGAAGCTCGAACAGCCACAGGTTCGGAGTCATCGCGCCGACGTCCATGACATGACTGCCGATGTTGAGCAGGTGATTCTTGATCCGCGTCATCTCGGCAAAGAACACGCGGAGATATTGGGCTCGGAGCGGCACTTCCAGGTCGAGCAGCTTCTCGATGGCAAGCACGTAGCTATGCTCCATCGACATCGGCGAGACGTAATCGAGCCGGTCCATATAAGGAAGCGCTTGAAGATAGGTCTTATATTCGCACAATTTCTCGGTGCCGCGATGAAGCAGGCCGACATGGGGATCGACCCGTTCGACGATCTCGCCGTCCAGCTCCAATATCAGCCGGAGCACGCCATGCGCCGCCGGATGCTGCGGCCCGAAGTTGATCGTATAATTGGCGATGTCGGACCGGGTCGCCCCCGTCGTGGCGGCTTCCTTCTCGGTCCAGATCTCGGTGGAGGCGCTGGTCATTTCTTGATCTCCTCCGCCTTCAACGGAGTCGGCGCGCCGGGTGCTTCGGGGACTTTCTCGTCACCCGGCAGAATATAGGCCGCGCCCTCCCAGGGGCTCAGGAAATCGAAGCTGCGGAAATCCTGGGCGAGCCGCACGGGTTCGTAGACCACCCTCTTCTGTTCTTCCGAATAGCGCAGCTCGACATAACCGGTGAGTGGGAAATCCTTGCGCAGGGGATGGCCACGGAAGCCATAATCGGTGAGGATCCGCCGAAGATCCTGATTGCCCTCGAACAAGACCCCATACAGGTCGAATACCTCGCGCTCGAGCCAGCCCGCCACCGGCCATAGGCCCGTGACGGAAGGCACCGGCCGTTCCTCGTCGGTCGTCACGCGGACGCGGACGCGGTGGTTCTTCGTCACCGACAGCAGATGATAGACGACATCGAAGCGCTCCAGGCGCTGCGGATAATCGACGCCGGCAATCTCCATCAGTTGCTGATATTCGAAGGTATCGCGAAGTATGCGGCAGACGTCGACGATAGCCTCGCGACGGACAGTGAAGGAAATCTCGCCGACTGCATCCTTGGCGTCCAGGAGGGAATCGCCAAGGGCGGTCCTGACCTCGTCAATCAGGCCTTCGCGTGGAGCGATCAAGGGTGCGGGGCTGCTCATTCCTCAACGCTCGATCGTGCCGATGCGGCGGATTTTCCGCTGCAATTGCATGATGCCGTAAAGAAGGGCTTCTGCCGTCGGTGGGCAGCCCGGGACGTAGATGTCGACCGGAACGATCCGGTCGCAGCCGCGCACCACCGAATAGCTGTAATGATAATAGCCGCCGCCGTTCGCGCAACTGCCCATGGAGATGACGTAGCGCGGCTCCGACATCTGATCGTAGACGCGGCGGAGAGCCGGCGCCATCTTGTTGCAAAGCGTGCCCGCGACGATCATGACGTCGGACTGCCGCGGAGAGGCACGCGGAGCCGCGCCGAACCGTTCGAGATCGTAGCGTGGCATATTGACGTGGATCATCTCCACCGCGCAGCATGCGAGCCCGAACGTCATCCACCAGAGCGAACCGGTACGGGCCCATTGGAACAGATCTTCGGTCGACGTGACCAGGAAGCCCTTGTCGGCGACTTCGGACTGGAGATCATTGAAGAAAGCCGCATCCGGCTGCTGCAGGTCGGACGGCAACGGATTTTCATGCCGGGGATCCAGGATCACTCCCATTCGAGCGCTCCTTTCTTCCAGGCATAGACGAAGCCCAGGGTGAGTTCGACCAGGAACAGCATCATCGCCGCCCAACCGGCAATGCCGATCGCGCCCAGCGATACGGCCCAGGGAAAGAGGAAAGCCGCTTCGAGGTCGAAGATGATGAACAAGATGGCCACCAGATAGAAGCGGACATCGAACTGCGAACGGCTATCCTCGAAGGCAGGGAAACCGCATTCATATTCGGCGAGCTTGTCCGGATAGGGGTTGTTGGCGCCAGTCAGCCGAGACACGATCATCGGCAGAAAGACGAACGAGGTCGACAGGGCCAAGGCCACGCCGAGAAACAGCAGGATCGGCAGATATTCGGCGGCGGTGGACGCCATCGAGAGTCTCCAGGGCACGTAAGTTGCGCGGCTTCTAGGCTAGCACTCCCGTCATCGCAACCGCTGTTGGCGCCATTGACAGCCCTTTTGGGGAGGCACAATTTGCGATCGGGCAGAAAAGGGGAACGGGAATGAAATCCGTGGCGCTTATCGCGGCCGGGCTGCTGGCTTTTCAAGCCGCGCCGGCCGCCGCCGAGATGGTCATGGCACAGGATCCGGAGTCGCTCGTAAAGGCGATGCAGGCGGAGGGCTATGCGGCCAAGCTGGGCACGGACAAGCTCGGGGATCCGATGATCACCAGCGGCGCTTCGGGGACGGCCTTCCGAATCTTTTTCTACAATTGCAAAGAAAATAAGGATTGCGCGACAGTGCAATTTTCCAGTGGCTATGATTTCAAGGAAGCACTCCCGCTTGAAAAAATCAACGAATGGAACAGCAGGAACCGTTTCGGCCGTGCCTATCTGGACAAGGAAAATGATCCGGTGCTCGAGATGGACGTGGATCTCGACGATGGTGGCATGTCTAGGGAATTGTTCATCGACAATGTCGAATTCTGGACCATCATATTAGGAAATTTCGAGCGGCATATCGGCTATCGCAACTAAGACGGCGCGCTTTGCGCGTCGGCAAAGGCCGGTTGGGAGCCAGTGGATGCCGATCACCGTCCGGATTTGCCGGAGCCCCGAAGACTGGCAGGCCGCCCGTTTGCTGCTTGGCGAATATTGGGCCTGGCTCGATCAGCCCCCGGGATTTCAGGATTTCGAAACGGAAAAAGCGACACTGGAGGGACTTTATTCGGGGCCCGCCGGCTGCTTCCTGCTCGCCTCATCCGATTGCCGACCCGTCGCGTGCGGCGCCTATCGCCGGCATGACGCAGCACGTTGTGAGGCGAAGCGCGTCTTCGTCAGGCCGGCATTTCAGGGTTCCGGTCTTGGCCGGATCATCGTGGAACGGCTGATCGGCGAAGCGCGGGAAGCAGGCTACAGTAACATGGTCGCCGACACGATGCCGTTCATGACCGCCGCGCTTGCCCTCTATCTGGATATGGGGTTCGAACGGCGCGGACCATATTCCGGCAAGCCGACACCCGGCGCGATATTCCTGACGCGGGCTCTTTGAGCTGAGACCGTCCCGGGAGCGCGGTCACCCGCGCAGTGCGCCGGCCAGCAATTTGTGCAGGCGGGAATGGAGCTGGTCGTTGGCGGCAAGGATCTGACCGCCGGCGATGCCGCGGTCGCCACCTTTATAGTCGGTCACGAAGCCGCCCGCCTCGCGCACCAGCAGAAGGCCGGCCGCCATGTCCCAATATTGGAGATCCTCCTCCCAATAGCCATCGTAACGGCCTGCGGCGACCCAGGCGAGATCGAGCGCCGCGGAGCCGAAGCGGCGGATGCCGGCCACCTCGGGGGAGAATGCATCGAGGATCCTCTCGAATCGCGCCAGATCGCCTCTGCCCTTCCAGGGAACGCCGGTCGCGATCAGCGCATCGGCGAGGTCACGCCGCGCGGATACGCGCAGGCGCCGTTCATTGAGCCATGCCCCCCTGCCCTTTTCGGCCCAGAAGCTTTCGTCGGTCAAAGGCTGATACACCAGCCCCTGGGTGATTTCGGGTCTTCCGCCGGGGCCCATCGGATCCTCGACCGCGATCGAAATGGCGAAATGCGGGATGCCGTGAAGGAAGTTGGTTGTGCCGTCGAGCGGGTCGACGATCCACCGCGGCTTGGCGGGATCGCCGTCGATCGATCCCCCTTCCTCCAGTGTCAGCCGCCAGTCCGGCCGGGCATGGCGAAGTTCTTCGACGATCACATCCTCGGCACGCTTGTCGGCCAGCGACACGAAATCAGCCGGACCCTTGCGGCTCACTTGCAGCTGTTCGACCTCGCCGAAATCCCGGCGAAGGCGCGGCGCAGCCTTCCGCGCGGCGCGCTGCATGACGGTGATGAGGCCGGAATGGGAAACCAAGGATTTGAACTCCGATATGTGCCAATTCTCCCCTCCTGCTTGCGGGAGGGATCAGGAAGATCAATCCGCCCGCTTCACATATTCCTGGTTATAGACGTCGACGACGATGCGGGTCCCGCTGCTGATGTGCGGCGGCACCATGACGCGGATGCCATTATCGAGGATGGCCGGCTTGTAGCTGGATGAAGCCGTCTGGCCCTTCACCACGGCATCGGCCTCCACGATCGTGGCTTCGATCTGGTCGGGAAGCTGGACGGAGATCGCGCGCTCCTCCCAAAGCTCCATGACTACGTCCATTCCGTCCTGCAGGAAGGCAGCGGCATCGCCGATCAGATCGCGCGGCAGGGTGACCTGCTCGTAATTTTCCTTGTCCATGAAGACCAGGCTGTCGCCCTCGGCGAACAGGAACTGGAAATCCTTCGTATCGAGGCGAACGCGCTCAACCGTCTCCGCCGAACGGAAGCGGACATTATTCTTGCGGCCGTCGATCAGATTCTTGAGTTCGACCTGCATATAGGCACCACCCTTGCCGGGCTGCGTGTGCTGAATCTTCACCGCGCGCCAGATGCCGCCTTCATATTCGATGATGTTGCCGGGACGAATGTCCACGCCGCTGATCTTCATGCATGTCTCACAAGGTTGGAAAGAGCCGGCGCCGCCTTTAGCGAACCGGCCTGTTTCCGGCAAGGAGCGGATAGGGATTGACCGGGGAGCCCTCGTGCCACTTCTCGCCGGGCGCCCTGCGAAGGATGGCGAAATGGAGATGCGGGCCGTCCGGGCTGGCATTGCCGGTGCTCCCCACCGTGCCGATCCGGTCGCCTCTCCGAAGCGCCTGCCCTTCGTGCAGGCCGGGCGCATAGGCATTCAGATGGGCGTAATAATAAGTCCAGCGGCCATCGGGGGAGCGGACATAGGCCGTGATGCCCCCACCGCCTTCGCTGAAAAACAGCCTCTCCACCCGGCCAGGCGCTGCGGCGATGACTGGAGTTCCCCGCGGCGCCATGATGTCGATTGCGTCATGGACACGGGCTCCTCCGGCGCGAGCCTGCGTGAAGGTGTCGACAAGCTTCTCCGGGGCGATGCCTGCCACGGGAATGGCCAGGCCGGCGGGTCCGACCACGAGGCCTTCGGCAACCTCGACCCGCGGCTTGCCGACGACGACACTGTCACCCGCCGGCTCGACCTTGCCATCGCCATCGGTCGCGTAGAGCGCCATCCAGAACATGCTGGTCAGCGTCGCGACCGCAACGGCAGTCATCGCGTTGGTGGCGATGAGTTTGAATTTGCTCAAGCTTCGAAATCCCCTTCATTCTGTCATGCACTACGTAAGGGAGCCGCACCATGCCTCCGTCGTCGAGCAGGACGGCGGAGCCAGGCCCACGCCCCTTGCAACGCGCCAGCGGGAAACTTCTTTCCCCGCAGCGCCGTTCGTTGCGACATGACTGTGCTCGGCAAAATCAGGATCGGCTGTTCGGGCTGGAACTATCGCCATTGGCGCGGACTCTTCTATCCCGAGAAGATGGCGGCGAGGCGCTGGTTCGATCATTATGCGGCGAGTTTCGAGACGGTGGAGCTCAACACCAGCTTCTACCATTTGCCGAAAGCAGAGACGTTTACCAAATGGAAGGAGCAGGCACCGCCGGGCTTCCGATATGCGGTCAAGGCGTCGCGATTCATAACGCATATGAAGAAATTGAAGGATTGCGACGAGCCGCTGGCGACGCTCTTGGGCCGCGCCCGAAACCTGGGCGAGGCGATCGGTCCCATTCTTTATCAGCTGCCGCCCCGCTGGACTTTCGATCGACAGAGGCTGGTGGATTTCATCAGCCTCCTTCCTGGCGATCTCGTCCATGTGTTCGAGTTTCGTGAAAAGAGCTGGGTCTGCGAGGAATCGCTTGCGCTGCTCGGCGCACATCACATTTCCTTTTGCGTTCACGACATGCCCGGTTCCGCGACGCCCCGATGGGCATCCGGTCCGATTGCTTATCTCCGCTTCCATGGAGGCACCGGGAAATATCGTGGCCGCTACGCCGAACGGGATTTGCTCGAATGGACCGACTGGATCCTTGCCCAGGCAAAATCGGGCCGGGACGTCTGGGCTTATTTCAACAACGATATTGGCGGGGCGGCGATCGAGGATGCGCTCACGCTACGCGCGATGATCGCGCAGGCGAGCCTCTAGGCTCGATGCGAATGGTTTAGGATCGGTCGAGTAGCGGTGCGAAAGCGCGAACGCCCGCGCCGGGTCCATCGGGATGCGTCCAGACCGCTCCGCACACTGCGAGGAAATCGGCCCCCGCCTCGACCAGGATCCTGCCATTGTCCGGGGTGATGCCGCCGATCGCGACACAGGGTAATTCGAAGAGAGTGGACCACCATCCGAGAATGGAAGGTTCGGCTCGATGCAGGACTTCCTTGGTTGTGGTCGGAAAGAAAGCGCCGAAGGCGACATAATCGGCTCCGGCCTCTCCCGCCTCCATCGCGAGGTGGCGGCTGTCGTGGCAGGTGACGCCGACTTGGGCAGCAGGACCGAGTATGGTTCGCGCTTCGCGCGGATCCCCATCTCCCTGGCCAAGATGAACGCCGTCGGCGCCAAGCCTTTTGGCGAGGCTTATGCTGTCATTGACGATGAAGGCCACATCGCGCTCGGAGCAGGCAAGCTGCAGCGGTTCGGCCATGCGGGCGATGGCATGTTCGTCCAGCCCCTTGAGACGTAGCTGGAAGGCCGCCACCGGGCCGGCATCGAGGGCCTCCGCAAGGATTTCGGCGAAATCCTCCGTGATTCGTGGCGGCGATACAAGATAGAGCTGGCAGCGCGAGCGCTGGCCCCGATCGAAGCGGGCCGGAAAGTCGGGGTCAAGTGTGAGATCGTCGTCCATGGGCCCCGTTCGCATCAACCGCATTCGCGCTCAAGCTTTAGCTCGTCGCGCTGGAGATGCGCGAACCCGCTTTGGTGATCGCGACCGTCATCACTCAGATCATCGGCGCAAGGCTGCGATGATAGGAAAAGGAGAGCGAAAACCCGGCGGGTGTCGCTCTCCCTTCCAGTTCATTCCTCGCCTTTGTAGATGCGAACCAGGCGATCCAGCATCGCCAGCGCATCGTCGCGTGAGCGCTGGAAGGTGTTCCGGCCGATGATGGAGCCGTTGCCGCCGCCGTCGCGAATGTCGCGGGCATCCTGGTAAACCGCATCGGTGCCCTTGGCCGCCCCGCCCGAGAACACAACCAGGCGTCGGCCGTTGAAGCAGCTTTGGACGACGTGGCGGACCCGGTCGGCCTGCGCCGACCAGTCGCTGCCTTCGTAGGACTTCTGGGCATCCTTCTGCTCGATATGGTTGCTTGGCAGCTTCACCTTGATGATATGGGCACCGAGCAGGGCCGCCATGTGCGCCGCGTAGGCACCGACGTCGAGTGCCAGCTCGCCATCCTTGGAAAGCTTGCCCCCGCGCGGATAGGACCAAATGACGGTCGCGAGTCCGGCAGCTTTGGCTTCGGCCGACATCTCCCGTATCTCCTCCATCATCTCGAAGATGCCGTCGGAACCAGGATAGATGGTGAAGCCGATTGCAGAGCAACCGAGCCGAAGCGCATCATCCACTGTGCCGGTGACGGCCTGGTCGATCGAGGTCGCCCAGCTATTGGAGCTGTTGACCTTGAGGATGGTCGGGATTTGGCCGGCAAAGGTGCTTGCCCCCGCTTCCAGCGCGCCCAGCGGCGCCGCATAGGCGTTGAGACCCGCGTCGATGGCGAGCTGGTAATGGTAATGGGGATCGTAAGCGGGGGCGTTGACCGAGAAGCTGCGGGCCGGACCATGCTCGAAACCCTGGTCGACCGGCAGGATGATCATCTTGCCTGTGCCGCCCAGGCGACCATGCGTCAGGATGCGCGCGATATTGGCCTTGGTCCCTGGATTGTCGCTTTCATAATTGTCGAGAATTGCTTTGACAGCTGGCGTGAAGGTCATCTCTTAAATCCCTGTCCTACAATTAAATCTATCGAGGCGTCCATGGCGGCCCTTTGAGTTCGACGGTATTTCCCTCCGGATCCATAAGGTAGACGGAGGGGCCGTCTCCCTCCGCCCCGTAGCGGGAGACGATCTCTGCCTCAATGCCGTGCCGCCGCAGCTGCGCCAATATGAGCTCGCCGTCCCATGGCATGACCCGGAAGCAGATATGATCGACGTTGCGTCCTTCCTTGCCGGGGGCAGCGCCACCCGCTCGGCCAAGTTTGCCGTCGACGGGCACAAGATCGATCAGGGCGTTGCCGACGCGGAGCTGGTAAAGGCCGATTTCCGGTTGTTCCTTCTCCGTCCGCGCACCCAGAACCTCGACATAGAAACGGGTCATGCGCTCGAGGTCTGAAATCCGGAGCACGACATGGTCGATGTCCCGGATGTTGATCATCCGGCTTCCAGCGCTTTCACTCCGGGCAGCTCCTTGCCCTCCATCCACTCCAGGAAGGCGCCGCCGGCAGTGGAGACGAAGGTGAAATCGCCAGCCACACCGGCATGATTGAGCGCCGCGACCGTATCGCCTCCGCCGGCGACCGATACGAGCGCTCCGCTTTGTGTCAGGGCTGCGGCCGTTTTGGCGAGTGACACGGTGGCGGTATCGAAAGGTGGCGTCTCGAAGGCTCCGAGCGGACCGTTCCAGACGAGTGTCCGGCAGGTCTTGAGCACATCGGCCAGCGCCTCGGTTGCTGCCGGGCCGACGTCGAGGATCATCTCGTCCGCAGCCACTTCGTGAACATTGACCGTCCGCATCGACGGCGGGCGGGCGGCGAATTCCTTCGCCACGACGACGTCATATGGCAGATGGACGGTGCAATCGGCGCGCTCGGCCGCGTCCAATATGGCAAGCGCCACGTCGGCCAGATCATGTTCGCACAAGGACTTGCCGACATTGATGCCGCGGGCGGCGAGGAAGGTATTCGCCATGCCACCGCCGATGATCAGGTGATCGACCTTGGCCACGAGGTGCTTGAGCACGTCTAGCTTGGTCGAGATCTTAGCACCGCCGACGACGGCCGCCACCGGACGTTCTGGCGCACCGAGGGCCTTTTCCAGGGCCTTCAGCTCCGCCTCCATCGCCCGGCCTGCATAAGCCGGCAATAGATGGGCCAAGCCCTCGGTCGATGCATGGGCGCGGTGCGCGGCGGAAAAGGCGTCGTTGACGTAGAAATCGCCCAGCTCGGCCATCGCCGCGGCCAGCGCCGGATCATTCTTTTCCTCCCCGGCGTGGAAGCGGGTGTTTTCGAGAATGCCGATATGGCCGCCTTCCATGGTGGCGATGGCCTGTTTCGCGCCCTCCCCCTCGCATGCGTCGATGAAACGGATCGGGCGACCAAGCACCTCGCCATAGGCGCGGGTCACGATCGACAGCGACATGTCCGGACGCTGGACGCCCTTTGGACGGCCGAAATGAGACAGGAGGAGGACGATCGCGCCACGATCGGCAAGCTCCGTCACCGTGGGGATCGTCGCGCGCAGCCGTGTGTCGTCGGTCACCTCGAGATCCGTCATCGGAACGTTCAGGTCGACGCGGACGAGGGCTACCTTGCCCTGAACGTCATCGAGATCGTCAAGGGTACGAAATGACGCCATGACGTCAGATCAACGCCGCCATGGCAGACGCCGTGTCGACCATCCTGTTGGAGAAACCCCATTCATTGTCGTACCAGGAAACCACGCGCACGAGCTTGCCTTCCAGCACTGCCGTCTCGAGGCTGTCCACCGTCGAACTGGCCGGATTGTGATTGAGATCGATCGAGACCAGTGGCTCGTCGGTATAGTCGAGGATGCCAGCGAGCGGTCCTCGTTCCGAGGCCGCTTTCAGCGCCCCGTTGATCTCGTCCACATTCGTGTCGCGAGACGGCGTGAAAGTGAGGTCGACGAGACTCACGTTCGGGGTCGGAACGCGGATGGCCGAGCCGTCCAGCTTGCCCTTCAGCTCCGGCAGCACTTCCGCCACGGCGCGCGCGGCGCCCGTGGTGGTCGGGATCATCGACATGCCGGCGGCGCGCGCACGGCGCATGTCCGGATGGATCTGGTCGAGAATCTTCTGGTCGTTCGTGTAGGCATGGATCGTCGTCATCAGGCCGCGCTCGATGCCGACCGTGTCGTGCAGCACCTTTGCGACCGGAGCCAGACAATTGGTCGTGCATGAAGCGTTGGAGACGATCAGGTGCTCGGCCGACAATTTGTCATGATTTACGCCATAGACGACGGTCAGGTCCGCTCCCTTGGCCGGGGCGGAGATCAGCACGCGCTTGGCGCCGGCGTTCAGGTGCGCCCCCGCTTTTTCGCGATCGGCGAAGAAACCGGTGCATTCAAGGGCGATGTCGATGCCTTCTTCGCCATGCGGTAGCTTGGCCGGATCGCGCTCGGCGGTCACGCGGATCCGGCGGCCGTCGATGATGATGTCGTTGCCTTCGTGGCTGACATCGCCCGGATAGCGCCCGTGGACGGAATCGCGCTTGAAAAGCAGCGCGTTCGACTTCGCATCGGCGAGGTCGTTGATCGCGACCAGCTCCAGCCCGCTATCGCCATTTTCGAGGATGGCGCGCGCGACAAGCCGCCCGATCCGTCCGAAACCGTTGATCGCAACTCTGGTCGCCATGTTATTGATCTCCTGCTGTTTTAAGTGCCGCCACGATTTGCGGCACAATCGCCTGGGCAGTGAAGCCAAAGCGTTCGAAAAGCTGCTCCGCCGGGGCGGACGCACCGAAACGGTCTATGCCGATGCGAAGGCCTGTCGGGCCGACATAGCGTTCCCAGCCCATGGTCGTACCGGCCTCGATCGACACACGGAGTGCATGCTCCGGCAATATATCGTCGCGATAGGCCCGCTCCTGCGCGTCGAACAGGGACCAGCACGGCATCGATACCACATCGGCGCCGATTCCCTGTCCTTCCAGATCCGCGGCGGTCGCCAGGGCAACCTCGACTTCGGAACCGGTCGCGATCAGGACGATTCGACGAGACGCCGAGGCAGAGCGGACGCGATAGGCTCCGCGGGCGCTGAAATTTTCCGACACCTGATCGCGAAACTGGGGCAAATTCTGTCGGGTGAGCGCAAGCAGGGACGGTCCGTCCTGCCGCTCCAGCGCCAGCGCCCAGCATTCGGCCGTTTCCACCGCATCGGCCGGGCGATAGACGGCGAGATTGGGAATCATGCGCAGGCTCATCACATGTTCGATCGGCTGGTGGGTCGGTCCATCCTCGCCAAGTCCGATCGAATCATGTGTCATCACATAGACGACACGTGCATTTTGCAGCGCCGACAGGCGTATTGCCGGCCGGCAATAATCGGAGAAGACCAGGAAGGTGCCGCCATAAGGAATGACGCCGCCATGCAACGCCATTCCGTTCATGGCTGCGGCCATGCCGAATTCGCGAATGCCATAATAGATATAGCGTCCGGAATAATCCTCTTTCGTCAGAGGCTTCTGATCTTTTGTTTTTGTATTGTTCGAACCCGTCAGATCCGCTGATCCGCCCAATGTCTCCGGCAGAGAGGCGTTAATGGCGCCGAGGGCAAGCTCCGAAGCCCTGCGGGTGGCGACTTTCTGCGGATTCGCCGCGAGGCCGGTCAGATAATCACCAAGCCCGGCTCCTTCGGGAATGCGGCCTTCCATGCGACGGACGAATTCGCTGCGCTGGCCGCTGGCAGCCAGCCGGGCGCGCCAAATTTCATGCGCCTCGCTGCCACGGCTGCCCGTTTGCCGCCAGGTCCGGACAATCTCTTCGGGTATCTCGAACGGAGCCGAGCTCCATCCCAGATTTTCCCGGGCTGCAGCGACCTCGTCGGGCCCCAATGCCGCGCCATGCGTCGCCGACGTGCCCTGTTTGTTGGGCGCGCCCCATCCGATAATAGTACGGCAATCCACCAGCGACGGGCGCGGATCGGCGATCGCTTCGTCCATCGCCCGGCGGATGTCCGCAAAATCATGCCCGTCGCACGAAACGACGTGCCAGCCGCACGCACGGTAGCGGCCCGGAATGTCTTCCGACGTCGAAAGATCGGTCGCGCCGTCGATCGTGATCTTGTTATTGTCCCACAGGACGTTGAGGCGACCGAGCTGGAGGTGGCCGGCCAGCCCCACCGCCTCGTGATTGACGCCTTCCATCAGGTCGCCGTCGCCCGAAATGACCCAGGTGCGATGATCGACCAGATCATCGCCGAAAACCGCATTCAGGTGGCGCTCCGCGATCGCCATGCCGACCGCCATCGCGAATCCCTGGCCGAGCGGCCCAGTGGTCGCTTCGACGCCCTTGAGCATGAAATTCTCCGGATGTCCGGCACAAGGCGATCCGGTCTGCCGGAAATTGCGGATCTCCTCCATCGTCGGATGGGCATAGCCGGTCAGGTGCAGGAGCGAATAGATCAGCATCGACCCGTGCCCGGCCGACAGGACGAAGCGGTCGCGATCGTGCCAGTCGGGATCGGCAGGATCAAATTTCAGATATTCGGTGAAAAGTATGGTGGCGACGTCCGCCATTCCCATCGGCATGCCGGGATGACCCGAATTGGCTGCCTGAACCGCGTCCATGGAAAGCGCGCGGATGGCATTGGCAAGCAGTCTCGGTTCGAGGGCCATATTCTTCCCTGGATGGAATGAAGAGGAGACTCGGAGCGCTCCCCGTTGGCGCTCCTTTAGGGTCCGTACCCAAATCCCGCAATGGCCGGGACCAGCGCTCGGTCGGCAGGCGTTTGCGGCGCCGCACCGCCATGCTATGAAGGCCTTATGGGGGATCAGCGCATGGACATGGCGATCGTGCGGATCGAACGGGCACTGGCCCGAATCGAAGCGGTCGCTGCGCATCAGCCGGCGCGCCCCGAGGATGACGGCGAAGCCAGGCGACTGCGCGAGGAGCATCAGGCACTTCGCGCCCGTGTCGCGGAGGCTATATCGCAGATCGACGAGCTTCTCGCTTCCCGGAGCCAAAGCTGATGGCGAGCATCGAAATCGAGATCGCAGCGCGAAAATATCTGGTGTCCTGCCGGGACGGGGAGGAAACGCATCTTCGCTCCGTCGCAGCCATTGTGGACCGGAAGGCGCAGGAGGCATCAGCAGCGCTCGGCAACCTCACCGAAGCACGGCAATTGCTGTTCGCCTCCTTGCTGCTCGCGGACGAGATCAAGGAGCATCGTTCCGGGACGGTATCCGCCCAGGCGTCCGAGCCCGATCCGGCGGTGGCCGAGGCGTTGGAACAGCTGGCTCAGAGGATGGAAAAGCTCGCCGACGCGCTGGAGGGTAGCCCAACGGGAGGCTAGCGCATGATTCGCGCCCGGCGCATGTTGCGGCAGCCCGTCAGTCACCCTAGATAGGCATTGACGGGTACTGCCCGGTACGAGCTTTTGAGAACATCCCTGAGGCGATATTGACATCCTCGGGGGCTGTCCCTGAACCGGGTCCTGGCCCGGAGCATATGGTCCCCACCTGACGTTGAGGCGTCAGAGGATATTCCAGCAAACGGCCATGGCGGTCCCGTCACTCCCCAAAAGCGCGCAACGCATGCAGGCTCTTGCGGCACGCCGCGACTATGCGCATGCGCTGACTCCCGCACTCAGGAGCGATCTGGAGGCGAAACTTGCCAGGATCGTACTGCCGCATCTGATCGGCGCCCGCATCATCGCTTTCTATCATCCCTTGAAGGCCGAGATCAGCCCCTACCCTATCCTTGCCGGGATCGGCGCCGACCAGAAGGCGGCTTTTCCCTGGTTCCTGGATCGTGACGCCCGGATGATGTTTCGGGAGGCCCCGGCGGTCACGCCGAGCCCTTGGGGCGTTCTCCAGCCGTCGGCCGAAGCCGAAGCGCTGGCGCCGGACCTTGTGCTGGTGCCTTTGGTGGCGGCCGATCGGCACGGTACCCGCATCGGTCATGGCAAGGGCCATTATGACCGCGCGCTCGCTCATCTGCGGGAAAGCGGAACCGTCTTCACCATAGGTCTCGGCTGGGAGCCTCAGATTGTCGAAGATCCGATCGAGGCCGATTCCTGGGATATCAGCCTCGACGCGATCGCTACTCCGGCGGAATGGATAATCACGAAATGAACCCATCCTGGCGCAAGCCTGCGGGCGTCGGCCTGATCCTGCTGCTCATCCTGCTTTGGGCGATCCTGGTCGTCAGCGTTGCCGGGTGGCTCGACGGCCTGCCTTGGCCGGTCCATGCCGCCTATTATCTGGTCGCCGGAATCATCTGGATATTGCCGCTAAAGCCATTGCTCCGGTGGATGGAAACCGGAAAATGGCGCGAGTGACGGGGCTCGAACCCGCGACCTCCGGCGTGACAGGCCGGCGCTCTAACCAACTGAGCTACACCCGCTTGGGAGCCGGCGACCTAGGAGATGGTCCGAAGGCTGTCAAGCAAGCTGCGATCAGTTCCGCAAAAGTGTATTTGGGAGGGCCTGGAAAGACGGGACCTGGCGCTTAAAGCGTAGACGCGGGGTGGACGTTTTCGTCGGCATGCTCCTCGGCATGATGCCCGGTCAGGGTTCCTTCCTCAAACAGGAATCCTGCGATGTCGGGCTTTCCCGCGGCGTCCAGCACCGTCTTCATGATGATCAGCAGCGGCACTGCCAGCAAGGCCCCGGTCGTCCCCCAGACCCAGGCCCAGAAGCTCAAGGCGACCAGGATCAGGAGCGGATTGATGGTCAGGCGCCGCCCCACCAGCATGGGAGTGATCAGATTGGCTTCCAGCAGGTGGATCGCGGCGAAGCTGAGCGCAGGAAGCAGGGCGTACCAGGGATCGGCGAACGCCATCAGGCCACCCAGCGCCAGCAGGACTACCGAGGCGATGGGGCCGAGATAGGGAATATAGTTGAGCACGGCGACGATGCCGCCCCACATCAGCGGCGTCGGCATGTCGAGCAGATAGAGGACAAGGGCCACGACGGCACCCATCGTCACGTTCACGATGGTGATCGTGCCAAGATAGGTCGAGGTGGCATCGACCACCTGCTGGATCGCGCGCGCGGTGGTCATCGCACCGTCGAAACTCGCGCGGGTGGTGATGGTTCGCCGCCGCATCCGCGTCCATCCGGCCAGGAAGAAGAAGATGACGAGAATCGCGAAGAACATCTGGATCGCCGCGAAGGGCGCCGAGGTCGCGACGATGTCGAGCAGCGAATTGGGCGTCTCCAGCGCAACCATACGCTGCCCGGCGCCCGGCGCCACTTCGAACTGACGGAAAATATCGTCGATGAAACGTTCGAGATTGGCGTAGACGTCGAGCAGCGGATCGAGGGTGTCCCGGATTCGTCCGATCCTTTCCGGCAGGAGACGGACCCATTCCGCCGCCGGCAGAACGATGGAAGCGACGGCGATATTGGCCACGGCTATCAACAGGATCACGCACAGCAAAGCGGCGAGCGCCGAGGGTACACTCCTCCTTTCCAACCACTCGAGCAGCGGCACGAGCGCGACCGCAATGACGAGGGCGGCTGTCACCGGCAGGAAGAATTCGGCCCCTGCCCTCAAGGCGAACGGCAGAGCCAATGCGAAACCGGCGCCGGCAATCAGGGTCAAGGCGGCGAGCAACCGGTCGCGGCGATAGGCGATCATCGCCGGTTCGAGCTGGTCGTCATGCGCCTCGGCTGGCCGTGACGTCGAGCCATCGATGCCCCCGGCCTTGTTCATTTCGCCCGGCACATGGTCTGGGCCACGATTTTGTCCCTTGTTTCGATGACGAATATGTTCACCGACCATGCCTGCTTATCGCGCGGCTTACCAGTGGTTCGGAGCTGCCGGGGCGCTTTAGGCTTACAATTTTCATTTCCGGCTACAGCGCGCTTGAGCAAGCCAAATTTTCCGGGCAAGCATTGGGCATCAAATCGGAGCCCGTTATGCAGTGAAGGCGCAAGACGCCTCCCTTGCGCGGATTCCTGCCAACTGGAGAAGATGAATGAAAAAGCATGTGCGCAATTTGTTGCTGGGAGCGTGTCTGGCGCCGCTGTTCGGTGCCGTTCCGGTGGCAGCGCAAGGGTCCGGATACGACATCGTTATCAAGGGCGGGCGGGTCATCGATCCGGCGAGCGGACGCGACGAAATTGCAGATGTCGGCATCAGCGGCGGGACCATCGCCGCCATTTCCACATCGCCGCTCAGCGGAAAGCGGGTGTTGGACGCCAAGGGACAGGTCGTTGCTCCCGGCTTCATCGATTATCACGCCCACGGCCAGGATCCCAGGAGCCAGAGCTTCCAGCTCCTGGACGGGGTCACTACCGCCATGGAAATGGAATCCGGCGTAATGCCGATCGCCCAATTCTATGCCGGCAAGCAGGGCAAGGCGCTGATCAACTTTGGCGCCACCGCGAATTTCATCTGCGCGCGCATGGAGGTGCTGACCGACTTGCGCTGTGGTCAGTCCACGTCCGACGAGACGACGATGTCGCGGGATGCCCTCCTCAAATCCGCCAATGAAGAGGAAGAAGGCCGAATCATCGCGGCCGTGGAGCGCGAAATCGACGCAGGCGCCCTCGGCATCGGAATCGGCCTCGAATATGCGCCGGGCACGGGCCGTCGGGAGATTTACAAGGCGTTCAAGGCCGCTGCGAAGCATAAGGTGCCCGTCTTCGTCCACGTCCGGATGCGCGAAGAAAGCCGCGCAACCGGCATGCCCATTGCTGTCGCCAACGAGCTGATCGCCGATGCCGCCGCTACGGGTGCCGGCCTGCAGTTGGTGCATGTGACTTCGACTGCGCTCGGCGATACGCCGACGGTGATCGAGATAATGAAGGGCGCTGCCGCCCACGGCGTCGACGTAACCACCGAAGCTTATCCCTATGAGGCGGGATCGACCGCGCTTGGCTCCGAATTCTTCTCGGAAGGGTGGCAACAGCGATCGGGCATCACCTACAAGGATCTGCAATGGACCGCGACCGGCGAGCGGCTCACCGAGGAGACGTTCAACAAATATCGGAAGGAGAATCCAACCGGCACCGTCGTCGTCTTCATGATACCGCAGGCCGCGATCGATGCCGCCATGGCCGATCCTTTCGTCTCGATCGCTTCGGACGGCATGGTGATGAGCGATCCGAAGGTCCATCCGCGCGGCGCCGGAAGCTATAGCCGCGTACTCGGCCACTATGTCCGCGATCGCAAGCTGCTGGACCTCAAGACCGCTCTCACGAAGATGACGATTCTCCCCGCCCGCCGGCTGGAAAAGGTAGCGCCGGCCATGGCGCGCAAGGGACGCATCCAGGTCGGTGCGGATGCCGACATTACCGTCTTCGACCCTGCCACCGTCAAGGACAATGCCACTTATGAAAACCCGCTCCAGGCCTCCAGCGGCTACCGCTACGTCCTGGTCGGCGGAAACGTGATGGTCCAAAACGGCAAGATCACGCCGAACCTCTTCCCCGGCGTCGGCATCAAGCGCGGAGCCAAATAATACCGGTGGGCCCCGGCTGCGTCCGGGGCCGACGCTTCGAACCGAGCTGGTCGGACCGTCCCGGGAGCGAGATTCGTAGCGGAAATGCAGACGCGATCCATCTATGGAAAGGGTGGGAGGCGGATGCGTTATGTGGCTTGATGACCAGGTGATGAGGCTGGCGGCCCGTGGCTGCCGGATCATGCGGCAGCTGCGCCTGCACATTGTGGTGCCGATGGCCCTGCTTGGCGCCGGTTCCGTCGCGGTCCTGGCATCAGGCCCTCCCCCCGCGAGCGGAACGGTCGTGCTGAGGGCGGCGCGGATGTTCGATGGCACGAGCGAGAGATTGCGCGAAGATGCCGTCATCGTCGTGCGTGGTGGCAAGATCGTCTCTGTCGGTGGGAATCCTGAAATCCCGGCGGGCGCCGATATAGTAGATCTCGGCGACGCCACTTTGCTTCCCGGCTTCATCGACGCGCATGCTCATCTGACCTTGGAGCCCGATTCCGATTATTACCGCAAGGCCTATAACGAGCTGATGCGCACGCAATCGGAACAGGCTTTTTATGCCGCCGTAAATGCTCGCAAGACACTGGAGGGCGGCTTCACGACCGTGCGCCACGTCGGCGCGCGCTATTTCATCGACGTCGGCCTCCGCAACGCCATCGATGCAGGTTTGACGCCCGGCCCGCATATGCTGACCGCCGGCAACGCGATCACCGCCCGGGGAGGGAGCTGCGATCAGGCCCCCTTCCCGCCAGAACGCGTGCCGCCGAAGACGGTCGTCGACGGCGTCTGTTCCGGCCCCGGAGAATGTCGGGAAGCGGTGCGCAGCCAGATCAAGTGGGGTGCCAGCGTGATCAAGCTGTGCGTCTCCGGCGGCGTCCTGTCCCACGACCCGGTCGACGTGCCACAGCTTACCGCCGAGGAAATGAAGGCGGCGATCGAAGAGGCTCATAATTGGGGGCGCAAGGTCGCTGCACATGCCCATGGCGACACTGCCGCGAGAATGGCCGTCGAAGCGGGGGTCGATTCCATCGAACATGGCAGCTTCCTCAGCGAAGAGACCCTGAGCCTCATGAAGAAGAAGGGCGTGTTCCTGGTGCCCACGATCACTGCGCTCGACTGGGTTTCGAGCAATGCCGGAAATTACCCCCCCAATATCGCCGAAAAGGCTCGGGTGGCTGGTGCCGCCTCCGGCGCAATGTTTCGATCCGCGCTCCGGTTGGGCGTCCCCATCGCGCTCGGCACCGATATCACCGTCCGTCCCAACGACCATGGCAAGAACGCCATGGAGTTCGTGCTCATGGTCCGTCACGGCATGCGGCCCGCGGCAGCCCTCTTGGCCGGGACGCGGGAAGCCGCGCGCTTGCTCGGTCTGGAACGGGATATCGGTACCCTGGAGACGGGCAAAACCGCTGATATCGTTGCCGTTGCCGGCAATCCGATCGCCGACATAGGGGCGACCGGGCATCCGGTCCTGGTGATGCAGGCCGGCCGTCTGGTGACGAAGCGGCCCTGAACCGTCCATTCCGCTTCTCACGGCGAACGGAACGCCGACAAGACGGCGGTGGTGCCCCTGGCCCGAGTCGAACGGGCACTCCTTGCGGAACTCGATTTTGAGTCGAGCGCGTCTACCAATTCCGCCACAGGGGCACGGCAAGTGGTGCTAGCGAAGGCACCCTCGCGCCGCAACCATCAGTTTCCCCTGACCGCCATATAGGTTGGTATTGCCCATTCCATGCATTTGTGCATTTAATGTGTGCGATGACGTGGAGCGTCGGGCCTTTGGGGGGATATTGATTATGGACCAGAAAGTTGACCGCAGGCAGTTCATTGGCGGTTCGATCGCTGGAATGGCAGCTGCCGCTTCACTTTCATTCGCGTCCGGCAGCGCCAACGCACGTGTCACGGGAACGGGGGCCTGGAGCCCGCCTTCCGACGAGGAGCGCCGGAGCCTCATCTCGACGGCCGAATTCGGGCGCAAGAAGAGCGTCGCGGGCAAACAGGGCGTTGCCATTTGCACGCATCCTCTCGCCACCTCGGTCGCGATCGACATTCTCGAGATGGGCGGGAATGCCTGCGACGCGATCTGCGCCGCTTCGCTCGCGCAGACCGTGGTCGAACCGCATATGACCACGCTCTCGGGCGTCTTTTCGATGCTCCATTACGACGCTCGCAGCGGGTCTTATTCCTACGTCAACGGTTCCATGAACGCGCCGAAAGCCCATCCCATTTTCAAGGGCGGAACGAAAGCGTTCGAGGCCTTGGTGATGTCGGGACAACGGGACGGCACCCTCGTTCCCGTACCGGGATTCTGGGGCGGCGTGGAAGCGTCACATGGCAAATACGGGCGCTTGCCGATGAAGACGGTGATGGCGCCGGCCATCCATTATGCCCGGCACGGGTTCGAAATCCATCCGTTCCTCTGGGGCGAGATGTTCGTCGAATCCTCCACCTTGGGGGCGGTGGCCCAGGGCCAGGAAATGTATTTCAAGGATCGGCGCCTATTGAACGTCGGCGAAAAGCTGGTTCAGTCCCGGCACGCGGACACGCTCGAGCGGCTGGCCGAAGAAGGCAGCGACTATTTCTATCGTGGAGAATTCGCACGCAAATATGCAGAAGCGGTGCAGAAGGCCGGGGGCTTCCTGACCATCGAGGACATGGAAGCTTGGCGACCGATCATCGATGAGCCGGTTCGATCCTCATATCGCGACTATGAACTGATCGCCGCGCCTGCTCCGGATTTCGGCGGCCAGGCGCTCATCGAGATCATGAACATGATCGAACTGATGGACGTCCAGAAGCTCGGCCCGGCCTATGCCTCGGCGGAAACCACCCGCCGCCTGCTCCAGATCATCAAGAAGGTCTATGCCGACGCGGCGACGCAGCGCCGAAACGGAGCCGTTGAGCCGGTCGAAAAAATGATCTCGAAAGCCTTGGCGGCCCAACGCTTCGCAAGCCTGGATGAAAAGCCGGCCGCGGCGCCCCCAGCCCTCGCTCCTCCAGGGTCGGCCCACATCACCGTCGTCGACGCGGACGGCAATGTCGCCACCGTGCTTCATTCGGTCATGTCGATGCCTTACACGACCGGTATCTTCGTCGATGGCGTCTATGTCTGCGCCGGACTGCTTCATCTCGCCTCGGGCACTCCCGGCCCGGACGGCCGGGTTCACTCGCGCATCGCGCCCAACATATTCGCACGAGACGGAAAGCCCGTCTTGGCGTCCGGCTCGCCCAGCGTCTCGCTGACCGAGAATATTGTTCAGAACACGATGAACATGCTCGATTTCGGCCTCGACATAGAAGCTTCGGTGCACAAGCCGCGCTTTGGCGGTTCGGATCTCAAGGTTCCCGGCGCGAACATGATAGAAGTCGATATGGGCCAGGATCTTATCGGCCAGGTCAGGGCGCGCGGAGAGATGCTGGTAGGCACCAGCCCATGGGACTGGATGCATGGATCGTTCGACGGGATCCGGATCGCCGAGAATGGCATGGCATCGGCCTGCGGCGATCCTCGCCGCACGGCGCAGGCCATGGCGCGCTGAAGCAATGACCTGTCCGAGACTATGATCGATTCAGATTGAATCAACCTGAAGCGCAAATCATGGTTTCAACATTTGGATGGAGCCTCGACGGGCAACGGGTTCAGCCGTCGGCCGACCAATTCTCCAGGACCTCCACGAAGCGGCTGAGCCAGGTGTTAGTCTGGTGCCCGTCGACCACGCGATGGTCGATCGTGAGCGAGACGTAGGACATTGGCCGGATCTGGATCGTGTCGGCGCCGTCCACCTCACGCACGACCACTCTCTTTTCCAGTTTGCCGACGCCGAGGATCGCCGATTGCGGCTGATTGATAATGATCGGTGCGGCGAAGAGGGAACCCGACACGCCGTGATTGGAGATAGTGAAGGTGCCGTCCTTCACGTCCGCAGCGGTCAGCTTCTCGGCTCTCGCGCGGGCGACCTGTTCCTCCAAGGCAGAGGCGATGCCTTTCAGCGAAAGCTTCTGCACCTGGCGCAGGACCGGTACGATCAGGCCTTTATCGCCCAGAGCGGTGCCGACGCCGATATTGATATCGTCGTAAATCTCGAGCCTGTCGTCATGCCAGCGGCTGTTGATCGCCGGCGCGACCTTCATCGCTTCCGCGCAGGCAGCGACGAGGTAGGCGGTGTAGCTGAGCTTCACGCCTTGCTTTGCCCATTGGTCCTTGTGGCGCGCGCGGTGGCGGATGATGGCGCTGAAATCCGCCTCGAAGACGGCCGTGACATGCGGCGCACGCGTGACGGAGCCAAGCATGTTTTCGGCAATGCGCAGCCGCATCCTGTCGTGCGGCACGCTGTGCGAGGCAATGCCGCTGGACGCCCGCGGGATTACGCCTTCAACAGGGCGCGCCTGGGTCGCTTGCGCTGCGGCGCGGTCCACGTCCGCCCGGGTGATGCGCCCCCCCCGCCCTGTGCCTTCGATCACAGCCGGGTCGATATCGTGCTGCAGAAGGGCGCGCTTCACCGCCGGCGACAATCGCAGCTCCGGATCGAGCTGGGCGCGCCTGTTGCCAGATTCCGCTGACTTCGGCCCCGCGGCGGGAGCCGCCGACGTCACCTGCTCGGTCGCGCCAGAGGCCTCGTCACTTTCATGCCCGGTGACCTCGGCAAGCGGCGCGATCCGGCCCAGCACGGCACCCGGCACGGCCTCGGCATCGCTTTGCAGCAGGATTTCGCGGAGGACGCCGGCGGCCGGCGCAGGCACTTCCACAGCCACCTTGTCGGTTTCGAGTTCGACCAACGGATCATTTTCCTCGATCCGGTCACCGACCTTGCGGAGCCACGCGCGGACCACGGCCTGCGTGCCTTCCTGCTCCAAGGGAACCAGGATATCTATCATCAGAAGCTCACCAGCTCGTCTATCTTGGCCCGGATCCGCTCCGGTGAGGGCACCGCCCAGTCGAGGAGGACCGGATTATGCGGGCTTGGAATGTCCGGCATGGTCAACCGCGACACCGGCGCGTCGAGATCCAGGAAGGCCTCGTCGGCGACCACCGCCGCGATCTCGCCGCCGAAGCCGCCCGTCCTCAAATCCTCATGCACGATCAGGCAGCGCCGCGTACGCTTGACCGATTCCAGCACCATCTCGCGGTCCCACGGCATCAAGGTGCGAAGATCGATGATGTCGACACTCCGGTCCGCGGCTGCTTCCTCGCAGCGTGGCACCATTGCGCCCCAGGTGACGATGGTCAGCTCGTCCCCTTCCTTCACCTTCTTGGCGCGGCCGAACGGCAGGACATAATCGTCGCCCGGATATGGCCGCCGCGCCCAGCTATCGTCGAGCATGGCGCGATGTTCGAAGAAGATGACCGGATCGTTGCCGCGAAGACCGGCGCGAAGGAGGCCGACCGCATCCTCGGCATTACTCGGCACCGCCACCAGCCAGCCGGGATTGTGGACGAACTGCACCTCGTTCGTCTGGCTGTGCCAGGGATCGCCGCATTTGAAGAAGCCGCCGGGAATGCGGAGCACCATCGGCGCCGCGAAGCGGTTGGCGGTACGCCAGCGCATCGTCCCGCAATCGTTGATCTGCTCCAGCGCGGGTTCGGCATATTTGCGGAACTGGATCTCCGGCACCGGCATCAGGCCAGCCAGCGCCATCCCAACCGCGCGGCCGACAATTCCTTCCTCCGAGAGGCTGGTGTCGAAAACCCGCTCCACTCCATATTTGGCCTGCAGGCCCAGGGTCACGGCGTGAACGCCGCCCTTTGGGCCGATATCCTCGCCGAACATCAGTACCCGCGGGTTGATCTCAAGCTCATGGTCAAGGGTTCGGCGGATAGCCGTCACCATGTTGATCCTCTGGCCTTCGGGACGAGGATCTTCGTGGCAGGCGGGCGGCTGATAGCCGTGCGACCATTGCCCGCCAATGGCCTGCATCTCGCCTTGGTAGAAGACATTGTCGAGCACGGTTTCCGGCCGGGCGACGGGCCTGGCCTCCGCCTGCTCCCGCGCCCCTTCCACGGCCTCACCCGCTTCGCGAGCGATCCTGTCCCATTCGTCTTCGTCCATGACGGGCCCGACCAGGAAGGATTTGAGTTTCGGCAGCGGGTCGCGCGCCCATTCCGAGCGCACGAAGGCTTCGTCCTTGTAGGTCTGCGTGTCCTGAAAACTGTGGCCCTGCAGGCGCGGCACCGTCAGCCTGAGGAGAGCGGGCCCCTTCCGGCCGCGGACATGCGCTACAGCTGCCTTTTGCAGGCGCGCCGCCTCCGCCGGCTCTGTGCCGTCGCCCGAGAAAATCTCGAGATTGGCAAAGCTGGCAAGGTTGCGCGCGATATCGCCCCCCGGCGTCTGGTAGGTGGAGGGCACGGAAATACCGTATTGATTGTCTTCGATATAGAACAGCATCGGCAGCTTCTGGGTCGTCGCTACCGTCAACGCCGCCCAGAAGCCGTTGGTCGCGACCGAGGCGTCGCCGCCCAGCACGACCGCCATCGCATCCCCATGAGGGTCGCTGCCCAGCACCGTTCGATAATATTCGATCGCCTGCGCCCAGCCCACCGTCGGCGTATATTGGGCGCCCACGCCCCCGCTCATGGGAAGCGCCGGCGGTCCACCCAGATTTGGATAATTGAAGACGACGCCGATGTCGCGGCCGTCGGAATAGCCGCCGGCCCGGCCCATGCCGGAGGCGAGCGCGTCCTCGATGGGGACGCCAAGCGCCAACAGCAGGGGCCGGGAACGATAATAGCCGCAGGCAGCGTCTTTCGCGTTGGTCAGCTGGCTGCCCAGCATGACCTGAGCCATGTCATGGCCGCGCGCCGAAAATTGGTAGAGAACCTTTCGCTCGGGAACGAGCTTCTCTTCCTCCAGCTTGTCCATCGCTCGGCTGAGCTGGACGAGATAGGCGATCCGGCGCCAATCGAAATCGGGGTCAGGGGCGTTAGCCTGGCTTGCTCGCTTCTCCAGAATAACACCCTCCGCCATTAAAGCTTTTCCACCACGGCCGCCGCAAAGCGATCGACGCTCTCGTCCGACAGGCCGACAACGTTGAAGCGGCCGGAATCGGCCATATAAATTCCATGCTCCGACCTGAGCGCCACGACGGCTTCCTTGCTCAAGGGCAGCATCGAAAACATGCCGTTCTGGCCGTCGATATAAGCGAGCCGGGGATCGAAGGCCGCCAGGCGGGCCCTGAGCGCCCGGATTCGGGCGCACATTTCCTGGAGCTCCGTGTTCCAGTCGGCGCGCAGCTCGGCATCGTCGAGGATGATGCGGACCACTGCAGCGCCATGGTCCGGCGGCATGGACCACATGGTCCGGGCAAGCGACATAAGATTGCCGAACACCTTCCCGGCCTCGGTCCGATTCCTGCCCTTGATGAAGAGCGAGCCCGTCCGTTCGCGATACACCCCGAAATTCTTGTCGCAGCTATGGGCGACCAGAGCCTGCTCCGCGGCCTCGACGACGAGCCGGGTGCCGGCGGCGTCGGGTTCAAGGCCATTGCCAAGACCCTGATAGGCGAGGTCGACGAAGGGCACGAGACCGTTGCGGGCGACAAGATCGGCCACCGCTTTCCATTGATCCAGGTCGAGATCCGCGCCGGTGGGATTGTGGCAGCAGCCATGCAGAAGGAGGAGATCGCCTGCACGCGCTTCGTTCAATGCGTCCATCATCGCATCGAATGTTATCGAGCGGCTGTCGCGGTCATAATAAGGATGGGCGACCATCTTGACGCCAGCGCACTCGATCAGCGGCATGTGGTTAGGCCATGTCGGCTGCCCCACAAAGATACGCGCCTCGGGATTGGCCTTGGCGATCAGGTCGGCGCCGAGCCGAAGCGCGCCGCACCCACCGGGTGTCTGAACGCCGACGATGCGATCTTGATCGCCGGCGTCGCCGAAGATGATCGGGCGGAGCAGTTCGACATAATGTGCGTCGCCCTGAGATCCCAGATAGGTCTTCGTCTGCTGGGTCTCGAGTAGGATCTTCTCCGCGGCCTTGACCGCCCGCAGGATCGGCGTGCCCCCCGCGGAGTCGCGATAGACGCCGACGCCGACATCGATCTTCTCCGGTCGCGGATCGGCGTTGCACATGCCGATCAGCGCCAGCAATGCGTCAGGCTTTTGCTCTTCAAGCCCGCCGAAAAGATTTGCGTCCTTCGTCAATGTGGAACCGTCTGCCATTTCTACTCCCCGTCTCGCCCGGATTGGGCGCGAGGCGTGCGTTACAGCTATCGCGCCGCCGCTCAAAATATTTCTCAAAGAGACGTGCCTTGATCACAGATATGAAACATTTTACGCTGCTACAGGTGAATTATGAAAGAGAATAATCAAATGGATGCGATCGACCGGAAAATCGTCCGGGAATTGCAGCGAGATGCGAGTCTCAGTCACGCCGCATTGAGCGAAAAGGTCGGCGCCTCGGCGGCCTCGGTGTGGCGGCGGGTTCGCAGCCTCGAAAAGGCGGGCGTGCTCGGCAAGACCGTAAGGCTGGCCGATCCCGAGCATCTTGGGCGCGCGGTCAACGTGCTCTGTCAGGTCCGGATGACGCGCCAGACCGTGTCGGCGCGGTCGGAGTTCGAGGAGTTCATCCAGTCCCGGGAAGAAATCGTCGAATGCTATGCGATGTCTGGCGAATGGGATTATCTGCTGCGCATCGCCGTCCGCGATGTGGCCGATTACGATCGCTTCATCATGCGCGGCGTGCTGACCCATCCAAGCGTCGCCCATGCCGCGTCGAACTTCGCACTTCGGCAGGTGAAATATACGACCGAAATTCCAGTCTAGAATCTGACCGTTCGAGGGGAAGCGCCTCGCGCTTCGGCCGACGACGCGGATCAGGCGCCTTTCAAATGTCCAGGAGATTGCGGGAACCGCTCCCCTCCCCGCGGATTGAATGGTTCGCAATAGGATTGGAGGATCGAGATGGCCGCGCGCGCCTATTGGAAGGGACAGATCAGGCTGGCATTGGTCTCGATCCCCGTCGAAATATTCTCCGCCACCAAGAGCGGTGCCACCATCGCCTTCAACCAGATCCACGAGCCCACCGGCAAGAGGATCAAATATGAAAAGGTGGTGCCCGGCGTCGGCCCGGTCGAGGCCGAGGATATCGTCAAGGGATTCCAGTATGAGAAGGGAAGCTATGTCCTCCTCGAGGAGGATGAACTGGAGGCGGTGAAGCTCGAATCGAAGAAGACGCTCGAACTCACCCAGTTCGTCGATCATGATGAGATCGACGTCCTCTATTACGAAAAGCCTTATTATGTCGTGCCCGCGGACGATCTCGCCGAGGAGGCCTTCATCGTCCTTCGCGAGGCCTTGCGGCGAACCAAGAAGGTCGGGCTTGGTCAGCTCGCATTGCGCGGCCGCGAATATGTTGTCAGCATCAAGCCGTGCGGCCGCGGCATCGTTCTGGAAACGCTCCGTTACGCGGATGAAGTCAACAAGGCGCAGGGCTATTTCCGGGACATAGCCGACGCCGCGCCGGACGAGGAATTGCTCGATCTCGCCGAGACGCTGATCGAGAAGAAGACCGCAGCCTTCGATCCATCCAAATTCCACGACCGCTATGTGGATGCGCTGCACGATCTGATCGAACGCAAGCGAAAGCTGAAGGGCGGCAAGATCCATGCCGAGGAAGAGGAGGCGCCGGCCCGCGGCTCCAACGTCATCGACCTGATGGCGGCGCTCAAGAAGTCGATCGAGCGCCCCGGCGGGAGCGAGGGGGGACGCAAGGCCAGCACCGCGAAAAAGCCAGGCGCGAAGAAGCCGCCCGCAAGAAAGGCGCCCACCAAATCCGCGCCGGCTCGCAAGCGAGCCTGATGGATGGCGCGCAAGCCCGGCCCCCTGGCAACCTACAACAAGAAGCGCGACTTCACGAAAACGGCGGAGCCGGCCGGCAAGGTTGGGGACCAGGACGGCTTCAATTTCATGGTCCAGAAACATGATGCGACCCGGCTCCATTATGATTTCAGGCTGGAGCTGGACGGCACATTGAAAAGCTGGGCGGTGACGCGCGGCCCAAGTCTCGACCCGAACGACAAGAGACTGGCGGTCCGCACCGAGGACCATCCGTTGAGCTATGCCACCTTCGAAGGGACGATCCCGAAGGGGCAATATGGGGGTGGTACCGTCATGTTGTGGGATCGCGGCACCTGGACGCCGCATGCGGGCAAGGACCCCCGCAAGACCCTGGCCGAAGGCCATCTCCATTTCAGCCTCGATGGCGAGCGGATGAAAGGGGAATGGGTGATGTTCCGGCTCAAGCCTCGGTCCGGCGATCGCACGGAGAATTGGATCCTTCGCAAGGTCGAGGATGAGCATGCCGGCAGCTCCGCCGGCCTCACCGAAAAATATCTCACCAGCATCAAGACTGGCCGGACCATGATCGAGATAGCGGACGGCAAGAAGGCGAAGCTTCTGGCGAGCTGGACGAAGCCGCCCAGGCGCGGTGGGCCAGCCGGTGGGACCACGCGCCGCCGCGCGCAATCCGGATCGTCGACCAAGGCCCGATCGTCGACCAGGCCTCCGCCATTTCGCGAACCGCAAAAGGCCACGCTGGTCGACGCTGTCCCGGCTGGAACGGGATGGATCCACGAAATGAAATTCGACGGCTATCGCTGCCTCCTGGGCATCGGCGGCGGCAAGGCGAAGCTCTACACCCGTTCCGGGCTGGACTGGGCGGACAAATTCCCGGAGATCGCCGAAGCCGCTCTTGGCATCGAGGCCGATTCCGCCTTGCTCGACGGGGAGATCGTCAAGCTCGACGACCAGGGAAGAAGTGGATTCTCCGCGCTCCAGCAAGCGATCAGCGAGGGGGGGCGTGGGCTCACATTGTTCCTGTTCGACGCGCTGCAGATCGATGGTGAGGATTTGACCCGCCTTCCCAATATCGAGCGCAAGCAGAAGCTGGCGTCCCTTTTAGGCGACGGACGGCCGCCCTTCATTCTCTATGCCGACCACATCGTCGGCCACGGCGAAAAGCTGTTCGACGCCATGTGCGAAGCCGGCCAGGAAGGGATCATTTCGAAAAGGGCCGATGCGCTCTATCGCGGTACTCGGACCAAGTCCTGGCTGAAGGTCAAATGCACCCGTCGGCAGGAATTCGTGATCATCGGATGGTCGGAGAGCGACAAGAAATCGCGAGCCTTTCGCGCCTTGCTGCTGGGTCTCCACGAGGACGGCAAGCTTCGCTACGCCGGCAAGGTCGGTACCGGCTTTTCGATGGCCGTGCAGCAGACCCTCATCGAGGAATTGCAGGCATTGCAAACCGACAAGGCGCCTGCCCCGGTTCCGCGCCCGGAGGCACGCGGCGCACATTGGGTGAAGCCACAGCTGGTGGCAGAGGTGGCTTTCGCCGAATTCACCGCGGACAATGTCGTCCGCCATGCCAGCTTCCTCGGTCTGCGCAGTGACAAGAAGGCGTCGGCAATTGTCGCGGAAACGCCGCAGCCGCTTCCAGGCTCTCAGACCGATGCCGAGGCCGAGGTGAAGATCACCAATCCGGATCGGCTGATCTTTCCCGATGGCAACGTCACCAAAGGGCAGTTGGCCGATTATTATCGCCAGGTCGGGGCCCTGATGAGCGAATGGACGGCCAATCGGCCGATCAGCCTCGTCCGCTGCCCGCAGGGGCGCGAAAAGAAATGCTTCTTCCAGAAACATGATGCCGGCAGCTTCGGCAAGCATGTCCATCATGTTCCGATCCGGGAGAAGAATGGGAAGACCGAAGATTATCTCTACGTCGCCGACGTGGCGGGGATACTCGCCTGCGTACAGATGGGAACGATCGAGTTTCATGGCTGGGGCAGCAAGGTCGACGATGTCGAACGTCCGGACCGGCTGATATTCGATCTCGACCCGGACATCGGGCTCGGCTTCGACGAAGTGAAACGGGCGGCCCGCGATCTCCACCGGCACCTGGCGGACATGGGGCTTCAGGCATTTCCCTTGCTTACGGGCGGCAAGGGCCTGCACCTGGTCGTCCCGCTGACACCCAAGGCCGAATGGCCGGAGGTCAAGGATTTCGCCCAGCGTTTCGCGATCGCTCTCGCCACGGCCGAGCCCGATCGATTTACCGCCAACATGGCCAAGGCCAAGCGAAGCGGACGGATCTTCCTCGATTATCTGCGCAACCAGCGCGGCGCGACGGCGATCATGCCCTATTCGGCGAGGGCGCGCGAAGGCGCGCCCGTTTCGGCGCCCGTGAGCTGGGACGAACTCGATGACATGACGAGCGGCGCGCGTTTCACGGTGAAGGATGTTGAATTGCTGATAGAGCGCGCCTCGGCCCGTCCCTTGCAAGGCTGGGGAGAAGCTTCGCAGGTGCTCCCGAACCTCTAATGTATCGCCAGCGGGCGCTAACTTCGATCAGTGAAATCGTGGCCGTAGCGCGGAACGCGTCCTGTGCCGAAGGGTTGTTCCGACAAAACCCACAGATAGGACCAAGTCACAATGGCTACGGCATTCAAGGCCGCCCAACCCCTCGCTTTCACCTCGCAATTCCTGACAGATACATTCCAGCAGGGCCTGGCGGCCTGGAACCGTCAACGACTCGCACCGGCATTTCCGACACCCGATTGGCAGCTGACGCTCGAGCGCGACGCTCGGATGCTCCGGCTCGAAGGCGATTTCCTGGAGGAGCTCAGGGATGAGGTAGCGGAAGAGGCAGCGGCGGTCCCATCCGATCCCGAAGGGTTCATCGCCTGGTTCGAGGGATTGAAGGAGAGCGGCCCGGGCCAGGGCGATCCCCTCTTTCCCTGGATCGCCGAGCAAGCCAATCGGGAAGAGCTGCGATGGTTCCTCGAACAGGAAGCAGCCGGAGAAGCCGGCTTCGATGATCTGGTTGCCTATACTCAGGTCAAGATCCCGATGCGCGCGAAACTGGAGCTCGCGCGAAACTATTGGGATGAAATGGGCCGCGGCAATCCGCAGGGCGTCCATGGGACGATGCTGGACAGTCTGGTCCAGAACCTGGAGTTGCAGCCGCGCATCGAAAATACGGCCTGGCAAAGTCTGGCGCTTGCCAATGCCATGACGGCGATGGCAACGACCCGCCGTTACGCCTGGCACAGCGTCGGCGCGCTCGGGGCCATTGAGCTCACCGCGCCGGATCGTTCCGCAGCCACCGCCGCGGGTCTCAAGCGACTCGGCTTCTCCGGCAAGGACAGCCGCTATTTCAATGTCCACGCCGTTCTCGACGTCAAGCATAGCGAAGCCTGGAATCGCGAGGCATTGCGCCCGCTCGTTGCAGAGGATCCCCGCCGCGCCGTCGCCATTGCCGAAGGTGCGTTGATCCGGCTGAATTGCGGGGCGCGCTGCTTCGACCGCTATCGTTCCGAATTCTTCTGATCGCGGTCATTGCGCCGCTCAGCGCCGCTGCGTCGGCTGGCAACGCAGCGCCAGTCCCGATAGTGTCGGGCAGGATGCCGACGCCCATTCATGCTTCGCTGCCTGATAGCGATGCGGTCCGAGCCGATGCGATATTGGCCGAGTTGCTCTCCTTTCTGGAGGATCGGCACTATCGCTTCGTGACGCCGACGCCGGCGACCCATAGGCGGGTGCTGGAAAGGCCCGGCAAGGATCTTGCGCGGGACTTGCGCGATGCGCTTGGCTGGAGCCGTCCATTCGAGAAAGACCTGTTGCCGCAGCGCCTCCTGGAATTGCTGATGGAATATGGATGGTGCGGCAGTTGGAAGGGAGCCCTGAAATTCGGCATCAGGGTTTCGACGATCTCTGATCGCCTGTTCGTGCATTCCGCTTTCCCCACCGACGATCCGAACTCGGTATTCCTTGGGCCGGACAGCTATCGTTTCGCGGATTTCGTCCGCCGCGAGCTGATCCAGCACCCCGGCGGGAGCCGCCTCGTCGATATTGGCGCGGGCGCCGGCGTAGGTGCGATCACGGCGGCTCCCCTCCTGCCCGGCGCCCGGCTCGCGCTGACCGACATCAATCCGCTTGCGCTGCGTTTCGCCCGTGTGAACGCGTTCCATGCCGGGATTGAAGTCGAAACCTTCGAGGGGAGCTGCCTGGAAGGGATATCGGGCCCGATCGATCTCGCAATCGCGAATCCGCCCTTCATCGTCGATGACGGCAAGCGTGCCTATCGCGATGGCGGCTCGATGCATGGCGCCGAGCTTTCGCTGATGTGGGCCAAAGCCGCCATGGCGCGGCTCGAGCCCGGCGGTCGAATGCTCCTCTATACCGGCAGCGCCATTGTCAATGGACGCGACGCGCTCGAGGATGGGCTGAAGGCAGAAGCCGGCCGGATCGGCGCCAAGCTTCGCTATCGTGAGATCGATCCGGATATTTTCGGGGAAGAGCTGGACCGCCCAGCCTATGCGACGGTCGATCGGATCGCGGCCGTGGGGGCCGTCATCCGCTGCTGAGCCTGACAATTCGAGGCTGAAAGCGAATGAAATCTCAAGCCACAGCCAACTGACAGGCATGCAGGGCTGGGCGTTTGCACTGCTCGCGCCAATGTGTCTGGGAATTCAATATCCATGGAGCCAGGTCCTGCGCTCGCATCGGTCTCGCCATCAGGAATCCTTGCGCCTGGTCGCAGCCGAGATCGACCAGAAACTCGAACATTTCCTCGGTCTCGACGCCCTCCGCGGTGGCGACCAGGCCCAGACCATGGGCAAGGTCGATGATCGATCTGACGATCAGCCGCGCTTCGGGGTCATCGGCCACATCCCTGATGAAGCAGCGATCGATCTTCAGTTCAGTATAGGGAAGCTGGCGGAGCTGGAGCAGAGACGAATAGCCGGTGCCGAAATCGTCGAGCGCGAGGCTCATACCCTTGATTCGAAACCGCGTGAGTGTGTCCAGCAGCCTTATCGCGTGCTGGGTGGCGCCTTCCGTCACCTCCAGCGTCAGTTCCTCGCAAGGCATGCCTTCGATCTGGCAGAGCCGTTGCAGATAGTCGGGAAAATGGACGTCGCGCAACGTCAGGGCTGATATATTATAGGCGATGTTGATCTTGAATCCCTGTTCTCGCCAATCGAGCCACTGCCGGATCACCTGCCGCACGCCCCAGTCGGTAAGGCTGTCGATCGCGCCCGACCGCTCCGCAATCGGAATGAACTCGGAAGGCTTCATCAGGCCGAATGCCGGGCTTTCCCATCGAAGCAATGCCTCCACGCCTGCCAGTCCACCGGTGACCAGGTCGATCTTCGGCTGGTAGAGGAGGAAGAGCTCCTGCCGTTCGGCGGCCAGTTGAAGCTCGGCTGCGGCTGCGGCCTCGCGGGCGGGAACGATCTTCATCGCGTGGATCCTTTCACCGTCTCCAGCAGTGCCTCGAGCTCGTATAGCCGCACCGGCTTGGACAAGGGCCCGATCATCCTCAGGCCGAGCGCCCTGCCCAGGCGCATTGCCGAATCCAGTACCCGCCGATCGAAGCCACTGATGATGATGATCGGCGCTTCGCATTTTTCCTGGGCCAGAAAGCGGAGTAGCTCGATCCCGTCCGCGCCGGGAATGGCCAAGTCCAGAGCCAATATATCCGGGCGCAGCAGCCTATATTCCCGCCGGAAGCTCTCGGGGCTGATCGTTGCCAGCGCCCGGCACCCGCATTCCTCGGCGGCATGGGCCAGGAAGCGGCCGACGCTTGGCTCGTCGTCGATCAGCAGCATCAGCGGCGAGGCAGGCACCGGATTGGGTGCTGGTGCATGCGCGCGGCTCTTATCGACGGCTTTCCGCTGGGCCGTCTCAAACATGCCGGTGCCCCCAGCTGCGCGCATTCTTGCGGCTGCTTTCGCCCTTCTTCCGCTTTCGGTCGGCCAGTTTGAAAATCTGGAGATGGGTGGTTTGCAGCCCGCGAACGCCGTGACGGTAGAGCGCCTTTTGCCAGCTGTTAAATTCTTCGAGGGACAATCTGTAGCGTATCAACGCCTCTTCGATTGTCAGGAGGCCGGCCTGTACGGCGGCCACTACCTGGGCTTTGCGCCGCGCCACCCAGCGGGTCGTATCGGGTGGCGGCAGATTGGCGAGCGTGATCGGTCCGCCAAGCGGGTGCGGCCTATTGTCCTGCTGCGTCTGATAATGTCTGGCCATCGGCGCCTCATCTGATTGCGCCCCGCCCCGGTAGATCAATCTGAACCTATGATCGTTGACAAAGCGTAAAGGCAACTGGTTAACGTGCAGATTCGACGTGTATTGTCTACATAATACACTTTTGCCCTTGCGCTTGCCTGCCCCCCTGCCCCATTTATCGGGAACCTAGATCAGGGGACTGCAATGGCTACCGAAACCAAGCTGAAGCTCGACGCGCCGGAGGCGCTGACCACGGTTGCACCGGAAGAGGCAGCGGGACTCGTCCCGGTCGAGGAGGGTGTGAAGACGAAGCTTCAGGCCGTCGTCGACAAGTTCGTCGATGAACTTGTCTCCGTCGATGCGAACAGTCCGGAATTCGGCAAGAAAGTCGATGAGCTCACCAATATGGGCCGCAAGCAGATCGCCGACGCCGCCAATCAAACCAACCGCTTCCTGGATCGTCCGGTGAAGGCGATCGACGCGGACAGCGGTATCGGCGCCGATCTGACCGAATTGCGCCGGACCGTCGAGGATCTCGATCCGAGCCGGCGCGGCAATCTTACCGCGCCGCGCAAGCTATTCGGCATCATCCCCTTCGGATCGAAGCTTCGCGGCTATTTCGATGGCTACAAGTCCGCCCAAAGCCATATCTCCACAATCCTTGCCCGCCTGGCCTCGGGCAAGGATGAGCTGCTGATGGACAATGCCGCCATCGCCACCGAGCGCTCCAATCTTTGGAAGACGATGGGCCAGCTCGAACAGATGATCCATATCTCCAAGACGATGGACGCAAAGCTCGAAGAGAAAGCGAACGAGCTGGATGCGACCGACCCGGCCAAGGCCAAGGCAATCCGGGAGACCGCCCTCTTCTACACGCGGCAGCGGACTACCGACCTTTTGACGCAGATGGCGGTGTCGGTTCAGGGCTATCTGGCGCTCGACCTGGTCAAGAAGAACAATGTCGAACTGGTGAAGGGCGTTGACCGGGCATCGACCACCACGGTTTCGGCGCTCCGCACCGCGATCACCGTCGCCCAGGCGCTTACCAACCAGAAATTGGTATTGGAACAGATCACCGCCCTCAATACGACGACGGCCAAGGTGATCGACGGCACGGGCGAGATGCTGAAGAACCAGACGGGGGAGATCCACAAGCAAGCGGCCTCTGCCACCATCCCGCTCGAGACGCTTCAGCGCGCCTTTCAGAACATCTACGATACGATGGACACGATCGACCGGTTCAAGCTTGAGGCGCTGGGCAATATGAAGCAGACCGTCGACACGCTTTCGAGCGAGGTCGAGAAATCGCGCGGGTATATCGCGCGCGCTGAAGGAACGGAACAGAACCGCCTTTCCGGATCGACTTCCCCGCTGATCCCGATCGAGGGATAGGACGCCTATGGCCGTGCATCCCCGCAGCGTCGACGAAGCCATCGCCCGTTTCGATGAGGTCGTTGCCCGCTATGACGGCCGCAATGCCGCGGCAATCGGGGCGCGCCGACGTTACTACAGTCGGGCGGCACGCTCGGTCGCCCGCCGGATCGGCTATATGGGTGTGGCGCTTGCCGGCCTGGTCATCGCTACGATCGGCTTCGGCCTGACCATCGGCCCGATCGGCTGGACCGGCCTCTTCGTCGTGTCCCTCGCCGTGCTCGGGATCTTGGTGCTGTTTTCAATCTGGCCGGGGGAAACTGAGCGAACGCCGTATAGCGAGCAATTGCCTACCCGGTCTGTGATCCGGCAGCTGGACACTTTGCTGATGCGGGAACGCTCCGCTTTGCCGATGCCGGCGGCGCGCCGTCTCGACGAGATCAGCGCGCAACTGCCCTTGCTCGAATCGCGGCTCGCCGAGATCGACCTTCTCGATCCGCTCGCGCAGGATGCGCGCCGCCTGATGGGCAAACACCTCCCCGAGCTGATCGATCGCTATGAACGGGTTCCAGCGGCCTACAGGAACGAGCGGGACGGTGATGGCCTCACCGTCGACGAACGACTTGTGGCAAGTCTCGATGCCGCCCGCTCGGCGCTGGACGACATCGGCGCGAGACTCACACGAGAGGATCTGGACGCTTTCGAGACACAGGGACGTTTTATCGAGAGCCGCTACAAGGACGGCGGTTTCAAGAGCGAATAGGAGGCCGTCAGTCGGCCGCCGCGATCACTCGTTGCGCCTGGACCAGATGCGGCCGGTCGATCATCTTGCCATCAAGGGACAATGCCCCGGCGCCTGGATTGGCTTCGAAGGCCGCAACGACAGCGCGCGCCTGGTCCAGTTCCGCCTCGGTCGGCGTGAAGGCTCGGTTGATAACCGGTACCTGATCCGGATGGATGGCCATCATGCCGACGAACCCGTCGCGGCGGGCACGGGCGGCATAAGCGGCGAGCCCGTCAAGGTCACGGTAGGCCGGATAGACCGTTTCGATCGGAGCAACGCCGGCGGCGGCGGCCCCGAACAGGCACAAGGATCGGGCCAGTTCGATGGGCGGGGTATAACGGCCGTCTTCTTCCCGCGCGGAGACGGCGCCGACCGCCGCCGGCAAATCCTCCGCGCCCCAAGTCAGTCCGGCCAGGCGCTTGGCGCCGCCATAAGTGCCGAGCTGGAAAATGGCGGCGGGAGTTTCGGTCGCGATCGCCAGGATTTGGGCGGTGGCGTTGCCGCGCTCGGTCAAGCGGCGTGCGAGTTCGGCCACCGAGGTCCCGCCTTCGGCCTTGGGGAGAACGATCCCGTCTGGGCGCCCGGAGAGAATTGCGTTCAGATCCTTGTCTGCTTCCCCTCCGTCGAGGGGATTGACCCGCACCCATAGCCTCGACGCTGGATGCGCCGCGAGAAACTCGGCCACTTTGTGCCGGGCCTCCGGCTTGGCCCCTGGCGAAACTGAATCCTCCAGGTCGAGGATCAGAGCGTCGGCGCCGGATTTCAGCGCCTTTTCCATTCTGTCCGGCCTGTCGCCGGGCACGAAGAGAAGTGACCGCATCCTCATTTCTGTCTCAGCATCAGCGCACTGCGTTCGCAGACGCAGACGATTTCGCCACGTTGGTTGAGCAAGCGATGCGCGAAGGTGACGATGCCCGCGTCCGGGCGCGATCCCGAATCACGAAGTGCGATCACTTCGGTTTGGGCGCGCAGGGTATCGCCGACGAAGACGGGTTTGGGCATCTTCACTTTGTCGTAGCCGAGATTGGCGACCAAAGTCCCGAGAGTCGTATCGCCGACGGATAGGCCGACCATCAGCGCGAAGGTGAATGTGCCATTCACGACAATTTGTCCGAACTCGGTCGCGGAGGCATATTCGGCGTCCAGATGAAGCGGTTGTGGATTATGGGTCAGCGCCGAGATGAGCAGATTGTCGGTCTCCGTGACCGTGCGGTGGGGCTGGTGTTCAAGGCGGTCGCCGATTGACCATTGATCATAAAAGCGCCCAGCCATCAGTCCTCCCCCTTCTCGATGCGAGCCAGCATGCTCCCTTCCGCGACCTGCCCACCCGCGACTGCCTCGAGTTCGGCGACAATCCCGTCAAATGGCGCGGCGAGACTATGCTCCATCTTCATGGCCTCGAGCGTCACCAGCTTCTGCCCCTTGGTCACCTTGTCACCCTGCCGTATTTCGACCGCGAGGACCCGCCCCGGCATTGGCGATAGCAGGACGCCGTCCGACGCCGCGCCTGCTCCCGGGCCGCCGCCCGCGCCGGGCAAGGTGAAGGCAAAGGCCTGTCCGTCGGAAAAGACGAGCATCGTGTCGCCGTTCGCTGTGGCGACGCCATCGAGATCCTGATTGGCACCAACCTCCACGACGCGCGTCTCGCCCGCGTGGCGGAGGGCAATCCGAAGATCGTCGCTCGCATTGGAGCGGAAGCCCGGCAAGGATGCCCATGGATCCGGGACAGCCGTACGCGCGCCGAAGTCGGTAGCGAGAAAGGCGTTGGCGGCCAGATTCCAGACCCCGTCCGATGGGCTCGCATCCGGGACCAGCCTGTCGATTCGCGCGGGGATGAAGGCCGTATCGATGGCAGCCGCCCGGAAATCGGGATCGGCTGCAGCCCTCGCCAGAAATGCCGCATTGGTCTTGACCGGCCAGACCTCCACCTGTTCGAGCGCCTCCAGGAGGCTGTCGATGGCGTCTTCTCGGGTGGCGCCGCTTGCGATCAGCTTGGCGATCATCGGATCGTAATAGGGGCTGATCCTGTCGCCTTCCTCCACGCCTGTATCGATGCGGATGCTGCGGCCCAGATCGAAATGATCCAGCCGTCCCGTCGAAGGCAGGAATTCATGGGTCGGATCCTCGGCATAGAGCCGCGCTTCCATCGCCCAGCCGCGAATCGACAATTCGTCCTGCCGCTTGGGAAGCGTCTCGCCGCTAGCGACCCTAAGCTGCCATTCCACGAGGTCCTGACCGCTAATCTCCTCGGTCACCGGATGCTCGACCTGAAGCCGCGTGTTCATCTCCATGAACCAGATTCGGTCGGGACGCAGGCCTTCGGAAGCATCGGCGATGAATTCGACGGTGCCCGCGCCGATATAATCGACCGCCTGCGCGGCCTTGACTGCCGCTCCGCACACGGCAGCGCGGGTCGCCTCGTCCATCCCCGGGGCGGGCGCTTCCTCGATCACCTTCTGGTGGCGCCGCTGGAGCGAGCAGTCGCGCTCGAACAGATGGACGACATTGCCATGGCTGTCGCCGAACACCTGGACCTCGATATGGCGCGGCCGCTCGATATATTTTTCGATAAGGACGCGGTCGTCCCCGAAGGAGGCGGCCGCCTCCCGCTTGCAGCTTTCCAGCATGTCGGCGAATTCGGACGAAGCATTCACCTTGCGCATGCCCTTGCCGCCACCGCCGGCGACCGCCTTGATCAGCACCGGATAACCGATCCCGTCCGCCTTTGCGCGCAGGACATCGGGCGCCTGATCTTCGCCGAGATATCCCGGCGTGGTCGGAACGCCTGCTTTGTCCATCAGCTTCTTGGCCGCATCCTTCAGTCCCATGGCCAGGATGGACGAGGGCTTGGGACCTACCCACACCAGGCCGGCATCGGTCACGGCCTGGGCGAAACCGGCATTCTCCGACAGGAAGCCGTAACCGGGGTGAATGGCCTGTGCGCCGGTTGCCTTGGCGGCGGCAATGATCTTGTCGCCGATCAGATAGCTTTCGCGTGCCGGCGAAGGGCCGATATGGACAGCCTCATCAGCCTCCCGGACATGCATCGCCCGCGCGTCGGCGTCGGAATGAACGGCTATGGTGCGTATGCCGAGACGGCGGGCCGTGCGGATGATGCGGCAGGCAATCTCGCCGCGATTGGCAATGAGCAGGGAACGGATCATCGCGACGCCCCGATCAACGCGCTGGACAGTCGGAGCGCTGGTTCCAGGCAATGCTGGCGATCTTCCACTGGCCTTCGACCCGAACCAGGTCGATCAGATCGGTCCCGCAATGATGGATCTTTCCGTCGATCCGGAAATCATAGGCCGCCCATACGAAGGCGAGGTCGCCATCCACCCGGACCAGCGGATCGTAAATCGGCTCCTCGAACTTCTGGGGGCTTGGCTTGATGGTTGCCAGGAAGTCGGTCATCGGAAACTGCCGCACCTTCCCGTCGGCGACATGGGTGGCGGTGGCGGTCGGCAGCAAAGTTGCCGCCATCGCCTCTTTGTCGCGATTGCCGAGCGCGTCTAGCATGGCCTGGACGGTCGCCAGGGGAGCGGCCTCTTCGGCCGAGATCGAAGCGGATTGCAGCGCGGCGGCGATCAAGAAGGCTGACATCATGGCGATTACATCCTGAAAAGGCCGAACTGGGCACGTTCGGCGATGGGAGCATTGAGCGTTGCCGAAAAGGCGAGGCCCAGGACGTTGCGGGTCTGGGCAGGGTCGATGACGCCGTCATCCCAGAGGCGCGCAGTGGCGTAATAGGGATTGCCCTCATCCTCATAGCGTTGGCGAATCGGCGCCTTGAACGCTTCGGCCTCCTGCAATGTCCAGCTCTCCGCATCCTTGTGCACGGTCGCAAGCACCGATGCCGCCTGCTCTCCCCCCATCACGCTGATGCGGCTGTTGGGCCAGGTGAAGAGGAAGCGCGGGGAATAAGCGCGTCCCGACATGCCGTAATTGCCTGCGCCGAAGCTGCCGCCGATCAGCAACGTGATCTTCGGAACCTGTGCGGTGGCGACCGCGGTCACGAGCTTCGCGCCGTCCTTGGCGATACCGCCTGCTTCATATTTGCCGCCGACCATGAAACCCGAGATATTCTGCAGGAACAGCAAGGGCGTCCGCCGTTGGCAGGCCAGCTCGATGAAATGCGCGCCTTTCAGCGCGCTTTCCGAAAACAATATTCCGTTATTCGCGATGATCGCCACCGGCATGCCCCAGATCCGGGCGAAGCCGCAGACCAGGGTCGTGCCGTAAAGCGACTTGAATTCATGGAATTCGGATTCGTCGACGATGCGCGCGATAACCTCGTGAACGTCATATGGCGTCCGGACGTCGTCCGGGATGATGCCGTAAAGCTCGGCCGGATCATATTTCGGCTCGACCGGCTCGGCGATGTCGAGATCGACGGTCTTCACGCTGTTGAGCCGCGCAACGATGCTTCGGACGATGGCCAGCGCATGATCGTCATTCTCGGCGACATGGTCGACCACGCCCGATTTGCGACCGTGAAGGTCGCCGCCGCCCAGATCCTCGGCCGATATCACTTCGCCCGTGGCGGCTTTCACGAGCGGCGGTCCGCCGAGGAAGATCGTGCCCTGGTTACGGACGATCACGGTTTCGTCGGACATTGCGGGAACGTAGGCGCCGCCCGCGGTGCAGCTTCCCATCACGCAGGCGATCTGGCTGATACCCATGCTGCTCATCTGCGCCTGATTGTAGAAAATCCGGCCGAAATGCTCGCGGTCGGGGAAGACCTCCGCCTGATGCGGCAGGTTGGCGCCGCCCGAATCGACGAGATAGACGCAGTGAAGACGGTTCTGCATCGCTATTTCCTGCGCGCGCAGATGCTTCTTGACCGTCATCGGGAAATAGGCGCCTCCCTTCACCGTGGGATCATTGGCGACGATCATCACTTCGCGGCCTGAAACACGGCCGATACCGGCAATCACGCCAGCGCCCGGGGCTTCGTCCTTGTACATGCCGTTGGCAGCGAGCTGGCCGATCTCCAGGAAGGGCGATCCCGGATCGAGCAGCCGCGTCACGCGGTCGCGCGGGAGCAGCTTCCCGCGCGCCACATGGCGTTCGCGGTGCTTTTCCGACCCGCCGAGCGAAGCCTCCGCCACCTTTTGCCGCAGCGCTTCGGCAAGCTGCCGGTTATGCGCCGAATAAGTGCGGAACGAATCCGATCCGTCGTCAATCTTGCTGGTCAGAACCGTCATGCTTGCACCGGCTTTTTGCGAATGAGATAGCGATAGACGCCGAACACGTTGATCGCGAGCAGGACCAGGTTGAGACTAGCGATCGCCTCTTCCGGTCGCGGATCGAGAAAGCCGTAGAGAATGAAGGCGACCGACGACGTCACGAACAGGACGAATGCCCATCCGGTGGGTCGCCGGCCCAGGTCCAGCGACACCACGAAGGCGGCAATGGCGGCGGCGATCGCACCATACCATTGCAGGACGAAAAGCATGGCTGGACTCATCAGGCGCCGATCAGCTCGCGGCCGATGAGCATCCGGCGAATCTCGTTGGTTCCCGCACCTATGTCGAGCAGTTTGGCGTCGCGCGCAAATCGTTCGACCGGCCAATCCTTGGTATAGCCGGCACCGCCCAGGGCCTGGATCGCCTCCAGCGATGTCTTCACCGCGTTTTCCGACGCGAGCAGGATCGCTCCGGCCGCGTCGAATCGGGTTGTCTTGCCCGCATCGCAGGCCTTGGCGACCGCATAGACATAGGCCCGTGCCGAATTGAGCGCGACATACATGTCAGCGACTTTGGCCTGCATCAGCTGAAAGCTGCCGATCGGCTTTCCGAACTGCTTGCGTTCGCGGAGATAGGGAATCACGACGTCGAGGCAGGCCTGCATGATGCCGATCTGAATGCCGGCAAGCACGGTCCGCTCGTAATCGAGGCCGGACATCAAAACGGCAACGCCGCCATTTTCCGGGCCCATCACATTTTCCTCGGGGACCTCGCAATCATTGAAGACGAGCTCAGCGGTCGGCGATCCGCGCATGCCCATCTTGTCGATCTTCTGGCCGATCGAGAAACCGGGCATGCCCTTTTCGATGATGAAGGTGGTGATGCCCTTCGACCCCTCGCCGGTCTTGGCGTAAACGACCAGAGTATCGGCATAAGCGGCGTTGGTGATCCAGAATTTGGTGCCGTTGAGCACATAGCCGCCCTGCACCTTGTCGGCCCGCATCTTCATGCCGACGACATCCGATCCCGCCCCCGCCTCCGACATGGCGAGCGAGCCGACATGCTCTCCGCTGATCAGTTTAGGCAGATATTTGGCCTTCTGGTCCGCATTGGCCCAGCGGCGAATCTGGTTGACGCAAAGGTTGGAATGGGCACCGTAGCTAAGGCCGATCGATGCGGAAGCGCGTGCGATCTCTTCCTGCGCGACGACATGCTCGAGATAACCGAGGCCAAGTCCGCCATCTTCCTCCGAGACGGTGATGCCGTGGAGCCCAAGCGCGCCCATTTCCGGCCAGAGATCCTCGGGAAACCAGTCCTCCGCATCGATTCGCGCCGCCAGCGGCGCAATGCGGTCGGCCGCGAAGCGACTCGTGGTCTCGCGGATGGCGTCAGCCATCTCGCCCAGCGCAAAATCGAGACCAGGATCGGACATGGATTGCTCTCCTCTTTCGCGGCCCCTAGCAGAGCCGCGACGATTTGAACAAGCGACGCCGAACGCCTACATGAGCGCCGATTGAAGATAAGGAAACAGCATGTCCAACGATCCGATTGTCATACTGTCATATGCCCGCACGCCGATGGGTAGCTTCCAGGGGAGCTTGTCCGGCGCCAGCGCGACCGATCTCGGCGCGGCTGCCGTCGGCGCGGCCATGGAGCGCGCCGGCGTAGCGCACGATCAGGTCGACAGGATCTATATGGGCTGCGTTCTCCCGGCCGGCCTTGGCCAGGCGCCGGCGCGCCAGGCGGCGTTGAAGGCGGGATTGCCGAACCATATCGAGGCGACGACGATCAACAAGATGTGCGGATCGGGCATGCAGGCTGCAATCATGGCGGCGGATACGATCGCCGCGGGATCGGCCGACGTCATCATCGCGGGCGGCATGGAGAGCATGACCAACGCGCCTTACCTCATGACAAAGCATCGTGCCGGCGCCCGAATTGGCCACGACAAGATGTACGATCATATGTTCCTGGACGGTCTCGAGGATGCTTATGAACCCGGCCGCCTGATGGGCAGCTTCGCGGAAGAGACCGCGGGTCTCTACCAGTTCACGCGCGAAGCCCAGGACGAATATGCCATCGCGTCGCTGGATCGGGCCCAGAAGGCCCAGGCGAGTGGCGCATTCGATCGCGAGATCACGCCGGTCGAGGTGGCCGGCCGCAAAGGAAGCGTTACAATTTCCCAGGATGAGCAGCCGGGCAAGGGCGATGCCTCCAAGATTCCGTCGCTCAAGCCCGCCTTTGCCAAGGACGGCACCATCACGGCGGCCAATGCCTCTTCCATCTCCGACGGTGCCGCCGCCCTCGTGATGACGCGGCAAAGCGTCGCCGACAAGCTCGGCCTGAAGCCGGTGGCCCGCGTCGTTTCCCATGCCGCTCACGCCCACGAGCCCGCAAGATTTACCACGGCTCCCGTCGGTGCCCTCAAAAAGGCTCTGGAACGAGCAGGTTGGGACGTGAAGGATGTGGATCTGTTCGAAGTGAACGAGGCCTTCGCATGCGTCGCCATGATCGCGATGCGCGATCTCGGCATCAGCCACGACATCATCAACGTTCATGGCGGCGCGACCGCGCTCGGCCACCCGATCGGCGCCAGCGGCGCGCGCGTGCTCGCGACCTTGATTTCCGCCCTGCAGACGCATGGCGGCAAGAAAGGCGTCGCTTCGCTGTGTATCGGCGGCGGCGAGGCCACCGCCATGGCCGTCGAACTGGTCGATTAGGGCCTGATCGTTTGAGGTGGAAGCGCTTCTCGCTTCCGCCGATGAGGTCGATCAGGTTCTATTCAAATGTTTGGACCTTTGGACGTTGCCGCGCATCCCTCCAGTTCCGCCACAAACTGGTGGCGCCATTTGACGACGTCGTCCTCCCGGACGCTGCGGATCATGGCCTCCCAGCGACGGATCCTTTCGTCGCGCGGCATCTCGAGCGCGCGGTGGAGTGCATCGCTGATTTCGTCCTTGCTGTAAGGGTTGACGAGGAGCGCATCCTCCAGTTGCAGTGCCGCGCCCGCGAAGCGGGATAAGATGAGCACACCCGGATTGTCGGGATCCTGGGCGGCGATATATTCCTTGGCGACAAGATTCATCCCGTCGCGAAGCGGTGTGATCAGGGCAATCTCGGATGCGCGGTAGAAGCCGGCCAGTTCCTCTCGCGGATAGCCTTGGTTGACGTAGCGGATGGGAACCCAATCCACATCCGCGAAATCGCCGTTGATGCGTCCCGAAAGCTCGTCGAGATGTTCCCGTATGGCTTCGTAAGTATGGACTTCGCCGCGCGACGGCGGCGCTATCTGCAGAAGGAAGATGTCGCCGCGGCGATCCCCATGTTCCTCCAGGAATCGCCGATAGCCGGCGAAGCGCTCCTCGAGTCCCTTGGAATAATCGAGCCGGTCCACGCCGATGACCACGTGCTTGCCGCCCGCGCTTTTGCGCAAGCGAAGGCAGGCTTCGCGGGCGACCTCGCTTCCTGCGGCTTCCTGAAACTCCTTATAGTCGATTCCAATGGGAAAAGCGGCAGCTTTCACCGTCCGGCCATCGACATGGACAGTGCCGTCCGGATCGACATGGCCGCCAAGTTCGCGCTCGATATAATGCCGGAATGAGTCGAGCCACTCCTCGGTCTGAAAGCCGATCAGATCATAGGCAAGCAGTGACCGCACAAGCCGTTTGTGGAACGGCAGCGACACCAGCAGCCGCGACGGCGGCCAGGGGATGTGGAGGAAAAAGCCGATCCGGTTCGTTATTCCCCGCTCCCGCAATTGGGAGCCCAGCGGGATCAGGTGGTAATCGTGCACCCAGACCAGATCGTCCGGCTCGATCAGCGGCGTCACGGTCTCGGCGAAACGTTCGTTGACCCGTTCATATCCGCTGCCGAAGCTGCGGTCATATTCCGCTAAATCGATGCGATAATGGAAGAGAGGCCAAAGCGTCCGGTTGGCATAGCCATTATAATATTCGTCGACGTCCTGCTCTTCGAGATCGATGGTCGCAGTGGTGACCCCGTCATGGCGCTGGAGGTCGATATGGCCCGTGAAATGCTCGGTCTGGTTGCCGGACCAGCCGAACCAAAGGCCGCGATATTCGCGGAGCGCCGCTGCCAGCGCGACCGACAGGCCGCCCTGTGCGGCCGGGTTTCTCTGCCCGGACACGCGGTTGGAAATGACGATCAGGCGGCTCATCGAATCGAGCTCCAAGGTCTGGAAAGGAGGCCCGCGCAGTTTATCAGCCCAACCAGCGAATAAGTCTGCGGATAGTTGCCCCACAATTCGTGGGTGGTGAAATCGCTATCCTCCGACAAGAGGCCGGCTGGGGTCAGCTTGGTTAGCATGTTCTCGTAGAGCGCCCTCGCCTCCTCGCCGCGCCCGACCAGATGCAGCGCTTCGATCAGCCAGAAGGTGCAGAAATTGAACGCGGTTTCCGGCAGTCCGAAATCATCCTCATTGGCATAGCGCAGCATATGTTCGCCGCGGCGGAGTCCCTTTTCGACCGCATCGAACGTGCTGAGGAAGCGTGGGTCGTCGGGGGCGAGAAAGCGCAGATCGAGGAACTGGAGCAGACTGGCGTCGAGATCGTCGCTGCCAAAGCTGGCTGCAAATCTTTTCCCGGGTTCGTACCAGGCCGCTTCTTCGATCTTCTGGCGGATCGTCGCTGTCCGATCGCGCCACAAGGCGGCGCGGTCCTCCAGGCCCAGCGCGACCGCGGCATTGGCGAGACGATCGCAGGCAGCCCAGCTCATTACGGAGCTGTAGGTGTGAATCTGGGCCCGGGTTCGAAACTCCCATAGACCCGCGTCGGGCTGGTCATGCATCTGCCAGGCGAGCTCGCCGACCTTCTCCAGGGAACAGAAATCGTCTACTGTCGCCTGGCGAAACAGGCGCTGGTCGAAAAAGGCCTGCACGTTGGACAGGACGATCTGCCCATAGGCGTCATGCTGCACCTGGGAATAAGCGGCATTGCCCACGCGAACCGGTCCCATACCGCGATATCCGGCCAGTGCCTCTGCTTCCCATTCCTCCAATTTAGGTTCGCCTGAGACCGCGTAGAGCGGCTGGATATGACCGCTTTTGGCCTGGTCTACGATATTACGTAGGTAGGACAGATAATTTTCGAGCACATCGAGTGCGCCCAGCCGATTCAAGGCCTGCACGGTGTAATAAGCGTCGCGTATCCAGCAATAGCGATAGTCCCAGTTGCGCCCGCTGTCCGGTGCCTCGGGTATGGAGGTGGTCATCGCGGCGACGATCGCTCCCGTTTCCTCATGCTGACAGAGCTTCAGGGTGATCGCCGCGCGGATGACGATCCTCTGCCATTCGAGCGGAATCGCAAGGCCGCGCACCCAGTCGCGCCAGTCGTCGGCAGTCTGGTGAAGCATCGCCGCCAGGACATGGCCGACATTGCCTGCGAACGGTTCGTCTGGGCCCAGAAAGAAATGGAGCGACTTTTCGAGACGAAAGGACCGGCTTTCCAATATCGCACTGATCGGTGCGTCGGTGGTGAGCCTGAGCGGCTGCGGTTTCAGAAGGTAACGGATATGATTGGTGCCGCTGGTTCGTTCCGCGCTCGCGGCGCCCCAATTCGATGCCGGATCGAGGTGGACGCTGAGCCTCGGAACCCCGGTGATGGGACGCACGATCCGGACGAAGGCCACGGGCCGATACATGCGTCCGGATCGTTGGAAACGTGGACAGAAATCAAGAACCTCCGCCACGGCTCCACTGGCATCGGTGAGGCGGGTAACGAGAATCGGTGTGTTGCGCAGATAGCGCTGCTCGGCCGACACCTGATCTTCGATCGTCACGCGCCATTCGCCGCGCGGCTCCTCGGCTTTGGGCGACAGCAGGGTGCAGAATAAAGGGTCGCCGTCGACCTGTGGCGCACAGCCCCAGACCAGGCCTGCCGCCTCGTCGACCAGCGCGCTGACCTGGCAATTGCCGATCGGCCAAAGCGATAGGGAGGTCATTGGCCCTGTTCCGCAAAATCGTTCAGCCAACGGGCCACCGCAGCCACGTCGCGCAGCCGCCATCGCGCAACGGTCGCACGCGCCGGACCGACCAGGACCCCGCCTCCGCCAAGATCGGCGGCCGCCGAAAAGGCGTCTTCGTCTGTCAGATCGTCTCCCACGAAAATGGGACGCCCACCGGCAAAGACTGGTTCCCTCATCAGCGCGCGTACCGCATCGCCTTTATGCGCACCCCCCGGGCGCAATTCCGCAACCATCTTGCCGCGCTGCAGGCTCATCCCGGTCCGGGCCGCAAGATCGCGAACGAGAGCGACGACCTTGGCTTCCTCGGCCGGCGCCTGTCGATAATGAGCGGCAACGCCGAAAGGCTTGTCCTCGATCAGGATGCCGGGCGTGGACGCCGCGAAGGCCGCAAGTTCCGATCGGGCCGCTGCCAGTCTCTCGGGGACTTCCGGGCACAGGCGGCGCCCGTCCGGCATGAGCAATTCCAGCCCATGCGAACCGGCAATGGCGACGCCCGAACAATCGAGATGATCCTGGAGATCGCGGATGGCGCGCCCGCTGACGATCGCGACCCTTCCTTCCAGCTTTTCGGACAACGCCCCAAGCAGATGGCCGAGCTTTGCCGGGACGTTGATCGAGGCGGGCGTTTCTGCCAACTCGACCAGGGTGCCGTCGAAATCGAGAAAGAGGGCAGCCCCGTTCAGAATCGAGGAATGCACCGCGTCAGCATCAGCCATGAGGTTCGTTGGCAAGGGCGGGCGGGGATCGCAAGTTCTGATTGCGAAGATTGGCCTCTCAGTCGATGCTTTCGCCCGGGTCCGTGCCCCAGATATGATCGCGATTGATAAAGCCGCGCCGTCCGCCGACGTCGAACTGGCACCAATTGCCTTCGCATTCCGAAATCCTGCCGACCACGCCAGCCTGTACCTGGTAGCGGATTTTCGAGCCTGTGTCGGGCGATTCGTACATCGGATGCGGCCCTTCGCCAGTCACCAGCGCAGTGCGCGTATCGCTCAGAAGGTTGACCAGCATCCATCCGGTTACGCCCTCTGGATCCTGGATCTTGCGCCAGCTTGGATAGGTCTCGATCACCTTGATCGGAAGGTCGGCGCGGACATAGAGCCACGTGGCCGGGTAGGTCGTGGCGGGACCGGTCCGCATCATTGCCTTCCCCGACGAGATCGAAGCCCAATAGGGAGTCTTCCTCTCCGTCTGCGCTTGGGCACTGCTCAGCATCGTGGCCGTCAATGCGAACAGCGCGATGATCGCCGGTCGTTTCAGCATGCATGCCCCTTATCGGTTTCGCGCATTGTAGGACCTGAGGGGCCGCATCATCAACCGCCATCTGGCTTGACGGTTCACATTGGGACGGCCTAGCGAGCATCGCATGAAAGAACGCCCGGCACGGCCATCTGTCATCGTCACACGCAGGCTGCCGGCGGCGGTCGAAGCTCGGATGGCGGACCTGTTCGACGCAAGCTTCAACAAGGAAGACAAACCACTCACGCGGGCCGAACTGTCAGATGCGATGAGCGCTTGCGACGTATTCGTGCCGACCGTCACGGACACGATCTATGCCGGCCTGATCCGAGGCGCGGGAGAAAGGCTGCGCCTGATCGCGAATTTCGGTGCCGGCACCGACCATCTCGATCTTGCCGCCGCTCGCCAAAAGGGCATCGTCGTCACCAACACGCCCGGCGTCCTCACCGAAGATACGGCCGATCTGGTAATGGCGCTCATCCTTGCCGTGCCTCGACGCCTGGCGGAAGGCGAGAAAGTGCTCCGTGCCGGTCAATGGGCAGGCTGGGCACCCACGGGGCTCGAAGGCCATAGCGTCACGGGCAAGAAGCTCGGCATCTTGGGGATGGGGCGAATCGGCCGGGCCGTGGCCAAGCGCGCCCGCGCCTGCGGACTCAAGATCCATTATCACAATCGCGAGCGGCTTCCGGCAAATGTCGAGCGGCGCCTCGGCGCGAAATATTGGCCGGATCTCGACGCGATGCTGGCGGCCATCGACGTGCTGACGATAAACGCGCCGTACAGCCGCGAGACCCATCATATGATCGATGCACGGCGCCTGAAATTGATGAAGTCCGACGCCTATCTGATCAACGCGGCGCGCGGCAGCATCGTCGATCAGGAGGCGCTGATCGGCGCGCTTCAGACGGGTACCATCGCGGGTGCCGGGCTCGATGTCTTCCCGGACGAGCCCAATGTGGATCCTCGTTTGCTGAGGCTGAGCAACGTGGTTCTGCTTCCGCATATGGGCTCGGCGACCTTCGAAGGCCGCGTCGGCATGGGCAATAAGGTAATCGCCAATATCCGGGCCTGGGTGGACGGACACCGGCCGCCGGACCAGGTATTGGAGGGCTGGGCCTGATCCTGCCGGCCTTGGGGGCGCTATCGCGTCCCGGGAGAGCCGTGACGAGATGAGCAAATCACCGCAGGATAGGCAATTGGTGGGAAAAAGACCGATCCGCCGGTCTCCCGATCAGTCGCCGGTCCGGATCCTCTCGATCAACTGCTTGACGGTAGGAACGAAGCCGTTCGAATAGAAGGGATCCTTCTTGAAACGGAAAGCCGCATGGCCCGCAAACATCAGGTTCTGCTCGACAGGCCCGCCATGGGCGATGTCCTGAAGCGTTTTCTGGATGCAGAAGCTGCGCGGATCGGCAAGGCGACCGGTGCTGTTCTTCTCATTGTCCGCCCAGGATGAAAAGGCGCACTGACTGAGACAGCCCATGCAATCGGCCTGATCCTTGCGGATCATCTGCTTTTCTTCCGGATTGACGAAAATGAGCGTCTCGTCGGGTGTCTTGAGCGCCTCTGTATAGCCTTGTGCATACCATTGGCGGGCGTGGAGCAGGTCCCCGCGCGTCACCCAATAATTGCGCTTGCCGGCCACGCCCACGTCCAGCTGGAAGCAATGATCGCCAAGCTCTTCCTTGGTGAAGGCGATCTGGCGATGGGAGCGGGCTTCGAGCGCGCGGAGGAAAGGATTGCGCACCGCCGAGCTATAAAAGCCGGTAGGAGAGAATTTGTGCAGGAGGACGTCGCCCTCCTCAAGCGTCATCAGGCGCGCCTTCCATTCCTCGGGAATGGGGCTTTCCTGGGTCAGGAGCGGACGGGTGCCGAACTGAAAGATGATCTGGCCAAGCTCGGGATTGTCGATCCAGTCATTCCATTCCTTGAGGTTCCAGACGCCCCCCGCCATCACGATCGGGACATCGTCCGAAATCCCGCCCTGCCGCATGGTTTCGCGAAGCGCCTTCACGCGCGGATAGGGATCCTGAGGCACGAGCGGATCTTCGGCATTGGAAAGGCCGTTGTGGCCGCCCGCGAGCCAAGGATCTTCATAGACCACCGCTCCCAGCCACTCTGCCGCCTTGGAATAAGCGCGCTTCCACAGGGCGCTGAAAGCCCGCGCGGAGCTGATGATCGGAAGATAATTGACGCCATAGGATGCGGCGATCTCCGACAGCTTGTAGGGCATGCCGGCCCCGCAGGTTACCCCTGAAACGAGCCCCCTCGTCCGCTCCAGCACGCCATGCAGGATACGCTGGGCGCCTCCCATTTCCCAAAGCACATTGATGTTGATCGCCCCCTGTCCGGACGCGATTTCATAGGCGCGATGAACCTGCGCGACGGCGCCGTCGATCGCATATTGGATCAGCTCTTCATGCCGCTCGCGCCGGGTAAGGGCATGATATATCTGCGGAATGATGCGGCCTTCGGGATCATAGCTGTCGGCGTTCACCGCCGAGACAGTGCCGATGCCGCCGGCCGCCGCCCAAGCGCCCGAACTTGCGTGGTTAGTAGCCGATACGCCTTTGCCACCTTCGATAAGTGGCAGCACTTCCCGGCCAGCATACATGATGGGCCGAATACCTTTGAACATCATTCCTCCAAGAGCGGCTATCTTATTATAGGTCAGAACTTATGTTAATGCGTCAAAATTATATGGTTTCCGGCAACAACGCTTCCGGACGGCCAATGGCTTCGCCATAAAGGCGCCCATAGCGCGCAATCATATTTTTCTCATCATATTCGCGGGCAGCGCGTTCGCGGTTCGCGTGGCCGATCGCCCGGCGAAGATCGGTGCGCTCGGCAAGACTGTCCAATGCGGCGATGAAAGCCGCTTCGTCCTCCTGGCCGACGATCAACGGTGCGTTGTCGATGGAAACGATCGCTGCAATGTCGCCCACCGCCGTGGCGACCGCAGGCAATCCGGCCGCCATGGCCTCGACCAGCGAGATCGGAAATTGCTCGCTGTCCGACGACAAAGCGAAGATGTCGAAATGCCCGACATAGCGCCAGGGCTCGGGGATGAAGCCAGGCAGGATCAGCCGATCGGCGACGCCCAAATCACGGGCTTGTGCGACGATCCTTTCGCTTTCCGGCCCTTCTCCGACGATCACCAGGCGGGCATTCTTCGCTTTCATCGCGGCGAACGCGCGGACCAGCCGGGGCAGGTTTTTGACCGCGCGAAGACCGGCCACGGTGCCGACAACTATCTCCCCTTTGCGTCGGACGAGCCCTGGGATCGAACCGCCCTCCGCCGCCGATCGGTAGCGCGCGATCTCGATGCCGTTGGGAATCCGTTCGATCTTGCGCTGCGGCTGCCCCCAGGCCCTGCGCGCAACCGATTCCAACCGTCGCGAAGGTACGACGAGCCGAAACGCTGCGGACAGGCCGAGGCGGCGATATAGATTGCGGCGGCTTTTCAGCTGGTCAGCCTCGTCCTCGTTAAACCCATCCTCATGATGGATGAGCGGCGGTCCCCCGAACAAATGACGCGCCATCACCGCATCGAACGCGCCCCAATTATAGGTGAGTACCAGATCGAAGCCGCGCATGAACCGGCTGAGACGGAACAGCCGCTTCAGCCCCGGCATCCCGGCGAGCGGAGGGGCATCGGCGGGAAAATCGACCTTGATCCCTTCGGCGATCGCATCGCCCGCGGAAACATGGCCGGGCATTGCGCTGAGCACCGCATGCTCCGCCGCGTCGCCGAACATGTTCATCAAACGTACCGCCCGCGCTTCCTTGCCGCCGAGCGAGAAAGTAGAATGCGCGTGAAGGATGCGGACCGTCATGCGCGCCTTATGCCGCACGTCTGCGAAGAACAGAAATCTCCCTCCGCAAGGACGGAGCCGGTCCGCAGCAGGTCCCGGCATTTACCATGAAACTTCACCGGATCTTGACCTTGTCGTGCGAACCGGGAGCGTTGATCCTATTGGCTCGAGGGCAAGGTGAGCGGAGACATTCTCTTTCAGACGGTCTTTTCGCTGTCGGCGGACATTCCGCCGTCAGAGCCGAATGCCGCCGCCCCCAGCTTGGCCAGCCTGCGCGCCGGCGCGTTGATCAGCGGCAGCATCCGCGAAATCTGCTTCATCCGCAAGATCTCCGGTGGCGGTGCTCTGCTCCATGTCGATTCACCTGTTGCCGTCGGGCAGCGGTTGGAACTGGAGCTCATGGCAGGCCAGCAGCTCGCCGGAACCATCAGCTGGCGCCGCGGATCGGAAGTCGCGATCCAGTTCGATACGCCCGTGGACGTCTTCGCGATCATTGCGAGTGACTTGGTCAGCCAACCCGGTGAGCGCCGGCGTATGCCTCGTGTAGAACTGTGCAGCCCAGCGAGGGTGGAGACGGAGCAAGGCCAGGATGTCGCCATTACCCGCGACGTCAGCCAAGGCGGTGTCAAGATCGAATGTCAAAATGGCCTCGTCATCGACCAAAGGGTCGCGGTGACGCTCGAGGATTTCAGGCCGCTGGAAGGCCATGTCCGCTGGGCGAGCGGGATCATGGCCGGCATCGAATTCGAGCAAGAGCTGGCCTGGCAGGATCTGATGCCGTGGCTCAAGGACCGGCGCAATGCGGCCCTTCGTGCGCGGCCGGCCCCCGTCCGGAGCCTGCCTTCGGATGGCCTGCTGCCGGTAGTTCCAAGCTTCTCGGGCAGCGTCGACCTCAATCTTCCGGCACGCATTCGGGAAGGCACCAACCGCTGGAATATCGACGTTGCCGCGATCACGACGCGCCATGTCGAATTCGAATCCTTTGCAAGTCCCCGAATCGGAACCCTGCTCTGGCTGGTCTTGCCGGGTCTCGAAGGCTGGCCCGCCCGGGTCACCGAGGTAGAGCAATGCCATTTCACCTGCGAGTTCACGCAGCCGCTTCACCCCGCGGTCCTCGAGCGGATTCTCGTCGACGCCCGGCGTGGTCGCCACTGAAATCAGGATTCGGTTGGAGATCCTGACATTGTCGCGACCCGCGTCAGCAGCGCTTCGATTCCAGCGACCGCTTCGGGCTCCTCCAGCGTAGGAGCATGACCGACGCCAGCCACGGTTACGCTTTCCAGCATCGGCTTCTTCTTTTTCATCAGCGCGACGGTTTCGGCGGTGAGCAGATCGGACAGCGCGCCATGAACCAGCAAGGCCGGCATGCCGGAAAGCGCTCGAAATGCCGGCCAGAGATCGAATCCCCCGCTTTCTCCGGCCGGCGTCTTGAAAGGCTCGGCGATACGGGCGTCATAATCAGGAACGATACGGCCACTGCCATTGAGTTTGCACAGGCGCTTGGCAAAGATCAGCCATTGCTCGAGCTTCCACTCCGGATAGACGTTGCCCTGATAGTCCTGGAAATGGCGGGCGGCGTGAACCCAGGTCGGCCAGCTTTGCGATCGGCCGACATAAGATCGGATGCGGCCAAGCCCGCGTTCGTCCAACACCGGCCCGATATCGTTGAGCAGGACGCCCGCGAATCGCGCCTTGCCGCGCATGGCCAGCAGCATGCCGACGATGCCGCCCAGGGAAGTGCCGAACAGGACGAAGCGATCGAGCCCCAGCGCTTCGATCAAATCCTCGATATCCTCAGCATAAACGGGGGGCGCATAGGTCGATGAATCGCGTGCATAGGCGCTCTCGCCCCGGCCGCGCAGATCCACGCAGATCAGGCGCCACTCCCCCGCCAGGCGATCTGCAACACCTTCGAAGTCCCGCGCGTTACGCGTCAGTCCTGGAATGCAGAGGATCGGTGGCCGTGAAGGCTTGCCGTCATAATCGCGATAGTGGAGACGCAGGCCATCGCGCGACGACCAGTAACCATCCGACCATGAAGCCATGCCCTGTCCCTCGATCCCGAAGGTCCATATCGACCGATGACCATTGCGCCGCAACCCAGCTCCTACCGGCCGGAAACGGCGATCCTATCCTTGGGAGAGGCATTTTACGATCCCGTGACGGCGGCGCAGTTTCCTCAGACGATCGTGCGTTTTCGCAACGATCGCTGGGCGCCAGCCGTCGGACTGGGCAGCCTGGATGAGGATCAATGGATTAGGCATTTCGGCCGGTTCGAGCCTCTGCCCGACACCTTGGGCGTGCCGCTGGCCCTCCGTTATCATGGCCATCAGTTCCGGGTGTACAATCAGGATATCGGCGATGGGCGCGGCTTTCTTTTCGCACAGTTGCGGGATGGCGCCGGGCGGTTGCTCGATCTCGGCACCAAGGGTTCGGGGCAAACGCCGTATAGCCGATTCGGGGACGGCCGGCTGACGCTCAAGGGCGGTGTGCGCGAGGTGCTTGCCACCGAGATGCTTGAGGCGCTTGGCGTCGAGACCTCCAAGAGCTTCTCACTCATAGAAACCGGCGAGGCGCTGGAACGGAATGACGAGCCATCCCCCACCCGCTCGTCGGTGCTTGTCCGGCTGCAGCACAGCCATATCAGGATCGGTACGTTCCAGCGGCTTGCTTTCCTGGACGACAGGGAGGCTATCCGGTCGCTGGTCGATTATTGTCTTTTCCACTATTTCGGCGAGGAAGGCGGCATCGACGGCCCTGCACGTCTGCTTGCCCATGTCGCCGCCAACGCGGCAAAGCTTGCGGCCACCTATATCGGGGCCGGTTTCGTCCATGGCGTGCTCAATAGCGACAATATCGCCATCACCGCTGAAAGCTTCGATTACGGACCCTGGCGCTGGACCCCCCTCTGGGACGGGACGTTCACGGCCGCCTATTTCGATCATGCCGGCCTTTATTCGTTCGGACGGCAGCCGGAGGCGATTCACTGGAACCTCGTTCAGCTGGCCGCATCACTCCGCCTCGTGGCCGAAGCGGAAGCACTGACGCCGGCGCTCGAAGCCTTTCCACCGGCGTTCCAGACTGCCCTCGTCGCCGCAATGCTCGCTCGGCTGGGCGTTGCGCCGAACGAAGCCGGGCGCGACGCCGATCTGGTCGTGGCGATCGAGCAGGCGTTGGCGATGAAGACAGTCGAGATCGATCGCTTCTTCTTCGACTGGCGAGGCGGACGGAGGCGCGCTCAATCGCCCGCCGACAGTTTCTACGAGGAGGAGGGCTTTGCCAAGTTCCGGCATGCCGTGGCGGACTATATGCCTGCCGTGAGGCTCGATCATCCATATTGGTCGGATGAATCGCCCTGTTCGATGCATATCGACGAGGTGGAGACCATCTGGAGGAAGATCGACGAAGCCGACGATTGGTCGGCTTTCGACGCGAAGGTCGCAGCGGTTCGGCGAATGGGCGAAGCACTGCATGCGCTTGACCCGATGCCTTAAAAAATGTTGGGTCATTTCGGATGCATACCTTGATTTCAACGGAGCCGGCGACCGGCGCAACCTTGTGGACCGGCGGGCGCGGCGACGCGGATGCGGAGGTTGCACGGGTGCGATCGGCTTGGCCGGGTTGGGCCGCGCGCCCCCTCTCCTTCCGCATCGAGACGCTGCGCCGCTTCGGCAACGTCGTCCGAGGCCAGAAAGAGGCCTTTGCCGACCTGATCGCTCGAGAGACGGGCAAGCCGCTGTGGGAGGCATCAACGGAAGTCGACGCCGTCGTCAACAAAGTGGAAATATCAATCTCGGCTTATTCGGAACGGACGGCTCATCGGCGGCTCGAGGGCGCGATGAACACGAGGCTGGCCGTCCGGCACAAGCCGCACGGCGTGCTGGCGGTTCTCGGACCCTATAACTTCCCGGCTCATCTACCGAACGGGCACATCGTGCCGGCCTTGATCGCCGGCAACGGCGTGGTTTTCAAACCGTCTGAGAAGACGCCGGCGACCGGCGAATATCTGATCCGTCTGCTCCACGAAGCGGGCGTGCCCGAAGATGTGGTGCGTTGCCTCCATGGCGGACCGGAGACGGGCCAGGCGCTCGCGGCCTCCGCCGGACTTGATGGGCTCCTCTTCACCGGTTCTGCCCGCGCAGGAATGGCGCTGCACCGGCAGTTTGCGGAAATGCCGCAAAAAATCCTGGCGTTGGAACTTGGAGGCAACAACCCGCTGGTGATCTGGGACGCGCCGGACACCTATGCGGCAGCATTGATCGCGGTCCAGTCCGCCTTCCTGAGCGCCGGCCAGCGCTGCACGGCGGCAAGGCGGCTGATCGTGCGCGATCAAGGCCATCAGGAGGTGGTCGAGCAGATTTGCAGGATCGCCGAACGGCTTATCGTCGATCATCCCCACGCGAATCCGGCGCCGTTCATGGGTCCGGTGATCGACAATCAGGCAGCCGATCAGCTGCAGGAGGCATTCCTCGGCCTGCTGACCAAGGGTGGCCGGCCGATCAAGCATCTCGAACGCCTTGCGGACGACAAGCCGTTCCTGACCCCGGCCGTGATCGACGTTACCGATGTGCGGGATAGGCCGGACGCGGAATTGTTCGGACCGGTCTTGCAGGTCATACGCGTGGCAGATTTCGATATGGCCCTGGCCGAAGCCAATGCGACGCGTTTCGGTCTGGCTGCGTCGCTGATCGGCGGCAGTCCCGAGCTTTACGACCGTTTCTGGTCCAATATCAGGGCCGGCGTGATCAATTGGAACAAGCCCACCAACGGAGCCCCCTCAAATGCTCCGTTCGGCGGCGTGGGCCTCAGCGGCAATCATCGCCCGAGCGCCTTTTACGCCGCCGATTATTGTGCCTATCCGGTCACCAGCTCCGAAGCCGAGCAAGCCCGAAGCTCGATCGGCATCGGCCTTCGCGATCCCTATGCCGCCAACAATCTGGAAGATTGACCGCAAAGGAACGCTGGAACGGCGCGGCCCCCGCCAGAATCAGCCGCGTGCTTCCGGCAGGTAGCTGTCCTCGATATAATCGGAAAAGCGGGTGATCTTGCTTTCGAACCTCATCTTCACCTTGCCGGTGGCGCCGTGGCGCTGCTTGGCTATGATGAGTTCGGCGAGGCCATAGACCCGCTCCATGTCGCGCGCCCATTGTTCGTGCGCTTCATGGGTCTTGACGTCGTCGCCTTCGATCGGTCGCTTCGGCTCGCGCGACTGGACATAATATTCCTCGCGATAGACGAACAGCACGATGTCCGCATCCTGCTCGATCGATCCCGATTCTCGGAGATCGGAAAGCTGCGGACGTTTGTCCTCGCGCTGTTCGACCGCGCGGCTGAGCTGCGACAAGGCCAGCACCGGCACGTTCAGTTCCTTGGCGAGCGTCTTCAGCCCTCGCGAAATCTCGGAAATCTCCTGGACGCGATTGTCGTTGCCGCCTTTTCCCGTGCCCTGGAGCAATTGCAGATAGTCGACGACGATGAATCCGATACCCCGCTGCCGCTTCAGGCGCCGCGCGCGCGTCCGGAGCGCGGCGATGGTGAGGCCCGGCGTATCGTCGATATAGAGCGGGAGCGATTCAAGCTCCGCGGCGGCGCGGGCGAGGTTGCGGAAATCCTGCTGGCTGATCTTGCCCATGCGCAGATTTTCGGAGCTGATCCCCGATTGTTCCGCAAGGATACGGGTGGCAAGCTGGTCCGCCGACATTTCGAGGCTGAAAAAGGCGACGCCGGCGCCAGCGGATTTCTCGGCCGTCAGCCCGTCCTCGAGGTCCCGGACCATGCGCTGGGCAGCGTTGAAGGCCATGTTGGTGGCAAGCGCCGTCTTGCCCATGCCGGGACGTCCCGCAAGAATGATGAGGTCGGAATGATGAAGGCCGCCGGTCTTGCTGTTGATGCCATCGAGGCCGGTCGTGATTCCCGATAGGCCTCCGCCGGTGTTGAGAGCCTTTTCCGCCATCTGCACGGCCAGCTTGGTCGCAGCCGCGAACGTCTTCACTCCGCCTTCGCCGCCGCCTTCCTCGGCGACCCGATAAAGAGCCGCCTCTGCCTCCTCGATCTGCCCCTTGGGGTCGACATCCTCGCTTGTATCGAGCGCATTTTCGACCATGTCCCGGCCCACGCCGATCAGGGCTCGGAGCAGGGCCAGCTCGTAAACCTGTTCGGCAAAGTCGCGTGCGCCGATAATGGCCGCGCCGCTCCCGGTCAGCTGGGCGAGGTAGGAAGGGCCGCCCAGCTCCTTCATCTCCTCGTCCGATTCGAACATGGGGCGGAGCGTGACGGGACTCGCGATCATGTTGCGGTCGACGAGCTTCAGGATCGCTTCATAGATTCGGGCGTGAAGCGGCTCGAAGAAATGGTCCGGCCGAAGCTTGAGCTGGATATCCTCGGCAAGCCGGTTGTCGATCATCAGGGCGCCGAGCAAAGCGGCCTCGGCATCGACATTCTGCGGAAGTGCAGACGCCTCTGCGGGTTGCGGTTCGGCGATTCTGATGATGTCGGCCATGAGCCCATCCTAGCTCAGTTCTGGTCTTCGGGTGTAGCCGAAACGAGATTATTCCGTGGTGCCTATTGTGGACGGACTGTGGATAAGCCCGCTAACAGGCGGAAATGGGCGATCCCCGCATCATCGACGTGAAACTGGACGACCGGACGATCATCTGGCGCAATGCCGATGTCGAACAGGAGCGCAGGATTGCGATTTTCGACTTGCTGGAGGACAATCATTTTCAGCCGATCGGTCATGACGGACCGTTCCGCATATTGCTGCGGGTGGAGGATAATCGTCTTGCCGTCGATCTTAAGGACGAAAAGGACGAGCCGTTGGAGACGATCCGCCTAGGCCTCGCCCGTTTCCGTCGGCCGATTCGCGACTATTTCGCGATCTGCGATTCCTATTTCAAGGCGATTCGGCTGGCTACGCCCAGCGGCATCGAGACCATCGATATGGCCCGCAGAAGCATCCACAACGACGCAGCCGAACTTCTGAAGGAATCGCTGGCCGACCGGATCGAGATGGATTTCGACACCGCACGCCGCCTCTTCACCCTGATCTGCGTGCTTCACATCAAGTGAAACGGGGCTTGAAGGCGCCACAACTTCCGGCGCAAGCTGGATGGATGAAGAAAGCCATGATTTTCGCCGCCGCCTCGACCTTTTGCTCCTTGGCCGGCTGCGCCACGAGTAGCACCCCTTACAGTCCGGTTCGCGACGCCAGCTACAGCGCGTTGGGCGAAGACCCCTTCTGGATGGTCGCGATCGGCGACGACAAGATCGTGCTGACCCTGCCGGCCGATCCCGGCACCCGCAGGTCGCTCAACAGCCATATCTATCCGCGCGTGCTGCCGCGCACCACCGGTGGCGTCAAAAGGTGGGAGTCCGGAGAAGGCGCTGCCGTCATCACGATCGAAGCCCGGCCGGGGCCCTGCGCGACCGGGGGCAAGGAATTCGAAGATCGGGTACGCGTGACGCTGAGCGGGCGCGCCTTCGAGGGTTGCGGTGGCAGGCAGATTCGGGGAAAGCGCACCTGATGTCGATCATGTCGGACAAATGGATCCGCGCCCAAGCGCTGGAAAATGGCATGATCGAACCCTTTGTCGATGGCCAGAAACGCGACGGCACGATCAGTTACGGCCTCTCCTCATATGGCTATGACGCGCGCGTGTCCGATGAGTTCAAATTGTTCACCAACGTGGACAATGCGATCGTCGACCCCAAGGATTTCAAATCGAACAGTTTCGTCGATCGCAAGACCGATTGCTGCATCATTCCGCCCAACAGCTTCGCCTTGGCGCGAACCGTCGAATATTTCCGGGTACCGCGCGACATACTCGTCATCTGCCTCGGCAAATCCACGTATGCGCGCTGCGGGATCATCGTCAACGTGACCCCACTGGAGCCCGGCTGGGAAGGCCATGTCACCCTGGAATTTTCCAACACGACGCCGCTTCCCGCCAAGGTTTACGCCAATGAAGGCGCCTGCCAGTTCCTTTTCCTTCAGGGCAATGAGCCGTGCGAGACCAGCTACGCGGACCGTGCGGGCAAATATATGGGGCAGCGCGGCGTGACCCTGCCGAAGCTTTGAACGGCAATCCGCTCACGGCGACCAGGGTCAACCGGCTTGTTACCTATGGCCTGCTCTTTTCCGCTATTATCATCCTCGTGGCCGGTCGGCTCGGCGCGCTCCAGGGCGGAGGATGGACCGTTGCCGGGCTGATTCTGTTCGGCCTCTCCTGCTTCACCGACCCGCTCCTGCCCGGCAGCACGGAACTGACGCCGCAGCAGGTGGCGATGATCCGCCATATCGGCCTCCCCTATCGCCAAGGCGCCGAGAAAGTCGTCAGCATGCTGGTCGGGACCTGTTTCCTTGCCAGCGGGCTCTACCTCTCTTTGGGCTGAAGATCCTGATCATTCGTCTTCAAAGATGAATGGATAGCACTGAAAAAGCTGGACTATCTCTTTCCCTTGTGACGGATATTGGACGGCCGGCCGCGTTTCCCCTGACGGTATTTGCCCTGATCCTTCATTCTCCTTCCATCCGTACGCGGCCCGCGATCGCTTGTGCCGGGAGATGCGTCGGGAAGCTCGAAGCGGAGTCCGCCCGATACCGGATTGGCTTCGACGAGGCGAAGCTGGAGGCGCTGGCCCGAAGTGAAGGCGGTGCCGCTATCGTCGCCGACGAGTGACTGGCTCTTTTCATCGTAACGGAAATATTCGGTGCCAAGGGTCGAGACAGGGACCAATCCGTCGCCCCCCAGGCCTTCGACCGTCGCGAAAAAGCCGAACGGCTGCACCCCCGTGATGCGGGCAGCGACCAGTTCGCCCACCCGTTCGGACAGAAAGGCGGCGACATAGCGGTCGATCGTATCGCGCTCCGCTTCCATCGCCCGCCGTTCAAGCTGGGAGATGAGCTCTCCGGTGACGTCCATGGCCTCGGCCTCGGCGTCGGTGAGGCTGCCCTCGCCCAGGCCGTAGCTGCGGACGAGCGCCCGGTGGACGACAAGGTCGGCATAGCGTCTGATCGGGCTGGTGAAATGGCCGTAGGATCCCAGCGCCAATCCAAAATGCCCGTGATTTTCGGGGCTGTAATAAGCTTGCGTCTGCGTCCGCAGAACCTGTTCCATGATCTGGGGCTTGAAGTCAGCCTCGCCGACCCGGTCGAGGATGTGGTTGAACGTCTGCGGACGGATGACCTGCCCCAGCGCGAACTCGATCTCGAACGTCTTCAGGAAATCCTTGAGCGCCACGAGCTTTTCCCGGCTTGGCGGTTCGTGCACGCGATACATGACCGGCGCCTTCTTCGCTTCCAGCGCCTTGGCGGCCGCGACGTTGGCGGCAATCATATAATCCTCGATCAGCTTGTGGGCATCGAGCCGCTCGCGCGGCGCAACGGAAAGGATGCGTCCTTTCTCGTCCAGCATCACCCGACGTTCCGGCAGGTCGAGGTCGAGCGGCGCACGCTTCTCCCGGGCGGCGTACAGCGCGCGCCAGCAGTCCCAAAGCGGCTTCAACGCGCTGTCCAGCAGATCCTTCGAGACCGGCCCTCCCTCCAGCTCCGGCATCGAACAGGGCGATGACGCGACCTCGATCCTGTCGTCATCGTCCAGTCCGTCGATCGCCGCCTGCGCGTCTTCATAGGCGATATTGGCGGCGATGCGGACGCGGGCACGGGTGAAGCGCCAGTTCTTGAGTTGTCCCTGCTTCGTCACCTGAAGGTGGCAGGCCAGGGCTGCGCGATCCTCGCCCTGAACCAGCGAGCAGACAAAGGCAGACAGCGTTTCGGGAAGCATCGGGACGACGCGGTCGGGAAAGTAGACACTGTTGCCGCGCCGGCGCGCTTCCTTGTCGAGCGCGGATCCGGGCCTGACGTAGAAACTGACATCGGCGATGGCAACGATCGCTTTCCATCCGCCGGCGTTGGACGGATCCTCGTCGGGGGCAGCCCAGACCGCATCATCATGGTCGCGCGCGTCGGCGGGGTCGATCGCGACGATCGGCAGGTGGGTGAGATCCTCCCGCGGCCCGAGCGTCTGCCCCGCCATCTTCTCCGCCTCCGCCACCACGGTCTCGGGAAAGATATGCGGTATGCCATGTTTGTGGATGGCGATGAGACTGAAGCTGCGCGGTGCGAAAGGATCGCCCAGAACTTCGGAGACTCGTGCGGCAAGCCGCGGTGGCCGACCTGTCTTTTCGGCCAGGACGAGATCGCCGACATCGGCTTTGCCGCGATCGGAAATGGGAAGCTCGTGCCTCTCTTTCTTTTCGACCGGCCGAAGCCAGTAATTTTCGCCCTCTCGGTGCACGACGCCCAGGACAAGTTCGCTGCCCTTGAGCAGTTTCTTCATCGGGTGCGCAGCATAGCCAGTACCTCGCTGCTCGGTGCGGGCGAGAACGCGATCGCCGACGCCAACGGCGCTCGCTCCCTTGCCCCGACGTTCCAGGATCCGGAGCCGGGGTTCCGGGGCGTCCGCTTCCCAGCGTTCCGGCACGGCCCAGGGCTGACCACCATCGTCCACGTCGACGACGCGCAGCACCGTTACCTTGGGGATCCCGCCCATCTTGTGAAAGGCGCGGCCCGGCGTGCTGTCGATCAGGCCTTCATCGGCCATGTCGCGAAGCAGGGATTTGAGCGCGATCTTGTCGGCGCCCGAGAGGCCGAAGGCCCGGGCGATCTCCCGCTTGCCGGCCGGCAGATCGGAACTGACAATGAAATCAAGTATTTGCTCCCGGCTGGGAAAGCCACTGCGCGTCGGTCTTGCCATTCTGATCAATCCTTAATACGGGGCGCCATGCGCCAACGCGCGGACCAGCCATGCCGACGCAGCAAACTGTCCATGCATGAGACAGTTACGGTATCGTAACAATTCAGAGAACAGGTCCCATCGGACAAGCCGTTGAAAATTGGGAATACTCTTTTCCAGACCACTATATGTAGTCGGAAGGACCCGTTTCGGACCAATTTGCGAGTAACAAAGGCAGTCCAAAACCGTAGGATGGACGCTTTTCCAGGCTTGAACCCATCGGTTCTGCCGGTTCGGAGGGCGAGAGCGATCCTATCATTCATCCTGTCTCTTAACCGACCAAAAGACGGCCGCAAGCCCCTTGCACCCCTATCGTCGGCCGCTGGGGCGAGATGCGGCGGCGATATGCGCGAGCGAATTTCGATTGGCTCTATGCGAGGGCTGCGATGCTGGAACTGAGGAACGTCAGCCACGTCTATCCCGACGGAACCCGTGCGATCGATGGGGTGAGTTTGTCGGTCCAACGGGGGATATACGGCCTGCTCGGGCCGAACGGCGCAGGCAAGTCGACCTTGATGCGGGCTATAGCGGGGCTGCAGGTACCGACACGAGGCGAGATCCATTTCGACGAGATCGACATATTGGCGGAGCCGCAACGGCTTCGGCGGCGGCTTGGTTATCTCCCGCAGGATTTCGGCGTCTATCCGCGCATATCCGCTTATGAAATGCTGGAACATATCACGATCTTGAAGGGTATCGTCTCGGCCAAGGACCGCCGCGCGACCGTCGAAAGGCTGCTCGACCAAGTCAATCTCTGGCCGGCGAGGGATCAGCTCCTCACGAGCTTTTCCGGTGGAATGCGGCAACGCTTCGGCATTGCCCAGGCGCTGGTCGGCAACCCCGACCTCATCATCGTGGACGAACCGACCGCCGGCTTGGACCCGGAGCAGCGCAACCGCTTTCTGAACCTCCTCGCAGAGATTGGCGAAAATGTTATCGTCCTGCTTTCCACCCATATCGTCGAGGATGTTTCGCATCTTTGCTCGCGCATGGCGGTCCTGTCGGAAGGCCGAATACGGCTGGAAGGCGCGCCAGGCGAACTCATACGCGAGACCAAGGGTCGGATCTGGATGAAGGTCATCGATCGCTCCGAACTCGACGAGGCTAGGGCACGCTACGATCTCATTTCCACGCGGCTCCTGGCCGGACGGACGATCGTCCAGATCCTGTCCGACGATCATCCCGGCAATGGCTTCATCCCGGCCGACGGCGGGTTGGAGGCGGTCTATTTCTCGACACTGGCGCCCCAGACGCGCCAGATCGAAACCGAGTGATGTTGCTCCAAATCCTGGCATTCGAGTTCAAGCTGCAGCGGCGCGCGCCATTATTCTGGGTTGCGGCGGGGCTGTTCTTCCTGTTCGCCTTCGGAGCGACTGCAAGCGACGCCATCACGCTCGGAACGGGAAGCCCTGTCCTTTTGAACAGTCCGTTCCGGATCGTCGAGCAGCATCTGGTCATTTCGATCTTCTATATGATCGTTACCCCAGCCTTCATCGCCAGCGTCGTCGTTCGTGATGACGAGACGGGCTTTCGTCCGATCATCTGGTCGACGAGGGTGAGCAAGTTCGATTATCTGATGGGCCGCTTCGCCGGGGCCTCGCTCGCCGCGATCGTGGCTTTCGGTTCGGTGCCGCTGGGGATGTGGCTCGGCTCGCTTATGCCGTGGCTCGATCCGCAGGCTTTGGGGCCCGCTCGCGCCGATGCCTATTTCTTTGCTTATGTCATCCTCGCCGCCCCCGGCATCCTCTTCACGGCCAGTATCTACCTCACGTTGGCGATCATGACGCGTTCGTTGATGGCGACCTATCTCGGCGTGATCGGCTTGATGATCCCGATATTGGTTGCGGCAAGCCTTTATTCGAAGATGCCGGAATTTCGATCGATGATCGGCATTGCCGAGCCGTTCGGTTTCGGCGCCTTCCTGGAAATGACGACGGACTGGGCCATTGCACGACGCAACCAGGATCTGCCGAACCTGACTGGTCCGCTGCTCGGCAACCGGCTCTTCTGGGCATCTTTGTCCATATTCTGCCTTGCCGCGGCTTATCGGCGGTTCAGCTTCGCCAGCCCGATCGGCGCCGGCCACGCCCGGCGCAAGCGAATATCCCTGCCATCCGCCGGTCCGATCGGAAGCCCATATTCGGGGCCCCTTCCCTCCGGCTGTTTCGATGCCGCGACAGCATGGGGTCAATTTCGGGCGCGCGCGGCGCTGGAAATATGGCAGATGGTGAAGAATCCCGCCTTCCTCGTGCTGATCGCCCTGGGCCTCGCCAATGCGTCCCTCAGCGTCTGGAATGTCGTCAATGAAGGCGGCCCCGCCACGGACGCATCGATCGCCGCCGTAAGGCGCGCCTTTACCTTGGTCTCGCTGATCATCGCGATTTATTTCAGCGGAGAATTGGTGTGGCGTGAGCGAGACAGCCGGGTGCATGAGATGATCGATGCAACGCCCCTGCCGGATTGGGCTTATGCTGCCCCCAAGACTGTGGCCATGGGCGTCGTGCTTGCGGCAATCCTGGCCGCCAGTGCTTTGGCCGGACTGCTCGCCCAGCTCCTGAAGGGCGACGAAGGAATAGAGCCATCGGCCTATCTATGGCTCTATCTGTTGCCGGGTGCGTTCGACGTGACCTTGATCGCCATCCTGGCGGTGTTCGTCCAGTCCGTCTCGCCGAACAAATATGTCGGCTGGGCGGTCATGATCCTCTGCATCCTGACGCGGATCGTCGCGGCCGATACCGGCTTCGGGCACGACCTGATCGTCTATGGTCAGGTTCCTTCGGAAACTCATAATGGGTTCAGGATCGAACAGGATGGCGCATGGTGGTTCCGTCTTTACTGGGCCAGCATCGCCGCATTGCTGATGGTGGCCTCGCATCTGCTGTGGCGGCGAGGCAATGACCTCCAGCTTGGGTTCCGGTTCAAGCGGGGCTCCGCGCGATTGCGGGGGCCGGTCGGTCTGGTTGCGGCCGCGGCCGCGACAATGGCGCTTGTCGTCGGTCTGTCGCTCTCCACGACAGGCATGCAGGACCGGGAGCCAGAATCTATCGCACGATCGTCGGATCGAATGGATGACGAAAGTCTGTACGCTGTCGGCGACGTGCCCGGTGCCTGATCGCCCGAGAGGCTATTTTCCCTGGGCGCCTCGATAGGCTCGATTCCGATTCAGGCGGCCGCCACGATTTGTTCGATGAGGCCGAATATCGGATGGCCGTCTTCATCATCCATCCAGATTCGCACCTGATCGTCCCGCCGCAGAAACTCGGTCTTGGCCTTGCCGCCTTGAATCGTTTCGATGGTTCTGATCTCGGCGATGCAGCTATAGCCCAGGCCACCCTGGTCGATCGGCCGGCCCGGCCCGCCATCTTCGTCACGATTGGAAACGGTACCGGAACCGACGATCGATCCGGCTCCCAGATTGCGGGTTTTGGCGAGGTGGGCGACCAGGGTTCCGAAGTCGAAAGTCATGTCGATCCCGGCGTCGGCCCTTCCGAACGGCTTACCGTTGATATCGACTTTCAACGGACCGTGAAGCTTCCCATCCCGCCAGCGCTCTCCCAGCTCGTCCGGGGTGACGAATACCGGCGACAGGGCCGATGCCGGTTTCGACTGCAGGAAGCCGAAGCCCTTGGCGAGCTCGGCCGGGATGAGGTTGCGGAGCGACACGTCGTTGACCAGCCCGACCAGAAGAATCCGGTCCAGTGCCTCCGTTCTCGTCGTGCCGCGGGGGACATCGCCCGTCACCACCACGACTTCCGCCTCCAGGTCGCAGCCCCAGCTTTCGTCCGGAAGAGGGATCGGTGCACGCGGCGCCAGCATTTCGTCCGAAGCGCCTTGGTACATGAGAGGATCGGTCCAGAAGCTGTCCGGCATCTCGGCGCCGCGCGCCTGGCGGACGAGCGCGACATGGTTCACATAGGCCGAACCGTCCGCCCACTGGAAAGCCCTCGGCAGGGGCGCCAGCGCTTCGCGCTCATGAAACCGTTCGCGCGGGATCGCTTCGTGTGAAAGATCGGTGTCGAGCAGGCGAAGCTGAGGCTCGACATGCCCCCAATCGTCGAGAGCGGCCTGGAGCGTGGGCGCGATATGCGCCGCATCTGCACACCAGGCGAGGTCGTGGCTCACCACCACCAGCCTGCCGTCGCGTCCACCCTTTAACGATCCGAGCTTCATGGCTTCTCCTTTCGGTCACGCGAGCAAGTGACATTTTGGCGTCGCCTTGGCTAGACCAGTTTCTTCGGAAATCAGGGCGAAGAATCAGCGATCATCCTCCGGCGCGCATTGGCGCAGATTGCCCATCATCCGGTCGCGGCGCTGCCTGCTCAGCTCGGTGATCCATTCCACGAAGGCCTGGATGCGGGCCATTTGCCGCGTCTGCTGGTGGGTCACCAGCCAGAAGGAGCGATTGATGTGAAGCTCCGGCAGGATCCGCGCCAGGGACGGATCGGCGTCGCCGATGAAGCACGGCAGAACGGCGACGCCAACGCCGGCCGCGGCCATCCGGTATTGGGCATTGATGCTGGAACTGCGGATCGTCGGCTCCAGGTCCGGCGCGATCTCGTCCATGTAGAGCAGTTCGGGCGCGTAGACGAATTCCGGTATGTAACCGATGAGACAATGGGATCGCAGCGCATCGACGTCCCGGATGGGTCCGTGGCGCTGCAGATAGGCATGGGAGGCATAGGGCCGAAGGACGTAATCCGACACTTTCTTGCTGATCAGCGGCCCCGTGCGCGGCCGCGCCAGCAGGATCGCGACATCCGCTTCCCGCTTCGACGGACTGAGGAAGCCGTTATTGGCGACCAGATCCACCCGGATGCCCGGATAGGCCTCGACGAAGGAGCCGATATGGTGGGCAAGGAGCCAGGTGCCGAAGCCTTCCGATGCACTTATCCGGATCAGCCCCGCAAGTTGAGTATCCCCCGCCGGCCCGGATTCTACTTCGCTGATCGATTGCTCGATCGCCTCGGCCCTGGTCATCAGATGCTCGCCCGCCTCGGTCAGCACGTGACCGTCGCGGGTCTGCTCGAACAGCCTCTGCTCCAACCTGAGTTCGAGCCGGCGAATCCTGCGGCCGACGGTGGTAGCGTCTACGCCGAGCACGACCGAAGCGCGCGACAATTGGCCGAGCCGTGCAACTGCCAGGAAGAAACGAAGATCGTCCCAGTGCATTGGCTTTCCGGATTCCTCCTATAAGGCGCGCCTTTGACCCTGTTGGCTGCGCTTCACAGCCTGCATTTATGCAGGTGTCGACTGCAAGTCGAGCCATTGCGTGGAAGCGGCCATGGGTTCAGCGTGCGACTCGAAAGGATTTTTAGCGATGCGGAATATCGATCATTTCATCGGCGGCGGCGCCGTCGCCTCGGGCGCCCGGAAGGGAGAGGTCTTCAATCCCAGCAATGGAAGCGTTCAGGCGCAGGTTGGCTTTGGAACCGCGGCCGATCTTGAAAAGGCAGTTGCCGGCGCGCGTGAAGCCGTCCCCGACTGGGCGGCGACCAATCCGCAGCGTCGCGCCCGCGTCCTGTTCAAGTTCAAGGAACTGGTCGAGAAGAATATGGACGAGCTGGCGCTCCTGCTGGCTTCCGAACATGGCAAGGTGGTCGCGGACGCCAGGGGCGACGTGCAGCGCGGGCTCGATGTGATCGAGTTCGCCTGCGGCATCCCGCATGCATTGAAGGGCGAATATACCCAGGGCGCCGGGCCCGGCATCGACGTCTATTCGATGCGCCAGCCGCTCGGCATCGTCGCCGGAATCACGCCGTTCAACTTCCCCGCAATGATACCGATGTGGATGTTCGGCGTGGCGATCGCCTGCGGCAATGCCTTCATCCTCAAGCCGTCCGAGCGCGATCCCTCGGTGCCCGTGCGCCTCGCGGAACTGATGAAGGAGGCGGGTCTTCCCGACGGCATCCTTCAGGTCGTCCATGGCGACAAGGAAATGGTCGACGCCATTCTCGATCATGACGATATCAAGGCGATCAGCTTCGTCGGATCCTCCGATATCGCCCAATATATCTACAGCCGCGGCACGGCGAACGGAAAGCGCGTCCAGGCCTTTGGCGGTGCCAAGAATCATGGCATCGTCATGCCTGACGCCGATCTCGATATGGTGGTGAACGATCTTGCCGGCGCCGCCTTCGGTTCGGCGGGCGAACGCTGCATGGCACTGCCGGTCGTCGTGCCGGTCGGCGAGAAGACCGCCGACGCCCTTCGCGAGAAGCTCGTCCCGGCCATCGAAAAGCTTCGCGTCGGTGTCTCGACCGATGCCGATGCGCATTATGGCCCGGTCGTCACCGCAGCCCACAAGGCGAAAATCGAGCAATATATCCAGATGTGCGTGGACGAAGGCGGCGAGCTGGTCGTCGATGGCCGTGGCTTCAGCCTGCAGGGCCATGAGGAAGGCTTTTTCGTCGGTCCGACCTTCTTCGATCGCGTGAAGCCGCATTTCAGGTCCTATCAGGAAGAGATTTTCGGTCCCGTTCTGCAGATGGTCCGCGCCGACAGCTTCGAAGAAGCGGTTCGCCTCCCTTCCGATCATCAATATGGCAATGGCGTCGCCCTCTTCACCCGCAACGGCCACGCCGCGCGCGAGTTTGCGGCGCGGGTCAATGTCGGCATGGTCGGGATCAACGTGCCTATCCCCGTGCCGGTCGCCTATCACAGCTTTGGCGGCTGGAAGCGCAGCGGCTTTGGCGACATCAATCAGCATGGCATGGAAGGCGTTCGATTCTGGACCAAGACCAAGACGATCACGCAAAGGTGGCCCGATGGGTCGCCGACCGGGGAGAATGCGTTCGTCATCCCGACCATGGGGTAATGAAGCGGTGAAGCTCTATTTCTCTCCCGGCGCCTGTTCGCAGGCTCCCAATATCGCCTTTCGCGAAGCGGGGCTCGACATCGAGCTCGTGAAGGTGGATTTGAAGAGCAAGCGGCTTGAATCGGGGGAGGATTACCGCGTGATCAATCCGAAAGGCTCGGTCCCGGCGCTCGCGCTCGACGATCATATCGTGCTCACCGAGAATGCGGTCGTCCTTCAATATATCGCCGATCAGGCGCCCGAAGCCGGTTTGATCCCGCCTTACGGGACCATTCGGCGCTATCAATTGCTCGAATGGCTGAACTATATCGCCACGGAGCTGCACAAGGGCTTCGCCCCATTGTTTCACCCGCAAAGGTCCGCGGAAGCGACAATTGAAGCGCGGGAGCTGCTTGCGGCCAAATTCGATTATGTGGCCAGCCGCATGGAGGGCAATCCGTTCCTGACCGGTGAAAGCTTCACCATCGCCGATTGCTATCTGTTCGTTGTATTGCGGTGGAGCCGCATCCACCATATCGACCTCGGCCGCTGGCCCGCTTTGGCCGCCTTCGTGGCCCGCGTGGCCGAGAGGCCGGCGGTCCGGGCAGCGCTCCACTCCGAGGGCATGGCACGTTAGACATATTGACGGGCTGCCGGTCGCCCGTTTTCGATGAAGGCAGAACATGAACCAATTCGACCTCACCGACGAACAGCGCCAGATCCAGGAAATGGCCCGAACCTTCACCGCCGACGCGATTACGCCGCACGCAGCGGAATGGGACGAGAAGCACATTTTCCCGCGCGACACGATACGAGCGGCGGCCGAGTTGGGCTTCGGCTCCATCTATGTCTCGGAAGACTCCGGCGGGATCGGCCTCGGCCGGCTGGAAGCCGCCTTGATCATGGAAGCCATGGCCTATGGCTGCCCCTCGACATCGGCCTTCATATCGATCCACAATATGGCGAGCTGGATGATCGACCGGTTCGGATCGGCCTCGGTGAAGCAGAAATATCTTCCTTCGATGGTGACGATGGAGCGGATCGGAAGCTATTGCCTGACCGAGCCTGGTTCGGGCTCCGACGCCGCGGCGCTCAAGACCCGGGCGGTGAAGGATGGAGATTCCTATATCGTCAGCGGATCCAAAGCCTTCATCTCCGGCGGCGGCGAGAATGAGCTTTACGTGACCATGGTCCGGACCGGCGAGGAAGGACCCAAGGGGATCAGTTGTCTCGTCATCGAAAAGGATATGCCGGGCGTCAGCTTCGGCGCCCCGGAAAAGAAACTCGGCTGGCACTCACAGCCGACCGCGCAGGTCAATTTCGACGAGGTCCGCGTGCCGGCGGAGAATCTTGTGGGCAGCGAAGGCGAAGGCTTCCGTATCGCCATGATGGGCCTGGACGGCGGGCGTCTCAATATTGGCGCCTGTTCGCTCGGTGGCGCCCAGCGCTGCCTGGACGAGGCGATCTCCTACACCAAGGAGCGCAAGCAATTCGGGACACCGATCGCGGATTTTCAGGCCACCCAGTTCACCTTGGCGGACATGGAAACCGAGTTGCAGGCTGCGCGGATGCTCCTCTATGTGGCGGCCGCCAAAGTGTCTGACAATGCAGCTGACAAGACGCGCTTCGCTGCCATGGCCAAAAGGCTGGCGACCGATACGGGCAGCTCCGTCGTGGACCGCGCGCTGCAGCTTCATGGCGGCTATGGCTATTTGATGGATTATCCGGTCGAACGCTTCTGGCGCGACCTTCGCGTCCATTCGATCCTTGAGGGCACCAACCAGATCATGCGCGTCATCGTCGGCCGGGATCTGCTGCGCCAATGAACGAGATTCTCACCCGGATCGAAGGCAGAGCGGGCCGGATCCGGCTTGATCGTCCCAAGGCTATCCACGCTCTCACCAAGGGCATGTGCACCGCCATGATCGCCGCATTGCTCGAATGGCGGATGGACGATTCCGTTGAACTCGTCCTGCTCGACCATGCACAAGGTCGCGGCTTCTGCGCCGGCGGCGATGTGGTGATGATCGCCCGCAGCGGTGCCGGCGACGGAAGCGAGGCGCGCGCATTCTTCCATGAGGAATATCGCCTGAACCACCTCCTCTTCACCTACGCCAAGCCGACCATCGCTTTCATGGACGGCATTACCATGGGTGGCGGCGTCGGCATCTCGCAGCCTTGCCGCTTTAGGATCGCCACCGAAAATACGCGTTTTGCCATGCCGGAGACGACGATCGGCCTGTTCCCCGACGTTGGTGGCGGCTGGTATCTGTCACGCTTGCCCGGTCGCGTCGGGCAATTCCTCGCACTGACCGGAGCGCGCCTCGACGGCGCGGAATGCCTCCATCTGGGGCTTGCGACCCATTATATTCCGTCGGATGCGCTGGAAGGGCTGAAGAAGCGCCTGGCGAGCGAGCCGGATCGCATCGAGGCCTTGCTGGCGGAAGCGGCGATCGAGCCTCCCGAAGCGCGCATCGCCGGCCATCGCGCGCAGATCGACCGATTGTTCGCCGCCGACGATTTCGAGCTCATATTGGAGGCGCTCGGCCAGGATGAATCGGATTGGGCGCGGAAGGAGCTTACGACGCTTCGCGCCAAGAGCCCGCAATCCTGCAAGGTCTCGCTGCGGCTGCTTCGTGACGGTGCGCGCATGCAGGATTTCGCGGATGAGATGCGGCAGGAATATGCGGTGGCCGCGCATATCGTGCAACGCCACGACTTCGTCGAGGGCGTCCGTGCCCTGCTGATCGACAAGGACAATCAGCCGCGCTGGAACCCCGCTTCCCCGGAGGCGGTCAGCGAACATTTGATCGACACCATCTTCGCGCCGATGCCGCAAGGAGAGGAATGGACCCCATTATGACCTATGAGACGATCCTGGTTGAACCGCGTGGCGCCGTGACGTTGATCACGATCAACCGGCCGAAGGCGCTTAACGCATTGAACAGCCGCGTGCTCGACGAACTGATCCAAGCCTTCGCGGCATTCGATGCCGATGAAAGTCAGCGTTGCGCCGTCCTGACCGGCAATGAAAAGGCGTTCGCGGCCGGTGCGGACATCAAGGAAATGTCCGATCAGGGCTTCGCCTCGATGTATGCTTCCAATTTCTTTTCCGGATGGGAGAAGGTCACGGCGACGCGCAAGCCATGGATCGCGGCGGTGGCCGGCTATGCGCTCGGCGGCGGCTGCGAGGTGGCGATGATGGCGGATTTCATCATCGCCGGCGAAAATGCCCAGTTCGGTCAGCCCGAAATCAAGCTTGGTGTCACGCCCGGCATGGGCGGTTCGCAGCGGCTCACCCGCGCGATCGGCAAGGCCAAGGCCATGGAGATGTGCCTGACCGGACGGATGATGGATGCCGCGGAAGCCGAGCGTTCGGGCCTCGTCGCCCGTGTCGTACCGCTCGAGAGCCTCGTCGAGGAGGCGCTGAAGACTGCTGAAACCATTGCCCGCATGGGGCCCCTTGCGGCTATTGCCAATAAGGAGATGGTCAATGCAGCGTTCGAAACCGGCCTTGCCCAGGGAATAGTGTTCGAGCGTCGCCTGTTCCACGGTCTGTTCGGCACTGAAGACCAGAAGGAGGGCATGGCCGCCTTCGTGGAGAAGCGTAAAGCGGATTGGAAGGGGCGCTGAACATGGCACGGGTAGGTTTCATAGGTCTCGGAAATATGGGCGGCGGCATGGCGACGAATCTCGCCAAGGCCGGACATGACGTGCGCGCCTTCGATCTTTCGGAGGAAGCGCTGGCGCGGGCTGAAAGGAACGGCTGCCTGCGCGCGGCCTCCGCTGCGGAAGCAGTCGCCGAAGCGGAGGCGGTGGTGACGATGCTTCCCGCCGGAAAACATGTCCGCGAGGTCTATCAAGGCAGCATCCTGGGAACGGCACCGACCACTGCCATCCTGATGGACTGTTCGACCATCGACGTCGACACTGCGCGCGAGGTGATCGCTACCGCGCAGAGCCAAGGCTATGCAATGGTCGATGCTCCCGTATCGGGCGGCATCGCCGCGGCCGAAAGCGGCACGCTCACCTTCATGGTCGGCGGCACCAAGGAAGCTTTCGGCCGGGCTGAACCCTATCTCGACATCATGGGGAAGGCCGTGATCCATGCCGGCGGCGCCGGTGCCGGCCAGGCCGCGAAGATCTGCAACAACATGCTGCTCGGGGCATCCATGGTCGCGACCTGCGAGACTTTCGTTCTCGCCCAGAAACTGGGCCTCGATCCGCAGACCTTCTTCGATATATCGAGTCAGGCGTCCGGCCAATGCTGGTCCATGACCAGCTATTGCCCCGTACCCGGCGTTGGGCCCACGACGCCGGCGGATCGCGACTATGAAGGCGGCTTTGCCGCGGCCCTCATGTTGAAGGATATGCTGCTTGCCATGGAAGCGGCACGAAGCGTCAACAGCTACACGCCGATGGGTTCCCTGGCTCAGGAACTCTATGGGCGCTTCAATGACCTTGGTGGTGCCGGCAAGGATTTCTCGGCAATCATCAAGATGATCGACGACAGTTGGAAAGCGCAATAGCGCTGAACCGGTGGGATGGGATCGCCTATCCCAAGACCGCAGCCAGCGCTTCTCGCCAACCCGCCAGTCTGACGTCCCTGTCTTTTTCCTCCATTTTCGGTTCGAACCGCTCGACCGGCCCGCGCATTCGCGCGGCCTCCTCGAGCGATCCGAACATGCCGCTGCCCACGCCGGCGAGCATCGCCGCACCCAGCGCGGTGGTCTCGATGAACACCGGCCTTTCGACCTTCAGGTCGAGCAGGTCGGCCAGATCCTGGGTCAGCCAATCGTTGGCGATCATGCCGCCATCCACCTTCAGACTTTGCCAATTCGCACCGTCGGAGGCGAAGGCGGCCATCAGATCGCGGGTCTGGTGTGCCATCGCCTCAAGTGCCGCACGGACGATATGGGCTCTGCTCGACGCGAAGCTGAGGCCGGAGATCGCCGCCCTTGCGTCCGGCTGCCAGTGCGGCGCACCGAGTCCCGATAAAGCGGGAACGAGATAGACGCCCCCATTGTCGGCGACCGAACGGGCAAGCGCCTCGCTTTCGTTCGAGGAGGCCAGCAATCCAAGATCGTCCCTGAGCCATTGGATCAGGCTTCCGGCGACGAATACCGAGCCTTCCAGCGCATAATTGCGATCGCCGCCGAGCTGCCAGGCGATGGTCGACAGCAGGCGATGCTCGGACCGGCGAAACTCGCACCCGGTATTCGTGAGGATGAATGCGCCGGTGCCATAGGTCGCCTTCGTGTCCCCCGTGGCCAGGCACGCCTGGCCGATCGCGGCCGCCTGCTGATCGCCGGCCATGCCGCAGATCGGGATCGGAGCCCCGAACAGGTCCGCCGAGGTCGCTCCAAACCGCCCTGCACAGTCCGCGATTTCGGGCAGCGCTGTTCCCGGCACTTGCCACAGGTCCATCAACGCGGCGTCCCATCGGCCAGTGCCGATATTCATCAGCGCGGTGCGCGAAGCGTTGGTGGCGTCACTCACGTGCAACCCGCCGGTGAGACGGTGGATGAGCCAGCTTTCGACGGTGCCGATGCACAAGTCGTTTCCGGCTTCCTCAAGCTGCGGCCAAGTGCCGAGGGCCCATGCGATCTTGGAGGCGCTGAAATAGGGATCGAGGAGCAGACCGGTACTCGCCTGGACCTCGGCTTCGTGCCCCTTGTCCTTGAGATCGCGGCAGAGATTGGCGGTGCGACGGTCCTGCCAGACGATGGCCGGCGCCAGCGCCCTCCCCGTCCGCCGGGACCAGAAGACGATGGTCTCCCGCTGGTTGGTGATCCCGATCGCTTCGATCCGGCCCGCTCCACCTGCCTTGGCGACCATCGCTTGCGCGCACGCTAGGCTCAGTGACCAGATTTCCTCCGCATCATGCTCGACCCAGCCGGGCGCCGTGTAATTTTGGGTGATATCCTTCTGCTCCGAACCCAGACAGGTTCCGTCCGGTGTGAAAAGCATCGCCCGGGTGCTGGTCGTTCCTTCGTCGATGACGAGCAGTGCGCGTTCGGTCATGCTTTTAGGTAGCGGCGCATCAGGCTAACAGGCAAGCGGATGGACAGTTTCGACCTTCTCGTCATTGGCGGCGGCATAAACGGGGCCGCAATCGCGCGCGACGCGGCGGTTCGGGAGGCCAAAGTCCTGCTGGTCGAAAAGGACGATCTCGCCTCCCACACGTCGTCCGCTTCGTCGAAGCTGATACATGGCGGCCTGCGCTATCTCGAATATTATGAGTTCCGGCTCGTACGCGAGGCGCTCCAGGAGCGGGAGATATTGCTTCGAACCGCGCCCCACATCGTCCGTCCCTTGCGCTTCGTACTGCCCCAGACCCAGGGCATGCGGCCCTGGTGGCTGCTTCGGGCCGGCCTCCTGCTCTATGATCTGCTGGCGCTGAGGGGCAGCCTGTCCTGGGCTCGCTCCGTCGGCCGGAACGAAAGCGCGCTCAGAGAACCGCTCAAGGATGGCAGCGCGCGTCGTCTTCTATCCTACTGGGATGCTTGGGTGGACGATGCTCGATTGGTCGTCCTGAACGCCATGGACGCGGCCGAGCGGGGAGCGGAGATCGCCACCCGTACGAAATTCGTCTCGGCGCGCCGCGAGGGGGAATATTGGCATGCGCTCCTCGCGGACGGCCGGCAGGTCCGCGCCAAGGCCATCGTCAACGCCGCCGGACCGTGGGTGGCCGATGTCCTGAAACGGCAGCTGCGGGAAGGCAGCGCGAGCAAGATCAGGCTGATCAAGGGTAGCCATATCGTCGTCCCCCGCCTCTCGGAAGGTGACCATGCCTATATCCTTCAACAGCCTGATGGACGTGTGGTCTTCGCCATTCCCTATGGCGATTTCACCCTCGTGGGCACGACCGACATCCAGGTTGCCGCCCCTGGCGACGCATGTATTTCCCCCGAAGAAGTGCGCTATCTCTGCGATGCCGCCAATCGCTATTTTGTCCGGCAAACCGAGCCGGACGATCTGGTCTGGAGCTATTCCGGCGTCCGCGCCCTTCATGACGACGGCGCAGCAGAAGCCAAGGCCGTCACGCGCGACTATCATCTGGAGCTGGACCAGGACCCGGGTGCAAAGCTGCTCTCCGTGTTCGGAGGGAAGATCACGACAGCACGGGCGCTTGCCGAGGAGGCGCTCGACATGCTCGATATGGAAGGGCGCAGGTCCACCCGTGTGGCGCCACTTCCAGGGGGTGACCTGACCCCTCCCTTCCTCGCCTATCTGGACCAGTTGCGCGATGGGCTCGATCCTGCGCTGGTCGAACGGCTCGGCCGCGCCTACGGCACCAGGCTTCGCGATCTGCTCGGTGACGCGGCCACTCGCTCCGATCTCGGGCGGCATTTCGGGGCCGGATTATACGAGAGAGAGGTGAATTATCTCGTCGAACATGAAATTGCCCGCTCCGCCGAGGACATATTGTGGCGGCGCACCAAACTCGGCCTCGCTATGACGGAAACCGAGCAGAAGCGGCTGGCGGACTATCTCGGAGATCAAGGCCCCTCGTGCAATGGATCGGTTCCGGGCGCCGGCACTTCGTCCATCTGACGTTGGTTCTTCTTTCCTTCTTCGGCGATATCCTGATCGTCCGACGGCAGGTCCTGATCATTCACGTCTCGGTCGCGGTCCACTTCTCACCTCCATCCTCCGTATCAACGTTCGAAGCCGGAACCTGATCCGCTCGGCTCGGTTGATCCGCCATGGCTCCCAGTGCAAGCAAGGCCGCTGCTGCTGCCGGCACCGGCGACAGCGTGATCGGATGGAAAATAGACCCCGAACAGCGCAAGGAGTTGCTCCAGCAATTCCCACCGCGGTTCCGCAACGTTGTAGCGGATCATGTAACGCTACGAACGAAGGCGGCCGGCGACGCCCGGCTTCCCGACGAAAATCATGGGGAGATCGTCGGACGGGTCAGCGACGGATCCGGCGTCGAAGCGATGATCGTCAGCATAGGCGGCACCACCGATCGGCCGGGCGAAGGCACTTATCACATCACCTGGTCGCTGGAGGGTGGACGCAAGGCCAGGGAAAGCAATGAGGCACTGAGGCAGCAGCCCTGGGAGTTATTCGATCTGCCCATGCCGGTCCGGCTTCGGCCGGCAAGGTTCCGCTGAAAATGACACGGCGCCTTTATCTCGACTGCGACGGTGTGCTGGCGGATTTCGACACCGGAGCGACGGCAATATTGGGCCTCCCGCCCAGGACGTATGAGAAGCGCCGTGGCCTCGGCAGGTTCTGGCGAAAGCTGGCCGAGGCGCCCGATTTCTATTTTGGCCTGCCGCTGCTACCGGATGCCATGGTGCTGTTCGAGGCAGTCCGGCATCTCGACCCGATCATTCTCACCGGCCTTCCCCAAGGGAATTGGGCAGCCGACCAGAAGAAGCGTTGGGCTGCCAAGCATTTCCCCGGGACACCCATCATAACCTGCATGGCCCGCGACAAGCGAGACCATGCCGAGGAGGGCGACGTGCTCGTCGACGATCAGATGAAGCATGCAGGTCGATGGGAAGAGGTCGGCGGCATCTTCATTCACCATCGGACCACGGAGCAGACGCTGGCAATATTGAAGCGCTACTTCCCGCTACGGATGTCGAGCGTGACCTGACACCTGCAAAAATGCCCAGCAGGCCGGCAACCCAGTCGATTGACATTGGCGACGGAAGTGACCCAGCGGGAGCAGGAAAGATCTGGGGGCAGCTCATGGTCCGATTGACAATGCCGGCGGAAGCGGCACGCGCATTCGCAGCGCGCGACCATCCGGATCGCTTTTCGCTTTCTGAGGAGATGCACATCCGCAAGCTGCCCGCCTTAGGCGGGCCTGCTTCGCTGACGCAGATCGTCTCGTTGATCGGCGAGGACGAGATCGGCCAGAGCAGGGCGCACGTCGAACGCCTGTGTGCGCCAAGCGGCATCGCGGTGCCAACGACCAGAAAATATTTCATTTGCGCTCTCGGCGATCTGCAATTCGTGTGGGAGCGGCACACCGAGGTCGCCACCTACACATTCATCCGTTCGACCGAAGCCGAACCCCGATTTGACGCCGACCCCTTCGAAGGCTTGCCACGGGATTGGATCGAAGCCCTGCCCGGGCAAGTCATCCGCGCGACCCGAATTGCCCTTGTCGACGGTGAAGCGCCATCCGACTGGACCGACCGCCTGGACAGCTGGTTCTCCCCGAGCGACCTTGTCGTTTGCGACGTCGCCGGTGGGCGAGCCCGCATCTGGGCCGATTTTCGCCTGCATGGGGACGGCTTCGGGCGCCTCCTGATCCTTGACCGCGACCTGCTCGGCTACGAGCCCTCGCAGCTTGTTCAGCGTCTACAGGAACTCGGCAATTACCGAAAGCTGGCGCTGCTGGGACTGCCGGTGGCGCAACGCCTGACTCCGCGCGTCTCGGATCTGGAAAAACGTCTCGCAGAAATTACCGCTGCGATTGCCGAGCGCACGTCGCAGGACGATCGGCTCCTCGACGATCTCAGCGCACTTGCCGCCGAGCTTGCGCGTGTGACCGCCGACACGCGCTATCGAATGAGCGCGACCCACGCTTATGCGCAACTTTGCGCGGATCGCCTGGACAGCCTGGAGATCGCCAAAGTGAAGGGTCATCCTACCCTCGCCGACTTCACGGAGCGGCGGCTCCTGCCCGCGGTGCGGACCTGCGAATCCTTTTCGCAAAGGCTCGAAGACCTCTCGCAGCGGACTGCGTGGACGAGCTCTCTTCTGAGAACGCGCGTAGATACCGCGCTTGCCAGGCAGAATCGCGACCTGCTCCATTCGATGGACAAACGGACACAGGTCCAGCTTCGGCTACAGCAGACCGTCGAGGGATTATCGATCGTGGCGATCAGCTATTATGCGGTCGGCCTGCTCGGCTATCTCTTAAAGGGCATTCACCACCGCTGGCCCGTCGAACCGGAAGTCGCGACCGCCCTTGCCGTCCCGGCCATTTTGTTGCTGGTAGCGATCATCCTGCGCAGGCTGCGGCGCCACACCGGTGGAGATCGCAACGTCTGATCCCGCCGATGCAGGATCAGTTTCCCACCCAATCCGGGATCGGCATGCCTGCCAGCATGGTTTCCACGGCAATCCTCGGCCGCACCACCGCCCATTGCGATCCATTCACCAGCACCTCGGGCGCCAGCGGCCGTGAATTGTAGGTGTTGGACATGGTGGCGCCATAGGCACCGCAGGTGCGGAAGATGGCGAGGTCTCCCGCTCCAACCCGGCCCATCCGCCGGTCGACCGCGAATGTATCGCCACTCTCGCAGACCGGGCCGACGATGTCGGCGATCATATCTTCGCCGTCCGGCCTTACCGGTTCGAACGCGTGCCACGCATCGTAGAGGCTGGGGCGCATAAGGTCGTTCATCGCGGCATCGACGATGACGAAGGGATGATCTGGACCTGGCTTCACGCGGATCACCTGGGTCAGCAGGATGCCGGCATTGCCCACGATCAGGCGCCCCGGTTCGAAGACCAGGCGGACGTCCCACTTTTCCGTCACACGCTGGACCATTCTGCCATAATCGGCCGGGCTGGGTGGCTCCGGTTCGGCGGGATCATAAGGAATGCCAAGACCCCCGCCAAGATCGGCGACGTGGATATCGTGTCCGCCCGCCCGCAGTTCGAAGATAGCCTCGCCGATCCGCGTGAAAGCGGCCTCCAGCGGATCGAGGCTGGTGAGCTGGCTGCCGATATGGACGGCGACCCCCTGGACTTTCAGGCCCGGCAGGTCCCTTGCCCTCTTATAAGCCGCCGCCAGCTCGGAATAAGCGATCCCGAACTTGTTGTGCGCGGAGCCCGTGGAGATCTTGGCATGGGTGCCGGCGAGGACATCGGGATTGATCCGGAAGGCGATGGGGGCTTCGATCCCGGTTCGCACCGCGACTGTCGACAGCATCTCGGCTTCATCGAGGGATTCGAGATTGAACTGGAAGAGGCCGCCACGAAGCGCCTGTTCCATTTCCGTCGCCGTCTTGCCGACGCCAGAGAAGACGATCCTGTCGGGGGCAATGCCCGCCGCTCGGGCAATCTGATATTCTCCGCCGGAAACGACGTCCGCGCCGAGCCCCTGCGTTGCGAGCGTCGCCAGCACGGCCGGGTTGGGATTGGCCTTCACTGCAAAGGCGATCAGCGGATCGGTGAGGCCGCCCAAGGCGTCACGGAAGACCCGCACATGTCTCTTCATGGTCGATGCCGAATAGACATAGACTGGGGTGCCGACCGCCGCCGCGATGGCAGGAAGGGCTACATCCTCGCAATGGAGAATGCCGCCGCGCAGTTCGAAATGATCCATGCGCTCTCACACGAAAAAAGAGGGGCCATGGCAAGCGAAACCGTCACCAAAGCGCGGCCACGATCCCCACGAGACTTGTCACCGTCAAGACGCCGCCGACAATCTTCAAAAGCAAGGATGCCGCGATGCGCTTCGCCATCCAGGCTCCGAATGGGGCGGCCGTCAGCCCGCCGATCAGCAAGCCGATGCTGGCGATCGTGAACGCCTTGAGGCCCAAGGTCGCTATGAAAGTCGCAGAGATGGTCACCGTCACGAAGAATTCGGCCGTGTTGACCGTGCCGATGACCTTGCGCGGGTTGGCGCCCTGGATGAGCAGGTGGCTTGTCACGACCGGACCCCAGCCACCCCCGCCGGCCGCATCGAGGAACCCGCCGACGAGGCCGAGCGGCTCGACCGCCTTGGGCTTCTTCTCGATCGGCTTGTGCGTAATTCCCCGCCACAGAAGGTAGATCCCCATCAGGCAGAGATAGGCCAGCACGAATGGTTTGGCGGCGTCCGCGTGCACCTGCGTCAGCACGTAGGCGCCCAGCACGGCGCCCGTCACGCCCGGGATCATCAGCCGCGCGAACAGCTTCCAATCCACGTTGCGGTGAAATACGTGACTGAGACCCGAGGCCGCGGTCGTGAAGCTTTCCACGGCATGGACGCTGGCCGAGGCCGAGGCCGGCGGGACGCCAAGGCTGATCAGCAGGGTGGAGGAAATCACCCCGAACGCCATGCCAAGCGCGCCATCGACCATCTGAGCGGCGAAGCCCACGGCGATGAACGGCAGCAGGTCGAGGAGTCCCCACTCCCCGCCGATCAATTATGCCCCCCGCGGGCCGGGCCCGCAATCATGAGCGTAAGCGATCGGTTTGTTGGCAGGCCAGCATCAGGCCGCTTCCAGATAGCCGGCGCGTTTGATGAAATCGCCGAACCTTTCGCCCGTCTCGCGCTCCTTGGCGTAACGGGCCAGGATCGGACTCAGGATCTCGAGGATCGCATCCTCGCCGATATTCTCGCGATAGAGCGTGTTCAGCCGTTCACCGTGAAAGCCACCACCGAGATAGAGATTATATTTGCCGGGCGCGCGGCCCGTGAGCGCGATCTCCGCGACATAGGGCCGCGAGCAGCCGTTCGGACATCCGCTGATCCGGATCGTGATCGGATCGTCCCGCAAGCCTTCCTTCTCGAGTATCTTTTCCACCTTGCCGAGGAAGTCGGGCAGATAACGTTCGGCCTCCGCCATCGCGAGCGCACAGGTCGGCAAGGCGACGCAGGCAATCGAATTGAGGCGAAGAGCACTCGTTTCGTTGCTGTCCTCGAGGCCATGTTCGGCGAGCAGGGCCTCGATCTCCGCACGATCCTCGGCTGCGACGTCCGCAATGATCACATTCTGGTTCGGCGTAAGCCGGAACATGCCCTTGTGAATCCGGGCAATGGCGCGAAGCCCTGCCAGGATCTGCTTCCCGGCACCGTCGACGACCCGCCCGCTGGCAACGTAGAGAGTGTAGTTGAACCGCCCGTTGGCGGTCTCGCGCCATCCGAAAATGTCGCCGTTCGAGTCGAACTGGAACGGACGCGCCGGCTCCAGCGCCGATCCCATCCTTCTTTCGATCTCGCCCTTGACCCAGTCGACACCCTTGTCGTCGACCGTATATTTGAAGCGGGCGCGCGGCCGCTCCACACGATTTCCGTAGTCGCGCTGCACCGACATCACCGCATCTGCGGCCGGGATCATCAGCGATTTGGGAATATAGCCGATGAGGTCGGCAAGCCTCGGATACGTGGTCGGCACGTTGTCCGTGCGGCCCATGCCCCCGCCGATGGTGATGTTGAAGCCCTCGACCCCGTCGGCGCCGCCGATGGCGATGTAGCCCAGGTCCTGGGTGTAGATGTCGATGTCGTTGGACGGCGGAATGGCGAAGCCGATCTTGAATTTCCGCGGTAAATAGGTCTTGCCGTAAAAAGGTTCCTCCGGCTCCGATGTCGCGACCCTTTCGTCGCCATACCAGATTTCGTGATAGGCCCGCATGCGCGGGATGACATGGTCGCTCAGCTCCTTGGAAAGACGGGCGACCTCTTCATGCAGGGCCGAATCCAGCGGATTCGCCGTCGACATGACGCCGCGGGCATCGTCGCCGCAGGCTGCGATCGTGTCGAGCAGGACATCGTGCAGGCCCTGGATGGCGGCGCGCACATTCTCCTTCAGCACCCAGTGGAACTGAATGGTCTGCCGGGTGGTGAGGCGGATGGAATCGCCGCCATAAGCCCGCGCCAGCTCGTCGAGTTTCAGCCAATGTTCGGGTGTGCAAACCCCTCCCGGCATCCGTACACGGATCATGAAATGATAAGCCGGCTCCAGTTTCTGGCGCCGTCTCTCGTCGCGTATGTCGCGATCGTCCTGCTGGTACATGCCGTGGAATTTCAGCAGCTTGATATCGGGGTCCGGGACCGCGCCGGTGATCCGGTCGAGAAGCCCGGTGGAGATGGTGCCGCGCAGATAGTCGCTTTCGGCCTTCAGCGTTTCGTCCGGTCCCAGCCGGTCGAGCGGCTGCGAAACGTCCCTGCTTCTATCCACATTCTTGTCGTTCGTGCTCATCGGAACAACCCTCAATAGACGTCGCGCTGATAGCGGTGGTCCGCCTGCAGCTTGCGCACATAATCCTCGGCGGCATCACGCCCGCCGCCGCTCTGGCTTTCGACGATCCTGATCAGCGTGTCATGGACGTCCGGCGCCATATGGGTCGCGTCTCCGCAAACGTAGACATGGGCACCTTCCTCCAGCCAGGCGTAGAAGTCCGCTGCCCGTTCGAGCATGCGATGCTGGACATAGGTCTTGTCGGCACGGTCGCGGGAAAAGGCCACATCCATGCGGGTCAGCACCTCTTCCTTCAGCCAGCTTTGCCATTCGATCTGGTAGAGGAAGTCGCTGCGGAAATTTCGCTCGCCGAAGAACAGCCACGAACGGCCGCCATGGCCGTCGGCCTCGCGCTGCTGGAGGAAGGCGCGATAGGGCGCGACTCCCGTCCCGGCGCCGATCATGATGATCGGTGCATCGCCCGCGGGCAAACGGAAGTGCGGATTAGCCTGGATATAGACCGGCAATGTCTCGCCGAGTTCGATCCGGTCGCACAGATGGGCGGAAGCCACACCCGAACGTCCTTCGCCATGCAGATCGTAGCGGACCGGAGCCAGCGTGATATGTACTTCGTCGCCGGTGACGGCCTGGCTCGATGCGATCGAATAGAGGCGCGGCTGCAACGGCCTCAACCCGGCGATCAGTCCGGCCCCGTCGATTCCGGGAAGCGGGAATTTGCGGACGATGTCGACGACATGATGGCCTTCCAGGAAGGCAAGCCGCTCCTTGGCGTTTTCGGGCGCGCGCAAGCGTTCGAGCTCGGCTGCTCCGCTCAATCCCGCCCATTGATCGATGAAGCGAGGCGAAGCGATCATGATCTCGTAATTCCGCTCGAGCGCTTCGCCGAGCGTTTTCGTCTCGCTCTTGATCGTCACCGGCGCGTCCGCCGCGAGGCCGGCGGCCTCGATCAACGCGCCGACGGCGGCCGGATCGTTCCGGGCCACGATGCCGACGGCATCGCCGGGTTCATAGCTGAGGCCGGATCCGTCAAGGTCGAGCTCGATGTGCCGGGTTTCCTTTGACGAGCCGCGTCCGACGATCACGATATTGTCTATGATCTTCGCTTCGAACGGATTGCGCTTGTCATAGGCGCTCGCAGCGGCGGCGACCGGCACGGCTGCGAAGGGGCTCGCCTGAGCCGGCAGCTCAGCCAGCTCCGCGGCCAGCAGATCGACGATCTCGGCGCTCCAGGCTGCGGCCGGCTCCTCATAATCGATGTCGCAGTCGACCCGCGGAAGCAGCCGTTTCGCGCCCAGCTCCTCGAATCGGCGATCGAGGCGTTTGCCGGCTTCGCAGTAAAATTCATAAGTCGAGTCACCGAGCGCAAGCACGGTGAACCGGACACCATCCAGCTTCGGCGCCTTGTGGCCCTCGATGAATTCGAAGAAGCCGACGGCCGGCTGCGGGGGATCGCCTTCGCCATAGGTGCTGACGACGACGAGCACATCCTGCTCCTCCTTCAGCCGGCGCGGCTTGTAATTGGCCATGTCGACCACTTCGGCCGAAAGGCCGCGGCCGGCAGCGGCGGCCGCCAGCGCCTTGGCGAGCTCGGTGCTGTTGCCGGTTTCAGTCCCATAGAGGATGGTCAGCGTGCGGCCGGAGGCGGCCGGCACGGCGCCCGGCGCGGCCAGAGCAACCTCGCCTTGGCCAAGACGGACCAGCGCGGCGTCGAAGCCGGCGAAATAGCCGCTCAGCCAGCGCGCCTGGTCCGACCCCACGACCCGACTCAAGGCCTGGACATGCTGCCATTGCTCCGGCGTCAGCGGGCCTTCCGGAAACACTTCCCGAACCGTCATGCCGCACTCCCCGAAATATCCTCGGCTCGCTCCCGCGAGATCCTCAGATGACCCATTCGTCCGCCCCCTTCTGGCCAATATCGTCGGCGCTGATGCTGCGGCCCGGATGCGCCTCGTCGGGCGCGATGTCTGCCGCTACCAGCACATGGACCCCCGCCCGGCTCATCAGCCTGGCAATTTCACGCACGCGGCGCGCATATTCGGCGCGGTCACCGGGTGCCTCGCCCAGATCGCTGCCGATACCGCCGCGCAACGTCTCCTCGTCCAGGAGGAAATTGGAATGACCGAGGGCATCCAGCTTCTGCTGGGTGGCCGCGGCCAGCGCGAGCTGTTCGGCATGCGAGGCGCCGGTGAGCCAGAGGATCCGGCCTTCCTCGTCATCTGCGACCGGCCGTTTCTCGGCCCGCTGGACGATCGCGTCCACCATGCCTGCGGCTAAAGTCTCGTGGCTGACCTTGTCGATCAGGATGAAGCCGCCCAGCCTGCGGCTCTCCGCATAAATTATGGCCGGGATCCGGCGGTCGAGCCGGATGGCGACCGCGCCGATATCGTTGAGCGCGAGTGGACGGCCTGGCCCTTTTTCCAGGCTGTTCACGTCCACCACATGGTCGACCTTCTCGATATGAGCGGCCACCGTTTGCGTGCCCATTTTCAGCCAATAGGAGCGTCCGGGCACCAGGGCTTCTTCCGACATCCAGACCAGGGTCGCGGCAAGACTGTCGACGACAGGCTGCGGCTCCGTCGACGCGACGATGATATTCCCGCGCGAGCAATCGAGCTCGTCCTCCAGGGTCAGGGTGACCGATTGGCCTTCCACGGCGATATCGAGATCGCCATCGAAGGTGACGATGCGCTGCACCCGCGAACTCTGACGCGAAGGATAGACGGTGATCAGGTCACCGGGACGGATGCTGCCGCCGGCGATCCGCCCTGCATAGCCACGAAAGCCGGCATGCGGACGGTTGACCCATTGCACATCCAGGCGGAACGGCGCCGTAACAAGATCTGCGGCGATCGGAATCGCTTCCAGATGTTCGAGCAATGCGGACCCGCCATACCAGGACATGGCCTCGCTCCTGGCGGTGACATTGTCTCCCTTGAGACCCGAGACCGGAATGGCGGTGAACGCTTCGATTCCTGCCTCGTCGGCAAAAGTTCGATACTGATCGACGATCTCGTCGAACCGGGCTTGGCTGTAATCGACAAGGTCGATCTTGTTGACCGCCAGTACGATGTTCCGGATCCCGAGCAATTTCACGAGATAGGAATGGCGGCGGGTCTGGGTGAGCACGCCCTTGCGCGCATCGATCAGGATCACCGCCGCATCGGCCGTCGAGGCACCCGTCACCATGTTACGCGTATATTGTTCATGGCCCGGCGTATCGGCGACGATGAACTTGCGCTTGTCGGTCGCGAAGAACCGATAGGCCACGTCGATCGTGATCCCCTGCTCCCGCTCTGCGCCGAGACCGTCGACCAGCAGCGCGAAATCCAGTTCCTCACCTTGCGTGCCCGATTTCAGGCTGTCGCTGGCGAGGGCTGCGAGCTGATCCTCGAACAGCATCTTGCTGTCGTAGAGAAGCCGTCCGATCAGCGTCGATTTGCCGTCGTCCACCGATCCGCAGGTGATGAAACGCAGCAGCGACTTGCGCTGCGCGGCGTCGAGATAGGCGTCGACCTCCTGACGCGCCGCCTCGGCGACGGACAGCATTTGGTGTGCCGCTTCTGCGGCTGCGGCCTGAGCTGCGCTCGCCATCTAGAAATAACCTTCCTGTTTCTTGCGCTCCATGCTGCCGCTGCCGTCATGGTCGATGGCGCGCCCCTGCCGTTCGGAGGTGGTCGCGATCAGCATTTCCTGGATGACTTCGGGCAAGGTGCTCGCCGCACTCTCGACCGCGCCGGTCAGCGGATAGCAGCCGAGAGTCCGGAACCGTACCGACCGATCGACGGGCACTTCGCCGGGCCGCAATGGGAAGCGATCGTCATCCACCATCAGCAGCAGCCCGTCCCGTTCCACCGTCGGCCGCGGCGCCGCCAGATAGAGCGGCACGATCGGGATGTTCTCCGCATAGATATACTGCCAGATGTCGAGCTCGGTCCAGTTGGACAGCGGAAAGACCCGGATCGTTTCGCCCTTCGACTTGCGGGCATTATAGAGGCTCCAAAGCTCGGGCCGCTGGTTCTTCGGATCCCAGCGATGCTGAGCGGAACGGAAGCTGAAGATGCGCTCCTTGGCGCGGCTCTTCTCCTCGTCGCGGCGCGCACCGCCAAAGGCTGCGTCGAACCCATATTTGTCGATCGCCTGCTTCAAGCCCTCCGTCTTCCACATGTCCGTGTGGAGGCTGCCATGGTCGAACGGATTGATGCCGCGCCTTTCCGCCTCGGGATTGCGATAGACGATCAGCTCCATCCCGCTTTCCTGGGCGGTGCGATCGCGAAGTTCGTACATCGCCTTGAACTTCCAGGTCGTGTCGACGTGGAGCAGCGGAAAAGGCGGCGGCGCAGGATAGAATGCCTTGCGCGCGAGATGCAGCATCACCGCGCTGTCCTTGCCGACCGAATAGAGCATGACTGGCCGCTCGGTCTCGGCAACCACCTCGCGCATGATGTGGATGCTCTCGGCCTCCAGCTGCTGGAGATGGGTGAGGCTCGGCGGAGCGATCTTGGTGGGGGCGTTCATGATGCAAGGCTCATCTGGCTGTATTCGGGAAGGTCGGTGGCGAGGGCGGGCCGCTCGCGCGCTACCCGACCGAGGATGACGATAACGGGTGCGCCGGCCGGCAAATCGGCGGCAAAAGATGCGATCGTCGCAGCGGTCCCCGACACCTGGCCTTGATCGGGCGTCGTGGCTGATGCGACGGCCACGGCAGGCGTCTCCGGATCCAGTCCCGCGGCGATCGCCTTGGCGGTAAAATGTTCGAGCGTCTTGCGCGGCATGTAGATCACGGTGGTCGTGTCGGGATCCGCGACCGCCTTCCATTCGATCGTCGCGGGAAGGTCGCCGCCGGTATCGTGGCCGGTGACATATTGGACGCGTCTGGCCTGGTCACGCTCGGTGAGCGAGAAGCCCAGCGACGCTGCAGCGCCCTGCGCGGCCGATATGCCCGGCACGATCCGCACTTCGATCCCGGCCGCGCGGCAGGCGTCGACCTCCTCGGTCGCGCGGCCGAAGACCAGGGGATCGCCACCCTTCAGGCGGACCACATTCTCACCGGCCTCGGCGAGTGAGATGATGCGGCGATTGATCTCGGCCTGGCTGCACGAAGGACCGTGGCCGGTCTTGCCGACCGCGACGCGTTGCGCTTCCCGCCGGGCGAGCTCCAGGATCGCCGGACCGACCAGGTCGTCATAAAGGATCACGGTTGCGGATTGCAGCGCCCGGACGGCCTTCAGGGTCAGTAGCTCGGGGTCGCCCGGGCCGGCGCCGACGAGCGTCACGATTCCGTTGCGCTGCTCCGGGTTCACGCCACCGACGAGCGCGCCGAAATCCGCATCGACGGGATCGCGGTCGACATTCGCCCAGGCAAGAGCGGTGAAACGCTGCCAGAAGGCGCGACGGTCCTGGAAGCTCCTGAACCTCTGCTTCAGCAATGGCCGCCATTTCTGAGCAGCCTTCGCCCAGCCGGACAGGCCGAGCGGGAGCACGCTTTCCACACGGGCCCGGATCGACTGGCCAAGCATCGGTGCGCCACCGTCGGTCGAGATGGCCAGGACCACCGGCGAACGATTGACGATCGTTCCGAACTGAACATCGCAAAGGTCGGTCTGATCGATCAGATTGGCAGGCGCTCCCGCCGCGTGCGCGGCCGCAACGAAGCGAAGCGCGGCATCGCGGTCGGCAATGTCTGCGACGGCGAGGGCTGCACCATCCAGATCCTCTTCCGTCCACTCGCGCGGCAATATCGTCACTGGTCCGGAGACCGGGCGTGCGGCGAGATCACGATAGAGGCTTGCCCCAACCTCATGATCGGCCAGCACGAGCACATCCGCGCCCGATGCCGACAGCAATTCGGCCTTCCACAAAGCGCCTTGCGAGCTGCCGGCGACAACAACCTTCCGGCCCTGCAGCTTGTGAAACAAGGGTAGGTTCGGAAGGCTGGCGATGCGTGCGGGCGTGACAGCAAGGGCGCGGCCCGCCTTGGTCCCGCCAAGGATATCGGTCACGCGGCCTTCCTTCTTACCAACTTGCCGTCGGCGCCGACATGGAGGCCGCATTCCTTGGCGTCCTCCGTCTCCCACCACCAGCGCCCTGCCCGCTCCGGTTCACCAGGCTGCAGCGCGCGCGTGCAGGGCGCGCAGCCGATCGAAAGGAAGCCCTTGGCGTGGAGTTCGTTGATCGGAACGGCATGTTCTGTGCAGAAATCGGCGACCCGCTCCCGCGTCCAATCGAACAAGGGCGCGATCTTGATGAGCTGACGCTCATCATCCCAGGATGCGAAGTCAATGGCGGCGCGGTTGCCGGACTGGTCCGCTCGAAGCCCGGTCACCCACGCTTCCGCACCGGCGAGCGCGCGACCGAGCGGCTCGACCTTGCGGACGTGGCAGCAGGACAAGCGCGCTTCCTTCGAATGATAGAAACCGTTGATGCCGGCATCGGCGACCATCGCCGCCACATCGTCCTGGTTCGGATAGAAAGCGCGGATGCGCCTGGCATATTTGTCCTCGGTCTCCGCCCAGACCTGATATGTGGAAGGAAAGAGCCGGCCGGTATCGAGTGTGACCACGTCGATCTTCAGCTTCTCGGAGAAGATGATGTGGGTCAGCGCCTGGTCTTCGATGCCGAAGCTGGTCGTGAAGACGATACGGCCGGGCACAGCGTCGCGAAGCGCCTGCAGCCGTTCCGCCGGGCTGGCGCCTTCGAGAATTTGCAGGGCCGCAAGGCGATCCTGATCCTGTCCAGTGTCGAGCGGCATGACCTGCCTCCCTTCAAGCGAAAAATAGAATAATCTTCTAAAAGTGCCAGCTGCAGCTGCAGGAGCGGACAGCGCGCATCTTGTAGGCGCACGAGGTATGCCCAGCGGTTAAGAAGATCAATCGCACCGCGCATATAACAGGATCATTGCGCCGCAGCATGAAAGGAATAGAAGTTTATTCCAATTCTGCTAGGCTGGATAGATGGACAGTACAGACCTGAAAATCCTGGCGATCCTGCAGCGTGACGCATCCGTATCGGTGGCCGACATCGCGGCCAGGATCAACCTCTCGCAGACCCCGGCATGGCGCCGGATCCAGAAGCTGGAGGAGAGCGGCGTCATTCAGCGCCGGGTTGCCTTGCTCGATCCCGAGGCGATCGGGCTGGGGCTCACGGTCTTCGTCGAGATCGAGACCGGCGATCACAGCCGCGAATGGCTGGATGGCTTCGCGGGTAAGGTGATGGACATGCCCGAGGTCATGGAAGTGTATCGCATGGCCGGCGACGTCGATTACCTGTTGCGCATCGTCGTCGGCAACATGGCTGATTTCGACGATTTCTACCAGCGCCTGATCACTGCCTTTCCGCTGAAGAACGTCACCTCCCGTTTCGCGATGGAGCGCGTCAAATCGACAACGGCCTATCCGCTTCCGCAACTCGACCCTGGTTGATCATTCCGAGACGCGCAGGAAGGCAAGATCGCGCACCCGGGAAACGCCGAAGCTCATTCCATTGACCTTGCCCGACGCATCACGACGGAAACGCAGCAGCGTGTCACCCTCGATAAATGCATCCCGATAGGCCGGCTTGGTGACGACGCTGAGCTTGGGGCGCGACACCAGGGTCAGTCGCAATCCCTCACCGTCCACGGCGACGTCATAAGCCGCTTCGGCCTCGTCGCTGGAGTAGCGCCCGGCATAAGCCGCGAGCGTTGCGGCATCGGGGGCGAAATGCGCGGTGCGGACGAAGGTCGAACGGCCATCGGGTGCGATCAGGTCGAAACTGTCGCCAGTCGTGAAGGCGAGCTCGGTCTCGCCGGCGCGAAACCTTCCCTCACCGACCATGTCCAGAACGGGGCCACCCTCGGGCTTGAGGCGTCCCTCCGCGACCACCAGCTTCATCGTCTTGCCGGTGGTCCGGTTGTAGAAGAGTCCGCCATGCGGGTCGTCGGGAGCGAGCGCCTTGGCTTCAGCAGTACTGGCCGCGGTCTTAGGGAATCGGGTGTCGACGAAAGCGCGCCCGATCGCGACCGGATTGAAGCTGCCGCCATTGCACAGGATCGCGACCGACAACCCTTCTGCCGGATAGCGTTCGAGCCAGGCGCGATAGCCTCCGGTCGCGCCGGAATGAGAGATGGTGACATGGCCGTTATAGCGCCCTACCGACAGTCCGCGCGCATAAGCGATCTTGCGGCCATCGTTGAGCGCGGCCTGTTCCTGCAGACGGGCCGTGATCCCCGGTCCAAGCCGGTCGGCGCCGAGCGCCTCGTTCCAGATCAGCAAGTCGCCGACTGTGGTCAGCAGCCCGCCATTGCCATAGACATTCTCGAACGGCCGCGCCTCCTCCCAACCCTCGCCTGCAGGATTGTATGCGACCGCATGGTCCTTGACGATGCGGCGGAAATCGTCGCGCCACTGGGTGTGGCTCATGCCCAGCGGCGCGAACATGCGTTTCTTGCTGAACTCGGCGAGGCTCTCTCCGCTCACCCGCTCGACGATCACGGCCATCAGATTATAGCCGCTATTGGTGTAACTATATTCGTCGCCGGGACGGTAGTTGAGCGCCTTCTGCCGCGCGACGACGCGGAGTGCATCGTCATTGGTGTAGGCGCGGGTGCTGCGTTCCCATCCGGCGATCGACATTATCGCGCCCCAGTCGCGCAACCCGCTGGTATGGCTGAGCAGATGGTTGATGGTGATCGGCCGGCCATAATCGGGAAGCTCGGGCAGGTATTTGCGGACATCGTCCGTCAGCGCGAGCTTGCCGTCCGCCGCAAGCAGCAGAATCGCCGCGGCGGTGAATTGCTTTGAAACCGACCCGGCTTCGAACACGCTGTCGGGCCTGTTGGCGATCCCATGTTCCAGATCCGCCATGCCGAAGGCACTGGTCGCGATCCGGTTGCCGTTTTCTGCCACCGCCGCCGCGCATCCGGGCGCATCCCGTTTGGCCAATGGCGCGACCACCGCGTCCAACGCCGCCTGCGGGCCTGGAAGGGACTGAGCCAAGACCGGCGCAGTCGCCGTCGCCGTGAAGATGAGCAGGGTCGCCAACTTGCGCACGAATAGGACTCCTATGATGTCTTGTCGGACGAATCGCTTCCTACGATGATGCTCCGACGAGGCCAATGCTTTCCAGGCAGGACAGATTGCGTCGAATCCGGGCACTTCACGTCCACTGACCCGGCATTGCATTTTTTTCGGGATAAGCCTCGGCCGGATCGACCCTCTCGGTGCGCATATTCGGAACTAAGGCACGTGTTTCAACAGCTTGCCGCAGCGTCAATTAAAAGAGAATGGCTGCTCCAGCCGCGGAACTTGTTGCACGAAAGATACAATCGTTATTCCGAACCAACCCGGTTGAGATTGGCTGATGACATCGCCGCCGGAGCACGCAATTGGCCGCCCCGCCACAACATAAGAAAGGGGCAAAATCCATGAAGTTCAAACTCATTCTCGCCGCCACCGCCGTGATCGCCGCAGCTGCGCCATCGATGGCGCAGGTCGCCGGCGGACGCATCGAAGCCGTGGTCGGCTACGACAATGTCCGGGTCGATCTGGACGATTTCGGCTTTGCCGGCAGCGAGGACAAGAGCGGTGTCGTGTACGGCATCGGCGCGGGCTATGATGTCGCCGTCGGCAGCGGTGCCTCGCTTGGCATCGACGCTGAAGCCACCGACGCTTCGACCCGCTATCGGGTGGTCGACGGCGCGGATCAGGGCCGCATCTCGGCCGGCCGTGATCTCTATGTCGGCGGCCGTATCACGGCGGCCGTGTCTCCGCTGTTCAACCTGTACGGCAAGCTCGGCTACACCAACGCCCGCTACAAGGCTGCCGCCACCATCGGTGGAACGACGATTAGCGGTGCGTCCAATCTGGACGGCATCCGTGCCGGCATCGGCGGCCAGTATCTGCTGGGCGCGAACCTCTATGTCGGCACCGAATATCGCTATTCCAACTATGAATCCGGCGTCTCCCGCCACCAGGTGGTCGGCGCGCTCGGCTTCCGCTTCTGATCTGGATGGAGGGGCCGGATTCGTCCGGCCCCTCTATGTCTCGTGACCCGAAACGCCGATCAGGCGTCGGCAGCAACCTTCCTGGGGCGCCCACGGCCACGTGGCTTCGCCGCGGTGGAATCGGAAGCGGCTTTCCCGCGCGCTGCGGGAGCCTTGGCGGATGCGGACTTGGCTGCCGGGGCCTTGGCCTTGGCGGTGTTCCCATTTCCCTTCCCGCGCTGCCGGCCCAGGCCGATCGCATGGGCGAGGTTGCGTCGTTGCTCCGAATAATTGGGGGCGACCAGCGGATAATCGCGGGGAAGCGAATAATCCTGACGATATTGATCGGGAGTCATGTCGTGGGCGCGGACCAGATGGCGCTTCAGCATCTTATGCTTCTGTCCGCATTCCAGGCAGACGAGATAATCCGGCTTGATCGATGCGCGGATCGATACGACCCCGTTCTTCTTCTGCTCCGGTGCGACTTGGGGCTCGTTGAGGCCCGTTAGAGCGGTATGGACGCTTTGGATCAGATTGGCCACGTCGCCGACAGACACTGTATTGTGAGCAACGTGAGCCGCGACAATATCCGCAGTCAAGTCGACGAGCTGTTGATTTTCCATGTTGGCCCTCTTTTACGAACAATAAGCGCCTGCATTAGCGAGATGCTTTAATTGGCGCAAATCCCTCGATCGAAATGCACCGTACTGAAACGATTGTCATGCCTGACTGGCACCCTGGAATAGCTGTGAGACGGCAGACGGCGGGCGCCCATGGGCGGGATCGGGCCTGTTCGTGCTTGACGGCGGCCGCAAAGATGGAGAAAGGGGGCGACGATGAAGATCCGCTTCGCCTGCGCCGTTTCCAGCTCCGCCATTGCTGCGGATGCGTCGGCGCGCGTCGCGAACAGCCAGGCTTGGCTTTGGTGGCAGGACTATTCGCGCACGGCGGCCAGCATGGATCGATGGTGATACGGACTCCCTTCTAAAGTCCAGATCTTCGAGACAGGCCCGCCGAAAGCGGGCCTTTTTCTTTGCCTTCATCAGGAATTCCACCATGCCCACGACCAGTAATGTCGCTCCGTCCCTGCCCCTCCCGACCATCGATACCGAGGGGCCGGACCGCGCCTTGTCCGCTCTTTATGACGGACATTCACTCAACCAGGACGAAAGCGAGACCCTGTTCGAAGCCCTGGTCCAGGGCCGGCTGTCCGAACCGGTGATCGCCGCCATGCTGGTCTCGCTGCGTCTCAAGGGCGAGACGGCGGACGAGCTGATCGGTGCCGGCCGCGCGCTGCGGGCGGCCGACGAGGATTTCGAGCGGCCGGACTATCTGTTCGCCGACAGCTGCGGCACCGGCGGCGACGGATCGGGATCGATCAATGTCTCCACCGCCGCCGCCTTCGTCTGCGCGGCTGCCGGCCTGCCGGTCGCCAAACATGGCAACCGGTCCTTTTCGTCGCGTTGCGGATCGGCCGACGTGCTCGAACATCTGGGCGCGAAGCTGGACATCAATCCGGCGGCTTCGCGCCGCGCACTGGACGAAGCCGGCATCTGCTTCCTGTTCGCGCCATTCTACCATCCGGGCTTGCGCCATGCCGGGCCGGTGCGCCGGCAACTCAAGATCCGGACGATCATGAACATCCTCGGCCCATGCCTCAATCCGGCCGAGCCGCCGGTGCAGTTGCTGGGCGTCGCCGACACCAAGTTCCTGGAGCCGGTCGCGGCGACCCTTGCAGCGCTGGGAGTCGGCCGGGCGCTGGTCGTCCATGGCAGCGGTCTGGACGAAGTCGCGCTTCACGGCGAGACGCAGGCGGTGAGCGTCAGGAACGGTACGTTCGAACGGCTCGTGCTCACCCCCGAGCAGGGCGGTTTGGCACGCGCCCCGATCGATGTGCTGAAGGGTGGCGATCCGGAGGAGAATGCGGAACGGTTCAGGCTGCTGCTGCTCGGCCGCGCCGGCGCCGCTGAAACCCAGATGGTCGCCCTCAATGCCGGAGCCCTGCTGATGACCGCTGGCCTTGCCGCCGATCTCAAGGAAGGTGTCGGCATGGCCAATGAGGCGATCGCATCGGGCGGCGCACACAAGCGGCTGGCGATGTTCGTGGACGCCACCCATGCCTGAACCGGAGGGGATCCTGGGAGAGATTGTCACCCGCAAGCGGAGCGACGTCGCCACGCGGCTGGACGGCACTAGCCTGGACGGCCTCCGCGCCATGGCGGCGCCGACGATGCGCAGCCTGCGCGCGGCGCTGGCGCGCAACGGCGCCCGGTTCGTGATGGAGGTGAAGCGCGCCTCCCCGTCCGCCGGCGCGTTGCGCGACGGCGCCGATCCCGTCGCGATCGCCCGCGCCTATCGCGGGGCCGCCGATGCAATCAGCGTGCTGACCGACACACCCTATTTCGGCGGCTCCTTCGCCGATCTGCGCGCGGTCCGGGCGGAATTCGACGGCCCATTGCTGGCGAAGGATTTCATGATCGACCTTCGCCAGGTCGCCGAGGCGCGGATCGCGGGCGCCGATGCCATCCTGGTGATGCTGTCGGTGTTGAACGATGCGGAGGCGGCGGCGATGGTGGCGGAAGCCAAGACGCTCGGCATGGATGCCCTGGTCGAGGCGCATAGCGAAGAGGAGGTCCGCCGCGCCGTGGCGCTCGGCGCGGAGATGATCGGCATCAACAATCGCGACCTCAAGACATTGAAGGTCGACCTCGCCACGACCGAGAAGCTGGCGTCGCTGGTGCCCGCGGACCGGCTGCTCGTCGCCGAATCCGGGATCGAAAGCCGGGCCGATGTCGAGCGGCTCGCTCCCCATGCCGACGCGTTCCTGGTTGGATCCTCTCTGATGAAAGCCGAGGATCCGGCGCTTGCGGCCCGCGCGCTCGCCTTCGGCCGGATCAAGGTCTGTGGCCTCACCGACGCCGCCGCGGTCGCCCTGGCGGCCGGAGAAGGCGCGGCTTATGCCGGCCTCGTCATGGTCGCGGGGACGCCCCGCGCGGTTTCCCAGGTGGAAGCGCAGAGCATCGTCGAAGCCCATCCCCGGACGAGGTTTGTCGGCGTCTTTCGCAACGAGAAGGTGATGCAGGTTGCAACCGATGCGAAGCTGCTTGGCCTGCATGCCGTGCAGCTCCATGGCGAGGAAGACGCCTCTTATATCAAGGCCTTGCGGACGCTGCTCCCGGGCGGGTGCGAGATCTGGGCCGCGGGCGCTGTGGCGGAGCGGGTTCCTGAACCCCGCCTCGGCGCCGACCGAACCTTGTTCGACACCAAGGTGGACGGCCGCTCCGGCGGGACCGGCAGGACGTTCGACTGGTCGCAGCTCCAGGGACGCCCCGATCTCGAGAAAGGCGTGCTCGCCGGCGGGCTCAATCCGGGCAATGCGGCCGCCGCGGCACGGGTCGGTACCTATGCGCTCGACGTCGGCTCGGGCGTCGAAGCCGCGCCGGGCAGGAAGGACGCGGCCAAGCTTCGTGCCTTCTTCGATGCGGTGCGGGTGCCGGTGCGGAGCGATGCATCATGCTGATGTCCGGACGTTTCGGCGATTTCGGCGGCGCCTATGTTCCCGAAATATTGATGCCGGCACTCGAGGAGCTGGAGGCGGCATTCCTGCAGGCGCAGGAGGATGAGGGCTTCCAGGCGGAGCTGGCCGAGCTGCTCGCCAAATATGCCGGCCGGCCGACGCCCCTGACGCGCTGCCGCAATCTCGGCAGCAAGCAGACGCGCATCTATCTGAAGCGCGAGGATTTGCTTCACGGTGGCGCGCACAAGACCAACCAGGTACTCGGCCAGGCCCTGCTCGCCAGGCGCATGGGCAAGACCCGGATCATCGCCGAGACCGGCGCCGGCCAGCACGGCGTCGCCACTGCCCTTGCCGGCGCGCTCTTCGGCCTGGAGACCCGCATCTATATGGGCGCGCACGACGTCGAGCGGCAGAAGCTCAACGTGTTCCGCATGCGGCTGATGGGCGCGGAAGTGATCCCGGTCGAAAGCGGGCAGCGCGGGCTCAAGGATGCGATCAATGAGGCATTGCGGGACTGGACGGCAAGCTTCGCCGACACCCATTATCTGCTCGGCACGGTGGCCGGCCCCCACCCCTTCCCGCTGATGGTCCGCGAATTTCAGCGCATCATCGGCAAGGAAGCGCGGGCGCAGATGATCCAGGAGGAAGGGCGGCTTCCGGATGCGGTCATCGCCTGTGTAGGGGGCGGTTCCAACGCGATGGGCGCATTCAGCGACTTCGTCGGCGACGAAGCGGTGCGGCTGATCGGCGTCGAACCGGCCGGCAAGGGCCTCGACGGCAATCAGCATGGGGCGACCCTGCTCCGCGGCCGGCCGGGCATATTGCACGGATCGGAAACCTATGTGCTGCAGGATCAGGACGGCCAGATCAACGAGAGCTGGTCGGTTTCCGCCGGGCTCGATTACCCGGCCGTCGGCCCGGAGCATTCCTTCCTGAAGGACAGCGGCCGCGCCGAATATGTCGGCGCCACCGATCAGGAGGCCCTCGACGCCTTCGCCCTTCTCGCCCGGTCCGAAGGCATCGTCTGCGCTTTCGAATCCGCCCACGCACTGGCGCATGCGCTGAAGATGGCGGAGGCTGGCGAGGGCGAAGTACTGCTGGTCAACCTGTCGGGGCGCGGGGACAAGGATATGGAACAGGCACAGCGCCTGCTGGACCTGCCGCAATGAACCGGTACGACAAGATGTTCGCCCGCCTGAACGCCCGCAAGGAAGGCGCGTTTGGAGCCTTTGTCATGCTTGGCGATCCGAACCTGGAACGGAGCGCGGTCATTCTCGATGCCCTCGCGGAGAGCGGCGCCGACATGCTGGAGGTCGGCATTCCCTTCTCCGATCCGATCGCCGACGGCCCGGTCATCCAGGCGGCAGCCGATCGCGCGCTCAAGCGGGGCGTCACTCCGGCCGACTGCTTTGGCCTGCTCCAGGGCTTTCGCGCCCGCCATCCCGAGATTCCGGCCGGTATCCTCACCTACGCCAATCTCGTCCTAGCCCGCGGCCGCGAAGCCTTCTACCGCTCCGCGGCCGAAGCCGGCGTCGATTCCATCCTCGTCGCCGACGTGCCGATGCTGGAGGCGGAACCGTTCGTCGACACGGCGGCCGCGCACGACATAGCGCCGGTACTGATCGCCGCGACCAACACGCCCGGCCAGACGCTGACCAGGATCTCGCGCGCCGGCAAAGGCTATACCTATTGCGTCGCCCGCGCCGGCGTGACCGGCACCGAGACGGCGATGCAGCTCAACCATGGTGCATTGTTCGCGGCGCTCAAAGTCCATGGCGCCCCACCCCCCGTGCTCGGCTTCGGCATTTCGACTCCTGAGCACGTCCGGGCGGCGCTCGACGCCGGCGCGGCGGGGGTGATTTCAGGCTCGGCGGTGGTGAAGCTGGTCGAAGCCGACGACGAAGCGCTCAGCGCCACCCGCCGGTTCGTCCGCGAGATGAAGGCGGCCACAGGCTCTACGCCGAACGCCTGAAGGGACTCCAGGAGCGACGACCTGCTCAATCCGACAATGAGAAAGAACGGAGCGGAAAGTTCAGAAAGTTCGGCTTCCTAAGGGATGAAAAAAACTGTCCTCACGGCCGACGCTCTGACGCACGAAAGTAGCAGCGAATCCAGGGTCGGCGCGGACAGAAAATGCCCAAAGGAGAAATATAGTTCACTGCCGTCCCGTAGCAGTAAAAACGGAACATTTCAAGAACGATGTGACGGGATCGTCAAAGGGGAAGTCCTCGATAGGACAAGCCACGAATGCTCTGAGGCCAGGGCTATGCTACGTCGCCCCACCAGCCGGCATATCTGGTTCGATGGCACCCAAGGCGAAAATTTTGCCCGGGTTGAAGAGGTTGCCCGGGTCGAGCGCGCGTTTGACCGAACGCATCAAATCGACCGCCTCGCCAAGCTCCTCGACCAGCCATTCCTGCTTGCCGAGGCCGATGCCATGCTCGCCGGTGCAGGTGCCATCCATCGCCAATGCGCGGCGGACCAGACGGGCATTGATTCCCTCCACCTCCTGGAGTTCCTCGGCAGATTCGCGATCGATCGCAAAAACAACATGGAAATTGCCGTCGCCGACATGGCCGAGAATCGTCGCCGGCACGCTGGACGCCGCCAGATCAGCCTTGGTCTCGGTGATGCATTGAGCGAGCCGGCTGATCGGCACGCAGACATCGGTTGCCCAGCCCATGGCTCCCGGCCGAATGTTCACTGCCGCATAATAAGCTTCGTGGCGCGCTTTCCATAGGCGGGAGCGGTCCTCGGGCAGATTCGCCCACTGGAATTCTCCGCCGCCATTGGCAGCGGCCAGTTCGCCCACGGTCTCGACCTGCTCCGCCACATAGCGTTCCGAACCGTGGAACTCGAAGAACAAGGTCGTAAGCTCGGGCAGATCCATGTTCGACCAGCGGTTCACCGCCCGGATCTGCATATCATCGAGCAACTCGACGCGGGCGAGCGGTATGCCGAGCTGGATCGACTGAACGACCGTGTCGACCGCGCCCCCGATCGTCTCGAAGCTACAGGTGGCGGCGGAAATCGCCTCGGGGATGGCATGCAGCCGCAGCGTCACTTCGGTGACGATCCCCAATGTGCCTTCGGAACCGACGAAGAGCCGGGTAAGATCATAACCCGCCGAAGATTTGCGGGCGCGCTGCGCCGTGCGTATCACCCGTCCGTCGGCTGCAACGACCGTCAGCCCAAGGACCGCCTCCCGCATCGTGCCGTAGCGCACCGCATTTGTGCCGGAGGCCCGGGTGGAGGCCATTCCGCCGATCGTCGCATTGGCTCCAGGATCTATCGGAAAGAAGAGACCCTGGTCGCGCAGATGTTCGTTGAGTTGCTCGCGGCGGACGCCCGCTTCAACCGTGCAATCGAAATCCTCATTGTTGACCGCGACGATCTTCGTCATGCGCGACAGGTCGAGCGACAGTCCGCCCTGCACCGCCAGCGTGTTGCCCTCGACCGAGGTTCCAGCACCGAATGGGATGATCGGCACGTAGGCCGTGCCGCACAGGCGGACGATGGCGACAACTTCAGCCGTGGATTCGACGAAGGCCACCACATCCGGCGGCATGGGCGCGAAGTGGGATTCACTTCTTCCATGTTCCAGGCGAATGGCATCCCCCGTCTGGACCCGATCGCCGAGAAGCGCTCGGAGGTCGTCCAGGAAGCCGTCCGGAAGCGGCCGGCGCGAGGATATATCCTGGGTGGTCATCGCGCTTGCCTCACGAAAGGCGATCCTTGACGATCTCGCCAGCGCGCATGATCAGGTCGAGCTTCTCCCCGTTTGCGGCAAGCAGGCCGATATCCCTCAGGGGATCGCCGTCGACCACGATCAGGTCGGCAAAAGCGCCGGGCTTGATACAGCCGAGCTTGTCTTCCTGCATCAAGATCTCGGCACCTATAGACGTCGCCTGGCGCAGCAACTCGAGCGGCGTGAAGATGTCGCGCCGGAATTCGAACTCGCGGCATTGCTGGTCGTAGGTTGGCCCGAGCAGATCCGTGCCGTAACCCATCTTAACCCCGGCATCGCGCATATGCTGGAGTCCCTCGAGCGCCGAGTCCGCGGCGATCTTCAGCTTTCCCATACTGTCGGGCGTCATGCCGAGCGCAGCGCCGACGTCCATGGTCACGAAAATCACCGACATCGTCGGTACGACATAGACCCCGCGCTCCGCGACAAATTGCGCGGTTTCGGCGTCGATCAAGGTTGCGTGTTCGATGCAGCGGACGCCGAAGTCGACCGAGCGTCGGATCGCACTGACCGGATGGCAATGGGCAGAGACATAGGTGCGGCGCTCGACGCACTCATTGACGATCGCCCGTGTCTCATCCTCGCGGAACTGGTTCATCCACATCGGATCGCTCGGCGACATCACTCCGCCCGATGCGACGATCTTGATGCAATGGGCGCCGCGGCGAAGCTCCTCGCGCGCCGCCTTGATACATTCGTCGACACCGTCGACGACCACCCCGCCCCAGTTCATCGAACCGCACGAGCAATAACCCTGCGTATGGTGCCTCTCGCCGGGAAGCCGATAATCGACATGGCCGCCGGTCATCGACAGTACCTTGCCGGCATAGAAGAAGCGCGGCGCGCGGATCAATTTGTCATGAATGGCAGCCGCCAGCGGATAATCGCCGCCGCCAATGTCGCGGACGCTGGTGAACCCGCAATCGAGCGCGTGGCCGAGCTTCCTCACCGCATGGGCGGTGCGGTAAGGGGCGTCGCGGCTGTCGACCAGTTTGGCGTTGAGATCGGAGAAATAGGCATGGATGTGGAGATCGATAAGGCCCGGCATCAAAGTCTTGCCGGCAAGGTCGATCCGTTGTGCATTGTCGGCCTTGATCGGACGATCGGAAACTTCACGGATCACGTCATTTTCAATCAGCAACGACATGCCTTCGGCACAGTCGGCGTTGACGCCGTCGAAGACGCGTGCATTCTCAAACAGAATCATGGGTGGTCCGCTTCCATAGTAGGTGATGCGTTGGGAAAGTGACGGCGCCGGCCTCCCTCGGAGAGCTCTTTCAACGTCGCCAGCTCCTCGTCGAAGCGCTTGCTACTCTCCGCGAGAATTCGGGCCCTGTCATCCGGCTTCGCCAAGTCGGGCGTTGCCGGAAATACTGCTAAGACATCGTATCGGACCAATGTCGAGCGACCATGTGGTATCAATCGCAGTGTGGCGTAACCGATCAATGTTCCGTCAGGCCCGTTCATCCGGAGCGTACGGATTTGCTGCGGGACAAGTTCGACATTTTCGAATGTCCAGCCCACGTTCCCGCCCTCTTGCAACATCTTAAATTTGCTCCCGAGCCGGTTCGGGGCACCGTCTATCGGGACGAGACTCGCTCCCTTCTTCCACCGCTCCATTTGCATGACGAATGGCCAGATCGCCGACGCGGGAGCGTTCACCTCGATCTGATTATGCGTAATGAAATCAATCGGTGTCGCCGCCACCGCGATCTGGCCCGTAAGTCCAGCAAGCAAAGCGACGAACCCATATTTGATGTTTGTCATTCCGCACCCATCCGATCGAACCATATTCTGGGATCCCTCGCGCCGTGACCTCCCCGATCGGTCGGCCAAGAGTCCGAGGGCGCCGTGACGGATCCAAAGAACCGCCTCACGCAGCATTTGGAGAGAGGAGATACCCTGGGGCAGCCAGCTCGAAAGCTGGCTGCCCGGTCCATTAGAATTTCACGGTGCCGCGGACTCCCCAATAACGTGGCTCCCCATAGACTGCACCTGCGCTCGTCGCACCGAATTGTGCCAAGGCCGATTTGGCCAGGAAGTCCGACGCATAGATTTCGTCGAACAGATTGCGCGCGAACAGCGACAGCCGATAACGCGACCAGACCAGCGAGGCACTGGCATCGACCAGATGATAGGTGTCGCGGAGCGGGCATGGGCCGAAGACCGCGGATTCCCCGCAGAAGCGCGTCGGCCCCACACCATTCACCGCGCCGCTGAGCTCCAGCGATAGATCGTCTGACAGCGGCTGAGTGTAGGTGGCGGAAACGCGATAGCTCCATTTGGGCGCACGCTGGAACTGCTCGCCGACATTGCCGACACCTGGGGCGATGGTTGGCGACAAAGTGGTCGGCGTGACTCGGTTGTAGCCGCCGCTCGCCTCCAACACCAAATTGGGCGTGACGCGATAAGAGGCATCGACTTCAAAGCCATAGGATTCGACCTTGCCCACGTTGACGATGACCACTCTCGGCCCGAGGGGCGTCGGAATGGTCGCCGCAGCGTTGAAGGATTGCGCATCGATATAGAATAAGGCGACGGAGATGTTGCCGAGTCGATCGTCGAAGCTGCTCTTGAAGCCGGTTTCATACTGCCACAGGACCTGGTTCGGAAAGGTTTCCAAGGGGCTGCCGGTCCCGGCCAAGGCTTGATTGAAGCCCCCTTGGGTGAAGCCCTTGGTGATCGATCCATAGATCTGGGTGTCGGGATTGAACAGGTAACGGGCCGTCACCTTGGGCTGGAAACCATGGAATTTCGCTTCCGACCAGGGGCCGACCAGCTGTCGCAATTCCTGCTTGACCTCGTCGTACCGCGCACCGCCACCAAGCACGATATGATCGCTCAACTTATATTCGAAGTCGGCGAACGCCGCATAGGCATCATAATGGAGCGGGGCGGTATTCTGAACGATCGAGATGCCGCCAAAGATGTTGCCGGCAAGCACGTTGCCGCAGCGCCCAGCCCCACAATCGCCAGACGTACCGCTATTATAATATGCCCCGACCAGCCACTTGAAGGGGCCATTATTGCTCGACTGCGCACGCACTTCCTGACTGAAATCCCGTAGCGCACCACTTCCCCGCACCACCAGGAAATCCGCCGGCCCCATATCGACGTCATAGGTGTCACTGAAGCGAAGCTTATTATAAGCGGTGGTGCTGACGAGTTCGAAAGAATCTGCGGAATAGATCAGCCGCGCAGAATGGCTGTTGCTGCGCAGACGGCTTCCCGGCCGCTCCCCCGCAAGCACTCCGGTCGCTGGGCCGAAGCGAGGCGTTTGGAGCAGCTTCCCGTCATCATCATTGATGCCAGTAACCTGATGATAAAGAAATGACGGTCCGGCCTTGTTGACATACGTATATTTCAGATCAGCTGACAGATTGCTCGTCGGTGTGATCGTCACCCGGCCGCTGAACGCTTCGTAATTGTCACGATCGGCGTCGCTTCCGTCGCTGAAGTTTCGGAATCCTGAGCGGCGCTGGATCGAGCCCGACACCCGCGCTTTGATCAAATCCTTGATGATCGGCCCGGCGATCGTCCCGGAGCCGCGGAACGTTTCAGCGTTGCCAGCTTCGGCATTGATCTCGCCCTCGAAATCGTTCGTTGGGGCGCGAGTCACGTAACTGATCGCGCCCGAATAAGCGTTTCGACCATATAATGTGCCCTGCGGCCCCTTGAGGACCTCCACGCGTTCCAAGTCGAACAATGGGATAGAGAAGGCGACGTCGCTGGGCTGATAAACGCCATCGATATAGAGGCCGACGCCGGGGACTCCGAGACCGCGCATCGTCACCGACACCCGGGTAACACGCGGCGAGGTGATGAAGAAATTCGGGATCTGGGTCGACAGGTCGTTCAGCGTCACATTGCCCGATGCAGCCAGATCATCCGACGTGAACACCTCGATGGTCGCCGGAATTTCGAGCAGCCGCTCCTCGCGCTTGCGCGCGGTGACGACGATGTCGCCATCGGGAGCTTCGGCATCCGCCGTGTCGCTTGCGTCGACGGGATCGGTTTGCGCGACCTCTTGAGCAAAGGCTGCCGAGGGCAGGCTCGCGATCGTTCCTAGCAATATCGCTTTAATATGAAATTTCATCTCTCCGGCCCCTTAGCTCCATGTCCAGGTCGCGATGCGACAATCGCCGACAAGACGGCATCACATCATTCCACCCGACCAAACTTGTTGGTGTCGCAATTTTCTTATGTGACTCCAAAATGTCATGATACCTGTTGACATGTCAACGACCAATTTCAAAGTTTTTGAATTGGCTGGACGCTTGCCGTGCGCCGCTGCTACGCTTTGACGTCGGTGATGAAGGAGCGGCCATGGCTCGGATCAGGGCGATATAGGTGCGCGGCAATGACGCTCTGACAGTCGCGCCGACCCCGCAAACCGCGCTCGCAATATTCGGCCAGGGTCATGGTGATGATTAGACGACCGTGACCACTGAAGAATTGGCACGCCTGTCGGCGGCTAAGCCGGTCCGGGAAAGTCACGCTTAGATTCAAAACTCGCTCCGGCAAACACCGAAGCCACAAACAAGCGGGCATAAGATGGAAAGTGCTTGACCACCCTTCCCCATCTCCGCTGTATGTTGACGACGATTTCTTAAACGAGGTTGATATGTCAACGAATGGATCGGCCCTGGCCGATGCCGACAATTCGGAAGCGCAGGGGCAGGATCTGGACGCCCACGCCCTTGCGATCATCACCTTCATATCCAACCGAATGGCGGCTGGAGCTGCAGGCCCCTTGCGCAAGCATTTCGGACTGAGCGTCACCGAAGCGCGGATCGCCTTTCTGGTGGGTGGAGGCGAGTTGACGAGCTCGAATGCGATCGCCCAACATATCGGCCTGGACAAGGCAGCGATCAGCCGCGGCGTGAATAGCCTGGTGCAGATGGGACTTCTCACCCAGGAACGCGATCCGCGGCATGCATCCCGCCTCCGGCTTTCGCTGACCGAGGAGGGATTGAAACGCCGGGAAGGGTTGCGCCGCTTCAATTTCCGCCGGGAAGCCCATCTCTTGTCTTCTCTCAGCGCCAGGGAGCAGAAGCAGCTCGTTCAAAGCCTTCGGAAAGTCCTTGAGAACGTAGAGGCGGCCAACAAATTGTCTCAGCTTGGAGTCTTCTTCTAAGCGACCCACGTCGATTGCCGAATGGAACGGGCTTGTTAGAATTGCCTTCGTGCCCGCAGGCGCTTCTCGATCCACGGCTGCCATATCCAAACTTGCCTGCATCGCAGTCGTCGAGATCCCGCTCTGGGTCCGGGAAAAACGCTCACTTGCCGAGGAGGTAGAGCAAGGCATCGTTCAACGACGGGGCGACCACGGAAGTATGGGTGTAGCCGTCATAGATTTTCGACTTGTATTCGAGGTCATCCCGGCCAGCTTTTTCGAGCACGCTCACCAGGCGCTGATAGTTGCGGCCCATATCTTCATAGAAGTCCACGCCGCCATCCATCTCGCGTGATCCCATAGACAGGAACATCTTGGTCGGATGGACGAGCTTGCCCTTCAGCCGCTCTTCAAGCTGGGCGATATAATCATTGTCCGTGGTGAATATTCCCGGGCTTCCCAGCCAATAGCGGTCGAACAGTTTCGACTGCTGCAGGAAGGCGTAAAAGGTGAAGGTGCCGCCCCAGCTGTCGCCGAGAATGGCGGCTGGCCTGTCCGAGACATTATATTTGGAGCGGATGAACGGATCGAGCTCGTCTTCCAGAAAGGCGAGAAAATTGCCGGCGCCACCGAGCTTCGGGATCGATGCAAGGGCATCCATCATCGCCGGCGGGAATGAATCCGCCATCGTATAGTCGCGCGACCGCGCGTTCACCTGGCCAACCAGATAATCCAGACCGACCAGCAGGACGGGCTTGAAGCCGGGATCGATCAAATCGGCATATTGCAGCATGCAATTGCCCGCGGCCATGCCGAGCATGAACGATGCGTCCAGCACATAGACGATATCCAGCTCCGGATTCCCTTGCCCGAACCGCGCAAAATGCTCCGGGGATGGTGACCAGGTTCCGATCGCCATGTCGGCGCCGACCGCCTTCGAATGATATTCGAACGCTTCGCTGTTGCGCAGCGGCCACGGCGAACCTGTAGTCTTGAAATCGGCGATAGTCATAGCGCGTGCAATCCCTCCGTTGAACCGCGGCATCGTCATCGCAGCCGTCAAGCCGATTCCCGACGCCAGGAATTTTCGTCGACCAAAGGTCCGTTGTCCCATTTGCTCGTGACCCTAGAAATTCGAACTGAGCGAAAGGATGAGGCTGCGCGGCCGGATGAGATAGGCTTGCGATGGCATGTTCGGCGTATAGCTGATGACCCCCCGCTCATTGAAGATATTCTCGGCGCGCAACTGCAATTGATAGCGGCGGTAAGTCAGGCCCGCGCGCAGATCGACGGTGGTGATGCCCGGAAGCTTTATGTTCGGAGAGCTGATGCTGCCGGGAAAGGAGGTGTATTTGGACCCCTGCAGGCGGATCGTGGCACCCACTTGTGCCTGGAGATCCTCGCCGAGCGGAATCAGCTGATCGGCGGTCGCGGACGCGGTCCAGCGCGGAGTCTGAGGAATGGGATCTCCGTCGGCAGCACCGATCACGGCGGTGACACCCGGGTCGACCTCGGTGATGCGCGCATCCGTATGGCCGACATTGGCACCGATGCTGAGCAAGGGCGTTGGCCGCGCATCGACCTGCAACTCGAAACCTCGCACTCGGGCCTTGCCGGCATTGGCGAGCAGCTGCTGCTGTTGAACGATCGTATAGAGCTGGATGTCTCGCCAATCGATGTGGAAGACGGAAGCCTGGATGCTCAATTTCCGATTCAAAAGATCGGCCTTGATGCCGGCCTCGTAATTCCAGACGGTATCGGGGTCGATCTGGGTTTGTGCACCGGGGGGCAGGATCACGGCCGGCTGCGGCCCGCCAGGCCGGAAGCTGCTCGCCGCGCGCAGGAATGTGCTGAGCGTGCTGGTCGGCCGCCAGCGCAACGTCGCCAGATAGGTCAGATGATCATTGCTGCCATCAAACTCCACGGGCGGTGGTGCCCCGCCAAAGAAGGCGTCATAATAGATGCCGCCATAGGCGAGGGTGAAATCCTCCTTATAGTCTGCGTAGCGCAGACCCCCTGTGACATCGAGATCGTCGGTCAAATAGAAAGTCAAATTGCCGAAGGCGGAAATCTCTTCGTAGCGGTCTTTGACCGGGGCGCGGAGGATGAAGCCCAGCGGGCCCGGCAGCTGTGTGTTGGTCGCCATGTCGCGCGCGACGACGTCGGTCGGGATCGTCGCACGCTCCTTGGTGTAGAAACCGCCGGCGATGAATTCGACCGGGCCGAGCCGATTGGACACGAACCGCAGTTCCGCGGTCGTCTTCTTCTGCGGGATGGTGGACGAAACCGCGACGCCGGTGCCTGGTGGGTAGACATAACCGAACAGCCCGAAGGTCGGGAAGAATGGCGCATAGGTCGAGGTCACATCCGTATCGATGTGCAGGCTGCTTTCGAGATAGGCGCCGGTGGCGATCACCTCCCCTATTCCCACATCATATTTGCCGGTGACCGAGGCGAGCCGGTAGCGGATGTTGGTCGGAGCGTCGAAGAAATTGCTGTATTTGCGCGTGCCGTAGAGCGGCGTCAGTGTGCCTGGAACCTGGTCCTCGAGGGCAAGGCCGTCCGTGTCGATATTCTGGATCATCCCGACCACATCGATGGTCAGCCGGTCGGTCGGCGTCCATCCGATCGCGAGGCGTGCGCCCTTGGACACGCTGTCGTTGACGTTCTTCGTACCGGTGCCGAGATTGTCGACATAGCCTGGCGACCGGCGGTAAAAGCCAGTCGCACGCACCGCGAGCCGGTCGGTCACCAGCGGGATGTTGAGGCTGACATTCGCCATATAGCCCGTGCCGCCGCCATCGACCTGAGTCAGCTCTGCCCGCGCACTTCCCGAAAAGGCGGTCGGATCCGGCCGTTTCGAAATCAAGCGGACGACGCCGCCGAGGCTGGATGCACCGTAGAGTGTGCCCTGCGGACCCTTCAACACCTCGATCCGGTCGATGTCGGCGAGTTCGGGTTCCGGAGCGATGAAGGATCCACCACCATTGGCCGAACTCGCGGTGAAGGGCACGTCGTCGAGATAATAAACTGTGGTCGCGGATTGCTGGAGAGATCCGCTGGTCAGGCCTCGGATGAAGACCTTACCATAGCCCGGAGTGCCGGTGTCCTGCACGGTCAAACCCGGCGTCAGGGTGGCATAATCGCGGACCGACTGAACGCCCAGAGTGTCGAGCCGGTCGCCATCATGGACGGTGATCGCCGACGGCACGTCCCGCAACTTCTCGACACGCTTGCTCGCCGTCACCACGATTTCGCCGGAGGAGGAATCATCCGGCTCGATCAGGCTCGCGAGTGCTTGCGGAGCGGCTTCCACCAGCCTGGAAGGCGCGACTTCGGGCGCGCTAGCGCTTTCGGCCAAAGGGAGCACCGTATAGGTTTGCGCCCCCGTCGCGCGGGCGGCGAGACCGGTCCCTTTCAAAAGCTGCGTCAGTGCCTGATCGACGTTCATCTGGCCGCGAACGGCGTTGGTACGCTTGCCGCGCGTATATTTTCGGGCAGCGAAGACCTGGACATTGGCCTGTCTCGCCAAGGCCGGCACTGCGGTGGATGCCGATTGGGCAGGAATGTCGAAAGCCCGCTCCTGCGCCAGAGCGGGCGATGCGGCCGCCATGCAGGTGATCGCGCTGGTCGCGAGAAGCATATTGCCCCGGCTGAAACTCGAATTCATGTCATCCCCCCATCATCCCCTGCGCTTTTGCGCCGATGACTCCAAGGAGACCCGGGCCAATCATTTTCCTTTTCGATTGAGCATTTTTTCGATGTCGCGCCTCTCCTGCGTAAAATGAAAAGGAGAATGATCCGCTCATGTCTCTATATGCTTAGTGACGCATGGCGCGCGCGCAAAAGCGAAGGACAGACGTCGCCGAATGAAAGGATTCTCGACCGGCGCCGCCGGACAGCGAAGTGGGTGGCCGAAGCGGTCATGCCCCACGAACGCTTCGTGCGCGCATGGCTGCGGCGCACCCGCATTCCGCATGAGGATGTCGATGAAGTGATCCAGGATTGTTACTGTCGCTTCGCGATGCTGGACGAGGTCCGGCATATCGAACGGCCCGATGCCTATTTCTTCACCATGGCGCGCAATCTTCTCGGCCGCCGCATGAAGCGGGCCAAGATCGTCCCGATCGAGGCGTTGAGCGAGATCGAGGTTGCCGGCCTGATCGACGAGACCCCCTCGCCCGAACGCCACGTCGCGGCAAGGATGGAGATGAGCAGCCTTCGTGCCTTCGTTGCTTCGCTTCCGGAGCGCCGCCGCCGCATCGTTGAAATGCGCAAGTTCGAGGAATTGCCGCAACGGGAGATCGCGCAGCGCCTCGGGCTGACCGAGAGCATCGTCGAGAACGAATTGTACCAAGGCATGGTCGCGGTCCAGCGGGCCTGGCGCGACTATCGGAGCGAGACGGAACGTCACAGCAACGAAGGACGACGGGCGTGACGGAGCCCAGCATGACCCTGTCACGCGCTGAACTGGACGCGCAGGCGTGGCGCTGGGTCGTCCGCATGGATGCAGAGGATTGGACCTCCGCCGAAGAGGCGGAACTCCAGATCTGGCTCGCTGCCGATCCGAAGCGCCTTGGCGCGCTACTGGAAGCTGAAGCCATGTGGATGGCGCTGGATGGTGCCGACGCAGTGGTCGAGAGCGGCGAGGCACCCGTCCCTCCCCCCAACAGCCGCGGGCCCTGGTTCAGCCGCCGGACCATGCTTGCGGGTGGCGGCGCTGCACTTGCCGCATCCTTTGCCGGTGGCTTGCTGCTCGTTCGCGGCCGTGAGGTCTACGCCACCGGCGTCGGAGAAATCCGCAGGGTGCCGCTGGCGGACGGTTCCACGGCGGCGATCAATACCGCCAGCCGGATCGACATCGAACTGGCCGATACCAGGCGTTCGGTACGGCTCGAACAAGGCGAGGCTTGGTTCCAGGTGGCCAAGGACAGCAACCGGCCCTTCGTCGTCGAGGCGGGACGGATCCGCGCGCAGGCGGTCGGCACCGCCTTTGCCGTGCGCCGGCATAACAATGGCGCCGACATCCTCGTCACCGAAGGCATGGTCGAAGCCTGGGCGGAGGGGGCCGACGGCAACAGGACACGACTGACCGCCGGCCAGCGCGCCTTCGTTGCCGACAATGCGGCGATCACCAGCGCGCCGGCCGAACTCGCGTCGGTCGACCGAACCCTCGCCTGGCGCAGCGGCCGCGTCGATTTCGTCAACGATCCGATCGCGGAGGCAGCGGCGGAGTTCAACCGCTACAATCGCCGCAAGCTCGTCATCCTCGATCCGGCCATCGGCAAGGAGCGGTTCGACGGCGTCTTCCGCACCGACGATCCTGGCGGTTTCGCGGTGGCGGTGCGGGACAGCCTAAGCGTGCCGATCGACCTGTCACGCTCGGAGGAGATCAGGATTGGGAAGCCTTAGCCGCGGCTGATGGGTTATCCTCCGGTGGAAGCCATCCCTTGCTTCGATAATCTGGCCATCGCCTATTCTTAAGATCAGCCCTCGGGGCCTGCAGCGCCATCCGTTGATGCCCCCGTCGCGCGATCGAGCTTATCCGCCCAAACTGCCTGGATGCCTTCTCCGATGATGTCTGGAATTGCAGAGAAATGATCTTTGCCCGGGAAGATGCGCACCTTCAGTTTCAGCGACGGATATGACGTACGAGAGGAACCCACTACTAATCCCTCATGTCAGCTGGCGGGAGCATTGATCTGTGGCTGTGTCGCGCGGAGCGGCCAACAGGATCGGAACGTCGCCCGCTTGTAGCAAATTGTCGAGCATCGGACTAGCTTCGTCCAGGCGTTTGGGATTCAACGGATAATGACGCACTAACCGATCGGCGGACGCTCGCGCCACACGTCGAGCTTTTCCTCTAAAACACGCGCCACCGCTAGCATCTTGCCCTCCTCGAACAAGCGACCGTGCATCGACACGTTGGAGGTGATACGATGCTTGGGTCCAGCCGGATTGGCGGGCACAGCCCCAAGATCGCGCGTCGCGAGCTCGGCAAAACCCGACCTGAATGTGATGCCGGGATGTCCCGTGAAGTTCGCGACCATCAATAGATCGAAGCTGCCATAGGTTGGCGTGAACAGGAGATCGACCCGATCGAACATCTCGTCCATCATCTGCATGACTTGGCGCCGGAACCGTTCGATCTGGTAATAATCGACGGCCGAGAGGAAACGCGACTGCCGCCAGGAATCCGCCCAGGGTGCGATAAGCTGCGCGTCTTTCCCGCTCAGTGTTAATTCTTCGAAGATAGCCGCCGATTCCACGTAGAGACTTTCCAGCAATGCGTAATAAGGCAGCTTGGGAAGCTCGACTTCGACCATCTCGACGCCGGACGCCTGCATTGCGGCCAGACCATTGAGATGGCCACGGCTGGTGGATATCATCCCCGTCAAATCAGTCGTCCCTGCCACATCGCTGCCGAACCCGACTTGGTCGAACCATTTCGGTGAATAGCCAACCTTGATCTTGCTGAGATCGATCTCGGAATCATATTCGAACCCGAAGTCGATAGAGCCAATCGATGTCGGATCGGGTCCATTGATCACCGACAGCACGATTGCTGCATCCTCGATGCGACGGCACAAGGGTCCGATCCGCTCCAGCGAAGGCGTTAATGGCATGCAGCCGTGGACTGGAACGCGCCCGAAGGTGGGGCGGAGGCCGGTGACGCCGCATCGGTCGGCTGGATTGAGAATAGATCCCAGACTGTCGGTGCCGATTGCGAAACTGCACAGGCCTGCGGCGACGCTCGATCCCGAACCTGCGCTGGATCCGCCGGAAGGCTCCTCCAGATTCCAGGGGTTGCGCACCATGCCGCCGAACCAGGTTGCGCCATTCGCCAGTTCCGCCGTTGCGACCTTGCCAAGCAAGACTGCGCCGCTCTCCCGCAGCTCTGTCGCAATCGTAGCATCCTCGGTCGGCACCCTATCCCGATAAAGCGAGGAACCATAAGTGCTGAGAATCCCCGCCGTGTCGACGACGTCCTTGAGCGCATAAGGAATACCGTGCAGCGGCCCGCGCGATTGTCCCGCGGCAAGCTCGGCATCACGTTGCTTCGCCTGCGCGTGGGCGATGCTGTCGGTCACCGTGATGAAGGCATGGAGCTTCGGGTCGATCCGGCGAATGCGATCCAAATAGATGTCAGTCAGACGCGCGCTCGTGAGCTGGCGTGTCCGTAACCAATGCGCCTGCTGAGTCACGGAAGCATAAGCAATGTCGATATCCGCCTTCGGCAATGGCGGAATTTTCTCGTCGTGCAAACGAAGGCGATTTTGTTGCGGCTTATAGCTCCGCCCCGGCATGCGAGGGTCGAAACGCGAGGCAGGTTGCAGATCCAGCGCCTTCGGCAGGCCCCGAACAGCTTTAACCGCCTGCACCTGTCCTGCGATGGACACGGCGATGCGGCCTAACGCATCTTTCGGAAAATCCACCGCGTGCAGCTTTTCCGCTTCGCCGAGTGTCTTCGCGTCGATATCTGTGGCGTTGGAGGCGCGAATGGCTCCGTCCTTTCCCGCTGCCAATGAAACGGCCGGCGCCAATCCCGTGCCTGCCGCAGCAAGCCCTAGAGCAAGAACCTCTCGACGTTCCAACACTTATTCCCTTCTGGTTATCTGACCCCAACAGGCGGATCAGTGGCAATTCCCCCGCGTTGGCACCGTTCAGCCACTCAAAACTCAGTGGAGAGCGACAGGGTAAACGTCCGCGGGCGGATCAATATGGCTTGGGTCGCGACCAGTTGCCCCGGCACAACCTTACCCGTGGTCACGCTGGTGAAGCCGTTGCTGTCGAAGATATTCTCCGCTCGCAACTGCACCATATAGCCGTCAAACCGCACCCCGGCGCGAAGATCGAGGGTCGTGATCGACGGAATCTGCACGTTCGGGTTTAGCGCCGAACCGGGGAAGGAACTGGGCTTGTCGGATTCGTGACGGAGCGTCGCACCGACTGTGCCGTAGATCCCGTCGGAAAGAGCGAAGATTTGGTCAGCATAGGCGGCAGCGGTCCATTCCGGTGTGAGCGGCAGCTTGTCGCCGTTCGCGGCGCCGAGATAAGCGGCCGGGCCGGGATCGATCCGGGTGACGCGCGCATTGGTGTAGCCGAGACTGGCACCCATCGTCAGGTTGCGGTTCGGCTTGGCGGCAAGCTCGAGCTCGAAGCCGTCGACCCTCGCGTCGCCGCCATTGCCCTGCAGGACAAACCCGCCGGCGAGCGAGTTGAGCTGAATGTCGGACCAGTCGATCCGGTATATGGAGGCGGAGAAATCGACCTTGCCCGGGACCAGCGCGCCTTTGATGCCGGCCTCGTAGCTCCATACAGTGTCGGGGTTGATGCTGGTCTGGGCGCCGGGCGGCAGCACCGGATTGGTCTGCGGCCCACCGGGCCGGTAGCCGCTGGCGACACGGAAGAAGGTGCTGAGATTATCGGTCGGCCGCCAGCGCAATGTGCCGAGATAGGTCGTTGCCGAATCTGTAAACGTATAGAGGTTGGTAACTCCAGCCGGATTTGTCGCGAGCAAGCCCGAGTTGAAGTTCAGCACGTCCTCTGTGTTGCGGGCGTAGCGGAGGCCACCGGTGACATCGAGATCGTCGGTGATGTAGAAGGTGACATTGCCGAAGCCGGCGATCTCCTCATAGTCGGACGTTGTCAAAGTGGTGATGAAATTGCCGAGAGGGTCGGAGATCGGCACGCCGGTGGCGATGTCGATGGCGTCGATGTCGATCGGATAGGCGCTCTTCTCGTTGGTGTAAAAAGCACCAAGGACGAATTCGAAACGACCCATCCGCTCGGAGACCAGACGGGATTCGGCAGTGAATTTCTTCGTGCCGGGGCCGCCTGGTGCAACCAGGCCGGTGCCGGGGGGATAGCCGAAGAGCGGCAGGAAGATGCCATAGGCTTCGGTATAGTCGGTATTGAAGGTCAGCTTCGTCTTGGCATAGCTCAATGTCGAGATCAGCGACATCGGCCCAAAATCATAATCCACGGTGGCAGTGGCCAGCCGGTAGCGGATCAGGGTCTTGGAATCGATGAACTGGCTGTACTGACGCTTGCCGTAGAGCGGGATCAACGTGTCGGTAACATTGTCCTGCTGGGCGAGACCGTTGGAGTCGATATCCTGATAGATACCGATCAGGTCGATGGCGAGATTTTCGGTCGGCGTCCAACGGAAGGCGAGCCGGGCGCCGACGCTGTCGCCGTCGTTCACATCGTTGGTGCCGGTACCGACATTGTCGGCCCAGCCCGGCAGCCTCCGATAATAAGCAGTAACGCGGGCGGCCAGCTTGTCTTGCACTAGGGGGAGATTGACCGAACCGCGGACGGCGAAGCCCTCGTTACCGTGACTGACGGTCGTCGCCTCGACCCGCAAATTGCCCGAGAAATCGTTGGGTTCCGGACGCTTGGAAACGATGCGGATCAGACCGCCGAGACTGGAGGCGCCGTAAAGCGTGCCCTGGGGTCCTTTAAGCACTTCGATCCGGTCGATATCGGCAAGCTCAGGTTCCGGCTTCACGAGACCGCCGACGCCGAGGAATCCACTCGAACTGAACGGCGCATCGTCAATGTAGAATGCAGTCGTGTTGGTGATCTGCTGCGGCCCGGTGTTGAGTCCGCGGAGGATGACCGTGCCAAAGCCGGGCGCACCGCTGTCGCGCTGGCTGAGGCCGGGCACGAGGCTTGCATAATCGCGGAACGACGTCACACCCTGGTTTTCGAGTGTCTCGCCGGTGATGGCGGTGATCGCGGCGGGAACGTCCCGCAGCCGCTCCTCTCTGCGCGACGCGGTGACGACGATTTCCTGCGAGGCCGTTTCGCTCGCCTCCTCCGCAATCACCTGGGAAGAGGCTTGCTCGGGTGGGTCCATGGCCACTTGGATAGCCCCTGCGGCGGCCGTCTGAATGAGCTGCGCGCGCGCAGTCTGCCGTGCCGGCAGGATCGACCAGGCCGCCGGCGCCGTCTGGCGTGCGATGAGCCCGGTCCCGCGGAGAAGCTCCTGCAATGCCTGCTCGATGTTCATCTGCCCTTTGACGGCGCGGGTCCGCTTGCCACGGGCGGCATTGCCGGAAATGAGGATCTGGGCGTCGGCCTGCCGCGCCAAAGCGGTGACGCCGCTTGCGGCATCCAGCGCGGGAACGTTGAACACCCGCATTTGCGCTGCTGCAGGCTGCGCGAAGCCGATCGTGGTGACCGCGGCTCCGGCAAGCAATGCGCGACGGATATCCCAGATATTATGCATGATCCGATCCCCCCTCTCAGTTCCGCTCGACGGCGGGCTCATCGCATTGACCAGCGGCGGGAATTTTTCCGTATATATTCGGTCAAAAGTTTCTTTTCGAAGCGATGACAATGCGCTCCGGACCGCGCTGGGTGATCTCGGCGCCGGTGATCGCCTCGACCGTGGCCGCGAAGCCTTCGGGATCGTCAGTGCGGAACATGCCGTGCAGCGGCTCGCGCGCCAGCTCCGGATCGGCGACGACGATCTTGCGCGCATTGTAGCGGTTGATCTCGGCAACAGCCGCGGCGAGGCTTTCGCCGGCGAGATCGATGCGGCCGCTTCGCCAGGCCAGCGCCCGGTCGATCTCGGGCGCGGCATGGCTCTCCTTGCTGATCGCGGCATTGTCGGCGACGAAGGCGCGCTCGCCAGCGGCGATGCGGACACGATGCCCCTCGGCACCTTCCACCCAGCTTTCGACCACGCCGTCGGTCACCAGCACGTCGGCCCCATCGTTGCGGCGGCGTACGGAGAAGGCGGTGCCGACGGCGCGGACGCGGACCCGGCCGGCTTCCACCGTGAAGGGCCTGCGGGCATCCTTGGCCACCTGTAGCCAGGCTTCGCCGCGCGCCAGCTCGACCACGCGGGCGCTTTTCTCAAGCCTGACCGCAAGCTCCGTGTCGGAGTTGATCGATGCCACGGATCCGTCGGCCAGGGGCACGCGGCTGATCTCGCCGATCCTGGTCTCATAGCGTTCGCCGGGCGAGAGAGCGAAAAGGCCAAGAGCGACGGAAGCGGCAAGCAGCCCGCCTCCGCCGGCCAACAGCCCGCGCCGCGAAACCCGGCCCGATGAAGCTTCTTGCGGCGCGGCCTCCTCCGCTTCCCCGGCTTGGCCAACCAGGGCCCATGCGGCTTCCGCCCGAAGGAAGGCCCCGCGGCGGCGGCTGTCGTCGCCGATCCACTGTTCGATCTCCGCTTCCAGCGCAGGCGTCCGTCCTTCATTCTCGACGCGGATGGCGAAGCGCGCGGCTTCCGCCTCGATGTCGCGAGCCGTCAGGGTCATGACCGCCCTCCCCTGCCCGGCCGGCGCGCTTCATAATCTGCGGAGACCCGATCCCCCTGCGCGCGGAGGCCGTCCATGATCAGCCTGAGGCCACGCACGCTTTCATTTTCGACGATGGTTTCCGGCACGCCCATCATTTCGGCGACCTCACGCTGCGAGCGCCCGTCGATCCGACGCAGCTCGACGATCCGGCGACAGCGGTGGGGCAAGGCTGCGATGAGCGCCCGGACACGGCCCAGCTCGCGGCGGTCGCCCGCCATACGCTCAGGGCTCGGCGCCTGATCCGCGCCTGCCATCGCCTCGATCTCTGAAATGGCGTCGATCCTCACCACCCGGGCGCGCGCCCATCGATTGGCGAGGATATTGCGCACGGTCGTGAGGAAGAAGGCGCCGGGATTTTCGACATGCTTGAACGCGTCCAAAGCGGATAAACGGCAATATCCCTCCTGAATAAGGTCATCAATGTCCTCCGCGGGCAGCATCCGGGCAGAGAGCCAGGCACGCACGACGGGTTCGTGGGGCATGACCTTGCCGGCCACCCACGCCACCAGTTCACGACGACGCCAGGATTGCTCCGTCTCCATAACTCCCAAGCGGGCACGATGCCCGTCGCTTCACAATGACAGGCGAAGCCAGACTTTCCGTATAGCGAGTCGGCGAAAAGTCGAAATATTCAGCGGTCCCGTAATCTCAGACTCGGGGTGCACGTCATCGAGGCAAGCTGGCCCGGGGGCAGGTTCGCCATCAATTCTCCCCATCTACCCGCTGCGCGCTTCCGGCAGCCATGACTTCGCGGACGGCATTCACCACATGGGCTGCGTGCTGCTTGTTCATGACGATGCTCATATGATCGGCTTGGGGCAGAATGATCTGGCGGCCGCGCGTGGATAGAGAGGCCGTCCGCTTCTGCAATGCGTTCTTCGTTTCGATGATCTCGACCTCCTTCTGGAGCTCGGGATCGCCTTGCGAGAAGTGGGTGGCGGCCGCGCTGAGCACGATCAGTGGCAAGTCGCCAAGATCCGTCACCTTGCGGGCCTCACTTGCCGAAGTGTGGAAAGCCTTCACTTCACGCGCCATGGTGCTGAACGTGCCGGGCGCGGCAGACAGGCGGGAGAGGCTGATTGCGATTGGGCGCGGTAGGTCCTGGTTCAGCGGCATCAGCTTTCGGACGAGGGGCGCGAGCCCGATGGTTGAGGCGACTTCCATCCCTTTGAGGAAGGCGAAGCCGAGGGGCGGCGTTTCCAGATTCTGATCCGGATGACTGGTATCGATAAAAACCAGTCCTGCCGTCTCGTCGGGATATAGCTTCGCGAAAATGGGCATCATCAACCCGCCTATCGAATGACCGGCAACGATGTAAGGGCCGGCTTCCCCCGCATTTTGAAGAAGAGTGTGAAGTTCCCGAGCGATCGTCACGGCGTCGCGGCTCGCCGAGCTGGGCTCGCTCCAGCCCATGCCGGCGCGATCATAGGCGCAAACCCGAGTGAAGCCCGCTACCCCCTGCTGAACCCAGTAATAGCCCGGCGACGCGACCCCTGCTCCAGCGTCGATCACGACGGTGGGCCGCAAGGATTGATCACCGGAGCAGGCGATGTGAAGGGCATGTCCGCCCACGTCGATCATTCGCCCCGGCGGCGCCCCCTTCCCCGGATCGACCGCGGCGGAAATGGTGAGCCCCAATGCAGCCATACCGACGATACCGGCGGCAATCCACCTCTTCTTCACAATGGCATCCTTTCTTGCATCGATTTCAAGCCTTCAGAAAGGCCAGCCAATCAGGTTCATGTATCGAAGCGGCAGCAGGACGAGGCAAAGCGCGACAGCCAAGAGCGAAAAATGGACCCGTCTGGCAGTGCCGGGCCTGCCGCTGCCCCAAAGTCCGGCTTGCCATCCACGGATCGCCATCAGGATGGCGGCGAGGACGCAAGCGAGCAAAGCGTTGACCATGACGACCAGGAAGACCGCGCCGCGGCGATCGCCATAAGCATAAGCCTCGAACCCGGAAAGGCCGCCCCAGATCGGTGCCACGAAGAGGATGGAGGCGACAATGCCAGCGGTAAGGATCATTGCCGGCGATCGGGTTGCCCAACGTTCGAGCCGCGTCGCATTCGGCCAGCGCAAGGCCAACAAGCCAGTAATGAACAAGGCGAGGCCGGCGAGCCCGAGCGTGCCGACCGTGCCGGGATGGTCAAGGCCCGTAACCCGCTTCAGCGACGAGAAGGGAAAATAAGGCACCATCACCGGATCACCGCTCCGACCCGCGGTGAAGGCGACATAATTGAAGATGCCTTTGTCTGTACCCTCGTAAATGCCGGGAGCCAAAGGCTTCAAAGCCGCAATGCCGACGATTTCCAGATGATCCTTATCCTTGGTTCGAACGGAAATGACAGGATCGAGCATCCTGATGCCCTTGTGGGGCCGCCGCTGGAAGACATAGTCGCCGGCAAGATCTCCCGTGGCTTGCCGCGCGCCGGCGATGTTTGTGTCGAGGCGCAGGGGCCCGAGAAAATGCGCAAGGAAGCGATAGCCCATCTGTCGCGGTGAATGATCCCGGTTCCGCCGAGCGCCGGGAGATGCTGGCTGGGCTTCATTGGACATGCTGATGAAGATGCCGGCGCGCAGGGACGGGATCATCACCAGCATCGTGTGCGCGCCCGGAAGATCGCCCCCATGTTCCGCAATCAAGCGACCATTCCATCGCTGCGTGAAATAGCCAATGCCAATTCCAGTCATGGCCGGATGCGACCAGGCGATGGGCCGAAACATGTTTTCCTGCCCGCTCGCGCGTAGCAGTGGACTGGAAGCGTCGCCGCTGCGGAGCGACGCAGCCGCCATGAATCGGGCCATGTCGACTGCAGTGGAAATCACCGAGCCAGCCGGCGCGGAAAATGGGTGGAGCGCCGTCCAGGGCACCGGCCTGCTTCTCCCGCCCGCAAGCAGAACGCGGCTCTCGACAAGATTCTTGGGTTTATCGACGCTCAGGTCGAGCGCTGTCGCGTTCATCCCGAGTGGCCGTAAGATCCGGCTGTCCAAATATTGCGCATAGGACAGGCCGGTAACGTCTTCGATCAGAAGGGCGAGGATCGAGTAGCCCGCGTTGGAATAATCGATCAAACCGCCCGGAGGCCGCGCAAAGTCCGGCAGGCGTGGCCGAATGTCCTTGGCCGAAAGTGGAACCGCCACCGGCCTGTTGGTAGCAGTGCCGAACATGATATCCTCGAAGCCCGCCGTGTGGGTAAGGAGATGGCGGATGCTGATCGGGATATTGGTATTGGCGGGCAGCTTGAAACGCTTGAGATAGTCATTTGCCGGATCGTCGATGCTCCGGATCAGTCGCCGTTCAAGAAGCTGCGCCACCGCGGTGGCGACGAAGAGTTTGCTGATGGAGGCAATCCTGATCCGGCTTTCGGGGCCGATGGGCTTGGTGCGCCCCGCATCGGACCAGCCATAGCCCTTTGCGAGCAGGACGCGGCCGTCCTGGACCACCGTAATGACGGCCGCATCGGTTTTGCCGGCCAGCATGGCCGCCCCGACATGGGCATCGGCCCACGCGGCGACGGCCTCGGGCGAGAGCGCTGTCTGCGCCCGTGCCGCTTCCCCAAGCAGGCCGAGGAGGCATGCCGCCAGCATCGCAATGCCGGCGAAAAGGCCCGATCGCGTCACGCACTCTCCCCATCTGCGAAAACGGTCCAATTCGTCAGAAATCCGTCTTCACCACAAGCCCGATAGTTCGCGGCTGCAGATACGTCAGACGTTCCCCGGCAAAATTCGTGAAGCGGCCGATGATCGCCTTTTCGTTGAACAGATTCCTGACGAACACCGAAGCATCCCAACCGCCGAAAGCAACGCCGGCGCGCGCGTCGACCTTGTCATACGGATTGAGAGTGATCGGTTGGTTCGCGGAGGCGCCACGTTCACCGACGCGCGAATATTGTCCGAACACATAAAGATCCGCACTGGCCGAGACCGGAAACCGATATTCAGCGTTCACATTGGCGGTGAATTCCGGAATGTTCGGCAGAGGATCGCCGGCTTCGACTTGGAGGGTCGGGAAATCGCTGTCGAATTCGGCATCGATCAAGGTCATGGAGGCGCCAAGGTTCAGACCGCGTACGGGCCTTGCCTGCAATTCGAGTTCCAGTCCTTGGCTATGCGCAGCGCCGGCATTGCCGACGAAAGAATAGCCGCTTCCGGTCAGGATGTTCGTCTGGATGTCGGTCCAATCGATGTGAAAGACGGCGCCGTTAAAGACCAACCGATCGTCGAGCCAGCTCGTTTTCCAGCCCAGTTCATATTGCCAGAGCTTGTCCGATTCATATTGCGGCTGCGGCGTCGGGATTTCCGTTGGCGGCACGAACGAATTCGGTCCCCCGGGTCGGTAGCCGGACGAGGCCTGCGCGTAGAAGAGAAGGTTTCGCGTTGGCTTGTACGAAAGCAGGGCCTTGTAGGTGAAGCCCGATTCCTCGGCTGCGGCGCTGATTTGAGTGCCGTCGATGACCGATTCAAGGGTACCGGCGAAGGCGAACAGGCCGCGCTGGTCATGGCGGAACGACGTCTCCAGATTGTAGCGTCGCAGCCCGATCGTCGCTTCCAGGGTGTCGGAGAGGCGATAAGTCAGTTCCCCAAAGAAGGATATTTCCTCCGTTCGGCTCGACGATTGGAAGTGAGAGAGGGAGTTACCTGGGGCAAGGGGACCAAATATGGCGCCGGCCCCGGGCGCGACCTGAAACTGCGCTCCTTCTGCCTTATCCTTCTGGTAGAAAAAGCCCGCCAACCACAGCAATGTGCCACTGTTATCGCTGACCAGACGCACCTCCTGCGTCAACCGGCGCGTTTCCCCATCCGCGCCGAGTTCGATCGGTGTAATCGAAGAGGTGTCGGCGCCGCCAGCGAAGATGGCGCTGAAGATGGGAAGGAAAGACCCGGCGATATTGGTGACGTCGGCCCGCTGCGCCGTATCCACCGTCGCATAGGAACTGGACGAAACGAGCGAAGCAAAGCCAAAATCGATATTGGCGGTGATATTGAACTGGTTAAGTTCGTCCAGGAAGCGCTCACCCGCAGGCCGGTTTTGGCGGAAGCGGCCCACGCCCAATTCCCCGTCTTCGGAGCCGGAGCCGTTCCGATCCGTCCTCTGGTAATAATATGCAGCGTCGATCGTGACGTCGGTGTCAGGCTGCCATCGCGCCATCAATCTGCCGCCCTCAATATCCTCGCTGCCGATATTCTTCTTGATGAGGCTGCCCAGTTGCGGCGCTTCGGGCGGGACGTGCATGACGTTGTAATTGTCGACGAAACCCGGAACCCGCTCGCGATAGCCCACCGCGCGCAAGGCCAGCCGATCCCGGCTGATCGGGACGTTCAACGCGACATTGGCGTCAAACCCGTCGCCACCCTGGTCGACCGTCGAGATGGCGCCTTCGACCCGCCCCTCGAAATCGCCGAGATGCGGCTTGCGCGTGATCGTGCGGATCGCGCCGCCCATGGCGCTAGAACCGAACAGCGTGCCCTGCGGTCCCCTCAGCACCTCGACGCGCTCGATGTCGAACAGGCGAGGATCCACCGACTGCGGCGTTTCGTCAAGATATCGGGCCGTGGTCGCGGCCGAACCGAGACTCGGAATGCCGCGCACCACGAAAGCCGACCGTCCACCTTCCTGCCGCGTGAAGGACAATCCAGGGACGGTGAGTGCGAAATCCTCGGCATCGCGCGCCCTCAGCCTCTCAAGCTGCTTCGCCGAAACGGCGGAGACGCTCGCCGGCACGTCCTGCGCACTTTGCTCGCGCCGCGTGGCGGTGACGATGATCTCGTCGCCGTCATCGTAGGGCAGATCGTTGGCTGATGCAGATGACGTTGGGACCTGCCCTATAGCCGCCGAAACCTGGAGGCCGGGCTTCACCATGTAGACGCCGCCCCGCCCCAGTTCGACGCTCAACCCCGAATTGATCAGCATGCGGTCGAGCGCTTCTCGAACGCGATAAGTTCCTTTCACCGCCGCGCTGCGCTTGCCTCGTACCGCCGCGCCGCTGAACACGACATTCTGGCGGGTGGCCTTGCCCAGGCTGCGTAGCGCGTCGCCCAGGCTCTGCGCCGGTATGTCGAGCTGATAGGTCTGGCCCTCAGCGACGGCCGGCGCCGGTGCCGCCACTGCGCTAACGCCGACGCCCACAGATGCCAAAAGCAAAGCTCGACGAATATTCCTGATCATGCTCACCCCCCTAGTCGCTCGACCAGTCAAGCTGGCCCTTCTCTTGCGACGCGCCAGAACGGCAAACTCGGAATGGAATGGTGATCTTTTTATTCGCTATCGTCGCTGATCAGCACGATCTTTCCGTCGACGGCAAGGCTGCGGACCGGGAAAACGCCGGTGATGCCGGTCACGAAGCCCGACGTGTCGGCGGCATTGAACACGCCGCTGATTGGGATCCCGCCAACCCTTGGATCGCCAAGGGCGAGGGGCGTGGTCGCATAACGGTTCATGCGCGCCACCGCTTCGCCGAGCGGTTCATCGGAGAAGCTGAGCTGCCCCGCCTCCCAAGCCGCGCTCCGGCCAAGATCGACCTCCGTGAGAGTGCCGACGCCCGATGCAGGCAGGCTGAGCTCGCTTCCGGGCACCATCAGCTGGTCCGCCGCCAGGAGCTGGCGCGCGGTGCGAACCGGCGCCGGTGCCCCCGTTTCGGCGTCGAGCACGGCGACATGCCCTTCGTATAAAACGACATCCACCTTGCCCGCCAGCATCTCAACGCTGAACGAGGTGCCGGTCGCGACGATGAGCTTGCCGCCCGCGGTCACGCTGAACGGCCTGAGCGCGTTCTTCGCGACGTCGAATTTGGCGCGTCCGGACAAAAGGGTAAGCGACCGCCGGTCATCGGAATAAGTGACGCCGACCTTTGAGGCCGCATCGAGTGAGAGGCGCGAGCCGTCGTCGAGCATGACCACGCGGCGCTCGCCGACACCGGTTTCGAAGCTTTGGCCGCGCGGCCAGAGCATCAGCGAACCCACAAGGAAGAGCGCCAGCAGTGAAGCGGCGACGGCCGGCCACCGCCGGCGGTAGTGCTGCGGACCGACATTATCCTGGATCGGCTGGGTGCCCAGAGCCTCCAGCGCGTCGACACGCACGCTGACGAGCTCGGGTGGCGCGGCGCGGCCGTCGAGCGCGCGCCAGATGAAGCTTGCGCGGTCGAAGGCGGCACGGTTTGCGGGATCGGCCTCCATCCATGTTTCGAACGCTTCGACCTGCCCATCCGACATGTCGCCTTCGGCAACGCGGCGGCACCACTCACCCGCTTCCAGCGCCTGCGCGCTCGGTTCCGCTTCGTATCGCTTCGCGGTCATGACCGGTCCCCCAGGCGATCGATCAGGAAGGCCATGGCGCGGCCGACCTGCTTTTCGACCGCGCTCTCGGTAATGCCGAACCGGGCCGCGATGGTTTTCTTGCCGACATTCTCGATACGGTAGAGCGTGAAGATCCGGCGCGTCCGCTCGGGCAGCTCAGCCAGCCCGGCATAGAGCGTCTGGAGCATGTCGTGGCCCGCGGCGACGCGGTGCGGATCGAGCAGATCGACGCCGACATCCTCGCCGCGCTGCACATCCTCACGATATTCGGTGCGCACGCGTTCTCGCCGAGAGCGATCGCGGAGCAGGTTCGACGCGGTCTGGAAGATATAGGCCTCGCGCTTTTCGACCACCGACATATCGACGGTCGCCAGCCGAATGAAAACCTCCTGCGTCAAATCCTCGGCCTCTGCGTGATTGTGGGTACGGCGCATGAAATAGCGGATGAGCGCCGGCCTGTAGGCGACGTTGAGAGCCTTCAATTCCGCACGGTCGGCAGTCATTCCGACGAAGCCATAGCCATTCCTGTCATTAGGCTCGACGCACGAAGGCGCCAAGCCCGGACATGACGCGCATAATTTAATGGATGACGGCCCGGCTTGCCCTCGCGCCGTGTGGCCGGGCAAGCTCCTCCGTGCTTTCTTCCTTTATCTGCCGATCCAGGACATTTCCCGCCTCGACCTGTCCTCTCCCCCGGGAAAGGGCTAGCTGGTCGCTATTGCGGTTTGACCCGGCTGAGATCCTCGGCGGAGGCGCCTTTCGGCGGTGCATCCTTCTCCTGCTTGGCCAACTCCGTGGCCATCATGCCGACGAAGCCGCGGATGGATTCCGCCTGCTCTTCGTTCATCCACCTGGAGAAGCCGATCATGCCGGTGCCGGACATCACGCCGTCGATGACGATGCTTTTCCAGACATCCCGATCGGCGAGCGCGCCCGAGCGGCGGAGGTCGGGCGCCGCCTGGCCTTCGTGGCAGCGGGCGCATTTGTCCACGTAAAGGCCCGCGCCGGCTTCGATCTGGGCGGACGTGAAACTGTCCTTGGGCGGATTGGCGGGGGGCAGCGTCAGATCGAGCTTGGGCAGGCTGGCCTTGCCGCCGAGCTTGAAGACCAGCATGCGGCCGTTGAAGCGGGGGATGCGGGGACGGTTTACGTCGGGCATGCCCATCGCACCGCCGCCCTTGCCGACAAGAACCGCTATATATTGGACGCCGTCGATACTGTAGCTGACCGGTCCGGCCAGGATGCCGGTCGGCTGGCTGAAGCTCCACAATTTCTTGCCGCTCCTGGCGTCGAAGGCGCTGAATTCGCCATGGGCATTGCCGGCGAAGACCAGGTCGCCCGCCGTGGCGACCGTGCCGCCATTGATCATTTCCGGCTGCGGCACGCGCCACACTTCGCGCTGCTTTATCGGATCCCAGGCGATCAGCGCACCGGTTCCGACCGGCTCCTTGGGATTGATGCCAATTTTTGCGCCCTGGTTCATTTCCGGCCCGGGCCTGAACCTGAACGCGGGATCCTGATCAAAGGTCAGGCTCCACCGCACAGTGGGGATGTAGACGAGGCCGGTGCGTGGGCTGTAGGACATGGGCTGCCAATTGTGCCCGCCGACGGAGGACGGGGTGATCATCTTGACCCCCTCCTCATAATAAGCATTGGCGCTCATCACCGGCCGGCCCGTGGCCATGTCGATCCGCTCGACCCAGCTCTGCTCCACGAACGGCTTGGCGGAGAGCAGCTTTCCGTTTGCGCGGTCGATGACGTAGAAGAAGCCGTTCTTCGGAGCCTGCATCAGCACTTTACGCTGCTGGCCGCCGATGGGGAGCGTAGCCAGCATGATCGGCTGGGTCGCCGTATAGTCCCAGCTGTCGCCCGGCGACGTCTGATAATGCCATTTATATTTGCCGGTATCGGCATCGACCGCGACGATCGACGCGAGAAACAGATTGTCGCCCTTGCCGTCGGAACGGACCTTGCGGTTCCACGGCGCACCGTTGCCCACCCCGATATAGACCTGGTCGAATTCAGGATCGTAGACGATCGAATCCCAGACGGTGCCGCCGCCGCCATATTCATACCATTTGCCGGCCCACGTCCTGGCCGCCATCCGCATCGCCGGATCCGAGGCGGCGCCATCCGGGCCCTTGGCCGGATCGCCGGGCACGGTGTAGAAGCGCCAGGCCAGCTTGCCGGTTTCGGTGTCGTAAGCGGTGACATAGCCGCGTACACCGAATTCGGCGCCCGAATTGCCGATGATCACCTTGTCCTTGAATACGCGCGGGGCGCCGGTGATCGTATAGGGCTTCGACTTGTCGACCGTCTGGACCGACCAGAGCTGCTTGCCGGTCGCCGCATCGAGCGCGATCAGCCGCCCATCGATCGCGCCGACGAACACCTTGCCTTTCCAAACCGCAACGCCGCGATTCACGACGTCGCAGCAGGCCTTGTAGGCGTCCTCGCCAGCGACTTCAGGATCGAACTTCCACAATTCCTTCCCGGTACGGCCATCTATCGCATAGACTTTCGACCAGGCAGTCGACGTGTAGAGCACGCCGTCCACGACCAAAGGCGTCGCTTCCTGCCCGCGATTGGTATCGAACTCGAACGACCAGGCGAGGCCGAGCTGGCCGACATTGCCGGTGTTGATCTGATCGAGCGGGCTGAAATGCTGCGCATCGAAACCGCCGCCATAGGTCAGCCAGTTGCCGGGCTCCTGCGCCGCGGCGAGCAGCCTCGCCTGATCGACCGCCGCCGGGCCGTCGGATTTTCCGGAGCCCGGGCCGCAGCCCTGCAGGGCGAGCGCCATCGTTCCCAGAAGGATGGAAAAGCGAGCGAAAAGCCGAACCTGTGACAACAAGATCAAATCCCCCAAAATTCCCCGATTCACATCGGACGCCGACTGCGTTCGCGGAACGGCCGCACCGCATTCGGCCTCACGCCCTCACGGAAACGGCTTCAATTCATATTGCGGCGGCGTCTTTCCCAGCAGTTCGCGCACGAAGAAATCCCAGCTCCGCCGATGAAAATAAGGAATGACGAGCACGGAATGGTGGGCGTTGGGGAAGATCAGGAACTCGAAATCCTTATTGGCCTTCATGAGTGCGTCGACCAGCCGCAGCGAATTGGCGGGCGGAACATTCTCGTCGAGCTCGCCATGGACGATCATCAGCTTGCCGGTCAGTTTCGATGCCCAGTGGATGTTCGAATTGGCATCCCAGACGGGACCCATCTCGCTGCCCATCCACTGTTCGTTCCACCAGGCCTTGTCGAGCCGGTTGTCCTGGACGCCCGCGCCCGTCAGGCCGACCTTGTAGAAATCAGGCCGCTCCGTCATCGCGCGCACCACGTCATAGCCGCCCGCCGAATAACCGTAGACGCCGACCCGATCGGCATCCATCCACGGATATTTCGCGGCCATCGCCCGGATCGCGGCGATATGATCGTCGAGGCCGACGGCGTGGAGATTCTGAAAGGCCGGCTGCTGGAAGGCGCGGGACCGGCCGGCGGTGCCGCGGCCGTCGACCGTGACGCCGATCGCGCCAATCTGGGCATGTTCGTTGATGAAACGCAGGGTCATCGCCGCCTCGAAGGATTTCGGGCTGTTGCCGGCGATGTGCGGGCCGGTGTAGATTTCCTCGATGATCGGATAGGATTTGGCCGGATCGAAACCGGCGGGCTTGAAGATTGCCCCGTAGATCGGCGTCTTGCCGTCCGCCGCCAGCGTTTCGAACGGTTCGGGCAGGATATATCCGGCAGCCAGATAGGCGCTGACATCGGCGCGGCCGAGCTCCATCATGATTCCGCCGTCGCTCGTGCGGCGCAGCACCGATCGGGTCGGCCGATCGATGAGGGACATGTTATCGACGAAATAAAGGCCGTCGGGAGAGACCGAGACGTCGTGATCGAGCGGCTCGGGCGTCAGCAGCTTCGGCGCGCCACCCTTTGGCGAGACCGCATAGAGATGCCGCAGATACGGATCGCGTCCGCGTTCGCGGCCGGTTCCGACGATCAGCGCCCTGCCCGCCTTGTCGGTGCCGGCAACGCCGCGCACGACCCAGTCGCCCGAAGTCAGCGGCCGCCTGGCGCCGGTACGGGGATCGATCGCATAAAGCTGAAAATAGCCGGTCTGGTCGGCGGTCCAATACAGCCTGTCGGCTTTGTCGTCATAGGACCAGAAATGGCTCCAGGTGTCGAGATAGGTGTCCGCCCTGTCTTCGGAAAGCAGAGTGGACACGCCGCTGGCGGCGTCGACGCGAAAGAGTTCGAGCTTCCTGTAGCCGCGCTCCGTGATGCGCGCGAATACCGCCTTGCTGTCGGCGCTCCAGGCATAATGAGGTCCGAAATAATAAAGCACCGGCTCCGGCGCGAGGTCCATGTCGGTGCGTTTCCCGGTCTCCACCTCGAAGAATATGCCCCTGGCGAGCGCCGTCTCCGTGTCACCCGGCAGGGTGTAGACATAGTCGAATACCCTGGGCTGTTCGCCGTTCGGCGGCGTCGACTGGACCAGCGCCAGCCGCCGCGCACCCTCCTGGTTCAGGCGAAAAGTGGCGATGCGCCGGGAATCCGGGGACCAGCTCAGCACCGGCGGCACCGCCGGCCGCTGGGTCCCCTGAGCGATCATGATCTTCGGATCGATCGGCGGCGTGGCATAAGGCGCGTCATAACTGCCGTCGTGGGTGAGCTGTCTTTCGCTGCCGTCCTTCGTCGAAATCACGAACAGATTGCCGTCACGAACCACGGCGCGCCAGGCGCCATCGGGCGATTCCTCGCCTTGGGCGGCGGGATCGAGATCCGGCGTCAGCGCACGTGCATCTGGATCATATCGCCAGTTCTTGTCCCGATAGCGGAAATGCAGCCTGCCCGTCCGTTCGTCGACCCGGAGCGCGGCCAGCTGGAAATCGGCCCGCGCGATCGACTTGTCCGTCGCGCCGGCCAGCGCGCCGATCAGCGCGTCATGATCGAAGAGCGGCCGGGTCTTGCCCGGAACGGCATCGACCAGCACATAGTCGCGGCCGTCACGGGTCTGCTTTTCGTACCAGAATGAAGACGTCTCTCCGATCCAGCGCGGACGGACGCTCATACCGGGGATCAGCTTGCCGATGTGGGGCCGCAGCACTGCCTCGGCGCGGGCATAAGCCGATGCCGGAACCTGTTCTGGCGCTGCGGCTGAGACGGCCGCGTGCGGCGTTGTCGGGGTCGCAGCGCCGGCGACGTTCGAGCCGGCAAAGAACGCCGCGACCGGTATGGCCAGCTGAATGAATGCCCGAACAGAGTGTCGAACCTGCAACAACAGAACCATATCCCCCACGACAAGTTCCGAACGGCCCGCCCGTCGGTTCATCTGCCACCTTCCGATGGCACGTCTCGCGCCTTTATGTTGATGCCGCGGCTTCGGGAGCAAACGAGTTTTATTCGTCGATGGGCTTAGTTATTCTCGTTCAGGAACGAACCGGACTCTTCGCCCCACACCTAGAAACGATAACCCCCGGTGATACCGAAGGTGCGCGGCCGGTACGTGTTCGTCAGCACGCGGTCGGACCCCGGTATCCACTGCAGCCTGCTGAGATCGTCCTGCGAGTTCAGCAGATTGTTGACGAACAGGGAAACGTCCAACGGCCCGCGCCGCACCCCCAATCTTGCCGCGACGAAATGCTGCTCGTCGGTTCGACTGGTAATCGGGTTGAAATCGACATTGTCCGGGTTGGCGCCGAAGCTGCTCCTGTAATCATATTGGATATGGTAATAGCCGGTCAGATCGCCGAAACCGAGCGCGGTCTGATAGTCCGCGGCCAGTGTCACGATCCACGGCACCGCGAACCGATCGCCTTTTTCGACGATCGTATCCTGGCCATTCTGGGTGAGGATCGTCTCCCTGAACGTCGTGTCCATATAGCCGATGCCGATATCGAAGGTCAGACCACGGGCCGGCATGACGATGATCTTCGCATCGAAGCCGCGGCTGCGCGCCTTGCCAAGGTTGTCGATGAAAAGATGCGCGCAATTCTGCAGCGACCGCGGCTGCTGGATGTCCTTCCAGTCGATGTTGAAGACGCTGGCGGCCAGAGTGAGGGTGCGGCCTGCGCGGCCCTTGGCGCCCAGTTCATAGCTCCAGACGCTGTCCGACCTATATTGGCCGGGCACCTGATCTATGCCCAACTCGGCGAGATCCGCGGCGCAGGTCGTCGTATTCGCCAGCGGATTGGCGCCACCCTGGCGGAAACCCTTGGCCGCGCTGGCATAGACCATCCAGTCCGGCGACGGCTCATATTGAAGGGCGAATTTCGGCGTGATCGGCGTTTCGGAGGTGCGGCCGTTGGTGACGAACTCGCCGCCGTAGAAGGCCCCGCTCCGCAACTGGAAGAAATCGAATTTCATGTGGGAGACGCGGACGCCCGCGCTCACGGTCAGCCGATCGGTCAGCTTGTAGGAAAGATCGCCGAAGACCGCATATTGCCGGTCACGGGTCGCATTGTCGTCCAGCGCGATGACGTCGTCGGCATCGGGAGCGCCAAGCAGGGGAAAGCCGTAGGCCGCGGTCTGCCAAGCGACGAATTCCGGAAAATAATCGATCCCGAGCGAAGTCTGACGCGCATTCTGGTAGAAGAGGCCAAATACATAGCTCAGCCTGTCGGCATCCGAATTGGACTGCAGTCGCAACTCCTGGGTGAAGGTGCGCTGGGTCCAGAAATTGGTGATAGTCGAATTTTCGAGGCCGCCGAACGGCGTGTCAAAATAGACGGGCGGCGCGCCGAACAGAACCGCCAGGGATCCCAGCACTTCCTGATAGGCCGAGGTCGAATCCAGGATTTCGTCAGTATTGCGATCGAGATAGGAGGTGTTGCTGATGATGCTTGCGCCTCCGAGATCATATTCGGTTTTCAGCGAATAGATGGCAGCCTCGTCATTGCCGGACGATGGCCGGCCCTCGCCATTGACGAAGCGCCCAATCTGCGGACGGGGAACCAGGGGATTGTCCAGCAGCTGCCAGAATTGTTCCGTGTCGTCCCGCCTGAGCTTCTGGTAGAAGACCGAGGGCGTGATCGTCAGACGATCGGTCGGCGCGAAGGTCAGCGCCGCATTGAGGACGGTCGTCTCGCGCGCGTTGGAATTCTCCTCGGGCGTGCCGCGATCGGCGACATAAGGGATGCGGTCGACGAAGCCGCCGTCGCGGCGATGATAGCCGCTGATCCGGAAGCCCAATTTGTCCTGGATGATCGGGCCGCCGACGGCGATGCCGGCTTCATAGCTCGGATCGCCGCCTTCGGTGAGGGCCAGCTCGGCCCGCGCCGAACCGGAATATTCGGTCAGGCCGGGCTTCGCCGTGATGAAGCGCACCGCGCCGCCCATCGCGCCGGCCCCGAACAATGTGCCCTGCGGCCCGCGCAGGACCTCGACCCGCTCGAGATCGAACATGGCCGGATAAAAATTGGTCGCCAGAACCAGCGTACGAACCTGGACCGGAGTATCGTCGATATAGACGCCGGTCATGGTCGCGCCGGTCGCCGAGAAGAGGCCGCGGATCGCGATGAACTTGGAGTTGAACGCGCTGGTCTCGATCGTCACGCCCGGCGTCATGCGGACGAGATCCTCGACATTCCGAACGCCCTTCTGGTCCAGCGTCTCCTGGCTATAGGCCTCGACACTGATCGGAACGTCGAGGATGGATTGTTCGCGGCGGGTGGCGGTGACCACGATCTCCGGATCGGCGGCATCATCAGCAGTGTTCGCGCGTGCGGGCGCGCCTTCATCCTGCGCAGCGGCCGGGGTCGCGACGACCGACGACGTCGCGGATGTTTCGACAAGCGAGGCCGTGCGCAGGGGCGAGACGATCCACGATCCGCCGCTGGTCTGACGGGCGGAGAGACCGGAGCCGGTCAGGAGCCGCTCGACCGCCTGGGCGGCGGAATAGCCGCCCTTGAGCGCCGGCGCCTTCCGTCCGCGGGTCGCGACGGGTTCGAAGACGATGTTGGATCCGGTCTTGCGGGCGACGGCGCGAAGCGACTTGCCAAGTTCCTGCGCCGGCAGGTTGAAGCTGTAGGTGGCCTGCGCATAAGCGGCGGGCGCCGCGGCGAGCGTCCAGACGACGGCCGTTCCGACGGCCAACGATCGGCTATAGATCAACCTCATGATCATTCATCCCCCCATTTCAAGCGCTGCATTGAACAGCTCCCTGTTGGGGTAGACGACGATCGGTCACGAAACGGACATGGGCCGGCAAAAAAATATCGGAAACAGCATATGCGGTCGCATCGTGAAAAGCCGAAAGCCGGTACCCACTTTTCAGCACGATGCTACAGTATGGGTATCGCATCGTGAGAAGCCGAAAACCGGTACCCACTTTTCAGCACGATGCTACAGGATGGGTATCGCATCGTGAAAAGCCGAAAGCCGGTACCCACGTTTCAGCACGATGCTACAGGATGGGTATCGCATCGTGAAAAGCCGAAAGCCGGTACCCACGTTTCAGCACGATGCTACAGTATGGGTATCGCATCGGGAGAAGCCGAAAACCGGTACCCACTTTTCAGCACGATGCTACAGTATGTGTATCGCATCGTGAGAAGCCGAAAACCGGTACCCACTTTTCAGCACGATGCTCCGTCCTCATCCACGGGTGAAGCGGAGTGCGCGGCCCTCGCGGCTGACGCGGAGGCCGTGCAGCTCGGCAATCGCCCGGGCGACCTCGGCCAAGTCCTTGGTCGCGAAGACGCCGGAGATGCGCAAGGAGGCAAGCGAGGGATCGGCGACGACGAGATGGTCGGCGCTGTAGCGGTTCAACTCCTCCGCGGCCTGCAGCAGGCTGATATCCTCAAACATGACCTCGCCGCGCCGCCAGGCACTGACAGCCTCGACCGACGGGCGGTCCAGCGCCGCGCCGGCCGACGGCGTCACCGTCACGCGTTCGCCGGGAGCGAGGGTGGCGATAAGCGGGCCTTTCGACGCAGCCGGTCCGGAGACCTGGACCTTGCCTTCCAGCAGGGTCACGGCCGTCTTACCGTCATCGCGGCGCACGATGAAGGTCGTGCCCAAAGCGCGTACATGCTCGCTGTCCGTATCGACGATGAAGGGCCGCGACGGATCCCTCATCACCTCGAACATGGCCTCGCCACGGTCGAGCCGGATGCGCCGTTCCTCTTCGGAATAGAGGATGGCGAGCCTGCTATTGGTGTTCAGCGACACGCGGGTGCCGTCGTCGAGCATCACAACCTGCTGCTCGCCGACCCTCGTCTCATGGACGGACGGACGGGTCAGCAAGGCATAGCCGCCGCCGAATGTAAGCATCGCGGCGACGCCGGCCACCATCGCCAAGACGCCGCGGCGCGATTTTCGTTCGCTTTCCGACGAGGAACTCTCGGCCGGCAAGCCGATACCCGGAAGCATGTCCCATATTCCGGTCGCCCGCTCGAAGGCGTCCTCATGCGCGGGATCTTTTTTCAGCCAGGCGCGAAAAGCCGCCTCGCTGCTTTCGCTGCGATAGGGGCCCTGGAGCCGCGCCAGCCAGGCGGCGGCTTCGGCCTCCACGCCCTCAGGCGATCTGTCGCCGCCCTTCACCATCCGTCCATCCACTTCATCAAATTCAGGGTCGCACGCGCGACCTGTTTTTCCACGGCCGAGACGGAGGACCCTTCCCTGTCGGCGATCGCGCGATAGTTCAGACCCTCGATCCGGCGGGCGATCAGCATCCGGCGCGTTTTCTCCGGCAGGCGCGCGACGCCCTCCTGGAGGCGTTCGAGCCTTGCCCGTCCCGACAATATCTCGTCCGGGCCGGCCAGATCCGAGGGAATATTTTCCAGATCGAACACCGACGCATCGAACGGCGCCCGCCCGGCGCGACGGGCGCGGTCGACGCTGAGGTTGACGGCCGCCGAGACGAGAAAAGCCTCTTTCGAGCGCACCGCATGTTCGCGCTCATAGCCTTCCAGGCGGAGAAAGGCCTCCTGGACGAGATCCTCCGCATCATCGGCGGGCACACCGCGGCGCAGCACGGCGGTGCGTGCCTTGCGCAGCATGTCCGTAAATGCCGTCATTCGTGCGCGCGCGCCTCCCGATCCTAGATGGTAGACGATGGATGAGGTGAAAGCGGACATTTAATTTACGGCAACGACATCCTCAGCAGAAGAAGATAGCCAGAGCCCGACGTTGGATCCCGGGAGATCGGGAATTTTCTCCATGTCATGAGCTGGAGGACAAGCCGGCTCTCATCCTCCATCTTGCCTACCCCTCAATCTTGAATGCGATCGCCTGCATTCGGCACCTTCGGCCGCTCAGAAGCTGAAACGAGCGGTCACCCGAATATCGCGACCTGCCATCGGCACGAATTCCTTGGTGAAGGAGGCATGGCGGCGCGCATCGACATCGAAAATGTTGTTCGCCGAGAGGATGAGCGTCGTTTCCCTGCGCTTCCCCCAGGGCCGCCAAGCCAAAGATGCATTGACCAAAGTATATCCGTCGGTCGGCGTTTCGAACGTGGCGATCCGCTCCTGATCGTCGGCCCATTCCACTTCGACACGGCCGGTCAGATCGTCCGAGACAGCTTCGAGCCCGCCCAGCACCCGCAGCGGCGGGATGCGCGGCACCGGGCCACGTTCGTCGATGGTCGCCCGCACATAATCGGCCACCAGGTCACCGTCGATCTTGAACCCGCCGAGGCGGAACAGAGTGGCGGAGGCTTCCGCCTCGAACCCATAATAGCGCGCATCGCGCTGGAAATATTGGAAAACAGGCAGCTCGTCCTCCTCATCCCCGGTCGCGGCCTGGAAAATATAATCGTCGAACCAGTTCGCGTAGATGCTGGCGCGGAGCCGCACGGGACCGGTCTGGGCGCGGACATAGACTTCGGCGCCCCAGCTCTTTTCCTTGTCCAGCGTGGGATCGCCAATCTCGAACGCCTGGGTTGCGATGTGCGGCCCGTTGGAGAGCAGCTCCTCGGCGGATGGAGCACGTTCGGCCCGTGACAGATTGAGCCCGACGCGAAGCCGATTCGAAGGTTCATAGGCGACACCGAGCGCGGCCGAGAAAGCGTCGAAGCTGCGATCGACGCCGACCGCTTTGGAGGTGACTCCGCTGCGTTCGTAACGGCCGGCGGCCTCAAGCTCGATCCCGCCAAGCTCGATCTCCTGCAGCGAGAAGATGCCGAACTGGCTGGTTTCGTTGGGCGGCACAAAAGCCTCGGCGCCGATCGCCTCGAAATCGCGCAGGAAGAATTGCGCACCGCTCGCGCCGCTCCATCCGCCGCGATCGGTCTGGACCAGCTCGAACCTGCCCTCCAGTCCCTGCGTGCGGAAGATGGTGCCGACCTCGTCTCCTTCATACTCGGTATGCTCGTAATCCGCCGCTCCCACACGAATGCGGATTTCGTCGAGGAGCGGACCGCGGACGTTCACCTGACCGCGAAGGTCGGCGCGAATCTGTTCGAGGCCGATCGTGACGGCTTCCTCGCCATGCCCTTCTTCTTCCCCCTCCTCGTCGCTCTCATCATGTTCGTCCTCGTGATGATGGTGACCTGCACCTGGGGCGGTTGGCACGCCATAGTTGCTGTCGAACCAGCTCACGGAGAAGCCGAGACTTCCGCCGTCGCGGATCAAAGCGAGGCCGGCTCCCAATGTCTTCTGCTCCGTGGCGCTGTTCGGAAGGCGACCGCGGCGATTGGCGCCTTCCAGCGCTTCCTCCGATTCCTCGACATGGCCTTCCTCCAGTTCCTCCGCCGCCATCTCGAGCTGTTCCGCACGCAGCGTCGGGGACAATATGTAGCCGCCAACGCCCAGGTCGTCGGTCTTTCGGTAGCTGCCGTCGATATGCAGCACGAAGCCACTCTTACCGAGCGCGACGTCTGCGGCACCGCCGATGCTCCGCTCATCCGCCGCCGAGCCATAGGCCCCGATCGCGTCGAGATGAACGCCGTTTTCCGGAACGGCGCGCGGAATGCGCCGGTCGAGCACGTTGACCGCTCCGCCGATCGCCTGGCTTCCGAAGAGCAACACGGCCGGGCCATGCAGGACTTCGATGCGCTCGGCAGTGAGTGGGTCGATCGTGACCGCATGGTCGGCCGACGTGTTTGACACGTCGATCGACCCGATGCCGTCGGTGAGCACCCTGATCCTCTCCCCTTGGAAGCCTCGAAGAACGGGGCGGGAGGCTCCGGGGCTGAACGAGGTCGACGAAACCCCCGGGAGCCGGCCCAGCGTGTCGCCGAGCTGGGGCCGGATGTCGCGCAGCAATTCGGAACCGGCGAGCACGGCGGAGCCCGAGAGAAAGTCCAGCGTCCGCCCGTAATTGCCGGTGATGATGATCTCCTGAGATTCATCATGGTGGACGACGCTCGTTTCCTGGCCGCTTTGGCGGGCGGGCGCCGTGCGCTCCGCCGGAGCCGCTGGCGAAGGAACCTGCTCAACGGTCTGCGCGAAGGCGATCTGCGGGATGAGAGACGCGGCGGTGCCGCCGAGAAGAATGATACGAAGCATAAGGATATTCCAATGATCGGCTGCCGCGCGGGCAGCGGTTTCGCGTAGGATTGCGACAAATGATGGTGATGCGGGCGTGTCCGGAAGCTGGGCTGTTCCCGCACCCTGGTATGGCGGATCGGACCAGCTTTTTAGGAAACGCGCCCTGACTTGCCCCTTGAAGGCAAAGTCAGATCAAGCGAGCGGCGGCTCGAGCAGTGGTGGCACGGTCCGACTTCCCAACACAGGCGGATCTGCAGAGCCGGTGCATGCGGCGCCGATGTCGGGGCGCGGAAGTTCCGGAGCGTGCGGCAGCATGCATCCGGCCAGCAACGTGGCCGCGGCGTCGCCGAGCGCTCCCTGGGTCGAAGCGGCTTTGGCAGCGGATTCCTCGTCCAGGGCTTCGGCCGCGACGCCCGCATCGCCGCTTTGCAGCGCGGCCGCATGGACCCGGACATCCTGGTGCTGGCAGATCGCGGCCGCAACGGCAGGTCCGTTCGCAACCACAAGTACGAGCATCATCAGAAGGGTCATCCAGCGCGCCATAGTCATGAGATAACATTCCCGATGGCGCACTTGCAAACGTTTTGGTCCCGAACGCGAATTCCTTTGTCCGCCCCGCTGGCTTGCGCCATCATATGCTTGAAACGGCTTCTCCCCGGCCGAGACGGAGGCAGCGTTCTTGCGGGAGATTGTCCAACCTCCCGCCTCGGCTCATATTTGCGGCCTCAGCGCGGCTTCGGCGCCGCGCCAGGCCAATTCGGAGCGATCAACCGGCAACCCCGGCTGCGAAGGCTTCGAACGGCGGGAAGATCGAAAGCGCGAAGATGATCAGGTGAATGGCGCTGACGACGGCCATCAGGCCGATGGTCGCCGGGTGAACGCTGCCGAGCACCTTCCGATCGTGACGGGCGAGGACCGCCAAGGCGACAAGCTGGATCGCGAGGATGACCCATTCGCCCCAGCCGATCATGAAGGGCATCGGCAGGGTTCGGCCGAGGGCCGGTTCCAGGATGAGGATCAGCGCGCCAAGCATGAGGCGGCGGTGCCACTGGGTCCTGCGCCGCAAGGCGATCGCCCAGGCGACGATCGCGGCGAAGGCAATCGGCTCGACGATGGTGAGGGCCAGGAAATATGGATCGGTGAAGAAGGGCGGCACACGGTGACCGGAGACGGCGCTGAAGCCGACGGCGACGCCGAGCAAGGCGATGGCGACGACCAGCGCCGCCCCGATCCAGCCGAGCTTACGGTGGATGACGAGCTGGTCCCGGCCGACGAGCAGGTTCTGGGCCGTGGCGACCGCCAGCCAGGCGACCATGACCGCGCCGTGAAGGTGGGTGAGCAACGACGCCTGGCGGATATCGACCATGCCGCGGAGCGAGAATTGCGCGAAGCCGAAGACGATGAAGAAAGCGAGCGCCATGGTGTAGCGGGTGAAGAAGGACTGGTCGGACTTGAAGACGCTCATCGGCACGGCTGCAGCCGGACCGAAATCCCCGAATTTCGTCGCCATGGTTTCCCCTCCGCCCCGATCGATCCGAACATATCATGATGAGAGGAAGGAGGAAACGCCGTCGGCAAGACCGGCGGGCCTCACTGGGTCCCATGACTGACCCAGATCAGCCAGTTTTCCCGACATGCATAACAAAGGTGAATGCGAGCCGGCCATTTCCATGGAACACAGACCCAAGTCCATGGAGGGGTTAGACAATATCATGAAACGAGACGATCTGGCCTATCATTCCGACCGCGCGAGGCACGAATTGCACCTGGGGCTGGTTTCGAAATGCATGCGCGCGGCGCGGGCCCATCTCCAGCTTTCTTCGCTGCACATGAAGAAAGTGCTCGATCTGCAAACGGAGGAGCGAAAGGCGCGGCCGCTTTGCATAGTGGACTGAGCGATGAAATGCGTGCCCAGAACCCCCTGCCCGTCGCCGGGAACGCGCGCTCGTAACCCCGACATGAGAGCGCCATCTCCCCGAAGGCGAACGACCTCATAGCTGGTGGTGAGCGAGGAAAATCATTGCCCGTTCGAAACTTTCTTATTGCGAAATTCACACATTCCTGCCTTTAAGTCGCCCTGACCGGCGCGGCGTTCGCGGCGGTCAAGCATCAAGAGTGGGTCCTTGGGCCCACGCCAACCTGCCTACCCGGGCAAGGTGGAAGTTTCTCTTGAGGAGAAGCGATGCGGCCGACCGGCAACCAAGCGGGATCGTGCAACGTCGTGACTCCTGATCGAAGGAAGGACGACGAATTGCCGGTTTCGAGACCCCAGGATCTGGCCCAGGCCGCGAACGGCGAGGACCCGGCCGGAGGATGCCGCGGCACGCTGACGTGTTTCAAGGTCCCGCTGCGAAGCCTTGCCGGCGAGGCCGCAGCGCGACTGCCCAGCGAGGTGAATGCCTGCGTGACCGGACCGGCGGGGGCGCCATTGCTGGTGGTGCTGGGCGGGATTTCGGGCACGGCTGCGGTCGCCTATCGGCCTGACGGCACGCCCGGATGGTGGCACTGCATCTTCCGCGACGGCGGGCCGGTGGACGCGGGGCGCTACCGTATCATGGGGATCGATTTCGCCGCCGACGAAAGCGGCGGCTTCGCCCCCGACACCTACGAACAGAGCGCGATCATCGCCGATGCACTGGCCGCCCTGGGCGAGGAGGAGGCGTTCGCGATCATCGGCGCGTCCTATGGCGGGATGGTCGCCCTGGCCTATGCCGAAAGGTTCAAACCGCGTTCGACCCGGCTCGCCATCATTTCCGCCGGCGCCTGCCCGCATCCGATGGCGACCGCGGCGCGGAGCCTGCAGCGCCAGGTGGTGGCATTGGGCATGCGCCAGGGGGTGGGCGGCGAAGCGCTGGCGATCGCGCGCGGCATGGGCATGCTCACCTATCGCACCGCCCGGGAATTCGGCGAGCGGTTCGAAGGCGGGATCGAAAGCTGCGAGCCCGTCTCCGCTTCGGCGCCGCGCCGCTACCTGGACGCACGCGGCCGCGCCTTCGCGGAGGTGACGGCACCGGGGCGATTCCTGAGCCTGTCGGCATCGATCGACCGGCATCGGGTGGATCCGAGGGCGATCCGGGCCCCTGCCCTGGTGATCGGCGTGGAAGAGGACCAGGTGGTGCCGCCCGCGCAAATGGAGGCATTGGCCGGAACGCTGGGCGGCGAGACGCAGCTACACATCATCAAATCGCTTTACGGGCACGATGCTTTCCTCAAGGAGCCGGAAATCATCGGAGGCCTGATCGCCTCCTGGCTGGAGACGGGGGCGTGACGGACGAGGTGAAACACAACAAGCGCGACATCGGCACGATCGCCGCATCGGTGGGCGTGGCCGAGGACGCCGCGCATCACGGGATCGCGCCGCCTTTGTGGACGGCCGACACGTCGGAATGGGCGAGCCCCACCGACAAGCCTGATTATGATTATTCGCGGACGGTGAACCCGAACCGGACCCTGCTGGTGCGGGCGCTGGCAGCGCTGGAGGGGGCACAAGGCGGGGTTGTCACCAATAGCGGCCAATCGGCAGCGCTGCTTGCCCTGCTGCTGCTGAAGCAGGGGGCCAGGGTGGTGGCGCCGCATGATTGCTATGGCGGCACCTATCGGCTGCTGCAGGGCATGGAGGAACGCGGCGTGCTGCGGGCCGTGTTCGTCGACCAGGGGGACAGTGCGGCGCTGGCCGCGGCGCTGGCTGACGGGGCGGACATGCTGTGGCTGGAATCCCCAAGTAACCCCCTGCTCCGCATCGTCGACATCGCCGCCTGCGCCAAAGCGGGGAAGCAGGCCGGCGCCCTGGTGCTGGCGGACAATACGCTGCCGACGCCGTGCCGGCAGAAGCCCCTGGCGCTGGGCTGCGACATCGTCCTCCATTCCACGACCAAGGCGATCAACGGCCATAATGATCTGTTCGGCGGCGCCCTGCTCGCCGGCGATCCTTCTATCGTCGAGCGGATCGAATGGTGGGCCAATGCAGCCGGGCTGTCGGGATCCGCGCATGATGCGTGGCAGATCTTGCGGGGCCTCAGGACCCTGCCGCTCCGGGTCGACCGGCAGGAGAAGACGGCGCGTGCCGTGGCAGCCTGGCTGGCCGATCACGAACAGGTGCTGGAGGTCCATTATCCAGGTCTGTCCAGTCATCCCGATTACGAACTGGCGGCGCGGCAGCAGAGCGGGCCGGGTTTCATGCTGAGCTTTCGGATCAAGGGCGGCGAGGCCGGGACACGCAAGTTCGTGCAGGCGCTGGAGCTGGTGACGCTCGCATCCTCGCTGGGTGGGTTCGCGACGCTCATCTGCACGCCCGCATCGATGACGCATCGCGGGATGCCACCCGAGGCGCAGGCCGAGGCCGGGATATTGCCGGATCTGCTGCGGGTTTCGATCGGACTCGAGGGCGCCGAAGATCTGATCGCCGATTTCGAGCGGGGGTTCGCGGCGACCTAAGCCCTCCGGGTTCGCCCTCGGCCCTCCAACGAGATTGACGCCGGCTTTGCGATCGGTCAGAAGACGGCCCGATGAACATGCAATTGGCCACCACGGACGACAGGAACCCGCTTCACGCGGCTGTTGCCTTGCGTGCGCCTGTCGTGGCGAATTGGTGGCGCTGGCTCGATTCCGATGCCGAAGGCGCGCCATGTCCTCAGTGAATTAGACCCTCTTTTCCAAGAGGTCCGATCTTGAAGCAGGCCCGCCCCCCGGCGGGCCTTTTTTATTGTCTCCAACGAAAGCGAACACGAACATGATCATCGTCCTGAAACCCGGCGTGGCGCAGGAGAGCGTCGACGAGATACTCGGCCTGATCGCCAGCAAGGATCTGAAGCCGCTGCACATGCCCGGCGCCGAACGGGTGGTGCTGGGGGCGCTCGGCGACGAGCGGGTGCTGGCGGAGCTGAGCCTGGAAGGCCATCCCGACGTCGAATCGGTGAAGCCGATCCTGCAGCCCTACAAATTGGTCAGCCGCGAAATCCATCCACACGATACGGTGGTGAAGATCGGCAATGTCGCCGTGGGCGGGAAGGAATTCTGCGTCGTGGCCGGGCCCTGCGCAGTCGAGACGCCGGAGCAGGTGCGGGCGAGCGCCGACGCGGTCAAGGCGGGCGGCGCCCATGCGATACGAGCGGGCGCCTACAAGCCCCGGTCCAGCCCCTACAGCTTCCAGGGACACGGACCGGACGGCCTGCGCCTGCTCGCCGAAGTGGGCCGCGAAATGGGGCTGCCGATCGTCACCGAAGTGATGGACGTGGCCGATGTCGAGCTGGTCGCCGAGGAAGCCGACTGCCTGCAGATCGGCGCGCGCAACATGCAGAATTTCGGGCTGCTGAAAGCAGTGGGACGGACCAGGCGCCCGATCCTGCTGAAACGCGGCATGGCCGCCAAGGTCGAGGATCTGCTGCTCGCCGCCGAATATATCCTCGCGGAAGGCAATGAGCAGGTGATATTGTGCGAACGCGGCATCCGCACCTTCGAGACCGCCACGCGCAACACGCTCGACCTCAATGCCATCCCCTATATCAAGCAGAAGACGCATCTACCGGTGATGGTCGATCCATCGCATGGCACCGGGGTACGCGACCTCGTCATCCCGATGGCGCTGGCGGCGGCGGCCTGCGGCGCGGACGGCATATTGGTGGAGGTACATGAAAATCCCGCCAAGGCCTGGTCGGACGGGGCGCAGTCTCTCTACCCCGAACAATTCGAGCAATTGATGACGCGGCTGAAGCCGGTGGTGAAGGCGGTGGGGCGCACCCTCGGGCCGGCGTCCGCCGCATGACGACGCAAATGGCAAGAGCGGGCCAGGCGGCGGCGGTGCAGCGCCGCCTGCAGGGCGTCCACCAGCCGCTGGATCTCTATGCGGCGCTGACCGACGGCGGGCGGAAGGCCGACACTTTGCTGTTCGAAAAGGCGAACGGGCGCGCGATCATCATGACGCAGGCGGCGGTGCGCGCAGAATGCCGGGGCCGTGAGGCCGAACTGACAGCGCTCGGCTTCGAAGGCCGGCTTGTGCTCAAACATGCGGCGCGGCTGCTGGAAAAGCATGTGGTGGAGAAGGAAAGGGATCGGCTGCTGTTCCGCTTCCCGTCCTGCGACGACGAGGATGCGGAAAAAAGGCTGCTCGCCCCCTCCCCTTATGACGCGCTCCGGGCGCTGACGCTGAATATCGAGTCGCTGACCAAGGAAGAGCAGCTGACCCTGTTCGCGGGCGGCGTGATCGCCTTCGACCATGTCGACATGTTCGAGGCACTGCCGACCCAGGCAGCCGATCCGATCGATTTCCCGGACTATCTGTTCTGGCTGGCGCAATCGATCATCGTCATCGAGCCGGGTGGCGACGCGCGGATCGTCTGCACGGCATTCGGCGCCGATCTGGAGAAGGACCAGAAGCGTTCCCATCATGGCGCGGTCGAGCGTCTGTCGACCCTGGTCGCGGCGTGCGGGACGATCACGCCGCGCCCGCCCGTCCCCACCCCAAGGCCCCGGGCCGATTTCGAGGCCGAAGTCGATCTCGAGGACGAGGATTATGCGGCGGTGGTGTCGCGGCTGAAACGGAACATCGTCGCCGGAGACGTCTACCAGATCGTGCCGTCGCGGACGTTCAGCACCGCCTGCGGCAACCCGCTGGACGCCTTCGCCCGGCAGCGGCAGCTCGATCCAAGCCCTTATATGTTCTTCGTAGCGGGGCCGCGGCACATATTGTTCGGCGCATCGCCGGAAACGTCGGTCAAGGTGAGCTTCGAGGACGGCGCCCCGATCGTCGAGATAAAGCCGATCGCAGGGACGCGGCCGCGCGGTGAAACGCCGGATGCCGATGATCGGATGGAGGCGGACCTCAGGCTCGACGCCAAGGAAACGGCCGAACATATGATGCTGGTCGATCTCGCGCGGAACGACGTCGCGCGGGTGAGCGCTTCGGGCACGCGGCGGGTGGCGAAATTGCTGACAGTGGAACGCTATGCGCGCGTGATGCACCTCGTATCCGCAGTGACCGGACGGCTGGCGGCGGGGCTGGACCCGTTCCACGCGCTCCAGGCCTGCCTCAACATGGGCACGCTGAGCGGTGCGCCGAAACTGCGCGCGGTCGAATTGTTGCGGGAGACCGAGGCGACCAAGCGCGGCCCCTATGGCGGCGCGGTCGGATGGGTGTCGGGCAATGGCGAGATGGACAGTGCGGTGGTGATCCGGTCGGCCCTGGTCAAGGACGGCCGGGCCTATGTGCGGGCCGGCGCCGGCGTCGTCCATGACAGCGTGCCGATGGCGGAGGCGGCGGAAACGCGCAGCAAGGCATCGGCTGTGCTTTCGGCGCTGGCGGAATCGGAAGCGGCGGCATGACGGCGAATATCCTCCTGATCGACAATCGCGACAGCTTCACCTTCAACCTGGTCGAGACGTTCGAACGGCTCGGGTGCAAGGTGCGGGTGATGCGCAATGGGATTTCGGCGCAGGCCGCCTATGACATGGCCGAAGCGGAGGGGGCGCTGATCCTGCTCTCACCCGGTCCGGGACGACCCGAGGATGCCGGCTGCAGCGTCGAACTGATCGGACTGGCGAAAGGCCGTTTGCCGTTGCTCGGCGTGTGCCTGGGCCATCAGGCGATCGTCCATCAGGCCGGCGGCACCGTCGCGTCGGCCCCGGACATCGTCCATGGCAAATCGTCGGTCCTCGAGCATGACGGCGAAGGCATGTTCGCGGGGATCGAGAATCCGGTTCGGGTCGGCCGCTACCATTCGCTCTGCACCCCTGCCCCACCGGCGCGGTTCCGCGTCCATACCGAACTGGACGGCATGGCGATGGCGATCAGCGACGTCGAAGCCCGGCAATGGGGATTGCAGTTTCATCCGGAGTCCGTGCTGACGCCGGGCGGAGACAAGATGCTGGCGAATATATTGGAGGCGGCGGGGCGTTAGAACTCCCCTTATTCCACCGCCTTCGCCTTCGCCTTCGCCTGCCCTGCCGCGAAGCTGTCGCCGAAATAGCTGCCTTGGTACCAGAGCGGCGCCTTCGGGGCGTCGGCCATTTCGCGCAGGACCAGATAGTTGAGCTTCGAGAAGCGTGCGGCTGCGTCCCAATCGAAGGGCAGGTTCAGATCGTCTTCGGGGGTATGATAGGTCTTGGCGAGATAGGATTTGAACTTCTCGCCGCCGCCATTGCCGAAGCCGGTCAGCAGGAAGACGGACGGCACGCCTTCGCGCACGAATTCATAATGGTCGGAGCGGGTGAAGATGCCTTCCTCCGGCAACGGATCCGGGATCAAGGCGACGCCCATCTTCTCCGCCGCCGCCTGGACGACGGGGCCCAGGGTCGTGTGCTCGGCACCGAAGGCGATCACGTCCACGAAATCGTACAGGAAGATCGGCGTGTCGAGATTGACGAGGCCGACCATGCGGCCGCCGCGGACCGGGTTGCGGGCGAGATATTGGGCGCCGAGCAGGCCCTTTTCCTCGCCGGTCAGCGCAACGAACAGGACGCCGCGCCGCGGCCGATCGGGCGATACGGCCAAGGCCCGCGCCGCTTCCAGCATCGCGGCCACGCCGCTGGCATTGTCGACCGCGCCGGCACGGACCCTGCCATCCTTTTCCATGCCGACGCCGTCGACATGGGCAGTGAAGGCGACATATTCGTCGGCCAGGTCCGGATCGGAGCCGGGGATGAAAGCGACGACGTTCCGGCTCGTCACATTCTTGCTGGTGCCCTCCCGGGTCACCTGGATTTTCGCCTGGAGCGGAAAGCCCCGGGGACGGCGCTTCGCAGCCACCTCGTCGAGGACGGCCTCGAGCGACGTGGGCGCACCGGCGAACAAAGCCGCGGCGGCGGCCTCGTTCAGGGTCGCCATGAAGCGGAGGCCCGGCGCCCCGACATGAGGCTGGCCGTCCGGGCCGACCCAGGTCATGCCGAGCCTGCCGGCATTGGCCGCGAACCGCTCCCAGGGCCAGCGCTCCGCCTCCGCGCGGGTGCGGATGGCGATCATGCCTACGGCCCCCGCCCGGGCCGCCATGCTGCGCCGTTCCCGGCCGAGATGCGCGGCGACGTCGCTCGGCAGGCCTTCGGGCAGGTCGCCGATGACGGCGACGATCTTGCCGCGGACGTCGAGGCCGGCATAATCGTCGAGGCCATATTTCGGCTCGGTCAGACCATAGCCGACGAAGACGACGGGCGCTTCCATGTCCATCTTGCCCGATTGGGGATCGGGAGCGATCGCCACGCCCTTGCCATGGGCGAAACGGGTCCCGCCGATCGCGATCGAACCGGAGGTGACGCCATATTCGACGAGCGGCACCTGCTGGTACCAGCCCCCGTTCGCGGCGGGCGTCAGCCCGAGTTCCATGAACTGACTCGCCACATATCCGGCGGCGATGTCATGGCCGCGCGAGCCAGTGTCCCGGCCCTCCAGAAGGTCGTCGGCCAGGAACATCAAGTGGGCGCGGAACTTCTGCGGATCGAAATCCTGCGCAATGGCAGGCTGGCAAAGGCCCAGACATGCGGCGGCGGCCGCGACAAGCATCTTCTTCATCTTGGCAACTCTCGATCGGGAATGGACTGGCGCACCGATGCGCCGGCCGGATTCATTTCGCGCCGCGGCGATTCCTGGTGGCATAGGCTTCGGCCTGACGAAGGAGGCGGAGCGTGTTGCCGCCATAGATCTTCCTGAGATCCGCCTCGCTATAGCCTTCCTGCCTGAGCCGCGCGGTGATCTTCGGCAGCGCGGCGATATCCTCCATGCCGATGGTGCCGCCGCCGCCGTCCCAATCCGCACCGAGGCCGACATGATCGACCCCCATGACGCGGAGCGCGTGCAGGAGACTGTTCATGAACTGATCGAAGGTGGCGGTGAGCGACGGCGCCGTCGCATCCAGCTTCGCCTTGTCGGCGAGCAATTGCTGCCGTTCTCGGGCATTCAGCATTTCCCAGCGCCTCTGCCGATCCTCGATCGCGCTGCGTTCGGGGGTCGGATTGTGGGGAACCAGGAAGACGCTGTTCAATTGCATCACGCCGCCCGAGCGGGCGAGCTTGCGCATCCGATCGTCGTCGAGGTTGCGAGGATGGTTGAAGATCGAGCGCGGCCCGGAATGGGAAAGGATGATCGGCGTCTTCGACAGGGCGACGAGCTGATCGAAGGTGGCGTCGGAGCTGTGGCTGCCGTCCACGATCATGCCGAGCCGGTTCATCTCCGCCACCCACTGGCGGCCGAGCGGGCTCAGGCCGTTCCAGCGTGGCTTGTCGGTGGTGCTGTCGGCGAATTGATTGTTCTTCGAATGGACGGGGCCGGCCATGCGCACGCCCAATTTGTAGAAGCTTTCGAGCATGGAAAGATCGGTACCCAGCGGATAGCTGTTCTCGATGCTCTGGAAAGCGACCAGCTTTCCGGCGGCCTGGAGGCGTTCGACGTCATCGGCTTCGTAGGCGAGGCCGATCTTCTCGCGATTCTCCGTCATCACGCGCAGGATGGCGGCGGCGCGGCCCAGGGCGCTGTCGCGGGCGGCGGCATAGCCTTGCGGCGTCAGATCGCCCTGCGGCGTGTAGATGACGAAGAAGCCGCCATCGAGGCCGCCCTGCTGCATGCGGGGAATGTCCACCTGGCTGTTGTCGACGCGCTGATCGTGCCAGTCGCTGAAATCCCAACCCTCGCGTTCGAACAGGGCCGGCGTATCGAGGTGGGTGTCGAGGATCAGCAGCCGGTCGTGCAGTCCGAGATCGGCCAGGCCGACTTCCTGCGCGACCGCGGGCGCGGCACAGACCGCCCCCAGAAACACCAAAGCCGCAAAACGCATCACATTCTCCCTATGACGGACCGGATCTGTGTCCGGAAGTGCGCCATCCGTATCGGACAATGCGCGCCTGCTCAACGCCGGTGGCGGCTCAGGCGGACACGCGATCGAACCTGAGCTTCCGGCTGCGGCCCATTTCCAGGAAAATGGCGGCGACCTTGCCGTCGCTGCCCGGCGCGGCCGCCATGCTGAAAGGGAACAAGGCATCGAACGTGTCGAAGCGACCGCTTATGCTGGGCCGCCATTTGAGCGGCGCGCCGCCGCGCAGCGTCCAGCTGGTCAGCACGCCATCGGCGACGGCGAAGACATAGGTCGTATCGAGTTCCGCGCTGCGATAGCTGCCGGCGATCGCGGCAAGCTCCTTCGCATCCGGCACGTGGACCGTCGCCGGTTCGTAGAAGGCGATCGGGGACACGATCGGAGAATCGTCGGTCGGCTCGATCTTCACCGGCCTTCCCCCGGGATCCCGATGGACGCGATAATAGCCGCCGCGATACTGGCCGGCATCGAACGTATCGTCATCATAGACGGTCAGCGGCTGCCCGGGCCCCTGGGGCGACTGGAGGACGATTCCCGCGGTCCCCTGGGCAATCGTCATCAACGTGCCGCCATCGATATACCAGCTACCGACCAGGGAGGTGACGCGGGGATCGGTCGCGGCAAGCGGCTTGGGGGACGGCTTCCTGCCGGCCGGGGCGGGCAGATAGATGTCGACGAGCTTTCCCGTCACCTGGAGCGGGTTGCCGGCATCGTTGCGGAGGATGACGATGGCGGCATCATGTTCCGGAAAGCGGCCGGCCCAGGTGCGGAAGGCAGCATCGCCGCCGCTGTGGTGGACGGCGGGCCGCCCCGAAATGGTGCCGTTCATCATGCCGAAGCCATATTGGAGGACGCGGCCATCGGTCAGCCTGTAAGGCGCAGCGGCACGATCCACGAGCGCCTGCGGCAGGACCTTCGGGTGGAGCAGTTCCACCTCCCACGCGAGCAGATCCTCGATATTGGTCGACAGGCTGGTGGCGCCCCAGGTTTCATAATTGAGCGGCACGCGCTGCCAGCCGGGCCGGCCCGGATAATCCTTCGCATAGGATTGGGCGCGGTTGGGAATGAGCGCCCCGGCCTGCTGGATGAAGTGGGAATATTTCATGCCGAGGGGATCGAACATCCGGGCCTTGGCGAACAGCTGAAGATCCTGGCCTGCGACGGCGGTCACGATCTCCGCGAGCAGGGTGAAACCGCTATTGCAATAGCTGAAGTCGCTGCCCGGCGCGAAGTTCAGCATGCGCTGATTGCGCAGCAGATTCTTCATCCGGTCCTGGGTGAGCAGGTCGCGAATGTCGAGCCCCTGGGCCAAGGCCAGCGTCCATTGATCGCGAAGGCCGCTGACATGGTGGATCAGATGTTCGACCCGGATGGTGGCGCCGAAATCGGGCATCCAGGGCAGATAATTGCGGATGTCCGCATCGAGATCGACCTTGCCCTCATGGGCGAGCAGGCCGACCGCCATGGCCGCGAATTGTTTGGAGACGCTGGCGACGTGGAAGGGCGTGGGCACCGTCAGCGCCCTCCCCGTTTCCATGTCGGCGATGCCGTAAGCGCGCGTCAGCAATGTCTTGCCTCCCTGCCAGACGCCCACAGTCATGCCGGGTCCGCCCGCCGCGACCTGCGCTCGGGCCCAGGCATCGAACTCGGCCGCCAGAGCATCCGCACTTGCCCCCTGCGCGATCGCGCGGAACGGCATCATGGCGCCGGCCGCAGCAGCGGCGCCCAGCAGATGACGGCGACTGATGTTCATGCTCTTCCCCCTCGACCCTCATGTCCCGAACGGAACGTAACCGACCCGAGCCGACACCTCAACGCCCATTCCGGCCTGAACCGGGAGACGCCGGATCCCCTTTCGTTCAGGGGCGAAAAGCCCTTGCCACTAATTCAACCATATGGGTTGCCAAACCCGCCGGGCGCTGCTAGTTGTTCCATCGTAGTAATACATGGTAACGACGATGACGGATGAAAAACCGGGCAGCACCTGGCCTGCGCTGCGCAACGACCTGCTCGACGCTTTCCTCGTCCTCGAGACGCGGGAGGAGCTGGAGGCATTCCTGGCCGATCTGTGCACGCCGGGCGAGATTCGTGCCTTCGTCGAGCGCCTGCATGTGGCGTCCCTGCTGGAGCAGGACAAGCTTTCCTATCGCGAAATCGCCGAACTTGCCGGCGCTTCCACCACCACCGTCGTCCGCATCGCCCGTTTCCTGCGGGAAATGCCCTATCAGGGTTACCGCCTGGTGCTCGACCGATTGAAGAAGAAGAAAGAATCATGATTGGAACGTCCGACCGCCTGCACCTGGCGATCCAGAAATCCGGCCGCCTTTCCGACAGCAGCCGCGCGCTGCTGCGCGAATCCGGACTGCGCATACAGCATGGCAAGAACGACCTCACCGCACGGGTCGACAATTTCCCGATCGACCTGATGCTGGTGCGGGACGACGATATCCCGACCTTCGTCCGCGACGGCGTCTGCGAATTCGGCATCGTCGGCCGCAACGTGCTGGAGGAATTCGCCTTGGGCGAGGCGGAGCCCGCTTATGAGGTGATCGCGGAGCTGGGCTTCGGAACCTGCGCCCTTCGGGTCGCGGCGCCGGAGGGCAAGGCCTATGACAGCCCCGCTTCGCTGGCCGGGGAGCGGATCGCCACTTCCTATCCGCGCCTGCTGAAGCGCTTTCTGGAGGAGAATGGAGTCGAGGCGACGGTGATCGAGATGTCGGGGGCGGTCGAACTGGCGCCGCGGCTGCACATCGCCAGCTATATCTGCGACCTCGTCTCGACCGGCGCCACGCTGGAGGCGAACGGCCTTCATGTCGTCGACACGGTGCTGGAGAGCGAGGCTTTGCTGGTGCGCACCCTGAAACCGCTGACGCCGGAAAAGGAGGAAGCGGCCGAAATGCTGCTGATGCGCATCCGCGGCGTGCTTGCGACCCAGGACAGCAAATATATCATGATGAACGCCCCGGAGGAGGCGCTGGCGACGATCGGCGAGATCCTGCCCGGCGTCGAAGCGCCGACGGTGATCCCGCTGGCTGGACGCCCGGGCCATTTCGCGGTCCATGCCGTGTGCCAGGAATCCGTCTTCTGGGAGACATTGCAGAAATTGAAGGCCGCGGGCGCATCGGCGATCCTGGTCCTTCCAATCGAAAAGATGATGATGTGAAACGGCTGATCTGGACCAAGGCGAGCGACGCGGAGCGCGCGGCCGCGGTGGCGCGCCCCGAGCAGCGCAGCGAAAAGGCGGTGCAGGACGCCGTCCGGGCCATCGTCGACGACGTGCGGACGCGCGGCTGGGACGGCGTGGCCGAACAGGCGCTGCGGCTCGACGGCGAGACACCCGGACTGGTCGACGTGGCCGGTCCCGCCGCCGAAGCGCGAAGGATCCTGACCCGCGAACAGGTCGACGCGATCGAAACCGCGTGCCGAAACATCAAGACGTTCCATGAGGGCAGCCTCCCCGCCGAACATGCGGTGGAGACGATGCCCGGCCTCCGGGTACGCAAGATCTGGCGGCCGCTCGACCGGGTCGGTCTCTATATTCCCGGCGGCAAGACGCCGCTTTTCTCGACCCTGCTGATGCTGGCGATCCCGGCGCAGGCGGCAGGCGTCGGCGAAATCGTGGTGACGACGCCGCCGCGGCCGGAGGGCGGGCTCGATCCGGTCATCGCGCTGGCCGCCGAGATGTGCGGGATCGAGGCGGTCTGGACCGTCGGGGGGGCGCAGGCGATCGCCGCCCTGGGCTTCGGCGCGGGCGGGATTCCGCGGGTCGACAAGATTTGCGGGCCCGGCAATGCCTATGTCGCCGAAGCGAAGAACCAGGTGGCGGCGCTTGCCGGCGGCGCGGCGATCGACATGCCCGCCGGCCCGAGCGAATTGATGGTGATCGCCGACGACAGCGCCGATGCGGCCATGGTCGCCGCCGATCTGCTGAGCCAGGCCGAACATGATCCGTCCGCCCAGGTGCTGTTCGTCACCACCTCGCCGGCTTTGGCCGACGCAGTGGAGACGCTGGTCCCGCAACTGGCGAGCGGCCTTCCCCGCCGCGCGATTGCGGAACAGTCGCTCGCTTTCGCGCGGACGATCATCGCCGACGACCTGGAGCAGGCGGTGGACATCGCCAATCGCTATGCCCCCGAACATCTGTCGCTGGCAGTGGCCGAGCCCGAGCCGCTGGTCGCGCGCGTCCGCAATGCCGGCGCCGTCTTTGCCGGCCACGAGGCGGCGGAGACGTTCGGCGATTATCTCGCTGGTTCGAGCCATGTCCTGCCGACGGACGGCGCCGCGCGTGCATGGAGCGGCATTTCGGTCTATTCCTTCCTGAAATCGATCAGCGTGCAGCAGGTGACGCAGGAGGCCTCGCAGCGTATCGCCGCGCCCGCCGCTGCCCTTGCCCGCCTGGAGGGGCTGGAGGCGCATGCGCTGGCCGCGGATGCACGTATGCGGAAGGTGCCGGCATGACCAATCTCGCAACGCGGCTCGCCCGCCCGGAAGTGCTGGCGCTTCCTCCCGTCGACATCGTCCCGGTCGAAGAGGTGTTCGGCGCGGACACGATCAAGCTCGACGCCAACGAAAATCCGTTCGCGCCCCTGCTGGAAGGATCGCTTTCCGCCGGCATCAACCGCTATCCCGAACCGCAGCCGGCGCGCCTGAAGCGGATGATGGCGGCCCTTTACGGCGTATCGCCCGAACAATTGATCATCACCCGGGGCGGCGACGACGGCATCGACCTCCTGGTCCGCACCTTCTGTCGTCCCGGGATCGATGCGATTTCGGTCTGCAGCCCGACCTTCTCGGTCTACGAACATGCGGCCCGGCTGCAGGGGGCGCGCGTGCTGGATGTGCCGCTCAGTGCGGATTTCGACCTGGACGTGGACGCATTTCTGGCCGCCGTGCGGGAAGAAGCGTCGCTTAAGCTCGCCTTTCTGTGCTCGCCGAACAATCCGACGGGCAATCCGCTTCCGCGCGAAGACGTGCTTCGGATCGCGGACGCGCTCACGGACACGATCGTCCTGCTCGACGAAGCCTATCTGGAGTTTTCGGAGCTGGAGAGCCTTGCCGCCGAAGCGGTCAAGCGCGACAATCTCGTCATCCTGCGCACCCTGTCCAAGGCCTATGGTCTGGCCGGGGCGCGGATCGGCGCGCTGGTCGGCAATCGCGAGCTGATCGCGCTCGTCACCCGCGTGCTGCCAGCTTATCCGCTGCCGACGCTATCGATCGCGGCGGCGGAGACCAGCCTGGCGCCGGCCCGGCGGCCGCTGCACGAGGAAAGGATCCGCAAGCTCAAGGCGGACCGTGACAGGATGGCCGGCCTACTCGAAGCCTCGCCGATCGTCCGCAAGGTCCGGAACGGCGGCGGCAATTTCCTGTTCCTCGAAGTGGACGAACCGGATGCCCTGGCCAGGAAATTGCAGGCGCTCGGTATCCGCGTCCGCTTCCGCGCCAATGCGGCGCCCGGCGGCTTGCGGCTCACGATCGGCACCGATCGCGAGAACAAGGCGGCCCTGTCGGCCTTCGGCGTCGCGATCCCGGATGAAGGCCGAAGGCGTGCCGAGCTCGTCCGCGATACGAAGGAAACCAGGATCGCGGTCGCGGTCGACCTCGACAGCGAAGGGCAAAGGCGGATCGAGACCGGGATCCCCTTCTACGACCATATGCTAGACCAGGTCGCGGCCCATGGCGGCTTTTCGCTGACCCTGATGTGCGAAGGCGATCTGGAGATCGATGCGCATCACAGCATCGAGGATTGCGCGATCGCCTTCGGCGGAGCGCTTTCCAAGGCGCTCGGCGACCGGCGCGGCATTGGCCGCTTCGGCTTCTCGCTGCCGATGGACGAGGCCGAGGCGCATGTGCTGATCGACCTTTCCGGGCGTCCGCACAGCGTCTTCGAGGGCGATTTCAAAGCCAGCCATATCGGGGCCTATCCGACCGAGATGACGGAGCATGTGTTCACGTCGATCGCCACCAGCCTCGGTGCGGCGATCCATGTCCGCGTCGCCGGCGACAATGATCATCACAAGACCGAAGCCTGTTTCAAGGCATTCGGCCGCGCGCTTCGCCAGGGCGTCGTCCGCGACGCCAGCGGCGTGCTGCCGAGCACGAAGGGCGTGCTGTGAGGCTGGCGCTCGTCGATTATGGCGCCGGCAATATCGGATCGGTGGCCATCGCCTTCGAGCGGCTCGGCCTGGAGCCGCTACTCACTGCGGACGTATCAGAGATTGCGGCGGCTGATCGGGTGATCATCCCGGGCGTCGGCGCGGCCGGCGAAGCCATGGCCGAGATGCGCAAGCGCGAGCTGGTCCAACCCCTGCGGGCGCTGAAACAGCCGGTGCTCGGCATCTGCCTCGGCATGCAATTGCTGTTCGAGCGTTCCGAGGAGAACCGGACCGAGTGCCTGGGCATCATCCCGGGCGCCGTGCGCAGGCTGACGCCGGCGCCGGACAGGCCGGTGCCGCACATGGGCTGGAGCAGCCTTTCGGTCCGCGATCCGGCGATCGGCCTGGTCCAGGGCGACTATGTCTATTTCGCGCACGGCTTCGCCTGCGACGACGGACCGTATAGCGTGGCGACCGCCGATTACGGCCGTCCCATCCCGGCGGTCGTGCGCAGGGACAATTATATCGGCGCCCAATTCCACCCGGAGAAATCCGGCGTGGCCGGCGCACGTTTCCTGGAGGCATTTCTTGTGGGAGGTTCCAACCCTTTATGATCGTCCTTCCCGCCATGGATCTGATCGGGGGGCGTTGCGTACGCCTTGCCCAGGGACGGTTCGACGACGCCACCATCTATAGTGGCGAGCCGATCGAAGCGGTCCTCTCCTTCCAGGAGAAAGGCGCCGAATGGGTTCATATCGTCGACCTGGACGGCGCCCGCGAAGGGCGACCCGTCCAGCACGAGCTGATCGCCCGGATCGCCGGCGCCGCCGACGTGAACCTGCAGGTGGCGGGCGGCATCAGGGAGGAAGCGCAATTGACGCGGCTGTTCGAGGCCGGCGTGGCGCGTGTCGTTATCGGAAGTCTTGCGGTCAAGCAGCCCGAGCTCGTCCGCAGCTTCCTCGATCGGTTCGGGCCGGACCGCATCACCCTGGCGCTGGACGTCAATATCGTCGACGGCGAACCGATGGTGGCGGTGTCCGGCTGGACGGAAACGTCGCGGCAAAGCCTGTGGGACGTCGCCGCTTTCTATCCCGACGCGCGGCATCTGCTCGCCACCGATATCGGCCGCGACGGCATGATGAGCGGCCCCAATATCACGCTGCTGGCCGAAACGGTGCGGCGCCTGCCGCATCTGGCGGTGCAGGTTTCCGGTGGCGTTTCCTCGCTCGACGATCTCGACAGGTCCGCGAAGGCCGGCGCCGCCGGCGCGATCGTCGGCAAGGCCTTGTGGGAAGGCAAGATCGATCTCGGGGAGGCGCTGGCCCGTGCCCGCGCGTAGGATCATCCCCTGCCTGGACGTCAAGGACGGCCGGGTCGTCAAGGGCATCCAGTTCCGCGACCATCGCGATGTGGGCGACATCGTCGAACATGCGCTGCGCTACCGCGAGGAAGGGGCCGACGAACTGGTCTTCTACGATATCAGCGCCAGCGCCGAGGGACGCAGCCTGGACCCCTTATGGGTACGCCGGGTCGCCGAGGTGATCGACATTCCCTTTTCCGTGGCCGGCGGCGTGCGGACGCGCGAGCAGGCCGCGGCGTGCCTGGACAATGGCGCCGACAAGGTGTCGATCAACTCCCCTGCCCTCGAACGGCCCGAACTGATCGAGGAGCTGGCGAAGAGCTTCGGCAGCCAGTGCATCGTCCTGGGCGTCGACAGTTTCGAGCAGGACGGCGACTATTATGTCCACCAATATACGGGCAGCCTGGAAAAGACGCGCGACACCGGCCGCCGCACGCTCGACTGGACGAAGGAAGCGGTCGATCGCGGGGCCGGCGAGATCGTGCTCAACTGCATGCGCCGCGACGGCGTGCGCACGGGTTATGACATTCCCCATGTCGCGGCCCTCGTCGGAGCGACTTCGGTCCCGGTCATCGCCTCGGGCGGCGCCGGCGCGCCAGAGCATTTCCGCGATGCCTTCGAAGTCGGCGCCAGCGGCGCGCTCGCCGCGACCGTCTTCCACGATCGCCTGATCGCCATTCCGGAATTGAAGGAGTATCTCGTCACATGCGGGATCGAAATGCGCCGCTGAACGCGGCCGACCTGGACACGCTCGACTGGGCGAAGATGGATGGGCTGGTGCCCGCAATGGTGCAGGACGCCGCGTCCGGCCAATTGCTGATGCTCGGCTATATGAACCGGGAGGCCCTGGAGGCGACGCTCGCCTCCGGCTTCGCGACCTTCTTCAGCCGTTCCAAGGATCGGTTGTGGCAGAAAGGCGAGACCAGTGGCAACCGGCTCGCCGTCCAGCACGTCTATGCCGATTGCGACAATGACGCCTTGCTGGTCCAGGCCGAGCCCGAAGGCCCGACCTGCCATCTCGGCACGACCAGCTGCTTCTCCGACGATGCCGCGGCCGGCGCGGGATTCCTGGGACGGCTCGGGCGCATCGTGAAGGCGCGCGCAGCGGCCGACCCGAGCGAAAGCTACACCGCGCGATTGATTGAAAAAGGCGTCAACCGCATCGCCCAGAAGGTCGGCGAAGAAGGCGTGGAGACGGCATTGGCCGGTGTCGCCGGTTCGGAGAAAGAATTGGTGGGCGAGGTGGCGGACCTTGCCTATCATCTTACCGTGCTGATGGAGGCGCGCGGGCTGGGCTGGGGCGATGTGGTGGCGAAGCTGCAGGAGCGGCACAAGGGCTGAGCCCACGAGCATCCGTCATGCTGAACCGGATTCAGCATCCAATTCCGAGGCTCGGTGCGAATGGAGATCTGAACCTTGAATCGCGTTCAGGGTGACGCGGAGGTTCCGGTCGTAGGCTATTATTATTTCGAAATATTATCGCTTCAGCAGGTCCAGTGCTTCGTCGAATAATTGCTGCGTCGCGGCCGCAATGACCCGGCCGCCTTCATAGGCTTCGCCGCCCTGCCAGTCCCCGAACACGCCCCCTGCCCCGCGGATGACCGGGATCAGGGCGTTATAATCATAGGTCTTGAGGCCCGATTCCACGACCAGGTCGAGCGCGCCGGCCGCGAGCCGGGCATAAGCATAGCCGTCATGGCCGAAGCGGGTGACGCGGGCCTTGCCGCGGATCCGTTCGACCTTGTCGGCATCTTCGCCGTGAAACATGAAGGGATCGGTGGCGGCGAAGCGGGCTTCGGCCACGGTACGGCAGCCGCTCACCGACAATAGAGTCTCCCGGCCACCGGAATGAAGAAAGCTCGTGTCGCCGCAGCCGATATAGAATTCATCCAGCCGGGGGACGTCGATCGCGCCGAGGCTCGGTCTCCCCTCGTCCAGCAAGCCGATCAGGGTCACCCAGGTCGGCAGTCCGCAAATATAGGAGCGGGTGCCGTCGATCGGGTCGAGGCTCCAGAGGAGGCCGTTCTGCGACGGCCTGTCGGGCAATTCCTCCCCGGAGACGCCATGGTCCGGATATCGCGCTTCGATAAGGCGGCGCATCGCCTGTTCGGCGGCGACGTCCGCATCGGTGACGGGATCGTAAGCCGCGCCGCCTTTGTTGCGGGCGGCCATGTCACCGGACGATCCCGGCAGCGTTTCGAGGCGGGCGGCTTCGGCAAGCTCGCGGGCGAAGGTCAGAAACTGGCTGGATCGGCTCATGCCGGCCTTGAGGATGAAAAAGCGGCCCCGGTCAAGCGCCGACACAGCGGCAATCCCCGAGAGACTGGTCGTTCGACGTTGAAGCGCTTCGCGCCGCCGGCGATGACGTGAATCATGGTCTAGCCCGCGCCGCCATGCGACATTAGGGGACTTCAAAGACGCTGCAGGGGTGAAAGAGACATGTCGGCCGACAAGACCAACAGCATGTGGGGCGGGCGCTTCGCCGAAGGCGCCTCTGCCATCATGACCGAGATGAATGCCTCCATCCCCTTCGACAAGAGATTGTGGCGCGAGGATATCACCGCTTCGAAGGCGCATGTCGCTATGCTCGGCAAGCAGGGCATCGTCGAGCAGGCGGATGCCGACGCCATCGCCCGCGGGCTCGACCAGATCATGGCGGAATATGAGGCCGGGGGCGTGCAGGAGGATCTCGCGCTGGAAGACATCCACATGCATGTCGAGCATCGGCTGACCGAGATTATCGGGCCGGTCGCGGGGCGGCTGCATACGGCGCGTTCGCGCAACGACCAGGTGGCGACCGATTTCCGCCTGTGGGTGCGCAACGCCTGCGACGAGATCGACCGCGCGCTGGCGGATTTCCAGGCCATATTGGTGGCCAAGGGCGAACGCCATGCCAAAGACGTGATGCCGGGTTTCACCCACCTGCAGAGCGCACAGCCGGTCACGCTCGGCCATCATTTCATGGCTTATTACGAGATGATCCGCCGCGACCGGTCGCGCTTCGCGGACGCGCGCAAGCGGATGAACGAATCGCCGCTCGGCGCCGCCGCGCTGGCCGGGACGAGCTTCCCGACCGATCGGCATGCGACGGCGAAGGCGCTGGGCTTCGACCGGCCCGCCGCCAATTCGCTGGACGCGGTGTCGGACCGGGATTTCGCACTCGATTTCCTGATGGCGGCCGCGCAATGTTCGCTCCACCTTTCGCGCCTGGCCGAAGAGGTGGTCCTGTGGGCGAGCCAGCCTTTCGCCTTCATCAAGCTTCCCGACCAATATTCGACCGGATCGTCGATCATGCCGCAGAAGCGCAATCCGGATGCGGCCGAGCTGGTGCGCGGCCATAGCGGCCGGATCATGGGCACGATGACGGCGCTGATGGTGGTGATGAAGGGCCTGCCGCTCGCTTATTCGAAGGATCTCCAGAACGACAAGATCCCGGTGTTCGAGGCCTATGACCTGCTGGCCATCTCGATCCTCGCTTTGGGCGGAACGATCGAACATGCCGGCTTCAATACGGACCGGATGCGGGCGGCCTCGGAAGCCGGCTTCTCGACCGCGACGGATTTCGCCGACTGGCTGGTGCGGGTCGGCAAGATCCCGTTCCGCGAGGCCCATCACATCACCGGCCGCGCCGTGAAACTGGCCGAGGACGAAGGCGTGGCGCTGAGCGAATTGCCGCTGGAAGTCCTGCAGCAGATCGACAACCGGATCGACGCAAGCGTGTTCGACGTGCTGACGGTCGATTCCTCGGTGGCAAGCCGGACCTCCTATGGCGGAACAGCGCCCGTCAACGTGCTCGCGCAGGTTGCCGAGGCGAAGAAGGCGCTTGGGCTCTAGGATCCCCAAGGGCCGATGATCCAGCTCTATCATTGCGCGCGGGCGCGGTCGTTCCGGCCCTTGTGGATGCTGGAGGAAATGGGGCTTCCCTACCAGTTGCACCTGCTCCCCTTCCCGCCGCGCGCGCTGCGGAAGGATTATCTCGGCATCAATCCGCTCGGCACCGTGCCCTATATGGTCGACGGGGCGGTGCGGATGAGCGAATCCACGGGCATCTGCCATTATCTGGCCGAGACTCATGGACCGACGGACTTACGGATCGCGCCGGGCGAGCCAGATTATGCTTCCTATGTGAACTGGTTGTTCTTCAGCGATGCGACGCTCACCTTCCCGCAGGCGATCGTGCTTCGCTACGGGCAGTTCGAGGCGCCGGAGCGCAAGAGCGCGCAGGTGACGGAGGACTACGCACAATTTTTCCGTGGACGGATGCGGACGGTGACTGCCGCCCTTGCGGAACGCGACTTTCTGTGCGGCGGACGGTTCACGACGGCGGATGTGGCCATCGGCTATGCCCTGCATCTGGCGGAGGTGTGGAGCGGCCTGAGCGGCGATTTCGCGCCGGAAGTGGCGGCTTATCTGGAGCGGCTGCGGGCGCGGCCTGCTTTCCAGCGAGCGATTGCGGCTGAGACGAAGTCCTAGCTTGGTGACCAGACATGATGGCCTGTCGGCATTCGACCGTTTGACGCCATTCAGCTTGTTGCTGCCATTGCCCCAAGGCTGCCGTCATCTGAGGGCTGGAACGACATCGGAAATCGAGGTCTATCGCCTCTTGACCAACGATCCCTACGAACGGTGAAACGATCAGCGCACGTCAAGTTCGACCTCAAAGCCCCCGGCGATCAGCCTCCGTCCGTCGAATACCGGTTCTTCGTCCATCGTGGCTTGTATACGCGGATCGACCGCAACTGCCTTTACGCCAAGGTCTCGCACTTCGCGACTTGGCCATTCGGTGAAAGAGACGACGACGGTTTCGCCTTCACGTGCACCGGCGAGCTTTCTCATTTTTGGCAGGTCGCCAGCCGCGTAATTGGCCAACGCATCTGCCGCGTGGAAATCCTCATCGTCGCTTGCATCCTCCTTTTGCCAGCAGTCGACAACACGGACAGCACCATATTCGCGGTAAATCGCGGCGATCCGGGCGGAGAATTCCAGATAGGCCGCCTTTTTATCTGTACGCACGGGCACGATGGTTATGTCGTTGAAAGCCATGATTTCAACTCCAGCTTAGACTCCACACGAGGATGGTCTGGTGAAGCCGCCCCGACAAGGCAGCAACAGCTTCCGCCCTCGCTTCACCATTAGCTACCCGACCGCTTCCCACCCTTTTCGGACATTCAGCTACGTCCAAGCCAACTCCAAAACCCCCTCCTCGGCTTCGGTTTCGCTTGAACCTGCCTGATCGACATCCAGTCGGTGGTGTAACGCTCGACGAACTCTCCGAAGCTGTCCGCGACATAGCCGTCCGGTAAACCCCCGATAACGGCCACTCTGCCCCTAGTTTCGTCGTCGGCGCACGAAATGGCCCAAGCCCAAGACCATATGCTGTAATCAAGGAAGATCAGGTGTTTCGGAGCGTTACGCATTATAGCTTCACTCACCGGATGGTCATACTCGTCCGGGATGTTCTTTATGCGCCCCACCGGCCACCAGTTTCCGTCCTCGGCGTCCCAGTTCTCCTCCTTCGGAGCGCCGAGTTTCAAATACTCGCGAAAGTCGTGGGGAAGCGAGACACGGTAGCGATTCTCGAGGACCCCAATTTCCGCTTCTGGCGTTTCCCGCGTGTCTATCCCGGCTCCCGTTTCGGACCACCACGTTCTCAAGGTTAGATGCGGGACCACGCTCTTTGGATCGGTGATTTTCCAGATGGGGTCAATGTCCGCCACCCCTTGCGGACATTGGAAAGGGGTGCCAATTTGGGGAATACTCAGACTGAGTTAGGGTCGGGTGATTGAGGCTAATTCTCAAAATAACTGCACTGGTAGACAAGGATGTCGCGGCAAACTCCAAGCCGCTTTCACTGATCGGTGTGATCATTCCCTTCGTGCCGTTCATGATCTTTGTCGACGGTCCGCCGACAGACACATTCCCCGTGCTCGGCGAAGTGGCATTTGCGGTCAGCATAAGTTGGGGACTATTCGTCATGTGGCGAGTGCTGCGTCACATGCAGGCAGAATTCGAGGTTTATGAGAAGGCGCTTGGCTCAGGACGCGCATGGATGATCCTCGGAGGCACCCTTGTCGCCCTTCTCGTCCTATCTGCATTCTTCTTATCGCTGCCCGATTAGCGATGTCTGCGTCCCACCCGTTGCGGACGCGTGTGCCAATCCGGATCAATCGTCCAAGATGCCAGTTCGGCATTCGTTTTCGTTCACACTGTCCGCGTTGCCGAGAAGAAATCGCTGGGCCGAGGCCCGATGCCTCCTCCTCTCTTTAATCTCCGCTCAGTGCTGATAGCATCGCGCGACCGAGTCGGTTCGGGGGATTTGGAATGACGTACGCAAGGGCGTTGATCCGCCCGCCCATCCGCCTGCCCGCCTTATCCGACCGCTGGGCAACAGTGCTGCGCGCGATCTGGATATTGTTCTTTGGACTCTCCGTCCTCACGGTCGTCGTCAGCACGATCTACGCGGTGCGTGCCAGCTACTGGACGCAGCCGGTGATGCAGCAGTTCGGCCTGGACTTCCAGGTGACGACCGGCTCGAAGCTGATCGTCGGCACCTTGCCGGGTAGAGACCCTGCCCTGCCGATCTCCGCCGAGGTCATAGCGATCGATGGCAAGCCGGTGCCGCCGGATCTCCAGATCCTGGGCTTGGCGGAACGCCTAGACAGCGCCCCGGGCCCCACGGTCGATGTCACCGTTCGGCACCCTGGCGGGGGAACGCACCTGCTCAGCCTCAGCCGGACCAGGATCACATCCACGCCGGCCGAGGAACGAGAGCGCAACCTGCGAATACTCGCCCGGCTCGTCACGGGCGTCCTGGCCTGCGCCGCGTTGCTCGTCTGCAGCCTCCTGCTCGCCCTGCGCAGACCCGACGATCCTGTCGCCATGCTGCTCGCATTCGCCTTCGTCGGCATGGCCGCGACGATCGACCCACCCCTGCAGTTCTGGCTCTGGACCGACCGCGGGATCGTTTCCGATACGCTCGGAGCGGTCTTCTTCTACCTCTTGCTGATCGCCCTCGCCTCCTTTCCCGACGGCCTGTTCTTCCCTCGCTTTTCGCGCTGGCTCATCCCGCTCGGAATACCGCTTGCCATCTTCGTGTCCTTTCCCCACGCGGACGAGGATCTGCGGGGGATCGCGGCCGTGGTCGCCTTGCTGGCGGTGCTCGCCAGCCAGATCTTCCGCTTTCGCAGAGAAGCCACGGGAATTGTCCGGCAGCAGATCAAGTGGGCGGGGTTCGGATTCGCCGCGGGACTGCTGCTCCTCCTGGCGGCGGTGGTCCTGGCCGCGGCGCTCGGCGACGATCCGAACGCATATACGCCGCTCACGAGCCTGGCGGTGCTGCTCCTGTTCAGTTCCGGCATGGCGGCCATAGCCTTGGGATTGCTGGTTGCCCTTCTCCGTTTCCGCCTGTGGGAAGCGGACACCGTCATCACCCGCTCGGCAGCCTATGCCGTCGTGACGCTGATCGTCGGTGTGGTCTGGGCAGCAAGTTCCGACCTGGTGAAAATGGTCATCGAGGAGCTGATAGGCCGGGAGAGCGAGATCGGCGCGACGACCGTCGGAGCAATGATCGCTGCGGGCGTCTTCGCACCGACCCAATCGGCCGTCCTGGGCTGGACCCGCGCCCGCTTCGGAGGACCGCTGGATCAGATCCGGGACGCGTCGAAGCGGCTCAAGACCTGGGGGCTGACAGAGGCGCCGGAGGAGGTCGCGACACGCGCCTTGGCGATTATCGACCGGGCCGTTCATCCGGACGCATCGGCCATCCTGCTTCACATGCCGACGGGCCAGGAACTCATCGCCGCACGCGAAGCAAGCGCGGTCGACGATCCGCGGCTTGTCGAAAGGCTGGCCCTTGTGGATGATGAGATTCCGATCGGCACCTTGCTTATCGGCCGGCGATCCGACGGCAATCGCTACAATCGGCAGGAGCTGGAAGCGATCCGCAAGATCCTGCCCACCCTGGCCGAAGCGCTGCAGGTTTCCCGTGGCCGTTACTCGCGCGACATCATGATGCAGCAGCGCCTGGAAGAAATGGCGGCGCGGCTCGCCCAGCTCGAAGGGGGAGCGCCGAAGCCCGCCAGTTCCTGAGGCTCCCGATATGCGCCCTCGACACTAGCATCTTCAGCGCAAATCTCTTTCGATCGGGCCGTTATCAGGCTCATGATGGTCCGCTTCAGCGGCTGATAGACGCTACGTCGAGCTGAGCTCCGCAAATCGCTACTCAGACGTCGGAGAGTGGCCGACGCCGCTCTCGATCGTCTTCTGAGACCAGACCGGGAGCGGAATCTGGATGCGTCCACAGGGCGAAGAAGCGGCTCAAGCTCACCCTGCCCCCTAACTGTGCCATGCTGGACATCAGAAAGAGCGAATGTTCACTTTCCACCCATCGCGGACATGAGTTAGGCGATCGTAAGATCGTGCTGACAGTCTCGGCAGCAACGGTTCGGCCAAGGCGTCGCAAGTGGGAGCCAATTCGGCCCCTTCCGATAAACTGACGTTCCACATTCAGGGCATCGAAGTGAAAAAAATTGCGATCGCCCAAGCCGAAACCCACAGGGCGCCTGCCGCAGCCAAGAACCCCTCGTGTAGGTTTAGAAGCGCACTTCCCCAAAGCGGGATGGTGACGATAACTGCCAACGCAGAAAGTGAAAAACGCCGGGCCTGTTGATAGACGGTCATTCAAGCTGCCTCTACTGCGGTGAGCTAAAGTATGGCATGTCCGCTTCCGACCGATTGTGTTGAAAAAGTCTGCTTTTGTCATGAGCGGACATTGCCGCTGAGTGGAGAGCGCTTGAGTTTTCTCCCTCTCATGCGGGTGCCGGCTGCGGCATCGGGATCAGCTTGGCGAGCTTGCGAAGGTTCTGGGCGGTGGCGGCGAGGAGGAACTCGTCTTTTGCTCCGTTGGGGCCCCTGAGACGCAGGCGATCCAGCTTCAGGATGCGCTTGAGATGCGCGAACAGCATCTCGACCTTCTTCCGCTCGCGGCGTGACGTGAGATAAGCGTTGGTCAGCGACAGGTCGCGTGCGAGATCGCGCGCGCCTTCGTGGATCGAACGCAGGATTTTGCGAGCGGGCATGTTGGGCGTGCAGCGGGCCTTGAGGCCGCAGGCGTCGCAGTCGAGCTTGCTTGCGCGGTAGCGCATCAGGCCGTTTTCATCGACGAACGGGCGCGCTTCCCGATAGACCTTCTGCCGTTGCCTTAACCGCTTGCC